>CAYUEN010000020.1:0-35806 GCA_964443745.1 uncultured Campylobacterales bacterium | reverse complement strand
GATCGAAATCTCACTACACATACCTATCATGAGAGTGTCGCGGAGGAGATCTTTACACACATAGGCGGTTATCTTCCTTTGATGCTGCGTATCTATCACACTTTACACCACATACAAAGCAAATCGTAGTATAATCTCTCTAAAAAATGAACAGGTATTCACCTTGCATGAATATAGCATCGTCCAAGCTCTCTTAAACCAGTGCGAAGATATCGCCAAAGAAAACAACGCTACCAAGATCACCAAAGTCATCACCAAGATCGGTGTCATGAGCGGGGTGGAGACGCATCTTTTGCAGATAGCGTTCGATACTTTCAAAGAGGGTACGATGTGCGACGGGGCGGAGTTTGTCATGAATGTCCAGAAGCTCAAACTCCACTGCAACGACTGCGGGGCGGAGTTTGAGATCGACGAGCATCTTTACAAATGTACCGCTTGCGAGAGTCTGGATGTGAAGGTGATCGACGGTGAAGAGATGTATCTGATGAGTTTGGAGATGGAATAAAGGGGAAAATCGATGCAAGAGTATTGGGAAATCTATATGAAAAACCTGGAAGGGCATCCCGCTTCCATCCAGTTTAATGCCGGAATTTCGATGGATCTGGAGCAGAACAAATCTATTTATCCGACGGTGGCGTTTGTAAAGGCGACACTGAAAGAACCGAATGAAAAGGGGCTTTTGGGCGAGTCCGAAGAGCCCGAAATACTCTATATGGAGGACAAGCTCGAAGCGGCGATGCTGAAGTTTCGCATCGGCAAATATGTCGGGCGGGTGATCACGCAAGGGAGCGTAACCTTTATCTTCTATCTCCAATTCACCTACAACTGGCAAGATTTTTTAGAGTACGCTTTAGATGAGTTCGAGGGGTACGAGATCGAGTCGGGGTATCAGGATGACAGCGAATGGAACTACTACCAAAACCTCCTTTTCCCTACCGCCAAAGAGTGGCAGATCATCCAAAACCACAAAGTGTGCGACTCTCTCAAGGCAAACGGCGATACTCTCCACCAAAAAAGAGCGATAGAACACCGCATCTTTTTCAGCGATATCGATCAAAAAGATGCGTTTATAAAAGAGGTCGAAGAAGAGGGTTTTGTCCATATGGAAGATATCTCGCATGAAGAGGGGTTCGACGGGGTGAAGATCTACCGAAAAGATCGTCCCTTTTACTACGATATCGACGAAATCACCCTCTACCTGATCGATACGGCGGATAAATACGGTGCACAATATGACGGCTGGGAGACGAGTCTGGTCAAGAGTTAGAAGCTGGAGGGGTCTTTGAACTTCTCGATGATTCTCTCCAGCGAAATATCGGCTTTTTTCGTCGCTTTGACATCTCTCTTTTCGAGGTCGCGTAAAATCACGCGGATATAGTCGTCGAACTTCTCTCTTAAAATTTCGCTCAGATCGAACGAAAACGTGATCTCTTGGGGAATAATGGCGATGATATTGGAATTGGGCCTCGGTTTGCCTTGCAGATCGAGCATATCCAGACACTGCAAAACCCCTATCTCATGCGCGCTTCCGCTGTTGAGTCCGTATCCGCCCAACTCTTCGGAGGGGATGTCGTAGATCGATCCGGGTACGTCGTCGATCGCGATGGTGTCGAGGATGACGATATCGTCGTTTTCTACAAAAATATCGTAGAGGTTGATTCCCTCCACACCGCCGTTGATGATGGCAACCCGAGGCGAGAAGTCGTAATTGTGCAGCAGATACTCCGCCGCATAGACGCCGATGCCGTCATCTTTTTGCAAGACGTTGCCGATACCCAAAACCACCACTTTCGAATCGTTTCGCATAGCGGCATTATACCCCATCCGATATAAACCCTCCGCCAAAACAAAACCAAGATCATTCTTCGCTATAATACACGCAAATTTCATCACAAAGGTCAACCAATGAGAAGCGATCAAGTCAAAAAGGGGTATCAAAGAGCGCCCCATCGAAGCCTTCTGCGTGCCACGGGACTCAAAGACGAAGATTTCGATAAGCCGTTCATCGGCGTGGCAAACTCCTTCATCGAAATCATCCCCGGACACTTTTTTCTCAACAAATACGCCGCGATCATCAAGGAAGAGATCAGGAAATGCGGCTGTATACCATTCGAGTTCAATACCATCGGCGTGGACGACGGAATCGCGATGGGACACGACGGTATGCTCTACTCGCTTCCCAGCCGGGAAATCATCGCCAACTCGATCGAAACGGTTATGAACGCGCACAAACTCGATGCGATGATCTGTATCCCAAACTGCGACAAGATCACTCCCGGCATGATCATGGGAGCGCTTCGTGTCGACGTTCCCACGGTATTCGTCAGCGGCGGACCGATGAAAGCGGGACACCTCAAAGACGGCACGCCCATCGACCTCGCTACCGCGTTCGAAGCGGTCGGACAATTCGAAGCGGGTGAAATCGACGAAAAGAAGTTGGTGGAGATCGAGTGTGCGGCATGCCCCAGCGGCGGCAGTTGTAGCGGAATGTTTACGGCCAACTCCATGAACACGCTGATGGAAGCGATGGGTATCGCGCTCAAAGGCAACGGAACGATCCTCGCCCTCACGCCCGAACGCGAAGAGCTGCTGCGCAAAGCGGCCCGACGCGTCTGTGAAATCGCCAAAGACGAAGCGCTGAGCGAGCGATTCAAAATCAGAAACATCCTCAACGAAAAAGCGGTAAACAACGCTTTTGCCGTCGATATGGCGATGGGGGGCAGCTCCAATACCGTCTTGCATATGCTGGCGATCGCCAACGAAGCGGGTGTCGATTTCAACCTCGCGGACATCAACGAAATGAGCAAGCGCGTCAGCCACATCGCCAAAATCTCGCCTTCCCTCACGACCGTCCATATGGAAGACATCCATACCGCCGGCGGTGTAAGCGCGGTGATGCATGAAATCACGAGACGCGGCAACGACGTACTCGCGCTTGACAACCTCACGATCGAAGGCGAAACGATCGGCGAAAGGATCGCCGATGCCGAAATCACCGACACGAACATCATCCATACGATCGAAAACCCCTACTCCGAAGTGGGCGGACTGGCGATTCTCTACGGCAATCTCGCCACGGAAGGGGCGGTCGTCAAAACGGCCGGTATCGATCCTGAAATGCGCACTTTCAGCGGAACGGCTGTCTGCTTCGATTCGCAACAGGAGGCGATCGCCGGAATCACCGGCGGCAGAGTCAAAGAGGGGGACGTCGTCGTGATCCGCTACGAAGGTCCGCGCGGAGGACCCGGTATGCAGGAGATGCTCGCTCCCACTTCCCTGATCGCGGGAATGGGTCTGGGGGAGAAGGTCGCGTTGATCACCGACGGTCGTTTCTCCGGTGCGACCCGCGGCGCGAGTATCGGCCACGTCTCTCCGGAAGCGGCCGAAGGCGGCGTGATAGGTCTACTCAAAGACGGAGACATCATCGATATCGATGTCGACAACTATCGACTTGACGTCCGCCTCTCCGAGGAAGAGATACGAAAACGACGGGAAGATTTCAAGCCGAAGATCAAGGAGATTTCCGGCCGCTGGCTCAAACAGTATCGCCAGCTCGTCACCAACGCCGCCAACGGCGCGGTATTGAAGACGGAGTTTAAATAACATGGCGGGCAGAGCTTCTCTTGCGATAGCGCTGCTCTGCCTCGCGATATCTACCCTTCCGGCGGAGGTATCCAAAAAGATCGGCGACGTGCAGATCGATACGATGAAGTACCTCTCCCTCGACGATATAGAAGCCCGTTACGATCCGACGCGGGATTCCAGGGAGCATCTGCGCCCCAAGCCTCTACAGCGTATCGAAGCGGGCTTTTCCGACACCGGAGGCAACACCCGCACCACGACTCTCAATGCCAAATACACCCTGGCCCACCGATGGCGAATACGCAAATTCGCCCCGCTCTTCTATACCCTCGAATTGAGCGCCTTTCTCGCCAGAGACGAAGGCAGACGCACGGCCGAAGAATACAAAGCCCTCTTCAGCGCCAAACAGCCCCTTCCCCGCAAATGGCTCGGCTACGTAAATCTGGGATGGCTCAAAAACGACTTTCAAAATTTCGCCGCCAAAGTCGATTTTGGCATCGGGGTGGGAAAGATCCTCTACCGAGACTCCAAACAGACACTCGTCCTCAAACTCGGCCCCGCCCTCAATCATGAAAGCTACACCAACGGCGGAAACGACAGCTTCGCATCTTTCAACCAATACCTCGAATACAACCGAAAAATCCGCCGCACGAACAAGATCTATCTCAAACTCGGTGCCAAGGAGAATTTCGCCGATATGCAAAACGATTACGAAATCAACACCCTCTTGGGTATCCTTTTCAATCTCGACACGAAGCTTGATATGAGCCTCGAATACGACACCTTCTACGACAACACACCCTCCGAAGGTTTCGGCAAAACCGATACGAAAACGGTCGTCCGTATCGGCTATCGTTTCTGAATATTTTGAAATTAATCGTTTTTAAAATTCGAATCTGTAGCAGAGGCAGGCCCTGCGACAAAAGCCGTCAGGACCCGAAAAATCAATAACAGCAGCAGCAGGGAACTTTCTTCTCTACGACCACCTCTTTGTATTTTGTCGTACACTGCTGGACCGTTTTGTAGCATACGACATTTCCACAGCTATCCAACACGGGAACACAAAGCGTTTTGCAATCCTGATATGGTACTTTTTTTACGACTTTTTGCACGCACTCCGTGACCACACAACAAGTCGTTACACAACAGTCTGCATACGCAACGCCCGCAACCAAGACGCTCGCGACCAAAATAGACTTGAGACTTTTCATTTTTACCTCCTTGAAACAGTCTACAAGGAGATTATAGCGCGCACCCAATATGAATGTAATAAATATTTTACTTAGTAAGGATTGTTAAGCTAACTTGTCTTGAAAGTTGTGTTTTGGCTATAAAGGTTAAATATTTTATATTTATAGCTATGATATTTCAATATATCAATGGAACGAAACGAAAACCGGGAAATTCTTTTTCATGAACCTCCCCTCTTTCGTCCTTTTCGAAATAGAAAATCGAATCGCGCACCGGAATCACCAGTCGTCCTCCCGCTTTTAGCTGATCGAAAAGCTGTACGGGGACCCTTTCGGCACTGGCCGAAACGAGTATCGCATCGAACACCTCTCCGGGTTTGCCGAGCTCTTCGCCCGCTTTTTCGATACGGCAGTTGGGTTTGTGGAATTTCGCGAGATTTTCACGGCCGAACGCCACGAGCGCATCCACCCGTTCCAGACCCAAAACGGAGCCTTTTTCTCCGACGATTTCACACAACAACGCCGTCGTCCACCCCGATCCCGAACCGATATCGAGCACCTTGTCGCCCTCTTTGGGCTGAAGCAACTCCAGCATGAACGCGACCGTCCACGGCTGAGAAATCGTCTGTCCGTTTCCGATCGAGAGCGGCGCATCGATATAGGCGTACTCCCAAAGATGTTCGGGAATGAAATATTTTCTATCGACTTTCCTGAAGGCTTCGACGATGCGAGGTGTCTTCAATACGCCCGAATCGATCAAGGCATCTATCAACGCTTTATGTGTTTCCATAAGTAACATTATACCACATTTCCATCCGCTATGGTATAATCGATCAGAAGGAAAAAGGCGAATTCGATGAGTGAACTCTGGACCCAACTGCTCATACCCCACCTGATCAACATCGTCACGATACTCGCGGCCGCCATCACGATCGTCCATATTCTTACCCAGGTCAAGAAACCCTCCAGCATGATCGCATGGATTCTTTTCATCGTCATCTACCCCTATCTGGGTATTTTGCTCTACATCCTGCTGAGCGGACGCAAGATAGAGCGCATCATCAGGAAAAAGGGTATGATCAACATGACCGAAGTGACACCCTACCCCCATCGCCCCCATTCGCAGATAGAGAGGCTGCTTTGTCGCAACAAAATCGCCTGCGCACTGCCGGGTAACGATTTCTTTCTCTGCGCGGACGGGATAGAGGCGTACGAGAAACTTCTCGATATGATCGCAAACGCACGAAAAGCGATCTATATCTCCACCTATATCCTGGGAAAAGACAGCGTGACCGAAACCATCGTCGACCATCTCGCACGAAAGGCGAAAGAGGGAGTCGAGGTGAAAATCCTGATGGACGCCATCGGATCGAAATGGCTGGAGTTCGACCCTTCACCGCTGCGTCCCCTGAAAGAGGCGGGAGGAGAATACCACTTTTTCATGTCGGTTATCAAAGAGCCTTTCAACAGCAAAATCAACCTCAGAAACCACCGAAAAATGATCATCGTCGACGGTGAAAAGGTAATGAGCGGCGGCATGAACATCGCACGCGAATATCTCGCCCCTAAGCCGCATGAAAAACTCTGGGCGGATATCTCTTTTATCGTGGAAGGCAGAGCGGCCTACCACTATCTGGAAGTCTTTCGCTCCGACTGGGAATCCCAGACCCAAAGCCGTATTCGACTCGCACAATCCCTATCCATACGCAAATCCTCCGACAATGCACTGCTGCAGGTCGTTCCATCCGGCCCGGATATCGCGACGGACGCCCTCTACGAAGCGATTTTACAGGGGATAGCGCTGGCACAAAAACACATATGGATCGTCACCCCCTATTTCATTCCCGACGCATCTCTTCTCGAAGCGCTGACGATCGCCAGCCACAGAGGCGTGGACGTGCAAATCATCGTTCCGGATACATCGGATCATCCACTGGTCGATATGAGCCGTATCGGCTTTTTGAGGGATTTGGCGAAAGAGGATGTAACGATTCGCTTCTACAAAAGCGGTATGCTCCATGCCAAGGCGATTCTGATCGATGAGATGGTCGGAATTCTGGGTTCGGCCAATTTCGATGTGAGGAGCTTTTTCTACAATTTCGAAGTCTCCACGTTTCTCTATACCAAAAGAGAACAACGACTACTCAAAAACTGGATCGAAGCCCTCTACAGCCACTGCGATACGGATATGAAAACGGCGGGCAAGGTGCGTATCGTCTTTGAAAACGTTTTCAAAATCATCGCACCCATACTTTAGGAGAAACCCGGATGTATAGGAAATTGCTACCCTGGTATCTGGATCGAAAAAGCATCTCGCCCGTCATCAAATCGGTAAAGATCAAACATCTGCCGGAGTCGTTCACACTGCTGAACTGGAACGTCCACAAAAACAACCACCACTATAAATGGCTGCATGATTTTCAGCAGATCCTCGAACACGACGCACCGGCATTGATCACGTTCCAGGAGTACCGAATCCGAAACGAACGCAGCATATTGGACAAACAGAGAGATTACGGCTACAGTTTCTATCCCAACATCACCCTCCACCAAAACCACTACGGCCTTCTCAGTGCCGCGAGGGCGGAGCTGAGGGAGTGTATCCCTCTGCTTACCACCGGAAACGAACCCATCATCAAAACACCGAAAATCAGTGTCGCCACCCGATACGAACTCCCCGACGGCTCCTCTCTGGAGATGATCAACGTCCACATGATCAACTTCGTCAAAAAAGAACACTTCATCTCCCAGCTCAGACAGATCGCCACCCTTTGCGAACAGCATACCCATCTGATTCTTTCGGGCGATTTCAATACTTGGAATCCTTCGCGCATGGGGCTGCTGATGGAATTTGCCGATACGTTCCGTCTGCGACGTGTCCCCTTTCCGCACACCCCTGGCAAAAATCCTCTTTTCAGATATCCTCTCGACCACATTTTCTACAAAGGGATACAACTCACGGAATACCATAGCAGAGAAGAGATACACTCATCCGACCACAAACCCTATCTTGCGACCTTTTGCCTCTAAATATTTTCCATTATCGACCGATCTACACGTAACAAACCACATAACTACGAAGAAGGATACAGATGATAGCAGAAAAGATTACCGACCAGGTCAAAGCGTTCCCCCCTCTCGACGACACGGTACAACAGGTTATGGCTGTATGCAACAATCCAGATGGATCAGTCGCCGAACTTGCAAGAGTCGTAGAAAAAGATCCGATGACGACCGCCAATATCCTCAAGGCGGCCAACAGTCCGCTTTACGGCTTCAGCCGCGAGATCAAAGGGATTACCCAGGCGGTCTCGATCTTCGGAATGGATACGGTCAAAGGTTTCGCTTTCTCCTCCTTTCTGCAGAAAAAGCCCGACCTCGACCTCTCCGCCTACGGAATCGATGCCCGACAATTCTCCCACATCGCGGAGATGCAAAACGCCTTCACTTCCAGATGGCTCAAAAGAACCAATCGGGACCTCTACGAAACACTGGCACTCCCCTCTTTTTTGATGGAGGTAGGCAAAATCGTCCTTTCGAATATCGTGAAAGAACACGGCAAAGTGGAGCAATTCAAGGAGCATGTAGCCCAGACAAAAAATCTCCGGGAACTTGCCGAACTGGAAAACAAAGTTTTCGGCATCACCAACGAAGAGGTAACCGCACTGCTACTGCAGGAGTGGAATTTCGACGAAGGACTCTACGCTTCGATCCGCTATCTCAATACGCCACATGAGGCCAAAGAGGAGCATCGCCAGGCCGCTGCCGCCTTGCAGGCGGTCAAATCTCTGATCACCACGACACCCTACGATCCCGCATCCCAATTACCGGCCGCACTCGAGATCGTGGAAAAATACGATATCGATCCCGAAGGTTTCAGCCGCGTAGCCGAAGAGATGCTCAACCTCGAAACCGCCTGATTTTCCGCCCCGATTGCGGGCGGAAACAGACGCGTTCACCCGCCTCTTAACATCCCTTTCGCTATAATCACCGAAAAATACGGAGGCGACGATGCGGTGGCGCGATATCAAACAAAACAGAATCCCCGAACCCAAAACGTCGAAAAAAAACCGCAAAAACGAAAAATCGGACGTGCCCGACTATCCCTACGCCACTGCGTTCGAACGACTCAAAGCCTTCATCACCGACTCCTTTTTGCTCGCGATGCCGATCTTCTATACCGTCATCTATCTCGCGATGGGCGGAAGAGAAGGGTTTCGGGAGCATATGGTAGGGGGGTGGGCGATGATCCTGATTCCGCTGGGAATCATTGTGGTGCTCTTCTATGTCGTCTCGGGCCAGACTCCCGGAATGAGAGCCTATCGTCTCAAGCTGATCGATATCAAAAGCGGTAAGCGCCCTACGCTCTTACCGGCGCTGCTGCGGTTTTTCTATTTCAATCTGATCTTCTTCACCTTTTTCGGTCTCTTCTATCCTCTCTTCCGAAAAGACCGACGCGGACTTCAAGATCTGCTCAGCGGCACCGCGATCGTCAAAACGGAGGCGTAACCTGCGCTTTTTTCGTATTTCCGCCTTCTTCTTTTTCTATTTCGCGCTGATCGGCGTCTATGTGATCTTTCTACCGAAGATTCTTCGGACGATCGGATACACCCCCGCGCAAATCGGCGTGATCTTTTCGATCGCACCCCTGATGCGCTTTTTTACCCCCTTTTTCTTTCTCAAACACTTTCGGCTGACCAAAAACGTCCTGTTGATCGCCCTCTTCTTCATGTTGGCGACGATTCCGCTTTTTTATACGACGATCACCACATTCGGCCTTTTTGCGCTGAGCAATATCGTCTTCGGCGTCTCCAGCGGACTGACGCTTCCTTTTATCGAAACCTACGCGATCGAAAAGCTCGGCAAAAGCCGCTACGGCAAATCGCGTCTCTTCGGCTCGATCGGTTTCATTTTCGTGGCGCTGGTACTGGCGAAACTCCTGGAAGATTATCGTATGGGACTCCATTTCGCGGCGGTGACGATCTTTTTCAGCGTACTTTTCGCATGGCTTATCGCGCAGGATCGCACCCACTTCTCCAACGACACCCCATCCGCGGACGGCTCTTTTGTACTGCGACGCCACTGGAAAATCTGGATCAGCATCTTTTTGATGCAGGTGAGTTTCGGCGCTTTCTACAGCTTTTTCACCATATACGAAACCGACCATGGCGTCGCTCTCGAGACGGTCAGCTATCTGTGGACTTTCGGTGTGGTGTGCGAAATCGCCCTCTTCTATTTTCAAGCCCGTTTTCTCCGCGGCGACCTGCCCGCCGTCATCCGCTTCACCCTCTTCGCGACCGTCGTGCGCTGGCTGCTGCTTTTCGCCTTTCCCCGAAACCTCGCAATCCTTTTCCTCTCGCAAAGCCTTCATGCGTTCGGGTTCGCCCTCTACCACTCCGCCACGCTCACCTATCTGACTTCGCTCTATGACAGACAGAAAAAACTCGCCGCACAGTTTTATTACGGATTCGGATTCGGGTTGGGAGGGTTTGCCGGATCGCTGATCGCGGGATACCTCTACGGCCCCTATCTCTTTCTCGGAGCGGCCGCGATCGCCGCGGCCGCGCTTCTCTCACTCTCTATATAATTAAAATTTAACGATACTTTAGATATAATCTATACATTTAAATATTTTAAAAGGATTTCTCATGAAAACCCTCTTCGACGACCTTTTCTATCTCAAAGAGAGAATCCACGAACCCGATCTTCGGGAAAAACTCGCCGATCTGGAAGACAAAATCCGAAAACTCCGCACCGCTTCGGGCGTCAAGCAGTTGTTGAGAAAAAAGAAAATCTCCAAAGCGCTACGCACGATCGCCTACGAAGACGAATTGATCAAACTCCAGATCGAACTGATCAAGATGCAAAACTGGATCTACGAAAACAAAAAGAGATTGATGATCATCTACGAGGGTCGCGATGCCGCGGGCAAGGGGGGTGCAATCAAACGCTTCACTATGTATCTCAATCCCAGAAAATACCGCGTCGTCGCACTTCCCGCCCCAACGGAAGTGGAGAAGGGACAATTCTACTTTCAACGCTACTTCGCCCAGCTCCCCAACCCGGGCGAAATCGCCTTCTTCGACCGCAGTTGGTACAACCGCGCGATCGTCGAACCGGTTTTCGGTTTCTGTACGCCCGAACAATATGAAAAATTTATGAGAGAGGTCCCGGAGATCGAACACGCGCTGATAGACGACGGTATCATTTTGATCAAGTTCTGGTTTTCCATCTCCAAGGAGACACAGCAAAGACGCTTTCATGAGCGCGAACACAACCCGCTCAAGCAGTGGAAACTGAGTCCCGTGGACAAACAGGCACAAAAGATGTGGGAGAAGGTCACTTTCTACAAAGAGGAGATGTTTTCCCGCACCCACACCTCTTATAGCCCCTGGATCATCGTCAACTCCAACGACAAAAAACGGGCGCGACTCGAATCGATCCGCTATGTCCTCTCCCATATCCCCTACGAAGGCAAACAAGACGCGAAGGTCAACCTCCACCCCGACCCCGATATCGTTCAAAGATACCACAGACAGAATATCCAGCCCGATCAACTCTGATCGGTGTTGGCACAACTCCTTTCGATCCAATCCTCTTTTTTTGAAGAAAATCAACCATTTCTGCTATCATGTAAGCCATACACAATCCAAAGGAGTAGACTATGAGTATGATGAGTACGATGAGCAAAATCGCGATCGGCGTGATGGTGGTGCGCGGTATCGGAAAGGCGATGGGCGGATCCGGCAACATCACAGATATGCTGGGAAGTATGCTGGGCGGTTCGAAAGGGGGCGATTCGTCGACTTCGGGCGGGAATATCCTCGGTTCGGTTCTCGGCTCTTTGAGCGGAGCGAAAGGAGGAGAAGGAGACCTGGGCGGCCTACTTTCTTCCATGCTGCGCGGCGAAAGCGTCAAGGCAGCACCCACCGAGGAGGAGAAGGCGGAAATTTTGCTCAAAGCGATCGTCTCCGCTGCCAAAGCCGACGGCGTGATCGATGCGGAAGAGGAGGCGCAGATCACGAAATATATCGGTGACGTCACCCCCGAAGAGCTCGCGATCGTCAAGGAGGAGCTCGAATCTCCCGTCGATATCGAAGGACTCGTCCAAAGGGTTCCCGAAGAGATGGCACAGCAAGTCTACGCGGTTTCGGCTATGGCGATCAACATCGATACCGATGCGGAAGTGGAGTATCTCGACCGACTCGCCAAAGGGTTGGGTATCGAGCCCGAGATGGTCAACGCCATCCATGCCAAATTGAACAAGCCGGCTCTCTACGAGAGTTGATCCCGAAGAGTCAACGTGCGAGGCGCGCTGCTTTTTCTGCTTCTTTTTTCGTTTTGTGAGGCGGAATATTGTGTCGTCCCTCTCAAAGAGGGGGATCGCCTCGTCATGCGCGAAGCCCCCTCCCCCCATGCCGCACGAACCGGAACGCTGGAATCCGACCGATGCGAAATCTATGTGGTGGATATGGCGCTGTACAAGAAGACGCCATGGTATGCGATCGCGTTTGATTCGGACCGTATCGACGAAAGCGGAAAAACGATCCACAGCGGCTATCCGCTCTCCTGGGTAAACGGCAGATACCTTCGAAGGGTGACGGCACGTTACGCTACCGCCTCCGAAGCGTTCGGCGAACCGGGGGCGAACTCCCTTCTTCCCGCCAAAGAGGAGAAACTCTCACGGGAAAATCTCCGAGATATGCCGAAAACGGTCTGCGCGAAGGCGAACGTCAAACGTCGATATCGGTTTTTGCGATCGATTCGAACGCTTCTCTACGAGCGGTACGAAACGACACCCGAAGGAGCGCTACGAACCGATACGATCACCTTCGAAATCGAACCTCTCGCGCCGAATCGGCTCCGCTATCGCCGCAAAAGCCTCGCTTCCCGGATCGCTTCGAAATGGAAGCGGCTCGATCTTGCCACACCCTTTTCTCCTCTCTTTCCGGACAGTCGAAGCTGTTCGCGTCTTGAATCGGGTATCTACGAGAGTATGTCGAGCGTTCCTTACGGAAATTTTTTGACGGACACCTTGATCGGGGAGCGGAGCACACAGCGTATGATCGCCATATTGCCCGCTATCGCGGCCGCCGTCGATACGACGGAAAAGGGGCGGGGCGTGCGCTATCTGCTACGTGAAATCCGCTACGACGCCGCATACTTTCGCCTTGATTGGAATCCCGAAAAGATCAAGGAGATACTCACCTACGAACCGATCTGGCACTACCGAATATACGACAAAAGAGACAAAACGCTTTGCGACCGGTTTTATCGGTTCGATCTCGCCGACACTTCAGACTATCGTATCAGCTGGTTCGATCCGATATCCGGAGAAAAAAAGAGCGCGGTGCGTCCCCTTCTCGAACACAATCCGCTCTTTCCCGCCCCCGAGGGAGCGCTCGTTTTCGAAGGGCGCTTCGAAACGCCGAACGCCCGATATCAGAGAAAGAAGACGCCCTATCCTTCCGTTTCCCGCTACACCGACGCAAAAGGGAGAGTTTACGATTTTCTGGACGGCTACGAAGGGGTGGTCGTCCGATACGAAGACGCCCGTACGATCTTTCGCCTCGAAGGGTTGGAGGCGTTCGAAAAGCTGCCCCGATTCTTCGATCCCGAACGCATCGGGCCGATTCCGCCGCCCGACAAACCTTCCAGGTAGAATCCTTCATTAGCGGGAGTCGATGCCGAATCGGTTGACATACTCGGCGTATGTCTCCCGCTCTCCCTCCGTCGTCCGTATCCACATCGCGGCAAAAACCCGCCCGTAGCCGTTTGAAAAAAGCATCTCCACCCGATCGAACGGATCGCGCGTGACACAGCAGATCTCCAGTACGTCGGTATAGTACCAGCCGTTGGCCATACTCTTACGATCGTCCAGGTTCGCCGCCCGCGCCAGGTGAAAAACGTCGATATCCTCGAATATGTCGTCGTAGTGCGCCTTGATGTAACAATAGACCTTTTTACCACCCGCTTCGAAAGTCGAAACCGTCTCGTTAACACGCGCCTGGCGCGTCCATGTCCTCTCGTCCGCAAGCAGACCGTTCGCATCGTAGTCGTACTCGGTGATTTCGAAAAAGCCGGGCAGATATTTTCGGCTCAGGTTGTTGTCCACGAACATCGCGATCTTCGTCTCCTCTCCTTCGAGCGGTTCGTAGACCACCTCTCCGATCTCTTCATGCCGCAAGGTTGCGCCGGATGCGTCCAGATAGTATCTATGAAGCGCTTCGCTGACCGTTTGACCGCTCCAGAGATCCGCATGAAAAAAATAGTCTTTCAGATCGTAATAGGGACCCAAAGGAGGATCGAGATCGGGTCCGTTCGTATCGAAGTCGTCTCCGGGATCGTAGATGTTCGCATCCCCGCTTCCGCACCCTTGCAACCACAAAAACGCGACGAAGAGAATATAGAAGATCGATTTTCCGTCCATTTTGCGCCCTTTTTACTCCATGATAACACATAATCCGCAAAATGGTAAAATAAGGTAAAACCGAAGGAAAAACGATGGCGATTCACACCCCCTACGTGGCAACGGACGGCATTATCAAACTCTTCGACGAAAACGGTACATTCAAAGGAATCGTCCTGATCGAGCGAAAAAATCCGCCCTACGGACTCGCCCTGCCGGGCGGTTTCGTGGAAATAGGAGAGTCGTGCGAAGAGGCTCTCAAGCGTGAAATGAAAGAGGAAACCTCTCTGGATGTGGAGATCGAACGACTGCTGGGCGTCTATTCCGATCCAAAGCGCGATCCGAGATTTCATACCGTCAGCTGCGTCTACGTCTGTAAAGCTACCGGCGAGCCCCGGGCGGCGGACGACGCGAAAGAGGTCTATGTCTATATGCCCCGGGAGATTCCTCTCGAAAAACTCCTCTTCGACCACGCGCGTATCATCGAGGATTTCAAGAAAACGGCATGATCAATACGGTGGTGATCGTCGAGATGGAGTTACCATGGGCCGAAAGCCTGAAAGGGCGCCGCAGAGTGTTGAGCGGCATCAAAGAGAAACTCAAAAAGCTCAACCTCTCTCTCCTCGATCTCTCCGGCGAATATCCGAAAGAAGCGACGATCGCCCTCTCATTTCTCTCTCCGGGACGGACGGAGGCCGAACGCTATCTGGAGAAAATCGACGATCTTCTCTATCGAAACTTCCCCGAAATCGCTTTCCATATCTCGTATGAGATGCTTTGAGGGCACTTCGCGGTAATAATTCTTTAACCTTGCTATGCTATAATCGATGCATTTCATCTACAATCAAAACTATATCTCAGGAGTTGCAATGAGCAGAGTATTCAATTTTGGCGCGGGGCCGGCTACGATGCCCCTGGAGGTGCTGCAGGAGGCACAAAAAGAACTCGTGGACTTCAAGGGACACGGTCTTTCCATCATGGAGGCTTCCCACCGGTCGAAAATGTACGACGAAGTACACAACGAAGCGCTCTCTTTGATCAGGGAGCTCTACAAAGTACCCGATACGTTCGATATTCTCTTTCTTCAGGGGGGCGCTTCGATGCAGTTTGCCATGGTCCCGATGAATCTCTCTTTGGGAAACCGGGCGGAATACGCCGATACCGGAAGCTGGTCCGCCAAAGCGATCAAAGAGGCGAAAATCCAAAACCTCGACTATAAAATCGTCGCCTCCTCCAAAGAGAGCAACTACGACCACATTCCCGAAAATATTTCTTTCAGCGACGATGCGGATTACGCTTACATCACCTCCAACAACACCATCTACGGCACTCAATACAAAACGTTTCCCGATACCGCCGCACCACTGGTGATCGACGCTTCCAGCGATATCTTCTCCTATCCGATCGAGTGGTCGAAAGTGGGGCTGCTGTTCGCCGGAGCGCAGAAAAACGCCGGACCTTCGGGCGTGACGATCGTCATCGTCAGAAAGGATCTGTTGGATCGCGTCAAAGAGGACGTCCCCACGATGCTTCGATACAAAACCCACGCCGAAAAGAATTCCCTCTACAACACCCCTCCCACTTTCGCGATCTACATGGTGGGGCTGACTATGAAGTGGATTCGGAATATGGGCGGCATCAAAGAGATCCAAAAGCGCAACGAAGCCAAAGCGAAACTTCTCTACGACGCGATCGACAACAGCGACGGCTTTTACGTAGGCCATGCGCGTAAAGACTCCAGATCGCTGATGAACGTCTCTTTCAACATCAAAGACAAAGATGCGAAACTCGAAAGCGAACTGGTCGCTCTCGCGACGCAAAATGGTATGATCGGCCTCAAAGGACACCGGTCCATCGGAGGGCTGAGGGCTTCGATCTACAATGCGATGCCGATGGAAGGGGTGGAGGCACTGGTCGACCTGATGGAAACCTTCGCTTCCAAACACCGCTAAGGAGGCAAGATATGTACAAAATCAGGACACTCAACAAGATCTCTCCAAAAGGACTCGATCTTTTTCCTCGCGACAAATACGAGGTCGCCAGCGAAATCCCCGATCCAGACGCGATTATCGTGCGAAGCTTCAAGATGCACGATATGGAACTGGGGGACAACCTGAAGGCGATCGCGAGAGCGGGAGCGGGCACCAACAATATCCCGATCGACCGCTGCAGCGAAAAGGGAATCATCGTCTTCAACACTCCCGGAGCCAACGCCAATGCCGTCAAAGAGATCGTCATCGCCTCTCTTTTCCTCTCCTCCCGCGATATCGTAGGGGGAATCGAATGGGTTCAGAGTATCAAGGGCGAAGGCGACAAAGTCCCCTCTCTCGTCGAAAAGAACAAATCCAATTTCGCCGGATGCGAAATCAAAGGCAAGAAACTGGGTGTCGTCGGACTCGGTGCGATCGGGGCGATGGTGGCCAACACCGCCTTGGATCTGGGGATGGAGGTTGTCGGATACGATCCCTACCTCTCCGTCGACGCGGCGTGGGAGCTCTCCAGCGATATCCAAAAAGCCACCGGACTGGAGACACTCCTTTCGCAGGTGGATTACCTGACGATTCATGTACCTCTTCTGGAAAGCACGCGAGGGATGTTCAACGCCGAAAAGTTCGCGATGATGAAAAAGGGCATCAAAATCATCAATTTCGCCAGAGGGGGATTGGTCGACAATAAAGACATCATCCGCGCACTGAACGAAGGAAAGGTCTCCTGTTACGTCACCGATTTTCCGGAAGCGGAATTGCTGGGTGTTCCGGGTATCATTCCGATACCTCACCTCGGCGCCTCCACCGCCGAATCGGAAGAGAATTGCGCCGTGATGGCCGTCGAACAGATCAAAGAGTATCTCGAAAACGGGAACATCAAAAATTCCGTCAATTTTCCCAACGCTTCGCTTCCCAGAACCGCGGGCGAAAAGCGAATCACGATGGCTATCCGAAACATTCCCAACATGATCGGAGAAATCAGTTCGCTTCTGGCCAGACACGATATCAACATCCTCGATATGCTCAACAAAAGCAAAGGGGATCTCGCTTACAACATCATCGATATCGAAGGCGAAATTTCGGACGAAGCGATAGCGCAACTACACGCCATCGAAGGGGTTATCAAAGTCAGAATTCTCGACTGAAGGGGTTCAGGAACCTCCTGAATCCTTCCCTCCGATCTGCTCAATGAATTGGGTGATATCGTCATGGAGCGCTTGCAGATCCTCTTCGTGCTCCACCTCGTCCGCCAAGATACTCGACACCAGATCGTAGGTGACGATATCCTTTTCCCGTGTGATATCCGCAATGTTGGAGTAGATGGAAATCGCACACTGCTCCCCTTTGATCGCATCATCGAGAATGGCAACGACATCGGTGTTTTGGGGTGCTTCGTAGCCGCAATGGGTCTCTTTGAACCACTCTTCGGGACTCAATAGCGGGGTACCCCCAAGCTGCAGAATTCGATCGGCGATCATCGTCGCGTGGCGCAATTCGTCCGCCGCATGCTGATCAAGCTCGGCAATCGCGGCATCTTTCATGATCCCCTTGATCACTTTCGCTTCGATATAATACTGGTAGTAAGCCAGCCATTCGTCGGCATATGCACGATTGAGCAATGCGATCACTTCCGATACGGGAATTCCTTTGATGATCGAATTTCCACGTGTTGCCATCAACTTCTCCTTCTGCAGATATTGGAAACTTTTTATCTATTGATAATTATAGCTTAATTGTCTTAAAAGAAAATGGTTTTCTATTGAAACTTTGGCTCTTCTTTATCCTCCCGAAAACACCTTATCCCCTTTTTATCAAAAAAAAGTTATCCTTATATAATAGAAGCCTACAAGGATTAAGATGCAAGAGAAAGCGAAATTCGAAGAATCCGTCAGGAATATGCTCGAAATCATCGGAGAAGATCCCGGGAGGGAGGGTCTGCTCAAAACACCCGAACGCGTCTACAAGGCCTTCAAATTCATGACCAAAGGCTACGACCAAAACCCGGAAGAAGTCCTCAACGAAGCGCTTTTTACCAGCAGCAACGACGAAATGGTCCTGATCAGAGATATCGAATTCTACTCTATGTGCGAACACCATCTGTTGCCGATTATCGGACGCGCCCATATCGCCTATATACCCGACGGCAAGGTCGTCGGCCTCTCCAAAATTCCTCGTATGGTCGAAGTTTTCGCCAGACGATTGCAGATCCAGGAGCAGATGACCGAACAGATCGCCGACGCGATCGTCGAAGTGATCGATCCCAAGGGTGTCGGCGTCGTGATCCAAGCACGCCATATGTGTATGGAGATGCGTGGCGTCGAAAAGGTCAACTCCATCACGACCACTTCGGCACTGCGGGGCCTTTTTCGGGAAACACGCACCCGAGCGGAATTTCTCGATTTTGTCAATACGCCACCTTCGATCCGCTACTGATGAAACTCTCCGAACTCAAAGAGGCGCTCTCCCAGAAATCGATGCAGATCTCTTTCGGAGAGATCGTCAATATCACCGCCATCAACATCATTGCGACCGGCCTTCAGCCCAGCATCGGCGATATCGTACGAATCGTTTCGAATCAGAGCAAAGAAGAGCGGCTGGGAATGGTCGTCGAAGTACAGAAGGAGCGTTTCATCATCTCTCCGTTTGGCTTTGTCGAAGGTATGCGAATAGGCGATCGGGTCTATCTGAACGAACAGGGATTGACCATTCCCGTCGGAGATGATCTGCTCGGACGCGTCGTAGATCCGCTGATGCGTCCGATAGATGGCAAGCCACCCATTCAGAGCAATACGGAAGCACCGATCATCCAATCTCCGATAGAGGCTATGAAACGTGGATTGATCGATGAAGCGTTCAGTGTGGGTGTCAAAACGATCGACGGCCTTCTCACTACCGGCAAAGGCCAGAAAGTCGGTATCTTCGCCGGAAGCGGCGTGGGAAAGTCGACCTTGATGGGGATGATCGTACGGGGTGCGGAGGCGCCGGTGAAGGTGGTGGGACTGATCGGAGAACGCGGCAGAGAGGTACCGGAATTCATCGAAAAAAACCTCGGAGGCGATCTGAGTGATACCGTCATCGTCGTAGCTACCAGCGACGATTCGCCGCTGATGCGCAAATACGGCGCTTTTTCGGCGATGAGCGTAGCGGAGTATTTCAAGGCGCAAGGGCGGGACGTCCTTTTCATTATGGACTCGATCACCCGCTTCGCGATGGCACAGCGTGAAATAGGATTGGCGCTCGGGGAGCCTCCCACTTCCAAAGGATACCCCCCTTCCGCCCTCTCTCTGCTCGCACAGCTGATGGAGCGTGCAGGAAAGGAGGAGGGCAAAGGATCGATCACCGCCTTTTTCACCGTCTTGATCGAAGGCGACGACATGAGCGATCCGATCGCCGATCAAAGCCGCAGCATTCTTGACGGCCATATCGTTCTTAGCCGAGAACTGACCGACTACGGCATCTATCCTCCCATCAACATTCTCAACTCCGCCTCGCGTGTGATGAACGACATCATCACGCCCGAACACAAAGCGGCCGCGATGAAATTCAAACAGATGTACGCTCTGCTCAAAGAAAACGAGGTTCTCATCCGGATCGGAGCCTACACCGCCGGCTCCGATCCGGCGCTGGACGAGGCGATCGCGAAAAAAGAGGCGATGGAGTCGTTTTTGAAACAGAGTCCCGAAGAAATTGTCACTTTTTCCGACACACGTTCTCTATTATTGGAAGTCGTCTCTTGATCACGTATTACATAAGGAAAAATTAAGATCCCACGTTGTATCATTCAATTTAAGACAAATTAAGTCCTATTTAACATTACGGAGCCTATATGAGAGTTTATCTGGACAACAATGCGACCACGATCGTCGATCCGCAGGTCAAGCTGGCGATGGAGCCGTTTTTTTGCCAAATGTACGGCAATCCCAACTCCCTGCACGATTTCGGAAGCGAAACGCACCCCTACCTGAAAATAGCGTTGGAAAAAATCTACGCCGGAATCAACGCTCCCGTAACGGACAATGTCGTCGTCACCTCCTGCGCTACGGAGAGCATCAACTGGGTTTTCAAAAGTATCTATCTGGATGAAATTCTCACCGGCAAA
This sequence comes from uncultured Campylobacterales bacterium, assembly GCA_964443745.1. Classification (GTDB taxonomy): domain Bacteria; phylum Campylobacterota; class Campylobacteria; order Campylobacterales; family QNZT01; genus CAYUEN01. Next base: position 15,538 of record CAYUEN010000020.1, on the reverse strand, counting down.
AAAGACCACGTCATCGTTTCGGAAGTCGAACATCCAGCCACGATCGCAAACGCGAAGTTTCTCGAAAGCAGAGGCGTGAAAGTGACTTACCTCCCCATCAACGAAGAGGGGTTGATCGTTGCCGACACGCTTCGTGATTTCATAACGCCCAAAACCGCACTGGTATCCATCATGTGGGCGAACAATGAAACGGGCGGTATTTTTCCGATCAAAGAGATCGGTGAAATCTGTAAAGAGTACGGCGTACCTTTCCATACCGACGCCGTTCAGGCGATCGGGAAAGTAGCGGTCAACGTCCAGGAAGTCGATGTGGATTATCTCAGCTTTTCCGCCCACAAATTCCACGGCCCCAAAGGGGTGGGGGGACTCTATATCAAAAAGGGCAAAGAACTCTCCCCCCTCTTTCATGGCGGAGAACATATGGGAGGATTGCGCAGCGGAACGCTCAACGTTCCCGGCATCATCGGAATGGGCAAGGCGATGGAACTCGCGGTGGATGCGCTCGATTACGAGTGGCATGACGTAAAGGAGCTCAGGGATACGCTCGAAGACGAGTTGCTGAAGATTCCCGACACTTTTGTCGTGACTCCCAGACAGAAGCGCACCCCAAATACGATATTGATCAGCTTCCGCGGTATCGAAGGAGAGGCGATGCTCTGGGATCTCAACAGGGCGGGTATCGCCGCAAGTACCGGCAGCGCCTGTGCGAGCGAGGATCTGGAATCCAATCCGGTCATGGAGGCGATCGGCGCGGCCGAAGATCTGGCGCATACCGCGATCCGTTTCAGCCTCAGCAGATTCACCACGAGAGAAGAGATAGAATACACGATCGGTGTCGTCAAGAAAGCGGTCGAAAGGCTCAGAGGTATCTCCAGCTCCTACGCCTATACGCCAAAAGATTATAAAAAAGAAGCATAAGAAGGATCATCATGGGTTTGAACAGTTTGATCGGCGGTTCCATCTGGGACGAATACAGCCAAAACGTACAGGATAGAATGAACAACCCCCGACATATGGGCGAGTTGACGGAAGAGGACGCCGAAAAAATGGGCGGCAAACTGATCGTCGCCGATTTCGGTGCGGAAAGCTGTGGAGATGCCGTGAGACTCTACTGGATCGTCGATCCCGAAACGGATAAAATTCTGGATGCGAAATTCAAGAGTTTCGGCTGCGGCACCGCGATCGCCAGCTCAGATGTTATGGCCGAGCTCACGATCGGAAAAACGGTCGACGAAGCGGTCAAAATCACCAATATCGATGTCGAGCACGCCCTCAGAGACAATCCGGAAACCCCTGCGGTCCCTCCGCAGAAGATGCACTGCTCGGTCATGGCGTACGACGTGATCAAAAAAGCGGCAGCCGAGTACAAAGGTGTGGAAATGGAGAGTTTCGAAGAGGAGATCATCGTCTGCGAATGTGCGAGAGTGAGTCTGGGCACTCTCAAGGAGGTGATCCGTCTGAACGATCTGAAAACGGTCGAAGAGATCACCGACTACACCAAAGCGGGCGCATTTTGCAAATCGTGCATCAGACCGGGCGGCCATGAAGAGCGGGAGTACTATCTGGTGGATATTCTGGCGGAAGTACGAGGAGAGATGGAGGCGGAAAAAGTCGCCGCCGCCGCAAACTCCACCGGAAGCGGAGAAGAGATACCTTTCGCTCAAATGACACTCGTACAAAAACTCAAAGCGGTCGAAAAGACGCTGGATGAAAATATCCGTCAAATGCTTATTATGGACGGTGGAAACCTGGAAGTGCTCGATATCAAGGAGAGCGGCAGCCATATCGATATCTATATCCGCTACCTGGGAGCATGCAGCGGATGCGCCAGTAGTGCCACGGGAACACTCTATGCGATCGAAGCGGTGCTCAAAGAGAAACTCGACCCCGCCATCCGTGTCCTTCCGATCTAATTACCTTCAAAAAAAATTCACCCCTATTAGGAGGAGATAGAATTCTTCTCCTATATATTTAAAAAAACTGCCAGTTACCGATATTGCCTATAGAAATTTGATATATAAAGGTATAGATTATGGCAAAACATTCACTTCTGCACTCTCTTTTTTTCCGTATGCGTTTCGTTCATTATGTAGGTATGATCTTATTGATCGCCAATGGAATATTTTTTACGGACAATATCATTGGATCCATTATACAGTATATAGTAGCAGCTGTTATTCTTATTCATGATCTTGATGAAAAATACAATGGTGTCGATGCAGCGAAAAAAATGATTACTTACCTCTCCAATTTCAAAGTGGGAAGCAACCTCAATGTAAGTCTCACCTACTCCAGCGAATATAATCAAATGGCCCATCTGATTAATGACTTCTCTATCAAACTTGCCGAAACACTCAATATCTCACAAAGTGCTTTAGAAACAGATACACTCTCCAAAAAAATGGCAAACCTCTCACAAAATGTCGTTCTTCATACTGAAGAGATCAACAAAACGATCGAAAGCGCCATAAAAGATCTTCATAACTCCTTACAAGAAAGTCTTGAAAATGAATCTCTTTCAAAAAAGTCTAGTGAAAGTATCAAAAATGCAGGTGAAATCCTCATCAAAATCCAAAAAGATATCCAACAACTTAATGAAACTATCAATCAACGCAATGAAGAAGAAAACGAGATTAATACCAGACTCCAAGAACTCTCTCATCAATCCAGTGAAGTTAAAGGTGTACTAGACATTATCAGTGATATTGCAGACCAAACCAATTTACTTGCACTAAATGCTGCGATCGAAGCAGCCCGTGCAGGGGAACATGGTCGCGGTTTCGCCGTCGTTGCAGACGAAGTAAGACAACTTGCCGAACGTACACAAAAGAGTCTTGCAGACATCAATGCTACAATCAGTATTATTGTACAGGGCATTACCAATATTGGTACTGAAATGGAAAACAGCATTAAATCCTTTGAGACGATTGTCAACCATACTGAGGAAGTCAATCAACGTATCGACGAGGGAAGAAAAATAATCGAAAATGCTTCACAACTAAGTAGTATCAGTGCACAAAAATCACAATCAATGGAACAAAAAATTGTAAAAACGGAAAAACAAATCGAAGAAGCAAAAAAAAGAGCAATAAAAAATTTGGAAGAGATTGAAAGAATCTCCGCACTCAGTAGTGATCTTGCATCCAGTGTTGCAATACTTAAAGAAAAAGCTGAAGCTGTTTGATATTCATATACAGCGGTTTTTCCCGATATACCACTTCGCGATCTCCAGTGACGAGAGTGTCTTTTCCCGCTGATCGGCGGGAAGAGAGAGCTGGCGAAGCTTGCTGCTTACAAACCCGCTCAAAAGATAGAGAAAAAGCGCCGCCGCCACGGCGATCCAGAAATTATAGAGATACCAGATCCCGACCGCCACCGCTATAGGTACGACGGTGAGCGAAAACGCAAGCGCGTATACCATCGCCCGACATCCGAATCCCTCGATTTTCGGAGGCTGTTCGATCGGATCGACCGGATGAAATTCGACCATTATTTGAGATTGGTGAAATTGAGCGGAACGTTCAGATCGAGCCCTTTGACGGCCGCGATACACTTTTGCAGATCGTCGATCGATTTTCCCGTCACACGCACCTCTTCTCCCCGTATTTGAGCCTGCACTTTGAGTTTGAGATCCTTGATCGCCTTCACGATCTTTTTCGCATCCTCTTTGGAGATCACATCCGTTATCGCAACCGTCAACTTCGTATTGCCGTGTCCCACCTGGTCTCTGGAGTGCTCACTCAACGCCTTCGGGGAGATACCGCGCTTGATCGCTTTGGAAACCAGAATGTCGAACATCGCATCCGCTTTGTTGTCGCTGGATGCGAGAATCGTGATTGTCTTGGCCGCTTCGTTGTAGTCGTATTCGGCGGTCAATCCCTTGAAATCGTATCGCGTGGAGACCTCTCTTTTCGCCTGGTCCAGAGCGTTTTTCAACTCCTGCTTGTCAATTTCGGCGGTAATGTCGAAACTGTGTTCCTTGGCCATCTTCACTCCTTTTTCAAAAAATTATAACAAAATTCCCTTCGACAGGCGGAATATCTCCTCAATCAAAGCTGGGCTATCGCCGTTTCGGATTGCGTATCGGCCTCAGTCTCCAACCGAATCGGTCGATCGAAACTTTCGCCTTGATATGCATTCTACCCGAAAACCGCAACGGTACCGGATAGAGGACGGTCAGATTGCCGTCCGTAAAAGTCCCGTCGTTTCTGCTTCCGGTATTGCCGCTGGCATGACGAAGCGTACGCCCCTCCAGCGTTTCGGGAGCATTCGCCATCCACCCCCAACCCCATCCGTCGATCTCCACGATCCTCTCCGCAAACGCTTCGGGGTTTTTTTCGATATCGGAGAGCTTGGTGTCCGCTAACACCGCAACTCCCCATAAAAAGACCGTAAGTGCCGCCAAGTACCCATATCTCATCTTTCTCTCCTAAAACGAAGGGTTGAATCCGAAATCGTCGAACCCGCCACCGGAAAAATTGGGATCGCTGTATCCTAGTTGCACGCTTTTGGTGCGCAGCATCAAAATGTCGCTTTTGGGATCGATTCCCTGCGGACAGACGGCGGTGCACTCTCCGCAAAGCGTACAATCCCAGATTCCTTTGGATTGCACGGCATCTATCTTCTCCTTTTCGTCATCGCATCGTACATCCGCGACATATCGAAATACGCGCGTAAGCGCGAACGGCCCCAGAAACGCTCCGTCGACCTCCAGTACCGGACAGGCGCTGTAACAACTGGTACAGAGGATGCAGTCGCTTTGGCGCTCGATCCTCTTCTCCTCTTCGATACGTTGCATCTTGCTCACAGGCCGTTTCAGCCATGTCTTGGCACGTTTCAAGGTTTGTAGCGGCTTATCGTGATCGACAACCAGATCTTTCAGGACGGATGTCTTCTCCAACGGCGTAACAAAATCCCCCTCTTCCACTTTGTGGTTGCAGGCGAGAACCTCTTTGCCGTTGACACGCATCGCACAACTACCGCAGATTTCGCTTCGACAACCGCTGCTGTAGGTAAGTGTCGGATCGATCTTTCTTTTGATATAATCGAGCGCTTCGAGCAGGGTGATCCGCTCGAGCGGAACCTCGTACTCGACATCGACACTGTTTGGCTCCCTATGGCGACAAAAACGTCGAACGGTGATCTTCATGACAGACTCCTTTCAAAATCGATCCGCAACGACCCTTCCGCTTTCCGACATCGGCTCTCTTTTTCGTACGTCTCGGAAGCGGCGGGCATATCGCTTCGAAAGTGCGCTCCGCGGCTCTCCTTTCGCGCCAGAGCGCTTTTGAACACCGCTTCGGCCAACTCCACCGTGTTGGCGAATTTGAGACGTTCGATCAGATTGGTATTGTATGTCGTTCCTTTGTCGAAAACCCCCATCAGAGGCAGATCCTCCCGAAGACGACGCACCTTTGCGAGCATCATAAGCAGCGACTCCTCCTCCCGCTCGATTCCCGCCTCTTCATACGCACTCCTACCCAGATCCTCCCGCTTCTCGTAAAAATCGATCTCTCCCGGTATCGCGAAAAGCGCCTCCATTCGCTGCCGCATCGTCGCGATTCTCTCCGGTGCCACACCCTTATGGGGTGTCTTTTTCGCATATCGCGCCGCCTCCTCGCCGGCGATTTTCCCGAAAGCCGTGACTTCCAAGAGCGAATTGCCTCCCAGCCGGTTGGCGCCATGCACACCCGCACTGGCACACTCTCCGACGGCGAAAACCCCTTCGATAGTGCTCATCATCCTCTCGTCCACCAAAATACCCCCCATACTGTAGTGCGCCACCGGTGCGATCGGTATCAGATCGTAGACCGGATCCACCCCTTCGTAGGTGATAGCGAGTCTGCGCTCCTGGGGAATATGCTCGTCAATATACGCCTCCCCCAGATGGCGGATATCGAGAAAGACTCCGTTTCCGGCCTTGATCTGCTCCCAGATCGCACGACTCACCTGATCCCGCGGTTTGAGTTCGTCTACGAAGCGTTCGAGATTTTGGTTCAAAAGCCTGCCGCCGGCACCCCTGGCGCTTTCGCTGATGAGTATACCGGAGCTTCGCAGCCCCGTGGGGTGAAACTGTACGAATTCCATGTTCGCAAGCACCGCTCCCGCACGTAAAGCGGCGGCGACACCATCCCCGGTGGCTCCGTTTTGATTGGTGGTATAGCCGTGAAAAAGGGCGCTGTATCCTCCAGTGGCGATAACGACGGCGGAGGCTTCGATACATTTTACCTCACAGGTGCGAATATCGAGAAAGAGCGCTCCTTTTACCGAATCCTCTTCGACAACCAGATCGAGAAGAAAATGGTCGACAACAAAATCGATCTCCTCTTTCAGCGTTTGATCGTAGAGAGTATGCAAAATCTTCAATCCCGAATAATCCTGCGCATAGCATGCGCGTTTGCTCGAAGCGCCGCCGAGGCGACGCTGGGAAATCTTCCCCTCTTCCGTACGGCTAAAAGGCATCCCGATACGATCCAGCCATGCGATCGTCTCAGGCGCGGCTTCGCACATCTTCCGAACCATCTTTTCGGAAGCGATACCGCCCGCAGCTTTGAGTGTGTCGGCGATATGCCTCTCTATCGAATCGGGTTCGACGTTTCCAAGCGCCGCGTTGATTCCGCCCTGTGCCATACAAGTCTGACTGCGGGTGGGATACCCCTCCGAAACGACCAGCGGATCCACACCCTCCTCTTTGGCCGCGAGCGCCGCACTCAATGCCGCTCCGCCGCCTCCTACGATCAATAACTCCGTCCGCATCTACCGTCCTGATATTTTTCTACTATTTTATCCAAATGTTCAAAAAAAATTCACAAAATCCGATATGCAAATATCCACCTCCAAAAAAGGAGAAACACCATGCTCGACTCGCTTTCGATCAAGAAAAAACTCAGAATAATCACCATCGCCATATTCGTGATAGGTGCGCTCGCCATCGCCCATCAGGCAACTCTCGTAAGAAGCGAAATCTCTTCGCTCGAAAAACTCAAAAAGCTCACCACCCTCTCGACCAAACTCGCACTGCTGGTTCATGAAACACAAAAAGAGCGGGGTGCCAGTGCGGGGTTCCTCGGATCCCACGGAAAAACATTCGGCCAAAAGCTCGAAAAACAGAGAAAAACGACGGATCGACGGCTCAAGGCGTATCATGATTACCTCTCTTCGGTTTCTAAAAACCACTTTGACAAGGAGATCATGGCACAAATCGTCGGCCTAGAAACATATCTGAAAAAACTTCCGAAGATCCGCCGACGAATCGATACCCTCTCCATACCTCTCAAAGAAGCCATCGACTTCTATACCGCGATGAACAAAGCGATGCTCGATATCGTTCCCTCCACCGCCAAATTCAGCCCTAACGCCAAACTCGCCAATCTGCTGGGCTCCTACGCCAACTTTCTCAAATCCAAAGAGCGTGCGGGCGTCGAAAGGGCGGTGCTTTCCGGCGCCTTCGCTTCGGGCGGTTTCGCGCCGGGCATGGAAAAAAAGGAGATCACGCTGATCGCCGAACAAAACAGCTATCTCGATGCCTTTCTCGCAACCGCACCCAAAGAAATCAAAGCCTTTTACGAAAAGACGTACAAGGGATCGGAGATCGAAGAGGTGGATCGTATGAGAAAGCTGGCTCTGGACGCCCACCGATTCGATACCGATCCTATCCACTGGTTCGATACGATCACCAAAAAAATCGATATCCTCAAAAAGATCGACGACCATATATCCGCCGAAGCGTTCACCACGATCGCGGACCTCGAAAGCGAAGCGAAAAAGGATGCCCTGGCGAACATTTTGCTGGTGGGATTGGTCGTACTCTCTTTCGCGCTCATGATCTATTTCATCGCCAAAAATATCGTTCTTAATATCGATTCTCTCAAAAATCAGATCAACGACCTTGCCAAAACGATGGATCTCTCCAAAAGGATTCGAAGCGATTCCGAAGGCGAACTCGCCCAAATCGCCGCCTCCTTCAATCGATTGCTGGAATCTTTCGCGAAGATGATCGACAGAACCAAACGCAACTCCGACCAAACCTTCCACAAAAGCCGAGAACTCAAAGGTACCGCGAACCGACTGACCGAAAACATCCGAAAAACCGAGGAACTTTTCAAAGATGCGAACGAACTCATTCACGATGTGGGAGGCAACCTCGATATTACCGAAGAGCATGTGATCAAAACGACCGAGGTTTTGGAAAATACCCAAAAAATTCTGGATAAATTCGTTTTCGATCTACAAAAGTCGGTCGAAATGATTTACGCCGGAAACGAAAGACAGGCTTCGTTGACCACACAGATGAACGAACTCAACGCACAAGCGTCCCAAATCAAAAATATCATCTCCATCATCGGGGACATCGCGGATCAGACCAATCTCCTCGCACTCAATGCCGCGATCGAAGCGGCCAGGGCGGGCGAACACGGACGCGGTTTCGCAGTCGTCGCGGACGAGGTGAGACAATTGGCGGAACGCACTCAAAAATCGCTCTCCGAAATCAACCTCAACATCAACATCATTACGCAAAATATCGACACGATCGGCAGCGAAATCCACTCCACATCGAAAGATTTCACCCGGATCGCGCAAAACGCCGATACGCTGATCGAAAACGCGAACGACACGAAGGAGCGGCTCAAAGACAGCGTCAACATCTCCGTCAAGTCCGTCCAAAAGACCACCTATATCGCCCAAAAGACCAAAACGCTGATAGGGGAAATGGACACCTTGCTGAAAATATCGCAAAACAACAAAGAAGCAGGCGAAGAGGTCAACAGCGTCTCCGAAATTCTCGCCGAAAAATCGAGCGAACTCAACGAAGCGCTCGAAACGTTTCGGTTGTAAGAGCGGTCGATGCAACAACTTTTGGAAAAACTGGCAAACAGAGAGGAAGAAAACGAGCAGGTCTTTTACAAAGAGATCTACCTCCTGCGCAACGACCTCTACTATAAATTCTACGAACATCGCAAGGAGAGATGGTTCGTCGATATCTCCTACAAACCCAAGCGCAGACCGAGCGGAGACACCTATTCGATCCGCAAAATCGGAAAGACCAAACTCCTGGTGATCTTGATCGACGCGATGGGAAAGGGGCTCACCGCGTCGATCACCTCCCTCCTCTCTTCCGCCTATATCAACGACTACATCGACCACACGAAGGAGAACTTCGATCTGCATACCTGCATCCGATCCTACCGAGAATACATCGCCAAACTGATCTTCGAAGAAGAGTTGGTTTCTTGCTCTTTCGTTCTTTTCGATTTCGAAAGCCGACAGATACGAAGCGCGCTGTTCGGTATGCCTCCGATTCTCTTGTGCCACGAAGAGAATGACGTCATCAAACTAAAATCGAACAACCCGCCTCTTACGAGATTCACCGCCCGTATCGATATCCAAACCCGCTCTTTCGAAGAGATCCGCAAAATTCTGCTTTATACCGACGGTCTCAACGAAACCGTCACGGAAGACGGCAGAATGTATCGACACCATCTCGATCGGGATTTTCGAGAAGCTCCGAACTCCAAACTTTTTCTTGAAAAGGTGCTCGAACGAACCGGTGATTTCGACGACGATATGACATTTGTCTTCCTGGAGCGTGAAAAACAAGATCTCTGCCGAATCGAATCCTTTTGTGTATCGAGCAAACGCTCCGAAATCGACGATGCGATGACGAAAATGGACGCTTTGCTCTCAAAAGAGGAGTTGGATACCAAAAACCGCGCCTATATGATGCAGGCGTTTTCGGAACTGCTTATGAATGCATACGAGCACGGCAATCTCGGCATCGACCACAAAATCAAACGAAACCTGCTCGAAGAGGGGAAATTCGACGCCTTCATCGAAGAGAAAGAGCGAAAAAACGGAGAAAAAAAGATCGACATCCTCCTCCGTATCGCAGACCGATCCCATCTTAAAACCTTCGAAATCGAAATAGGAGACGAGGGAGAGGGATTCGATACCGCGCTGATGAGAGATAGAATCATCAAAAAAAAGCAATTCAACGGCAGAGGACTGCTGATGGTGAGCAAACTGACCGACGGCTACTACTACAACGCCGAAGGCAATCGCGTCATCATAAAAAAATTCATTTACAAGGAGTGATACGATGGATCGCATCAACCAAATCGGAAGACACCGAATCGAAATCTACGGAACGATTCGGGATATGAACGAAATCGCACAAATCAGAAACAAAATCGACGGATTGGGGCTCAAAGAGGGAGAGAGATTGGATCTCTCCATTCTCGGATCGTTTTCGATGCCCTCTTCTTTGATCGGCTATCTGCTCAAACTCGTCGAGCAGCAAAAAATCGAGATCTCCCTTACCGTCGACGACGAAATGCTCGCCGAATTGCTGGAGGATCTGAGTCTCAAAAAAATCTTCAATCTCAGATACGAACCCTCGGCCGTTCCGGCTTGACGAAAATCAGCGAATCTCCGTCACCTTTCCGTTGGTGATGAAGACCCTAACACGATCCCCTTTGTGAAAGAGGCGGGGGTTGTTGGCATCGATAGGCAAAACCGTCGTGATCGTTTTGCCGCTTTCGAAAGTGACGGTGATACGCTGCGCTCTGCGCACATCCACCTGCTCACCGCCGACCGCACCGATCATCGTGCCGGCCATCGTCGCGACATCTTTACCGGATCCCTCTCCGATCTGGTGCCCCAGTACGCCGCCCGCGATCATCCCCAGCAGCGAAGTCCATGTCCCGTCCCCCCTGATCGCCACCTCTTCGACATCCTGTACGATTCCGACGTAGGATTCGCTGATCGTTCCGGCCCTCTCCGCAGGCAACGCTTTCTGGGCGCATCCCGTCGTGAACGTCGCGATCGAAAAAACGCTTAGAAAAATCATTGCAAATCGTTTTGTTTTCATGAACGTTGTCCTTTCAAAAATGTTGCGATATTCCCGCAGATACCCGCCACCAATCTCTCTCTCGCCTCACGACTCGCCCATGCGATATGGGGCGTGATGAAGAGGCGCTCTTTGGCCTTGACGAATCTCAGCGGGTTGTCGAGCGACATCGGCTCCTTTTCGAGAACATCGAGCCCTACGGAGATGTCGCTTCTATCGAGATATTCGGCCAGATCCGCTTCGTTTACGATACCGCCTCGCCCGAGATTGAGCAATACCGCCTCCGATTTGAGCAGAGGGAGGTTACCCCGATGAATGAGGTTTTCGGTCCGCTCGTTCAGCGGCGCATGAATGGAGACGATATCGCTGCTTTTGAGCAAATCTTCCAAATCCATCCGCGGATACTCCCTGTTTCGGTTTCTTCCGCTGGTAGAGTAGTAGACGACCTCCGCACCGAAAGCGCGGGCGACACGCGCCACCTCTTTTCCGATGGTTCCCAGGCCGATGATTCCCCACCGCTTTCCCGCAATCTCGAAAAAGGGGTTGGAAAGGTGGGTGAATATCTCGCTACGCACCCACCCCTCCCCTTTGGTGAAGTCGTCCAGATATCTCAGCTTTCCTATCAGATAAAGCGCGATTGAAAAGGTCGTCTGTACCACCGAAGGAGTCGAGTACCCCGCTACGTTTTTGACGACGATCCCCTTTTGGTCGGCATAATCGAGATCGATATTGTTCATACCCGTCGCCGCGACACAGATCAGCTTCAAATCGGTCGCATCCATCACCTCCCGGTCGATGACGACTTTGTTCGTCACGGCGATATCGGCACCTTCGAGCCGTTCGATCGTCTCCTTCTTCGTCTTCGTCACGGGATAGGCGACAAGATCTCCGTACTCCTCGAAACACTCAAGACCGATCTCGTCACCTACCGTTTTTCTATCCAGCATTACGATTTTCATATGGTGACACCCTTTGGTTTCTCTTTCTGTGCATGTTAGCAAAAAATCGGCGGCATGCCAAAAGATATGGTATAATCGATATGAAGAAGGAAGGATGAAAATGCATTTTTTGTGGAAGATCGCACTGTTTGTGCTACCGCTCTTTCTGAGCGCACAAACACCGAAAAACCTCGTACCAAATCCTCATCTGGCGGGAGCCGAGGGGTGGAACCTCAACGCGCATGCCGCATACGACCCCCTTGTCTCGACCACGCCCGGAAGCGGATCGATCAGACTTTCAAAAACCGGTCGCCTCTGGAGTACGACCGATTTTGCCTCTTCAAAGTTTAAGATCCCGGTAATACCGGGCAAAACATACACCCTCTCGTTTAAAACTATGACTCATCTTTCCCCCTCTCCGATTCTTCACGTTACGGGTGCATTTTATGGACATACAGGATGGGTACAAAATGCCGAAGCTACCAAATACGCTAACGCTCACACTGAAGAGTGGGAAGAGACGGTCATCTATGTCAAAGTACCGAAAAATCCGCGTATTAAATATTTCTCCATCAAAATTTTTATGCAACCAAAATATAGCAAAGATGGAGATATCTGGATAGATGACATACTGTTTGCCAAAGGACTCCATTTTTCCTCTCCTTCCACAAAAAAACCATTTTTAGGTACCTTTACAAGGGTGGATGCCCTCGGAAATGTGGAGGTTTTCGAAAACGGTCAATGGAAACCTTTTTTTCCTATGTGTATTTATGCAGACAGCCATAGAAAAGATTGGAGCATCTATAAAAAACAGGGATTCAATACAAATATGTGGGCATCAAGCGCCCAAACCATCCAAAAAGCCAAAAATGCCGGACTCTATAGCGGCTTACAAGTCGTCGATTATATGTTGCCCGGTACTTCCGAAAAAAAAATCTCCCGTCTATTGAAAACTTTACGAGAAATCAAAGAGAAAAACCTGATGCAGAATCTACTCTTCTACTATATAGATAATGAAATTTATACACTTCCTTACGAAATGCGGTTGGCTGCGAAAATGATCAAACAAAAGGATTTGGATGCAAATGGGAAAAGAATGCACCCAATCTATATGTTAAATGGCGATTACGGATTGACTCGACAATACAACTCTATCAGCGACATTACCGGTACTTATGTCAAAGTCGATGCTCTTGTCGTACAACAAAACATCCAGGGACAGACCCAACCAGTCGTCATCGCTCAAATCAATGACGGTATAGGACTCAATTTCCGTCCGATTCTGTTCGGTGCTATTGCCAAAGGAGCCAAAGGAATGGGATTTTGGCGAGATTATCTGACCAAAAACCGCTGGAATGTCGGACCGATAGAAAAACAGCCGTGGTGGCCCGATCTGCCAAATATCGCACGCGAAATCAAACAGATGATGCCGCTGATCAGAGCCGATCACCACACCCGATGGAAAGCCAGGTGCGATGACGACGACCTGATCCTGGGCACCCGAACGCTCGAAGGCACGGGGTATATGATTTTGGCAAATCCGACCGATCGGAAATTGACGGCGAAAATCTCCTTCTCCGGACTCGCCTATCGACCGAAGATCGTCAGAGACTATTTCACCAAGGTGCAAGCGGCGAAGATCCTCGATCACGATTTTGTAATCACTCTTCCGCCGCACGGAACGAAAGTCGTATCCCTCGCACATGAGTAGAAGCGACTCTCCACAAAAACACCCCGCTTACGAAACCTCTCCCTATCTGCATTCTCTCCCTCAAAATGAGCGGGAGTTTCTACTGGAGATGGCGCGCAAATACCGCTTCACCCTTCAGACGTTTCGCCAGATAGCCGAAATCGCCGTCGATCTGAGACAGTGGGGCGAAGCGGGAATTGAAACGATCTTCCCCCGCGACCTGCCGGCCGGGTATCAGGGCAAAAAGGCACAGAGCCGGATCCTCTCCGAGATCAAGCGGATATGGCACCAACTCAAGGAACGACCCACCGCCTATTCTCCCAAAGCGGAGAAAAAATACAGAGCCGACCCGTTCAAAATCACCGCGACGCAAAAGGAGCATATCGGTTTTGGTATGTGTCCCGTAGCCTCACCCAAAACCAGATGCTGCAATCTTCTCACCCTCGATGCGGTTGAAAGCTGCGGATTCGACTGCAGCTACTGTTCGATTCAATCTTTCTACAACGAAAACAGAATCGTTTTCGATAGAAATTTCGACGAAAAGCTCCGAAAACTCCAGATCGATCCGAACGAAATCTACCATATCGGCACGGGACAATCCTCCGATTCGCTGATGTGGGGAAACCGCTACGGCGTACTCGAGAGTCTGGTCGCTTTCGCGAAAGAGCATCCGAACGTGATTTTGGAGCTCAAAACCAAATCGAAAAATATCGATTTTCTGCTCGATCATGAAATCCCCCCGAACGTCATCGTCACATGGTCGCTCAATCCCCAAATCGTCATCGACAACGAAGAGCATCTGACCGCCTCGCTGGACGAGAGAATCGATGCGGCGAGAGCCGTGGCGGATCGGGGATTGCTGGTGGGATTTCATTTCCATCCGATGATCCATATCGAAAAGTGGCAAGAGGCATACGGCAATATCTTCGAAAGGCTGCTGGATACGTTCAACGCTTCGGAGGTTCTGATGGTCTCGCTGGGGACGCTCACCTTCATCAAACCGGTCATCAAAAAGATACGCGAGCGCGATTTCAGCAGCAAAATTTTACAGATGCCGCTCGTCGACGCCGCCGGCAAACTCTCCTATCCCCCCGAGATCAAACGCGAAATGTTCAAATACGCCTACGACGCCCTCGCTCCGTGGCACAAAAAGGTCTTTTTCTATATGTGTATGGAAGAGCACTCCCTCTGGAGAGAGGTTTTCGGATACGAATATCCGACCAACGAGAGCTTCGAAAACGACATGAAGCTCTTCTATATGGATAAAATCGAACGACTCGGATCCAAAAGCGCATCATAGATGAAAAAGAAACTGCGACCGATCGCGCTCTGGCTTATGGCGGCGCTTTTTCTCTGGGCGAAAAACGACTTCGACTACCATATCGAAATAAGCGACCCGACCCCGTTTCTGAAGGAGGCGGTGCTGCTCACTCTCGATTTGCGGCAGACAAATACGACCGAGGTGCTGCGCTTTTCCTTCGAACCGCCGTCAAATGAAGCGTTTCGATCGATCCTGTTGCGAAACGAAACGATTACGGACAAAAACGAACACACCCGTCTCAGATACGTCTACGCCCTCTTTCCCCTCCGAACCGGCCCGATCGAAGCACCCCTCACCCTCACAATCGAGCGTGCCACCGAAGAAGCGCTGATGAGTTCTCTGACGGGATCTTCAGACAATGCGATCTTTCTGAAGACTCAAAGCACCACAATTGCGATCGGTATGCTCAAGCTCACCGTGCGCCCCCTTCCCGCGGGAACCGAACTCGTCGGCGACTACAAACTGGAATTTTCGATGGAGACGAACCAAACGACGCCCGACGGGCAGATCGATTTGCGCTATACGCTCGAAGGGAGAGGATACGAACCCGAAATCGAAGAGATACTCCCAAACATTCCCGATGTCGTCCGTTTTCGGGAAAAAGAGGTATTCGAAGACCGCCTCTTTCACAAAATCGTTTACAGATACGCGCTGATATCTTCGCACGATTTTACGCTTCCCGCCGTAAACATCAAAGCCTACGACCCCCAAAAGCATCGCGGCTACACACTCAAAGCCTCCCC
>CAYUEN010000019.1:0-39211 GCA_964443745.1 uncultured Campylobacterales bacterium | reverse complement strand
ATCTTTTCGAAGATTCGACCAACGATATCTTCGCCAACATCGCCAAAGGCAAGCATCACAACCGTATCAAAGCGCTCAGGGTCCCGGGCGGAGATACCTTCTTTTCCCGAAAGATGATCAAGGAGCTCGAAGCGTTCGTCACGAAATTCGGCGCGAAAGGGCTGGGCTATTTCCAGATGAAAGAGGAGGGGCTCAAGGGGCCGTTGCTGAAGTTTATGAGCTCACAGGCGGTGGAGGAGCTGGTGAGTCGATGCGGGCTCGAAAAAGGCGATATCGTCTTTTTCGGTGCCGGCGACAAAAAGGTCGTCCTGGATTATATGGGAAGACTGCGTATCGAGATCGCCGAACGTATGGGGCTGATCGACGAAGATCGTTTCGAATTCGTCTGGGTCGTCGACTTTCCGATGTTCGAAGTGGAAGAGGGGCGTGTCAAGGCGTTGCATCACCCCTTTACGATGCCCAGAGATCTCGACAAGGAGTATATCGAAGAGATCGAATCGATCGCTTACGATATCGTGCTCAACGGTACGGAGCTGGGAGGAGGAAGCATCAGGATCCACCGGCCCGAAATACAGGAGGAGGTCTTCAGGCTGCTCGGAATCAGTGAAGAGGAGGCGAACGAGAAGTTCGGATTTCTCATAGAGGCGCTCAAGTACGGCGCTCCTCCGCATGGAGGCATCGCTTTCGGATTGGATCGATTGATCATGCTTTTGACCAAAAGCGATTCGATCCGTGACGTGATCGCGTTTCCCAAGACCCAGCGCGCCCAGTGTCTGCTTACCGAAGCGCCGGGAAGTGTGGATATCGAACAGCTCAGGGAGTTGCATATCCGTGTGAGAGAACCCAAAAAAATCTAGAAGAAGGAAGAGCATGAAAAAACTTTTTTTGATCATCGGAGCGCCCGGCAGCGGCAAGACGACGGATGCGGAGTTGATCGCGAAGCGACACGAAAACATCACCCACTACTCCACGGGAGATATGTTCAGAGCGGAGGTGGCGAGCGGAAGCGAGCGGGGAAAAATCATTCAATCCTATATCGACAAAGGCAATCTCGTACCGATCGATATCGTGATCGACACGATCGTCAACGCGATCAAGAAAGCGCCGACCGATGTGGTGGTGATAGACGGATTCCCGCGCAGCGAGGAGCAGATGTTGAAACTGGACGAGTATCTCGAAAAAGACAAAGAGGTCGAACTGGTCAGCGTGATCGAAGTGGAGGTGAGCGAACAGACCGCGCGAGAGCGCGTGCTCGGACGCGGGCGAGGAGCCGACGACAACAACGAAGTCTTCGACAACCGTATGAAAGTCTATCTCGAACCGCTTCCTGCGATCGAGAAATTCTACGAAGAGAGGGGTCTGCTGAAGAAGATCGACGGTGAGGGGACGATCGAAGAGATCGTCGACACGATGGACGCCTTTATCCAAAGCAGACTCCAAAAGGCGTAAAACGATGGTGAGGCTCGAAAAGAGTACCCTCACCGATCTGGTGGCGGCGGGGATCGTCTGCAGTTCGTTTTTGCTGCCCGATCCTTTTCAAAGGCCGCTGCTTTATACCGGGCTTTTCGCCCTCTCGGGCGCACTCACCAACCATCTGGCCGTCCATATGCTTTTCGAAAGAGTACCGCTGCTTTACGGTTCGGGGATTATCGAGCTGAAATTCGAAGCGCTCAAGGAGGCGATCAAAAAGATGATCATGGAGCAGTTTTTCTCTCCCGAGCAGTTGCGGCGGTTCGTGGCGCAGGAGGAGGAGAAACTCGATCTGGTCCCGATCGTGGAGAAGACCGATTTCGCTCCCGCTTTCGAGGCGCTCAAGAAGACGATTTTGGAATCGCCGTTCGGGCCGATGGTACAGATGGTCGGAGGCGAGGAGAAACTCGATACCATGAAGGGTGCGTTCGAAAGCAAGCTCAAAACCGCGGTCGGAAAGATCGTCGCGTCGGAGGCTTTCAAGACGCAGCTCAAAAGTCAGATTTCTCAAAGTGCCGTAAGCGCTGATTTGTTGGAGATGGTGGAGCGTCTGATAGAGCGGCGGATGGCGGAGCTCACCCCCTCGATGGTCAAGAAGATGTTGCACGATCTGATGCGGGAGCATCTGGGGTGGCTCGTGATCTGGGGAGGCGTCTTCGGAGGAGCGATCGGACTTCTCTCGTCGTTCATCGTCCGATAACCGCCGCTGTGTTATAATCGTTTCGCCAACGAGGAGTAGCGTATGATCGAAAACCCCGCTTTCTACAGTGTCATCATCGGAACCGAACTGCTAAACGGCCGGAGGGAAGATAGCCACTTCGCCTTTTTGCGGGACGAGTTGCGCGAACGGGGCTGGGAGTATCGGGCGAATTTTGTGATCAAAGACGATCCCGTTTTGATCGAAAGAACGTTCGCGTTTCTCAAAGAAGACCCGCGCGCCGTGCTGTTTAGTTTCGGCGGCATAGGCGCTACGCCGGACGATTACACCAGGGAGGCGGCGGGTGAGGTTTTCGCAAAAGGGCTCCGGCGACACGAAGAGGCGGAGAGAATCATTCTGGAGACTTTCGGTGAAGAGGCGTATCCGCATCGGATACATATGGCCGATTTGCCCGAAAATGCGAAATTGCTCCACAACCCCGTGACCAAAGTACCGGGATTCTATCTCGAAGATCGTTGGTTTTTCGTTCCGGGGTTTCCGCAGATGGCCAGGCCGATGGTGATCGAAGCGCTCGATCGCCACTATCCGAAAAATCGCCGAAGATACAGCTGCTCTTTCGTCGCCCAGGTGAGCGAAAACGCTTTGATAGATATCATGCGCCAGCTTCCGAAAGATCTGGAACTCTCGTGCCTGCCGAAACTGGAGGGCCGCAAACGGACGGCCGAAATCTATCTGGCCGATTCGGACGAGGAGCGCCTCATGAAGTGGTGTCGCTTCTTCAAAGACCAAATGAAATTAAGGAGTATAGAATGGATATAACCAAAATCGATCCGGGAGAAAATCCCGAAAAGATCAACGCGGTGATCGAGATCCCCTACGGATCGAACATCAAATACGAAATCGACAAAGCCTCCGGAGCCGTCGTCGTGGATAGAATCCTGTACGGTGCGATGTACTATCCGGCCAACTACGGCTTCGTTCCCAACACTCTGGCGGACGACGGAGATCCGGCCGATATTCTCGTACTGAACGAAAACCGATTTCAGGCGGGTTCGGTCATCGCGTGCCGGTTGATCGGCGTATTGGTGATGGAGGATGAAGCGGGTATGGACGAAAAGCTGGTCGCGGTGCCCGTGACGAAGATCGATCCCACATACAAGGATATCCAGACACTGGAAGATCTGCCCGAGGCGACACTCGAGCGTATCAAAAACTTCTTCGAAACCTACAAGACACTCGAACCCGGAAAGTGGGTCAAAGTCAAAGCCTACAAAGGAAAGGAAGAGGCGACAAAGATGCTCCAGGCCGCGATCGACGCCTACAAGAAGTAGCCGACAGCGGCCCATTACCCCGCTGAGGAGCGATTACGCGTGTCTGCGTCCGCCTCTTTTGCCGCTTTGGGTACCGTTGCGGTTCCCGGGGCGGTTTTTCACTTTTTGGGGTGTAATCGAAGAATCGGGCGCGAAACCCTCTACCGTCACTTTTGTGAGTTTACGTTTGATCAATCTCTCGATACTCAAAAGACGCGAATGTTCGTCTACACAGACGAGTGAGAGAGCCTCTCCACTGTTTCCCGCACGTCCTGTGCGTCCGATTCGGTGTATATAATCTTCCGATTGATCGGGAAGATCGAAATTGACCACTTTGGGTAGCTGGTCGATATCGATTCCTCTGGCGGCGATGTCGGTCGCGACAAGGACCCGCACTTCCCCTTTTTTGAAATCGTTCAGTGCTTTGGTGCGTGCGCCCTGACTTTTGTCGCCATGAATCGCAGCGGCGCTGATACCGTCTTGGCCGAGTTGTCGGGAGAGACGGTTGGCGCCATGTTTGGTACGGGTGAAAACGAGTACCTGTTCCCACTTCTCCTTTCTTATCAGATGGGATAGCAGTTCTCTTTTACGGCTTTTGTCGACGGGATGGACGATTTGTCCGATCCGTTCGGCAGCGGTATTGCGACGTGCCACCTCGATAAGTGCCGGCCGTTCCAGCAGCGTGTCGGCGAGTCTCTTTATTTCGGATGAGAAGGTGGCGGAAAAGAGGAGATTTTGTCGTTTACGGGGAAGTAGGGAGAGAATTTTTTTGATATCGTGTATGAAACCCATATCGAGCATTCTGTCTGCTTCGTCCAGAACCAGGGTTTCGATGGTGGAGAGATCGAGCGCTTTGCGTTCGATCAGATCCAACAGCCTACCCGGTGTGGCGACGACGATATCGATGCCTCCGGAGAGTCTATCGATCTGGGGACGGATTCCTACGCCACCGAAAATCACGGTGGATTTGAAAGAGAGATACTTTCCGTACGTCTTGACGCTTCGGCCGACTTGTGCGGCGAGTTCCCGGGTGGGTGTGAGAATCAATGCACGCGGCCTTTTGGTTTTTTGGCTCAGGCTCAATTTCTGGAGCAGGGGTAGTGTGAAACCGGCGGTCTTTCCCGTCCCTGTCTGGGCACCGGCGAGGAGATCTCTTCCTTCCAAAATAGCGGGAATCGCTTTTTTTTGGATAGGTGTGGGCGTGGTGTATCCCTCTTCGGAGACGGCACGCAGGATCGGGGCATCGAGCCCGAGTGTGGCAAATGACATGAATATACCTTTTTTAAAGTGACAGAACCCCTCTCAAACGAGATTTGAATCGATCCGGGTTGTGCGGTGGAAAGTTGAAGATGTCGATCGTAGGATAAACAAAAACGAAATCGGACGCAGATCGAACTTGCGCCGAAATTGCTTCATCATAGCATGATTGGGAGTGAATTGCAACCCCGACACCCGAAAGTGTCGGAAATATCGCTTATTTGGATTTGGAAGCGGGTGGCGGGCAGTCGCCGAGAGGTCCGGGGACACATTCTGGCAGGACAACTTGGGATTTGGGCGTTTTGGCCTGAGTGGTTTTGATCGTACAGCCACTGAAGCCGATTACGGCACAAAGCAGTGCAGTTGAGATAAGAAACCTGGTCATCTTTTTTCCTTTTTATAAGTCTGATTTCGAAGGCATGATCGGCAGTGTGGAAAATTTCTTTAATCAAGACAGGTTGAAATCGTGGAATTGTCCAAAAAAATGTCGTGAAACCTCGCTAAAAGGCTCTTTTTGTTAGAGTGGACCAAAAAAGACGGAGTGTATACATGAAAAGAAGGGGTTTACTTTTTTTTATTTCTCTTATGGTTTTGAGTCTGCTGGGATACGGATATACGTTCAAGGGGGCTTTGAAATCCCAATCGAAAGTGTCGACCGACAATCTGCTGGCGATCAGTTGGCAGAACGCTTTTTGCGAAACCCATCCGAAACGGCGCGAATGTCGCAACGTCAAACCGGAAGACTATACCGCGACCCACTTCACCCTGCACGGCCTCTGGCCCCAGCCGCGACACAAGGTCGATTGCCCCACGCGCGAAAAGAGAATCCATCTGAACGAAAATCTCTACCGACGGCTGTTGAGAGTGATGCCGGCCGCTAGAGGAGGGCTGCACCGACACGAATGGAAAAAACACGGTAGTTGCTACGGCAAATCGCCCGAAGCCTATTTCGAGGATTCGATCTCGCTGGTCGAACAGATCAACCGTTCGGCCGTGAGGGATCTTTTCGCACGACGAGTCGGGAAGAGGGTGACGCTTTCAGAAGTGAGACTGGCGTTTAACAAGGCGTTCGGTCCCAAAGCGGGCAGAAAGGTGAAGATGATCTGCAAAGGGGGATTGATTACGGAGTTGCGGATCTATCTGAAGGGAAAGATCGCTCCCGATACGCCGCTTGCATCCTTGCTGAAAGAGGGGCCGGTCATAACCGGAGGATGCCAGGGCGGTATCGTCGACGCACCGGGGATTAGGCGCCGATACCGTCACTGAATTTCGGGGCGCCGATGCAGCAGCTCTTCGAGCAGTACGGTCGCGTAGGAGCCTTTGGGGAGGGTGAAGTGCATCTCGAACCACGCCTCCGATTCGCGATATGTCGACTCCACCTCTTCGGGCCAGATCCATCCGAATCTGCGGGTACCGTTGAGTTTTCGGCAGTGGGGTTCGCACATTTTCGTGAAATCTTTTTCGAAATTGGCCGCGATGCCGGCCGCCAGAGGCGCTTTGTGTCCGGGGAGCAGCCCCGTGACCGTGATCTCCCTTTCACGGAATCTTCGTGCGTCCGTCGCGATATCTTCGGAGAGAAAGAGTCTGCCGTGCGGATAGTGGTGGAGCAAATCTCCGGGCAGGATTTTGAAAAAGCCGGGCTGGGAGTCGATCTGTTTGATCGTTTCTCTCGGAAAATTGAAAAGATTGAATAATTCCTTCTCATCGAAGGCTTCGAAAAGTTTGCCGATTTCGACCCGTTTGCTGAGCCAGAGATTGAACAGATGGCTTTGCCATGCGCTGATGAAGAAGTTTCGCATCTTTTTGTTGCGTTCTTTGATCTTGCCCTCCAGGATCGCCCGACCCCGTTCGTAATTGTCTCCCTCCCTGCCGAACCGCTGGTATCCGAAATAGTTGGGCATTCCCTCCTTCGCGATTTTTTGCAACACCTGGGTCAATTTCAGGGCGTCGACGGGAGAGACCTTTTTGAGCCTGACGAAAAACCGATTGGCCCTCAGATGGCCGGTTTTGAGTTTGTTCGTATGGTAATTGCCATCGAGAATCTTGATTTTCGGGTGGGAAAAGGTGGCCAGACGCTCTTCGAATTTTCTGGGGAGGCTGATTTGCTGGATCGTCATACCGTCACGATCCTTGAGTCCCGCATATCCGAAATCCCTCATTTTGATGCCGGCGTGTTCGCTCAATATCTGCAGCATCCCCCATGTCGTGAGATCTTTTTTACGAACGCTCAGATAGAGATGCTCCCCCTCTCCGCTGCAAGGATAGAGAGGAAGTTCGGTGACGACGAAATCCTTGCTGTTTTTGGAGAAGTGGGCATGGATAGGTGTATGGGTCAAATAGTAGAGACGGTTCAAAATTGCTCCAATAGATATAATATGTTTGAGGTATATTTCATTTTACCTATGGACGATAAAAATATGCTTAAGATACCGGTTCGAAGTCGATCACGATACGGGCGGGATTCGTGAGCGTGTAGGCTTTGAAAAGTACCGGCTTTTTCAACTTGATCGAAATCTGTGAAGCGTCTTCGACGGAGATTTTTTCGAGTAGATCGCTTTTGGAGAGAGGGGGGAGGGGCGCTTCGATTCTGCTGTAGCCGTAGAGTCTGAGTTTGAGGGAGGTGGGATCTTTCTCGTCTTTGAGCAGTTCGAAGTAGCCGGGTCTTCGGATCGGTGCGGAGGAGGAGAGGGATCGTGTCTGCAAAACGAGTCGTTCGAAACGGGGGTGGATTCCGAAACGAATCTGCGTAATAGCGAGATCTTTTTGCATTTTTCCGCCGCTGACGATTCCCTGATCGACATATTCGAACGCTTCGGGAGTGAGGACGCTGGGTTCGTTGAAGACGATGCGGCCGCTTTCATCCACCTTGAAATCGAGAGGACGCTTTTGGAGGACGAAATACCAGATTGCGCCGCTGATGATACCCAGAATCAGTAAAAAAGCGAGCATATATCCCAGGAAAGTCTTCATGGGTAGAATAGTAGCACTTTCACACTTACGAACGAAAATGGTTTTCCGGGCATTCGCTCGTGTAGCTTCCTTTGACGGCGGTGGCGAAAATATGAAAAGCCAGATCGTGTTTGCGTGCGATCGCTTCGAGTTTCTCTCGGTGTACGGGCGAAAAGGCGCAAAGAATTTCGTACTCTTCGCCGCTGCATAGGCGCGCATGATCGTAGGGCCGAAAAAAGAGAAATCCGACGCCGTTGCATGCGGAGAGGCGGGAGAGATCCTTGCTAAGACCGTCGGAGATATCCATCGCCGCATTAAGAAGGGGAGCCGCTTCGTAGAGAAATTCGCCGCGTAGTACAGGTGTGACGAACCTGGAGTTTTCAGGAACCGATTCACCCCCCATCAGCTTCTCAAGATCCCGTTTGACACTGCCCAGATCGCCGGTGTGCGCGATGAGATCTCCAGGGCGAATACCTCTGCGTCCGAGGGGGCGGTCGGTTTGCGAGATCAGCGTGATGGAGATATTGAGTTTTTCGCCGCTGATCGTATCGCCGCCGATGATAGCGAAACCATAAGATTTCGCCGCCTTGTTGAATCCGGATGCGAGCGCTTCCATCTCTTCGAGCGTGAAAGAGGCGGGAATTTCGATACCCACGAGTGCGTAACGAGGTCGGGCGTTCATGGCGATCGCGTCGGAGATGTTGACAAGCATCGCCTTGTAGGCGATCTGGGATGGGTCCATCCACTTCCGTTTGAAGTGTACATCTTCGCAGAAGAGATCTTTCGTATAGACGGTGTTGCCGATCACCGCGCCGTCGTCCCCGATGTGGCCGTCGGGAAAGAGTGAGATGAAATACGACTCTTTGTCCATAGGTTTCCTTTGGTATGATGGTGATTATACCATGAGGCGGACGAAACGCAATGCGAAAACATCTGGAACTCTTCATCGACGATATCCGAAACGATCGCTTCCTCGAAGCGCACGAAATTCTGGAAGCCTATTGGCATACGATCCGAAAACGCGACCATCCGTTGAAAAATCTCTGCAAAGGGTTCATCAACGGCGCTACGGCCTTTCATCTGCTGGAGCGCGGCAACCTCGAGGGTGCCGGACGCCTCTGGCGCGTTTACGAAAAGTATCTGCCGCAGATGCATGAAAAGATCGAAGGTTACGACCTCTTCAAAGAGGCCGATCGGATTTTGCAGCGTCTCAAAAGAGAGCGTCTCTCTTGAAAAGATAATATTTTGTTATTTTTTGTCGAATCGTAACACTTTTGGAGGTGACCGGATGAAAAGTGTTACTTTTTTGCTTCTTTCAGTCCATTTTTCCTATAATGCAAAGCTATACATACTTCACTTTTAAAGGATTTGCTGCATGAGCATACCGATTCATGAATATGACGCTGTGATCGTGGGCGCGGGGCTGGCTGGTCTTGCGGCCGCGAGAGAGCTCAAAAAAGAGGGAAAAAATGTGGTGGTACTGACCAAGCTCCATCCGCTCAGGAGCCACTCCGGAGCGGCGCAGGGCGGTATCAACGCGGCACTCAGTCCGGAAGACTCCATCGAGCTGCATGAATTCGACACCGTCAAAGGAAGCGACTATCTCGCCGACCAGGATGCGGTGGAGTTTATGTGCAAGACGGCACCAGAGACGATCCGATGGGCCGAAAGGATGGGTGCGGTGTTCAGTCGGACCGAAAAGGGAGAGATCGCCCAGCGACCTTTCGGCGGCCAGTCGCATCCGAGGGCCTGTTTTGCCAAAGACAGGACGGGATTGACGCTTTTGCAGACGATCTTCGAGCAGGCGAACCGGCTGGGAGTCCCTTTTCTGGATGAATGGTATGTAAGCGACATCGTCTACGAAGACGGCGTCGTCAGCGGCGTCGTCGGATTCGATATCAAGACCGGGGAGGTGGCGATTTTCCACGCCAAAGCGGTGATGTTCGCGACCGGCGGGTACGGCAGGGCTTTCAAGATCAACTCCAACGCCCACGCCAATACGGGCGACGCCCTCTCGATCGTCGCGCGTCATGGATTGCCGCTGGAAGATATGGAGTTCGTGCAGTTTCATCCCACGGGGTTGGCGGGAACCGGTATTTTGATGAGTGAAGCGGCCCGGGGCGAAGGAGGCAAACTGCTCAATTCCGAGGGGGAACGCTTCATGAAAAAATACGCTCCGGACAAGATGGAGCTCGCTCCCAGGGATTTGGTGAGCCGTTCCATCACCAAGGAGATCCTCGAAGGGCGCGGTGTCGGACCCGACAAAGACGCGGTCTATCTGGATCTGACCCATCTGGGTGAAAAGAAGATTATGGAGCGTCTGCCGGAACTTCGGGATCTGGCGCTGACCTTCCTGGGGCTCGATATGATCAAAGAGCCGATCATGATCGCGGCGACCGCACACTACTCGATGGGAGGCATTCCCGTCACGATCGAAGGGCGCGTGCGCAAGAATCCCAAAGAGACCGTCAGAGGTTTCTATGCGGCGGGCGAGTGTTCGTGCGTGAGTGTCCACGGTGCGAACAGGCTCGGAGCCAACTCGGTCCTCGAAGCGTTGCTGTTCGGGCGCCATGTCGGACAGACGATGGCCAAAGACCTCGATACGCTGACGCTTCACCCTCTTTGCACCGACGCGGCCGACAAAGCACAGGCGGAGATGGAGTGGATTTTGCGCAACAACGGTACCGAGCACGTACCGACGCTCAGAGCGCAGCTACAAGAAAGCATGACCGAAAACGCCGGTGTCTTCAGAACGGCGGAGTCTCTCAAAAAGCAGAAGGAGATTCTCAAAAACCTCAGAGAACGCTACAAGAATATCCGAATAGACGATAAAAGCAAGGTGTACAACACCGATTTGCAGGAGGCGATCGAGCTGGGGCATATGCTTGATTTTTCGATGTTTATCGTCGAAGGGGCGATCGCGAGAAAAGAGAGCCGGGGTGCGCACTTCAGAGAGGATTATCCCAAACGCGACGACAAGAAGTTTTTGAAACACACTTTCGCGACGATGGGCAAAAGAGGCGCAATCAAGCTCGAATACGCAGACGTGACGCTTGGCAAGTTTGAACCGCAAGAGAGAAAGTATTAGGATGGAACGATGGCAAAAGTAGAGACGAAAAAAGTGAATTTCAAGGTATTTCGATTCAACAGTGAAACCGACTATCTGCCTCACTATATCGAGTACGAAATGGATGTGACACCGGGCGAAGTGATGCTGGATATCCTCAATCGGATCAAGTGGGAGCATGATGGAAGTTTCAGTTATCGCAGAAGTTGCCGACACGGTATCTGCGGAAGCTGTGCGATCAAAGTCAACGGAAAGGCGACGCTCGCATGCAAGGATCGCGTGATGGATCTGGTGGAAATCTTCGGTGACGAGCTGGTCGTCGAGCCGCAGAACAAGGCGCGGGCGATCAAGGATATGGTGATCGACAAGAAGGATTTCTGGAGCAAATACAACAGCGTCAATCCTTTCCTGAGCACCGAGGTCGACGAGCATCCCGAAAAGGAGAATATCGTCTTGCCCGAAGAGGCGGAGAAGCTGGAAGAGGCCGACTACTGTATCCAATGCGGCAACTGCTACTACTCCTGCCCCGCCGTCGAGGCGAACGAGGATTATCTCGGGCCTGCGGCATTGGCGCTGACGTGGCGGTTCAATGCCGACAAGCGCGACGAAGCTCACAAGGAGAGGCTGGAGACCGTCAACGAAATCGGTCCCGGCATTTGGGATTGCGTGAAGTGTTTCGAGTGTGCGGAAGCATGCCCCAAAGAGCTCAATCCGATCGGAAAGATCACCAAACTCCATCTCCAGACATTCGAAGAGGGGATGGCCAAAGACAATGTGGCGGTACGCCATGCGGTCGGATTCAAACACTCCATCGAAAAACACGGTATTTTGGACGAAGGGGAGTTGGTCAAATACTCCGAAGGTCTGATCGGCGTGCTCAAACACGTGCCCGAAGCGATTGCGATGTACAAGAAAGGGAAAATCGTATTGCCTTGGAATATGCCTAAATCGAAAAATCTCGACGAGATCAAAACGCTGGTCAAGTCGGTTTCAACAGCGAAGTTTAAGGGGAAATGATGAGCAAACTGAGAT
Source organism: uncultured Campylobacterales bacterium (assembly GCA_964443745.1). Lineage (GTDB taxonomy): Bacteria > Campylobacterota > Campylobacteria > Campylobacterales > QNZT01 > CAYUEN01. The sequence goes on along the minus strand of CAYUEN010000019.1, from coordinate 27,468 downwards.
ACGCACTCTATACAGGATGTACCGCACGGGAGAGTACACCCGAATTGTTGCAATCGACACTCGCGGTTGCCGAAGCGCTGGATATCGAGCTGGTTTTGCTGGATGAAGCCTCCTGCTGCGGTGCGAGCCATCTGCAGGATTTCGATGACATGCTCTCTTTGGTGCTCAACGCCAGAAACATCTGCTATGCCGAAAAGCAGGGGCTGACGATGGTGACGATCTGCAACACTTGCCAGATCAATACCGCGATGACCAAGATGCGCCTCGATCAGGATCCGAAGCTCAAAGCCGCCGTCAACGAAAAGCTATCCGAAGTGGGGCTGGAGTACAAAGGTACGAGCGAAGTCAAACATTTTCTCTATGCGTTGGTGGACGATCTGGGTATCGAGGCGATCGCCCAGAAGGTGGTCAAGCCACTTTCTAATCTGCAGATCGCCGCGTTTTACGGCTGTCACAATATTCGACCGAGCGAACTCCAGCATCAAAGCAACGGTGGAGAGAATCCCTATACGCCTACCTCCATCGATCGTCTGATCGTGGCATTGGGCGGCAAGAATGTGGAATACGAACACAAAAACAAATGTTGCGGGTTCCATGTCGAACTGCAAGCGCCCAAAACGGCCAACAGACTCTCCGGAAACGCGATGCTTGATGCGATCGACAGCGGTGCGGAGGCGATGGTCACTCCGTGCCCGCTCTGCCATTTGCGGATGGATGTCCAGCAGCACAACATCTCCAAAGAGATGGGGCGCGACGTTCATGTACCCATCCTGCATCTGCCACAGATGGTCGGACTCGCACTCGGTATCGAACCCCAGAAACTGGGGATGCAACACAACGTCACCGAGGTCGGTTTCGTCTAGTGGTTAAATTAGGATAAAATTTATCCTAATTTAACGAAAGTTATGATATGATGGTGATTCAAACCATATATCGAAGGAGAATGAGATGCCAAAAGTCAACAGATATGTAGATATCGACACCGTAGAGAGAGAAGCGAAAAAAGATTATATCGATAGACACTCGCCGTTTGTCCATTGTGATGCGACGGCGAAAAAGGGTGAGAAATTTGCGGTTACCGTCAAAGTCGGGAACGAATACACGCATCCGGACGATTTTGACCACTTCATCGCGAACGTCTCCCTCTGGAACGGCGAAACACTGCTTGCACGTGCGGATTTTCTGCCCGGAACGCTCGGAAATCAAAAGAGTCAGGTGGAAGTGACGTTTTATATCGTACCGACGGGCAACACGTTGAAACTCGTCGCCCAAAGCTACTGTACCAAGCATGGACTCTGGGAGAGCGAGCCCGTTACGGTCGAAGTGACGGAATGATTCCCCATAGAAGCGCCCTTTAAGGGACGCTTCGTTTGTGCTGCCTTTAATCCCCCCTTGGCTATGATATTCTCATGAGAGAGTTGGAACGGCTGAAAAAACTTCGAAATCTTTATCAACTTCAATCGATCGGTTATCGATATTTCGACGATGTCGCCCAATCCGCGGCGCCGGATCCCGAAACGACCGCATTGCCCGACAGCCTGCAAGCGCTGGAAAAAGAGGTACGAAACTGCCATCTCTGTTCGCTTTCCAAAACGCGCACACATGTCGTTTTCGGTGAGGGGGACCCCCGGGCCGAAATCATGTTCGTGGGCGAAGGGCCCGGACAGATGGAGGACGAGACGGGCCGGCCGTTTGTAGGGCGTGCGGGCCAACTGCTCACCAAAATTATCGAAACGACACTCGAAATAAGAAGGGAAGAGACCTATATCGCCAACATCGTCAAATGCAGACCTCCCAAAAACAGGGTTCCCACACCCGAAGAGGCCAACGCCTGTCTGCCTTATCTGCACAAGCAGATCGAACTGGTCGATCCCAGAATTATCGTGGCGCTCGGTGCGACCAGTTACCGCTATCTCACGGGCGATTTGAACGGATCGATTTCCAGGATCAGAGGGGAATTCATCGAATTTGGGGGAAGAAAACTCTTGGCGACCTTTCATCCCAGCTATCTGCTGCGCAACCCTTCCGCGAAAAAGCTGGTTTATTTCGATATGTTGAAAATCAAGGCAGTGTTATGAAAAAGTTTTTGTTTGTTTTAGGAATGATGTTTGTGATCGCAAATGCGGGGGAGCGCTCCGTGCTGATGCAGCTTCCGCTTCCAGCCAAAATAGAGATCACCACAGAGTGTGACAGCGACTGCTTGGAGGCTTTGAAAGCGCAGGAAGAGGCGAAAGCCTTTATCGAGCGGCAAAATAGAAAGCTTTCCATCGGCGAAGTGATCATCCCCATCGAGACGACGTCGATGACACTGGGCGGTTCCGCTTTCGACAATGGGGAGTCGGTCAGAGTGGCTTTGCTCGTGCCCAAAAAGGTGATCCGTAAATACGCCAGAAGTGTAGCCGATACGATTGTCGCCTATCTGATCAAACGGGGAGGGGATTTCGAATTCGAAGTGTTCGATTCGGGTGACGAGTCGGTCGAACGACTGCAGATGACACTCGATCGGATCAGGGATGGCGGATATCGTTTCGTCATCGCACCTGTTACGAAAAAAGGAGCGGAGACGATAGCCGCCAACGAAACGGAAATGACCGTTTTCATTCCGACGGTCAATCGCCAGGATCTGGAATTTGGTGAAGACAACATTCTTTTTGGAGGGATCGATTACAAGCAACAGATCGATGCGTTGCTCTCCATCGCTTCGAAAAAAGTGGCGATTTTCGGTGATGGCAGTCCGATCGCTTATCGCCTCTCCAACTATATCCACAACGGCAGTTTCGGCGAGATCGTTTACGAGCGAAACATCAAAAATATCAAGAGCAATCTGGGTGCGATTCTCAAAAACAATAAAAAACTGGACGATGCCTCCATCTTCTTGAATATGTCGGTCATCAAATCGGCTTTGATGGTTTCGCAATTGCGGTTTCATGATATCGCCCCCTACAATATTCTCTCGACGCAGATCAACTACAATCCGATGTTGCTGACGCTGACACAGGCGGAAGATCGGGAAAAACTCTATATCGCCAATTCGATCGCGAAAGAGGAGCCTGGGTTGCTGGATATGAATCTGCTTCTTGGCAACAATCCGAGATTCGACTGGATCGAGTATTCCACCTCGATTGGATTGGATTATCTGCTAAACGGCGAGGAGGGCAGACGGCTCTTTGCGGAAGCGGTTGACGAAAATCAGATCAGTTACGGGGTGACACTTTACAAAGCGGGTATTTCCGATTTCAAAGCGGTCTCTTCCTGGTAATCATCTGTTTTTCAGAAAGTAGTTGTCGATACCACGGGCGATGCCTTCGGCGAAACGTTTTTGATAGAATGGATTGAAAAGCCGATCCGCCTCTTTGGGGTTGGTGATGTATCCCACCTCGATTAGAACAGCCGGCATCTGTGCACCCACAAGGACCCAGAAGGGCGCTTCTCTCACACCTCCATCCACGATTCCTTCGTATTTCTTTTTCAAGTAGGAGAGTATTCCACCCTGGATATCGATTGCGAGTTTGTTCGACTGTACGATTTTGTTGCGGTTGAGAAAGCTTAGTAGCGTATCTTTTGAAAGGGCTCCCAGCATACCCGCCTCTCTGTTTTCGATGGCGGCGATTCGTTTGGCTTTTTCCGTCTTGGCGGGAGAGAGGAAAAAAGTTTCGATTCCCCGCATCGAGAGGCGCTTTTTTTTGGGTGCGGCGTTGGCATGGATGGAGATGAAAAGATCGGCGTTTTTTTCATTCGCGAAATGGGTCCGATCGCGAAGTTTGATAAAGGTATCCCGTTCGCGCGTCAGATAGACCCGATAACCTCTCTTTTTGAGAATCGTTTTGAGTTTTTTCGCGATCGCGAGAACCGCCTTTTTTTCCTGATAACGTTTGTATCCCACGGCACCGGGGTCTTTCCCGCCATGTCCGGGATCGATCACGATCGTTTTGGAAGATGCATAGACAGCCGCGGAAGATGTAGCGGTGGTGGGGGATCGCTTACGCTCTTTTTTCGTTCTTTTGAGCGGTACCGATTTTTTAGGCTGGAATTTTGCCGGTGGAGGCGCATAGACAAGAGGTCTGGCTGGGGTATTGATTCGGATGAAAAGTGTTCCCTGCCGGATGAACATATCGCTTGTGAATCTCGAACTGTTCTGCAATACGATGCGTACCCTGTTTTTTCTGTTCTGGGCGATTTTGATCTTTTCGATACCTGGAATGGAGAGGGTGGGTGGAGTGAAGTAGAGATTCGTTTCCAGATCGTAGACGTCTTTGTAGCTGGTTGGGGTGGGGATTTGAAAATGGTGGATCGCTTTTGTCGTGATAGGGTGGTCGAATTTCAGAATGAGTGTATGGTCTTTGAGGGCGATGGAGCGGATTCTGCCCGGCTTGGTGGAGGGGGATTGGGTCATTTTACCGGATTTCGATGGTTTTGTATGGATTTGTTTGGGAGGGGGAAGCAGCTCTGCAAGCTCTCTTTCATATGCCGACGAGTCGAGTCCAAGTGCCTTTTGGCACGCGATCATATCCTTGAGTATGCGGACGATCTGTTTTTTGTCCCCTTCGATCACGGCACTGATATAGAGATTTTCCAGATCATGCAAAATCGTGACGGTTTGTGCCTTGGATGCAGTGGGGATTTGCTTTTCCAGCGAGGATACCTGCTCCTGAATAGTTTTGCCAAAGAGCAAAACGCTCAGAAGCAGAAGCAACGGAAGGAGTCGGTTAATCATCTTCTCCGTGGACGAGTTTGTGCATCAACTCTTTGACGGTGATGATTTTGTCGATCCGGTAACCGTTTGAGCCGGTGAAGAAAAGACCCGTTTCGGTACGCCCCAGATAGGCGTCCGAGAGTCGGTCCGCGATACAGTAGCCGACTTGTTTCGCCTCTTCGCCGCGATGGCAGGGGGCGACACAGTTACTGATACATTTGATCGCAGGACCTTCCCGTTTGGCGACCAGGTCGAGCAGTTTGGTATGCACACCTCGCGCGGGATATCCCACCGGTGATTTGAGCAGTTCGATATCCTCCTCTTTGGCGTCGATCAGGACCTGCTTGAAAGCGTCGGCCGCGTCGCACTCCTCGGTCGCGATGAAACGGGTCCCCATCTGTACGCCATCGGCCCCCAACTCCATCATTTTGACGATATCCTCATGGTCCCAGATGCCTCCTGCGGCGATGAGGGGGAAATCTCCCCACTTCTTGATCTCCTCCTTGATCGGAGCGATCAGATTCTCGAGCTGATACTCCTCCATAAAACACTGCTCGTAGGTAAATCCCTGATGACCTCCGCTTTTGGGACCTTCCACGACGATCGCGTCCGGTAGCCTGTTGTAGCGTTGGGTCCACCGTTTGCAAATGATCTTGAGCGCTTTGGGGGAGGAGACGATCGGGATCAGGGCGACGTCGGGGAAGTCCGCCGTGAATTCGGGCATGTTGGTGGGGAGTCCCGCACCGGTAATGATCATATCGGCTCCCGCCTCGCAGGCATCCCGAACCACCCGGCCGTATTCGTTGATCGCATAGAGTACGTTGCACCCAAGAGGTGCGTCACCGCAGATTTTGCGGGCGTTTTTGAAAATCTCGATCAGTGCGGTGGGAGAGTAGAAGTTGATCGCTTCGTAGGGGCGTCCGTCGATCGCTCTTTGGATGAAGGCTTCGTTTTGGTAATAGCCCGTGCCGACCGAGCTGATGATTCCCAGCCCCCCCTCTTTGCTGACGGTGCCCGCGAGCCTGTCCCAGCTGATGCCCACACCCATGCCGCCCTGGAAAATGGGATATTTGATCGTATATTTGCCGATTTTGAGTGGTTTGAGTTCCATACTATAATACCTTTACTGCAGCGAACTTTCGCTTTCCGACTTGCAGGATATATTCTCCCGCTTCGAGTTTGAGCTGTTCGTCTTCCACCTTTTGGCGGTCGATCTTGACAGCACCCTGTTTGATATCCCGTCGTGCTTGCGAAGTGGAAGGCTCCAAGCCCGTCTCCACGAGCGCTTTGGCGATCCAGATGGGTCCTTCGAGTGTATACTGTTGCATATCGGTTGGGAGTTTTCCCTGTTTGTGGACCCTGTCGAATTCCGCCTTGGCCGCGAGCGCTTTGTCGATATTGTGATAGCGTTCGATGATCTCGATCGCCAGATGCTCCTTGACCGATTTTGGGTGGAGTTCGCCTTTTGCCACTTCCGCTTTGAGGCTTTCGATCTCTTCGAGTGTACGGGTGCTGAGCAATTCGTAGTACCGCCACATCAATTCGTCGCTGATACTGAGGATTTTGGCGAACATCGTATTGGGATCTTCGGTGACACCGATATAGTTGTTGAGCGATTTACTCATTTTGTTGACACCGTCAAGCCCTTCCAGAAGCGGCATCATAATGATCGCTTGCTCCTTGCCGACCCGGTAGGTACGCTGTAGTTGGCGTCCCATCAGGAGGTTGAATTTCTGATCCGTCCCTCCCATCTCGATATCCGACTTGAGTACGACCGAATCGTAACCTTGTAGCAGCGGATAGAGGAATTCGCTGATGGAGATCGGTGTCTGGGCTTTGTAACGTTTTTCGAAATCTTCGCGCTCCAGCATCCTGGCCACACTGAAGGTCGTCGTCAGTTCGACCAGACCGGCGGTGCCCAGCGCCTCGAGCCACTCGGAGTTGAAGAGCACCTCCGTCTTTTTGGGATCGAGGATTTTGAAAACCTGATTTTTGTAGGTCTGGGCGTTTTTGAGGACCGTCTCTTTGTCGAGTTTTTTACGCGTTTCGCTTTTTCCGGTCGGATCACCGATCATTCCGGTGAAATCGCCGATCAGAAACTGGACGATCGCGCCGTATTTTTGCAATAGTGCCATCTTTTGGATCAAAACCGTATGCCCCAGATGCAGATCCGGTGCCGTGGGATCGAAACCCGCCTTGACATAGAAGGGTTCGTTCTTTTCGAAGTAGTTTTTCAACAGGCTCTTAATACGCTCTTCGTCGATGATTTCGGCCACACCGCGGGTGATCTCCCGCATCGCCTCTTCGATTTGTGACAATCTCGTTTCCTTTCCGCTATGTTTTATAGGCATCGTCCAACGATATGAATTCGATGATTTTGAAATTTTTGCTGGTCTCTTTCAGGATTTTCTCTCTCTTTTCGGGTGGAATATCGACAACCAGTTCAAAATAATCGACATGGGAATTTTCACTTTTGGCCAATTCGATGGTCAATAGATTGACGTCCATTTTAGCCAAAAATAGCAAAAAGGAGGCTAAAGCACCCTTCTTGTTTTCCAAAGAGACGATCAGTTTGTAGTGGTTGGGGTTTTCGGTCGTCCATGTCACGAAAACCATTGGGCGGTGTTCGTCCATCAGTGTCTGAGCGTGACTGCAAAATTTATGGTGGATTGTCGCTTCGCCGTTTTTGCGGAAGGCGACGATCTCGTCCCCCTGTTTGGGGTGGCAGCAGTAGTCGAAAAGAACCCGATGGAAGTTTTGTACCGCATAGAGAAGAATATGGTCGAATTGCTGTTTTTTGAGCTCGTATTTGCGAAACGGCGGAATCATCGGGATGAATTTGCTCTCTTTCAAAATCACCTTCTTGAGTCTGTAGAGGATCTCCTGCAGATAGTCCACCTCCACGGCGGCTCTATAGAGATTTTTCTCCATATTCTCCCTCTCGAGGATCTTTTTGAGAAATTCCGGTTTGATATTGAAAGTGCCCAGGAGGATATTGAAAGCGGTCGCGTGGTTGAGCTCCTTGCGTTTTTGGTTGCAGCTTTGGCGCATCGCGTTTTTGGCTTTGGCCGTTTTGACGGAGGAAATCCAGCTACAGCGGTGGATCGGTTCGCGCCCGGTGACGATACGGACGATGTCGCCGTTTTTGAGTTCGGTCAGAAGAGGGGTTTTTTGTTTGTTGACATAGGCACTGGTCGCATGATCGCCCACTTCGGTATGGATCGCATAGGCGAAATCAAGCACCGTGGCTCCGCGGGGGAGGGTGAAGACATCTCCTTTTGGGGAGTAGACGGAGATCTCTTCGGTATACAGATCGCTTTTAGCCAATTCGTACATCTGTTCGATATTTTCCCCCGCTTCACTTTGGGTGCGTAGTTCGTCGAGCCATCCCAGATTGGGGGCCAACCCTTCATGGCCTTTGTATTTCCAGTGTGCCGCGACACCCAGTTCGGCCGTTTTGTGCATGGTGTAGGTGCGGATTTGTACCTCGAAGATCGAAGCTTCATGAAAAACGGTCGTATGGATCGTTTGGTAACCGTTCTCTTTGGGGAGAGCGATATAGTCTTTGAAACGGGATATCAGCGGCTTGAAATTGAGATGGATGATTCCCAGTTCCCGGTAGCAATCCAGCGGCTCCTTGACGAGAATCCGGATTGCCAGAAGATCCAGAACCTCTTCGATCGTGATCCCTTTGCGCTGCATTTTGGTGTATATCGAGTAGTGGTGTTTGATCCGTTTTTCGATGGAGAAGGTACCGTCCAGAAAGCCGTTTTTGAGCATCAATGTCTTGATGTGGGAGATGAAACCGTTGAGTTCCAGCATGAATCGCTGGCGGTATTTGGCGATATAGTCGTCGATTTTTTTGTACTCTTCGGGCATCAGATAATAAAAGCTCAGATCCTCGAGCATATTTTTGATCGTGGAGATACCCAGCCGGTGGGCGATGGGAGCGTAGACGACCAGCGTCTCTTCTGCGATGCGTTTTTGTTTGGCCGGGGAGAGCGCTCCCAGGGTCATCATGTTGTGCAGGCGGTCGCAGAGTTTGATCACCAAAACCCGCACGTCATGGATGGAAGCGAGCAGCATCTTCCGGAAGGAGAGGGCCGATGTGATGAGTTTTTCGTCGGAAGTGGAGGGGACGAGCTCTTCGCCTCTGATTTCCGTGATTTTGGTGAGTCCTTCGACGAGTCTGGCGACACCGTCGCCGAACTTTTTTTCGATCTCTTCGATCGAACAGTCGGTATCTTCGACGGTATCATGAAGAAGAGCGGCGATGATCATCTCTTCGTCTCCGCCGAAATAGGAGACGATCGCGGCTACGAGTATGGGGTGGACGATATAGGGAATGCCGCTTTTTCGATACTGTCCTTCATGATAGTGGCGTGCGATGCGGCACGCTTTTTGGATGTTTGCGTTGGAAGCCGATGTCTGGGAGAAAAGGATCTCCCTTGCCTCCTCGATCGTGTCGATCTGTCGGAGTCGTTCGAAGAAATCGACCACGAATGTGTCCGATCAGGCTTCGACGATTTTTTCGAACGTGATCAATCCTTCGGCGATCTCCATCAGAGCGATATCGGTATATTTGTACCTGTTTTTGTCGACATTGACGAGCGGTTCGGCACCTTCGGCCAATTGGTTGGCACGTTTGGCCGTCATCAACGAGAGGATATAACTGTCGTCGTTCGCGTTTTTTTTCGCTTTTGCGATGATCTTTTCGAGTCTCATGATTTGATTCCTTGCTTTTTAATTTTTGACGACGGAGCAGCTGCTGTAGTCGCCATTGATGATTCTGAGGAGATTTCCCGGTTTGAACATATTGCAGACGATAATCGGCAGTGCGTTGTCCTTGGCCAGAGCGATGGAGGTATCGTCCATCACCTTGATATGATCTTCGAGCGCCCTGTCGTACGTAAGGACGTCCAGTTTCTTCGCATCGGGATATTTGTTGGGGTCTTTGTCGTAGACACCGTCGACCTTCGTCGCCTTGATGATCATGTCGGCGTCGATCTCGACCGCCCTGAGCGTCGCGGCGGTATCGGTCGTGAAAAAGGGATTTCCCGTACCAGCGGCGAAAATGACGATACGTCCCTTTTCGAGATGTCTTTTGGCGCGTCTGACGATGAACGTTTCGCAGATCGCCTCCATCTTGATCGCACTCTGGACTCTGGCGTACAATCCGGTGTGCTCGAGCGCTTCCTGCATCGCGACGGCGTTGATCACCGTACCGAGCATTCCCATATAGTCTCCGCTGGTGCGTTTGATGATACCGTCTTTGGCGGCACTCACGCCCCTGATGATATTGCCGCCTCCGATCACGATACCCACTTCGATATCGTTTTCGACAAGGCTTTTGATCTCCTCCGCGATGTATTTCAGGATGGAGGTTTCGATGCCGAAGCCGTTTTCACCTGCGAGCGCCTCTCCCGAAAATTTCACAAGTACGCGTTTTTTCACTTCGATCCCTTCTGATTTTTCGTAATTGTACTGAAATTTTTTAAGATAAATATTAAAAAGGGTTCGAAGCCCGGTATATGGGCGTTATCGGATGAGTTGCATCGGATTGATGTGCCCTTCGTTTTTTGTCACTTCGAATGTGAGGTCTCGCCTGGTCCGACCGATCACGTATCCTTTTTTGATGCGTCTGCCGATTTTGATCGTCGGGGCGATCTGTGAAAGATGGGCGTATATCGTATGGAGATTGTCGGCATGTTTGATGATCACCACATGATCTAGCATCGGCGTTTTACTCGCATAGATCACCTTTCCGTCCAGAACGCTGCGTACTTTGGGGTTGGGGGTGTGGGAGCGGAGTATGACGGAATCGTTGAAGATCTTGATATGGTAGAGCGGGTCGGTATAGTTTCCGAATTTTTGAACGAGTGTATAGCCGGAGAGAGGAGCGATCGTTTTGGGGCCGTGATAGGGAATCACTTTCGTAGGCTGATAGGAGGTTCCGAGTTTTCGGACGTTGAGATCGGTATCGGACTCCTGTATGCGATGGCTCTCTTTCTCTCTTTTGGTGATGTTGAGCCGGTTCAGCGTCGCGATGATCGCCTCTTTCTCTTTCTGGATGCGTTCGAGTTTTTTGATATAGGCGCTTTTTTCCCTGTTGAGTCGGGCGATCGTTTTCGATTTCGCTTTGGTCAACCGCTTGAGACGTCGCTCTTCGCTTTTGAGATCGTTGAGTGTAAAGGCGATCTTTTGCAACTCTCCTTTGACCAGTTTGAGATTGTCGTTCAACTTCAAAAAGCGCGATTTCATACGGGTGAATTTCTCTTTGAGCAGCTTGCCGTAGTTTTCGTAGATCTGTTGGAGTATGATATTGTCGATATTGGTTTCGTACATCGGCAACGATCCGTTGCGGTCGCCTCCCCCGGTCAGGAGCATCTCTATGGAAATCTGTTTGGCGAAGATTTCCGTCAATTTCCGGCGGACACTCTCTTCGCGCTTTTTCAGTTCCTTGTAGAGGGTATCGATTTTGTCGAGTTCTCCCTTTTTGATTTTGCTCCTTCGTTTCTGTTTTTTGATGTTGGCTTTACAGCGAAGAATCTCCTGCTTGATCTTTTCGACCCTTTTGCGCTCTTTTTCTATCGCGGCCGCGATCTGGTCGAGTTTCTTTTCGATCCGTTTGCGCTCCGTCTTTTTCTGGATGATTTTTTTCTGTGTCGTACGAATTTCTTTGTCGATATTCGCATACAGAGGTATCAGCAACACTGCCGATAGCAAGAGAGCGGTATGCTTCATGATTCCTGGCGCCTCATGATGATCACCGTCACCGAGAGGAGAGAGATGATCAGGCTGATGAGGATGAGTTTGAAAGTGTCCGGAAGAAAATGGAAGGTACGCAGATCGATACCCAGATCACGATAGATTTCCTGCAGATTGGCGAGTGAAGGAAGGTAGAGAAAAAGCGTTCCGACAAGCAGTGCGGCGATCAGGGCGTCGATGACGACCGATTTGTACAATGAGGCGCTTTTCATCCAAAAAGGGGCGCCGAAAAGCCCCATAATATACATTCTGCGTTTATGTTCGAGTGTCCAGATTTCCATCTGTTTGAGAATCAGCAGAAGACTGATGACGAAAATGAAAAGGGTAAAGAGGATGGAGATCGTTTTGGCGAGGCGGAGAAACTGATGAAATTTGTTGAAAGTTTTTTTGAAGGTCTCCACACGCGAGATACCGGGAATCTGTTTGAGTTGTTCGGTGATTCGGGCGAGTTTCGCACTTTCCGGTAGTGTTTTGAGTTTGATGGAGTAGAAGTGTGGAAGGGTCGATTTGAGATAGACCAGATCGGCTTTGGGAATTTCGTTTTTCAGACGAGATAGATAGCGCTCTTTTGGGATTTCGACGACGCTGCTGATGAGAGGGATCTTTTGGTGGATCTGTTTGGTGTCGAGTGCCTTGTCGCTGACGGCGACGATACTGTACTCACCCGTGAGTTTCGCTTCGTAGTCTTTGACGCCGCGATCGAGCATTACGGCGAATTGGATACTGAAAAGAAGAATGAAAAGCGGAATGATAAAGGAGATGTGGTTTTTAAGAGACGTCATGCATCACCCCCTCGTCCAGAAAGTAGTGTTTGTAGTCGATTCCGAGCGTCTGTGGGATACGGTGGGTGGCGACGACGATCGTGCTACCGATATGCTGACGGACACTTTTGAGCAGGTTCCAGATCACCTCCGAGGAGTAATCATCCAGATTTCCCGTCGGTTCGTCCGCGACGATCAACAGCGGATTGTGTGCGAGCGCTCTCGCCATCGCGACACGCTGTTGTTCGCCGCCGCTGAGCTCAGGAGGGTATTTCTCCGCCTTGTGCGAAAGCTTGACATGTTTGAGTAGCTTGTGTGCCTGCATTTTGCAGACATTTTTGGAGTAGCCGGCGATCATGAGAGGAAGCATGACATTCTTTTCGACGTTCCATTCGTCGATCAGTTTGTAGTCTTGAAAAATCACGCCGATATGTTTTCGGAGCAGATTGAGCTTTTTGGTGGAGATGCGGTCGAGGTCGATGCCGCATACTTCGAGAGAACCGCCGGAGAGAGGGAGCTCTCCATAGAGAGATTTGAGAAAAGTCGATTTTCCGCTTCCGCTCTTTCCGGTGATGAAAATGAAATCTTTCTGGCGAATCGCTATGGTACAGTTTTTGATGACGGACTCTTCCTTGTTGTAGGCCAGAACCAGTCTGTCAGCTTTGACGATGTTGGACATATAAAAACTCTTCTATTTTCTGATGTGCTTTGAAATTTTGTCGGACGGAGATCGTATCGTTTGGAAAATATTGTATCCTATTATCTTTAAATAAAAGATACTTGTGTTCACTCTTTTCATAAGCCCCGAAAGAGAGCCTGATGAGCCCCTCTTCGTCACTGATAGGATAACTCTCTTCGAAATGGACGAAGTAGTCCTCTCCCCGAAACGTTTGGTTTTTGAATCGTCTGTTAACTTCCGAAAATGGGATAAAACGATCGAATCGAAGTGTATCGAGTGGTTTTCTGGGCTTTGAAAGGGTGTGTGAGACGAGGGTGAGGTCGTAGATATTCTTCTCCATCCGTTTCCAGCGGTCTTCGTACTTGCTGCTGACCTCTATCTGTGCGTTTTTTCTGATGAGTAGATCGTTTCGCTGCAACTGCATAAAAGTTTCGAAAGCATAACGGAAATAGTTGTCGCTGTCGGTACGAAGCTCCAGGGTTCCTTTGGGCTTGAGGACCCGGAGTGCTTCGTCCACGAAAGGGTGAGAGATGACACGTCTGTGGGGTTTTTTGTCCCATGGAACGGGAAAGTGGACGAACAGTCTGCCGACACTGTTCGAGGGAAGAAGCTCCAGAAAGAGTCTCGCATCGAAATCGGCTATCAGTACATTTTCGATTTTTTGGATTTTGCACTGTTTGATCAGTTGTTCGATCGAAGGTTTGTGGATTTCTATACCGATAAATTGGATTTCAGGGTGGGTTCTGGCCTGGTGGAGCAGATGCCGGCCGCTGCCGAATCCCACTTCGACCCAGATCTCTTTTTCCGTCCGAAACTCCGTGGCGAACCAGCCGATATTTTTGAGGTAACGGTTGCTTGTTTTGAAATGGTGTCTGGATCTTGCGCTTTCGATATTGGAAAAGGTGAGATCCAGTGCGTGTGCTCTGGCGAACGCATTAAGAGCCTTCTGGACGATCGTGACCGGAGCGGGGCGTGTGAGTTTGTCCGATTTGATCAGTACATCCTTCTCTCGTCGGACGATCGTAAGCAAAAACCGTCTTCCCTCCGCTTTGGTGAGCAGAAGGGACTCTTCTGCACGGTTTCCTTTCGCGATCGCTTCGAAAGTGACTCCCTCGTAAGTCAGAGGAAGAGGGCGTAGCGTCAGCTCCGCGGTTTGGATATTGGGCATGGTTACTTTTCTGATGCCGTGAGCGAAACGGTCACCTCTCTCGAAGGGGCAGAGACAATACCGTTTTCATCCACTGCACGCACATAGTAGGTATAAGTTACATTGGGCCGGATCTTTTTGTCGGTGTATGTCGTACCTTTGTAATCGGTGATCTTCAATTTCTTGATACGCCACCTGTCCCAGAACTTTTTGACGAGAATGAATTTTTTCGTACGGGGATCGGTCGCATGCCACCTCAAAAGTACGGCGTTGTTTTTGATCAGGGCCGAATCGATAACGGGAGGGCGGACTCCTCCCAGCGTCATACCGATCGTGGGCTTGGGCTGTTTGGGGGATTCCAGACCCGCTTTGTCCACCTGCGTGACTTTGTAGTAGCGTTTGTAGCCATCTTCCTTGATCGCGTCGATGTAGTGGTTGGCCCTCGTTTTGGCCAGAAGGGTGTAGATGCCGTCGGCGAAAGGGCTGGAGTAGACCTGATAGTAGTCAAAATCAGGATCGGTGCTCTCCTTCCAGATGATCTCTATCCGTTTGGGCAGGTTGGTCGTCGCTTTCACGCCGGTGATCATCGGTGGAAGCGGCTTGGAGGCGGCATCCACGATAGGAGTCGGCATCGTATAGACCCCATCGAACGTCTTGCCGAAGAGTTTGTAGTAGTAGCGTTTGCCCGGACGCACATCTTTGTCGATATATTCGACCGAGAGTCTGTTCTTGATTGTCCCCACGATATTGAACGTACCGTCGGGGCGGTCGCTGCGGGCGACGATGTAGGAGGTGACCTTGGGATCGGGATGGAAACGCCAGATCAGTTTGATTCTGCCGGGAAGTCCCGAAATCGCGGTGAAGTAGGGTACGGCCTGGAGGCGTTGTTTGGTCGGTGGTGCGGTGATCGCCGCGGCGGGAGAGACACGCCCGTCGTCGGTAAATGCGGAGATTCTGTACATATAGCGTCTGTTGGGTTTGAGGCCGGTATCCGTAAAGTGGGTGGCGTAGGGGTCGTTGATCGTTTCGATCAGTTTGAAGTGCCCCTTCTCGTCACTTCTGAAAATGCGAAATCCAGCGATTTCCCTGCTTTTGATCGGTTTCCATTCCAATGCCACCTGCGTCATGCTCGAAACCGCTTTCAGGCCCGTGGGAGAGGGGAGAGAGCGGTCGAGTTTGAGTTGTCCGAAAGCGGGAAGGCCGAAACCTTTAAGACCTATGCTTCGGGTGCTACATCCGCTTACAAAGAGTATCGAAAGCGTCAACAAGAGTATCGGGTACAATTTTTTCATCGATCTCCTCCTTCACGAAAGCCGACGCAAGGAGCCTCCTGAAATCTTCTGGAATCGGAGCCTGCTTTACAATCTTTTCGCCTGTCGTGGGATGAATAAAATATATGATATATGCGTGCAGCATAATTCGATTGATTTTATCTTTTTTACTCTTAAAGCCGTATGTCGTATCGGCCAGAATATGTCTGCCTATGGAAGCTAGATGCACACGGATCTGATGGGTGCGTCCCGTAAAGAGTTTCGCCGCGATCAGTTCCCATCTTTTTGTCGGAGAGGCGGCGATTTTCAAAAAGGCGCTTTTGGCTTCCCTTCCCGTGTCGGCGGCCATCATCTTGATTCGGTTGCGCGGATTTCGGGTGATCTTTTTTTCGACGAAGCCGCTCTCTTTGAGCGGCTGGTCGATGAGTGCGAGATAATAACGCCCCATTGTCTTGTTTTCGAGTTGTCTGGAGAGTGCAAGATGAGCGCGGTTTGTTTTTGCGACGACGAGTGCCCCGCTGGTTTCCTTGTCGATACGGTGTACGATTCCATGACGCTCTTCGCCGCTGAGAGTCGAGAGCGAGACTCCTTTGTATCTGAGCCAGTCCACCAATGTCGGCTCTTTGACGCTGGGTGCGGGGTGGACGGTGAGGCCGGAGGGTTTGTCGATAATCATCAAATCCTCGTCTTCATAGAGGATTTCCACGTCAAAATCGATTTTTTCGGCCGGACGGCGCTCTTTTGGGGCGAATGTAAGATGGATCTCTTCGCCCCCTTTGAGTCGAAATCCACATTTATGGACGGCTTTTCCGTCGATCTTTACCCCTTGCTGCTTGATCAACTGTTCGACCTGGTTGCGGGGTTGTTGGAGCGTTTGTTGAAGATATCTGTCCAGACGCATCGGCTTTTGTGCTATAATCTTCATCGAAACGATTTCCTAGAAGGCGAAAAAAAGAGTGCTGCAGATCGACAGACGCATATTGACCCATTTCGACTATATTCTGCCGCTGTTGCTGCTGCCGTTGATAGGGGTTTCCTATTTTCTGGTGAACGAACTCCATCCGGCACTGGCGCAGAAGCAGGTGATCTATTTTACCATAGGGGTGTTGATTTTTCTCCTCTTTTTTCTCCTGCCCCTGCGTCGGCTTTCCTGGTTGATTCCGGTTGTCTACTGGCTCAATATTCTACTGCTGGTAAGTGTCAATTTTTTCGGTGTGACGAAGCTGGGGGCGACCAGATGGTTGGAGGTGCCGATCGCGGGATTTACGATGCAGCCTTCGGAGATCATGAAGCCCGCTTTGGTGATGATGTTGGCCTATCAGATACAAAAACAGCCTCCGGCGGACGAGAGAGGTTACGGATGGAAACCGTTTTTCAAATTGAGTTTCTATACGTTGCTTCCTTTCATATTGATTTTGAAAGAGCCCGATCTGGGGAGTGCACTGGTGCTACTTTTCGTTGGATTTGGCATACTGTTTCTTATTGGTGTGCGGATGCGGATTTGGCTGAGCATCGCTGCGGTGATTTTGTTGATGGCCCCTTTGATCTACGGCAATCTGCATGGGTATCAAAAACGGCGCATCAAGGAGTTTTTGGCGGAAAAACCGAGTTATCATGTACAACAATCGATCATCGCGATCGGATCGGGTGGCGTGACGGGACAGCCCAAAGAGGGGGCGACCCAGACGCATCTGAAGTTTCTGCCGATCGCGGTCAGCGATTTTATCTTCTCCTTCTTCATGGAGCGTTTCGGTTTTGTGGGGGCGGTGTTGCTGATCGCTCTTTACGGATTGATCATTCTGCATCTGATCATGATGTTTCTCTATCTGAAGGGGGATTATTTCGCACAGGTTGTCGCCGCGGCGCTGGCGTTTCTTTTCTTCCTCTACAGCGGCGTCAATATCGCGATGACGATCGGACTGGCTCCGGTGGTAGGGTTGCCGCTGCCGCTTTTCAGCTATGGAGGAAGCAGCTTTCTGACTTTTATGATGCTGCTTGGGATTTTCGAGAATCTGGTCAGCTTTCGCCATGACAGGCTGTACGATTCGATACGATACAGTGGCTTTTAAGCGTCCCGGGAGTAAAATAATCGCCTCAAATTTGTAGTGGAGCATTCGGTGGGCCCATAGCTCAGTTGGTCAGAGCAACCGGCTCATAACCGGTTGGTCCCAGGTTCGAATCCTGGTGGGCCCACCGAGTGCTTTCGTTCACTTCCGTCACGGGATGTGACTACTCCTGCGGATTCAACAACCTCTGCCGTACCATTTCGTCCACGATCTTCTTGAAAACGGGTACCGCACTTTGTGAAGCGAAATGGATATATCCTTCCGGGTCGGGTTCTATGACCGTCACGCCGATGGTGTAGCGATGTTTTGTATCGTTGGCGAATCCAAAAAACGAGCTGTTGTAGAGGTCCCGGTATCGGCCTTTGAGAGCGATCTGTGCCGTTCCGGTTTTGCCGCCTATCTCCAGTCCCGGCGTGATGGTCGCCTTTCCGGTCCCCTCTTCGACCGTTTTGATCAGAATGCGCCGCATCGTACGGGCGACGTTTTCGGGGAGGACGCGCTTTGGATTTTTGTAGAAGAGGCGTTGGCGATATCCGTTGGTGGATTCGAGTTCGTAGCCGATCGTAGGACGCATAAGACGGCCGTCGTTATTGAATATATTGTAAGCACTCAACAGTTGGAAAAAGTTGACGCGCATTCCGTATCCGTAGGCGGCGGTCGCTTTGAAAATCGAATTTTTGAAACGGTAGATGTTGGGGATGTCGCCCGGTAGTTCGTAAGGCAGATCTATGCCGCTCTTTTTGGAAAAACCGAAATCTCTGAGTCCCTGGAAAAAATCGACCTGATCCAGTCGCTGGGCGAGTTGGGCGATTCCGATATTGCTGGAGTGGACGATCACATCTTCTGCGGAAAGATAGGGATAGCTGTGCTCGTCGGTAATCACCTTTCTGCCGAGTTGAAAGCGACCGTTGAAAGTTTTGACCAGTTCGTCGGGCTTCACTTTTTTCAACTCCAACAGGAGAGCGAAGGTGATCGGTTTGAGCACGGAGCCGGGCTCGAATAGATAGCGGATGGCGGAGATGTTGATGCTTTCGTTGTCCGTGATATGTCCGGGGTCGAAACGCCGCGAACTGGCGATAGAGAGAATATTACCCGTTTTGCTTTCCATCACGGCGGCGATAATCTCCTTCGCGCCGGTACGTTCACGCTCCTCGTCCAGTATCTTCTCGATCGCTCTTTGGAGTTTGAGATCGATGGAGGTGCGGACGTTGTAGCCATCGATGCGGTTTTTGACTTCGCTTCTTTTGTCGAAGATGATATGGTTTCGAATATCGCGTCTGCCGACAATTTCGGTACTCTGGATACCGCTTAGACGGTCGTCGTAATACTTCTCCAGTCCGTAGACTCCATAGACGGTCGTATAGCCGTCGACTTCCCGCTTGCGTACGAATCCGATGATCGGCGTGAGGGTATCCTTGCGGGGATAGATGCGGTATTCGCCGCTTTCGACGATATTGAGACTATGCAAAAACGAATCACCCGTATTGGGGTCGCGGTAGCGTCTGAGAATACCTAGACGAAAGAGTTTGGGTATCAACTGTTTGGCGTACCGTGCGGAGAGAGAATCGAGTTTGTAGCTGAGCGTGACGAATCCGAAATGGGAGCGGATTTTCCGTCTGAGCCTCTTTTTGGGGATATTGGAGTAGGCGGAGAAGAGTTCGATGAAGAGCTCTTCTTTGTCCGGATCGATATTTCGCGTGTCGACGACCGCTTTGTAGAGCTTTTTGCTCGCACCGATCGTAAAGCGGTTTTTGGAGAGGATCTTCCCCCTGAGAGCGCGGTCCGTTTCGCTGATTTTCAATTTCGGAAGTCGTATATCGTTGTTTTGACGAAAGATGAAATCGCCGATCAGTACCAGAAACGAAAGAAAGATGAGAAAGAAGATAAAAGCGATTTTGAATTTGTTGTTCTGATCCTGATGCATCGGAAGATTATAGAGAAGATTTGGTTAAAAAGCAAAAGCGAACGGCAACATATTGTCGCCGTAACGAAAAGTGATAAAGATATTAAAGTTGTGTGCGCAGAATCTCTTTGTAGGCGTTGAGGGCTTTGTTGCGGACTTCGAGCATGACTTTCATACTGATTTCCGCTTTGTCGATCGCGATGGCGGCCTGATGCAGATCCTTGACCTGTCCCGTGGCGATTTCGGAGAGTGCCCGGTCTCCTTTGATCTGAAGATCGTTCACCTCTTCGAGCGTTTTTTGGAGTATCTCCATAAATCCTTCGCCGTTTTGGGCGCGGGGTGTCTCTTTCGTCGACTGCTCGGCATTGGCGAGCGGGTTCAGTGTTTCTATTTTATTGATCATTCAACATCCTTTTTCATCGGGCGGATTCATCCTTTCAACAGATCTATCGCGCTTTGGGCGATCGATTTGGCACTCTGGAAAGCCGCCACGTTGGCTTGATAAGCTCTTGTCGCTTCAATTAAATCGGCCATTTCGATCACGGGATTAACGTTCGGGAGCGAAACGTATCCGTTCGCGTCCGCATCGGGGTGAGATGGGTCGAATCGTAATCGAAACGGTGAATCGTCCCGTACCACTTTGTCCACCACTACGCTCATCACCGGCGGTTTGGCAAAAAGTGGCGCATTCGGATCGTCGATCGGATTTTCGTTCCGTACAAATCCGTTCTCTTTCGCGAGCGCTTCGTTGAGACGCGACTGGAAATCGACCGCCTTGAATATCACTTCGCGTCTGCGATAGGGTCCTCCTTCGTCGGTACGGGTGGTGTTGGCGTTGGCGATATTGGAGCTGATGAGATTGATACGAAACCGCTGTGCCGAAAGGCCGTACCCGCTGATATCAAAACCGCTCAAAAAATCCATCGTTCATCCTTAGGAAATTTTACTCGACGCTTCGATTACACTCTTGAAGATCGTCGCCTCTTTTTTCAGCGCCGCATCGAGCGCGCTTACCATGATCGCATTTTTGCTCATTTCCGTCGTCTCGATATCCAGATCGACGCTGTTTCCGTCGTTTCGGGTGCCCAGATCTCCCCGCAGGAAGAATTTCGCCCCCTCTTGCGTCGTTTCGTTCGCCGGTGCGAGATGTCGGGGATCGGTTTTGGCCAGCTGCAGCGTAGGGTTTCTTTCGGAAAGCCCGGCCGCCTCTTTCGCCAGCACACTCTCAAAAGCGATATCCCGCGCTTTGTAGAAGGGAGTATCGACATTGGCGAGGTTGGAAGCGATCAGCTTCTGTCTCAGGTCCCTGAAGTGCAACGCTTTGGCCGCGATCGGAAACGATTTGGTGATACTCAGACCCAACGGGGCTCCTTTTTCAGTTTGTCTTGGGTGGAATTTTTTAAGCAAAGAGTATGCCTAAAAAACTGAAAAATTAAATTATTTGAATAATTTTACCATATTTTTCAATTTAATCAAAGTTTTTGTAAGATAATCGTCATTTTGAATCAGGATTGATCTTGGCCGTCGATAAAACCATATTCTATATCACGATCGTATTGATCGCCATCGGTATCGTCTTTTCCTACTCATTGAGCACATACGTGACGGCTAACGTGTACGGTACGAGTCAGTTTTTTTTCCTGATCCGACAACTGCTCGCGGGCATACTTTCGATTTTTATTATCTGGTTTCTTTCGCGTCTTGATCCGGAGCGGTGGTTCAAGCCTCTGGGATTTTTCCTCTTTTTCCTCTTTCTCTTTTTGATGACGATCATGCACTTTCTGCCTTCTTCTTTCGTCACGGCGGTGGGCGGGGCGAAGCGGTGGATTCAGCTACCGCACTTTTCGCTCGCTCCGGTGGAGTTTTTCAAAGTGGGTTTTCTCTTCTTTCTGGCATGGAGTTTCTCCAGAAAATTCGACCCCTCCCGTAAAAGCCTGCTGGATGAACTGAAGCTTTTTATGCCTTACGTTTTCGCTTTCGGTGTCGTCGTCTATCTGATCGCGATCATGCAAAACGACATCGGGCAGGTGATCGTCCTGGGCAGTGCGCTGGTGGTGATGGTATTCATGGCGGGGACGAGTACCCGCTTTTTCATGCTTTCGATCGTCGCCGCGACGATCGTCTTCATCGTGGCGATCGTCACCTCCGAACACAGGGTGTTGAGAATCAAGTATTGGTGGAGTAGCGCGCAGAATTTCATCCTCTCCTTTTTGCCGGACTCTCTGGCGGATGTATTGCGGGTAAAAGATGTGGAAGAGGCGTATCAGACCGCCAACTCCCTCTACGCGATCAAGCATGGGGGATTGCTGGGTACGGGTTTGGGCAACGGAACGATCAAGCTGGGATTTTTGACGGAGGTGCATACCGATTTCGTTTTGGCGGGGATCGCGGAAGAGATCGGCCTGGTCGGTGTGCTGACGATCATCGGACTCTTTTTCGTGTTGGTCTATCGTATCTTTCGGATCGCAAATCGAAGCTCGAACAGAATCTATTCGCTTTTTGCGCTGGGAATCGGCATCATGTTGGCGACTTCTCTTTTTATCAATGCGTTTGGAATCACGGGACTGACGCCGGTGAAAGGGTTGGCGGTTCCTTTCGTGAGTTACGGCGGTAGTTCGCTGCTGGCACACTCGATCGCGATCGGGATGGTGCTGATGATCAGCAAAAGGGTGGAGACGCTATGAATATCGTAATTACGGGCGGTGGAACGGGCGGCCATCTGGCGATAGCCAGAGCGGTGAAGGAGGCTTTGACGGAGGCGGGAGTGGAGCCGATCTTCATCGGATCCACCTACGGACAGGATCGGCGCTGGTTCGAAAACGAACCGGGATGGGGTGCGTGTTATTTTTTCGATACGCGCGGAGTGGTCGACAAGAGGGGAGTCGACAGAGTCGGTGCGTTGTGGGATATCATGAAATATACGCTCAAAAGCGGAGGGCTTTTCAAAAAGCATCGGATCGATGCGGTCTTTTCCGTCGGCGGATACTCGGCCGCGCCGGCTTCGTTCGCCGCATTGCTTTTTCGAAAACCCCTCTTCATCGACGAGCCCAACGCCGTTACCGGCCGGCTCAACGCGGTTCTTAAACGGTGGGCCGAGGCGATCATCAGCCCTTACGATCCCACCTCCTCCCTAAAAAGCATTCCGATTCAAAGCCGCTATTTCGAAAAGGCCAGAACCCGCAAAAAGATCGAAACGATTCTCTTCCTGGGAGGAAGCCAGGGAGCCAGAGCGATCAACGATTTCGCGATGCAAATCGCACCCCGATTGCAAAAACGGGGCGTCAGGATCATTCATCAGGCGGGAGATCGCGATGTGGAGAGGGTACGGCGCCACTACCGACAAGAGGGAATCGAAGCGGATCTTTTCGGCTTCAGCGATACCCTGGAGGAGAAGATCGAAGCGGCGGATTTCGCGATCTGCCGGGCGGGCGCGAGCACCCTGTGGGAACTTTGCGCTTCGGGCCTGCCCGCTCTCTTTGTCCCCTATCCCTATGCGGCGGGAGACCATCAGTATCACAACGCCCGGTTTCTCGCCGATCGCGAACTCTCTTTCGTCGTGAGGGAGGAGGCGCTCTCGCCGGAGTGGGCGGAGAAGGTTTTCGAAGCCGACATCGAAAGAATGAGCGAAGGAATGCGTGCGCTGGTGCATCCCGGAGGAGCGGCGGAGATCGCCCGTTTCATCATCGAAACCGTGAAAGGAACCAGAGCCTGAGCCACAATCCCGCCGTCGTGGTGTAGCCCGTTTCGACGAAGAGGGGCTCTCCCGCGGCATCGAGAAAAATCGAAGTGGGAAAGGTGGTGATTCCGAACTTTGCGGCGATATCTCCCCTCGAATCGTCGATGATGTCGAAATTAAGCGCGTGTTCTTTAGTAAATTTGTCCAAATCGGGGGATTTGACGGCGATCGCGACGACGGGATAGTTTCGGGCGATACGTCGGATGTTGTCGATCTCCGTTTTGCAGACAGGACACCATGTCCCCCAGAAGTGTATCAGCGTGGGATGGCCGAGCAGATTGCGGCGCGAGATCGTTTTTCCTTTCGTGGTTGTCGCTTCGAAATCATGCAATATATTTGAAGAAATCTCTGGAGCTTTCAGATAGTTGATCGTCATCGTGGCGATGAAAAAAAGAAGCACCATTATCGCGAGCTCTTTCGTCCATGTTATCGCTCTTTTTTTCCACATGAAAAACCCCTTTTTTTAGGTTGCGCTCCCCTTTTTAGCGAAATTTGGATAAAATATCCCCATTTTACGCACAGGATGAGTTGAATGGATATCAGAGCAGCATTTTTGGAGTATTTCAGGGAAAAAGGGCATCGAATCGTAGAGAGCGCCCCGTTGGTGCCGGACGATCCGACACTGCTCTTTACCAATGCCGGTATGGTCCCTTTCAAGCGTATCTTCACCGGCGAGGTTCCCGCGCCCACACCTCCCAGAGCGGCGAGTTCCCAGACATGTATCAGAGCCGGAGGCAAACACAACGATCTGGAAAACGTCGGCTATACCAACCGCCACCACACCTTTTTCGAAATGCTGGGAAATTTCTCTTTCGGAGACTATTTCAAGGAGGAGGCGATCGCCTATGCGTGGGAGTTCGTGACCGAAGTGCTGGAGCTTCCCAGGGAGAGGCTCTGGGTGACGGTGCATACGAGCGACGACGAAGCCGAGGAGATCTGGAAAAAGTACGTCGATGCGGATCGCGTTTTGCGCTTTGGTGACAAAGACAACTTCTGGCAGATGGGCGATACCGGCCCTTGCGGACCTTGCAGCGAAATCTTCTACGACCAGGGAGCCGAACATTTCCACTCCGAAGAGGATGTGATGGGGGGAGAGGGAGATCGCTTTTTGGAGATTTGGAATCTGGTTTTCATGCAGTACGAGAGAGACGAGAGCGGCGCTTTGCATCCTCTTCCCAAGCCCTCCATCGATACGGGGATGGGGCTCGAGCGTGTCACCGCGATCAAAGAGGGAAAACGAAGCAACTACGATACCCATCTTTTTATGCCGCTGATCGAAAAGGTGAGCGAGATCGCCGGCAAAAGATACATCTACGAAGAGGGGGCGAGCTTTAGGGTGATCGCCGACCATATCCGCGCCACCACTTTTTTACTCGCACAAGGCGTCAATTTCGACAGGGAGGGGCGCGGATACGTATTGCGCAGAATCCTCAGGCGTGCGGTCAGACATGGTTATCTGCTGGGACTTCGGGAGCCTTTCATGTATCGTTTGGTGGATACGCTCAATATGATCATGGGGGCGCAGTATCCCTATCTGCTGGAGCGTGCCGAAAACGTCAAGGAGGCGATGAGGTTGGAGGAGGAGCGATTCTTTTCGACGATCGAATCGGGCCTTTCGCTTTTTGAAAAAGAGCTGGCCAGAACCAGGGATATTTTCAGCGGGGAGGTGGCTTTCAAGCTCTACGATACCTACGGATTTCCTCTGGATCTGACCGAAGATATGTTGCGAGAAAAGGGGCTCAGGGTGGATTCCGCGAGGTTCGAGGAGCTGATGCGGGAGCAGAGAGAGCGGGCCAAAGCGGCATGGAAGGGAAGCGGGGACGAAATCGCCAGCGGAGATTTCAAACTTCTTCTGGAGCGTTTCGGTCCGAATCGTTTCGTGGGATATGAAACGACCCGTATCAAGACGAAAATCATCGCTTTGCTGGATGCGAAATTCAAAGAGGTGCGTACGTTACCGGCCGGTGCCGAGGGGTGGGTTTTTCTGGAAGAGACGCCGTTTTATGCCGAAAGCGGTGGCCAGAGGGGCGATGAAGGGGTACTCGTCGACAAGGCCAAAGTGGTCGATACGAAGAAGTTTTTCGATTTGAATCTCTCGAAAGTGATCGCGGAGCGGACGCTCGAAATGGGCGAAGAAGTCGAAGCGATCGTGGATGAAAGCAGAACGGAGATCGCCAGACACCACTCCGCGACCCATCTGCTCCATGCCGCACTCAGAGAGGTGTTGGGCGATCATGTCACGCAGGCGGGAAGTCTGGTGGAGGCGGATCGTCTGAGGTTCGATTTTTCCCACCCCAGAGCGTTGCGTGCCGAAGAGATCGCGAAAATCGAAGATACGGTCAACGAGATGGTATTGCGGGATCTTCCGACCAAAACGGAGGTACTCTCCATCGACGAGGCGAAGGCGAAGGGTGCGATCGCGCTTTTCGGAGAGAAGTACGGCCAAAGGGTTCGGGTCGTCTCGATAGGCGATGCGAGTATCGAGCTTTGCGGCGGGACCCATGTCAAAAACAGCGGTGAAATCGGCCTCTTTTTCATCACGAAAGAGAGCGGCGTGAGTGCGGGGGTGAGGCGTATCGAAGGTGTCTGCAGCCGAAGTGCGCTCGCAATCGCGAAATCGTGGCGCGCCGACTTGAACACGATCGCGGAAGAGGTGAAAAACAGAGATCCGTTGAGCGGAGTCAAACGACTCAAAGAGGAGATCAAAAACCTCAAAAGCGAGATCGCCTCTTTGCAATCTTCACAAAAAAGAGAGCTACGATTCAATCGCATTCAAGGGGTGGAAGTGGCGGTCGAAGAGATCGAAGCGGGAGATATCAAACAGATCATCGACGAGATCAAAAACCGCGAAGAGCGTGTCGCGGTGATGCTCTTTCAAAAGAGGGGTGAAAAGGTCATGATGGCCGCCGGTGTCAAAAACGCTCCGATCAAAGCGGGTGCCTGGATCAGAGAGATCGCGCCGATCGTCGGAGGCGGGGGAGGCGGCCGTGACGATTTCGCCCAGGCCGGGGGTAAAGATCTCTCGAAAGTGGCGGAGGCGAAAGAGGCCGCGCTGGAGTATGCGAAAAAGATGTTGGGATAGGGGTCGGTGCGACTGTTTGTGATCGAATACCATACGCTCTTTCTCCTGCTCCATGTTCTCAGCGCGATGCTGTGGATCGGGAGTATGGCGATGTTCGTGACGGCGGTGTATCCTTCGCTGAGGCAGATTCCGAACGAAAAGGTGATGATCCGCACTTCGATCCGGACGCTCCGGCGTTACTTTTTGCGGATAGTGTGGATCGCACTCATCAACGCGATCAGCGGGATCTCTATGGCGATCGCCGCCGGGTATGCCCACCAGAGTCCGATCACCGCGGCGATGGTGAGTACCAAAGAGGCGATCTGGCTCTTCATGGCTGCGCTGAGCCTGTACGGTTTTCGCAAAATCGTGGACGCCAAAGCGCGGTGTATGGCGAGCGACACTCCCCAGGCGAAGGACAATATCCGTCTGGTGACCAACTATCTCTTCGTAGTGATGATCTTTTTGGGGATTGCGGCACTCTATTTCGGTTTGTTGTTGGGAGAGAACGGATGAAAGCATTGGGAAAACATCTGCTGGCGGAGTATTACGGCTGTGATCGCGCCGCGATCGACGACGTGAGGCTGGTCGAGCAGTCGATGCTCGAAGCCGCGCGACGTTCCGGAGCGACGGTGATCGGGAGTTCGTTTCATGTTTTCGAACCCTACGGTGTAAGCGGTGTGGTGGTGATCAGCGAAAGCCATCTGGCGATACATACTTGGCCCGAGCACAACTTCGCGGCGGTCGATATCTTCACCTGCGGAGACGATGTCGATCCGATGGCGGCCCACCGCCATCTCGCCGAAGTCTTCAAAACTTCCCACGCGACGGTGGAGACGGTATTGCGGGGGTTGTTGAACGTCGCCCGAAAAGAGAGAAGATGCTGATACTCGCTTCAGGATCCGAAACCAGGGCGAAAATTCTGAGGGATTTCGGGATCGCGTTCGAACAGAGAGGATGCGATTTCGATGAAGAGAAGATCAAAGAGCGCGATCCGAGGAGATTCGTCTACAAGGCGACGATGGGCAAGTACGACGTGTGCAAAACGAAACTGAAGACGATGCATCCGATTCTGGTTGCCGATACCGTCGTCACCGCCGGAGGAGTGATGCTGCGCAAGGCGAAGGACGAGGCGGACGCGAGGCGTATTTTGGAGTTGCAAAGCGGAAACGAAGTCGCGATACTCACCTGTATGGTCTACGAAAGCCGAAAACTTCGATTCGTGGATCTTTCCGCGACGTTTTATCGCTTCGCCCCTTTCGAGAAAGAGGCGGTCGATCGTTATCTTCGAAGCCGAGAGTGGCGCGGCAAAGCGGGTGCTTGCATGGTGGAGGGGTTCTGCAAACCCTATATTCGAGAGGTGAGGGGGCTGGAGAGTACGGC
>CAYUEN010000018.1:0-39639 GCA_964443745.1 uncultured Campylobacterales bacterium | reverse complement strand
ATATGGACTCAATACGGCCGATCACGATGCGGGCGGCGATGTCGAGCTGAAAGAGAACTATGGAATCTATCTCAAACCGATGCTGCCTGTCGGAGAGAAAGGAAGTCTCTACGGTTTGCTGGGATACGCCAAAGCGAAGGTGGAGAGCACCAGCGGCAACAACCCCAACGGTCTGGAAGGTACGACGGATGAATCGGGCGTGTCGTTCGGTATCGGATACGAGCATGCGCTCAGCGACAGATGGAGTATCGTCGTCGATGCGGTCAGAATCCTGCACAGTGTCGAAAGCGACTTTACCGATGGCGGCGGCAATGCAGTCCACGAAGACGATGTCAATCTCGATACTTACGGGATCGGCCTGAACTACAAATTCTAAGTGGGTGAAGCTTCGGCTTCACTCCGCTCTTCCTGTTTTATTTTATGAAAGTACTCTTTTTATCGCTTTTTTTCGCCACACTTCTGGCCGCATCGCCTTCTGGCTGGAAAGAGCGGGACCTTTCCGATCTGCTCGAAGCGATCGACGATCCGCTTCTGAACTATCGCCATTTCGATTACAACGGTACGACGATTCGTAGCTGTCTGCTGGAGAGCGAACGCAACTGTACACAGGAGCCGAAGATCGTGAAGATTGCGACCGAAACCTATCTGGCGCTGTGTCGCGATACGGATCGTGGCATGATCGATTGGAAGGCGTTTGAAAAGCTCAAAAAAGATACGAACAAAACCTCACTGATATGGGAGTGGCGCAAAAAACGCCATCCTTGCAAAAAAAGGCTCGCGAAGGCACTTCACCGTCATAAAATCCATGATTCCTTGAAAGATCTGCTTCCCCGGGATCCAGGATATACCATGCTTGTATCTGCCTATCGGAAAATGGCGGAGATCGTGGATGTGGGGGGATTCCCCAAAGTCTCCTACGACAAAGAGGGCAAAACGCTTCAAGTGGGAGAGCGGGGGCGGCGGGTCGTGGAGCTCAAAGCCTATCTGTCGGCGACGGGCGATTTGAACCAGACATCATCGGCATATCTGAAAGATCCCTTTTTCGACGAGAATCTGCGCCGGGCGCTGATTCGCTTCCAGAAGCGTCACTATCTCAAAAAAAGGGGTGAGCTGGACAACGTGACGGTGCTTTACACCCGCATCACGGCCGAAGAGAAGTTGCGAAAGATCGCGCTCAATATCGAACGCTTCAAATGTTTCAAACCTATCGTGTCGCGAACCTACCTCCTTGTCAATATTCCCGCTTTCAGCCTGAAATTCTACGAAGAGGGGAGTTTGACGGCGGATATTTTCGTGGTCGTCGGAAGAGAGGATCGCCCCACACCGATTTTCGACGACCGTCTGGAGTATATCGTTCTCAACCCCACTTGGAGCGTGCCGCAGAATCTGCTGCGAAAGGATTATCTGCCCAAACTCGCCGAAAATCCGCATGCGCTGGACGGGATGTTCGACTTCTATCTGGATGGCAGGAAAATCGATCCGAATCGGATAGAGTGGAAAAGATATCTCGAGCGCGGCCGTACCGTCCCGGTGCGGCTGATGCAGCCTTCGGGGGAGAAAAACGTACTGGGAAGAATGAAATTCATCTTTCCCAACCGCTACCATGTCTATTTGCACGATACCGACGCGAAGAAACTGACCGATGATCGCTATCGCCTCTACAGCTCCGGATGCATCCGGCTGCATGAACCCTACCGACTGTTGAGTCTGCTTGCCCCCTATACGCGGTTGAGTTACGACCGGATGTTGGAGATCATCGAATCGAACAAGACGGTGCGCGTCTCCTTGAAGCGGAAAATTCCGATCCATATCCGCTATTTTACGGCGTTTGTCGACGAGAGCGGAAAACTTAACTTCAGACGCGACTTTTACGGATACGACGCGTTGCAGCCGCTTTTACTCCCCTAGCGCCGCGATTTTTCGCTCCATCTCTTTTGCGGTATCATAGCCTATACGGTAGAAGCGATCGAAATTTTTGGTATCGAAAATCGAATACCGCCCCATCTGCGCACACTCCACCACGATATCGGCATGCTTTTTGCCTTCCGTGACGTTGGTGTTGAACATAATGAAAAGGGCGCGGCTGAGATTGGAGAAAAAGCCCTTTTTGGTACGTCTGTAGAGGGGATTGACGTTGATCGCGATCACTTTGTGGCCAAAATCCAGCAACGGCAGGGTGGGAAGGTTGTCCGAAAATCCGCCGTCGATATAGGTATGGCCGGCGATCGTATAGGGGGCGAAGATCGGGGTGAGTGCGCAGGAGGCGAGGATGTGGTCGATCAAATCCCCCTCCTTTTTGTAGCAGAGCGCACCGCTGTCGAAATCGACCATCGTACAGACAAACGGCAGGGGGAGCGATTCGATCGTGGGATTTGCGAATCGCTCGCGCAAAAACGCGGCCGCTTTGTCGAAGCGGTAGAGCGATCCCTGGTGGATATTGATCGTCAGCAGCTTTTTGTAGTCGATATCGCGCAAAAACTCCAGTATCTCGGGCGGCTTCATTCCCATCGCGTAGAGCGCTCCGACGATCGCACCGCCGCTGGAGCCGCCGAGGGCCGCAATATGGATCCCCATCTCCTCCAAAAAGGCGAGTACTCCAAGCTGCGCGATACAGCGGCTTCCGCCTCCCGAAAGGGCGATGGAGACTCTCATCCTAAAGCTTCCCGCACTTTTCGACGATCGCGTCGACATACGCTTTCGCACTGACGCATCGGAACCTCTCGCCGACTTCGAGTGACTCGAGGGGGACGATTTTTCCCTCCTTCAGAAGCTGCGCGAAGCCTCTTTTGCTCTTTTTGGCCGGATCGCTTCGCTCGAAACTCTCCTTCAAGTGATTTAACAGACGCTCTTTTTCCCTCAAAATCTGTGCCGTCTGTACGGTGATACGCTCCTTGAGGTAGGAGATCTCCTCTTCCCGCTTGGAGAGGATGTGGAGAGAAAGCTGCAAGATGCGCTCTTTGAGACTTTCGATCTCGTGGGCGTAGAGGGCGATGCGCTTTTGGAAGGAGTGGCGGCGCAGCATCTGTTCGTGTTGTAGAAGCTGCGCCTCTTTCTGGCTCAGTATCGTACGCATCCGGGTCGTGAAACGCTCCATCAACGTATCGATATGCAGCAGTGTCTCCGTTTTGTCCGGCAGTATCATCTCCATCGCGGCCGAAGGGGTGGGGGCTCTCAGATCCGCGACGAAATCGCTGATGAGGAAGTCGATCTCGTGTCCCACCGCGGAGACGACGGGAGTGCGGGCGTGAAAGATCGCGTCCGCGACGATCTCTTCGTTGAACGCCCACAAATCCTCCAGACTTCCGCCGCCGCGTCCGACGATGATCAGATCCGCCCCGATTCGGTCGGCTTTTTGAATATTGGCGCTAATGGATGCGGCGGCTCCTTCTCCCTGGACGAGTGTATCCAAAAGGGTGATTTTCAACAGCGGCCAACGCTGCTTCGCGACTCTGAGCATATCCTGAAGTGCCGCACCCGTAGCGGAGGTGACGATCGCGATATGACGCGGAATTTTCGGGAGGGGTTTTTTGTGTTCGGCGAGAAAATAGCCTTTGGCTTCGAGTCTCTTTTTGAGTTGTTCGAATGCGAGCGCGAGTGCACCGCTACCGGCGGGTTCCATCGAAAGGACGTTGATTTGATAGCTGCCTCTGGGGGTATAGACGCTGATGCCACCCTGCACGATCACGGCCAACCCCTCTTCGAGACGGAAGCGGAGTTTTTGGTTGTTTCCTCGGAACATCACGCAGGAGATCGCGCTGTTTTCATCCTTGAGGGTAAAATAGAGGTGTCCGGAGGAGTGATAGGTGACACGGGAGACCTCACCCTCGACCGTGACGCTCAGATAGTGGCTCTCCAGCAGCGATTTGATCTGGTTGTTGAGTGTGGTAACGCTGATCGGGCTTTGCATGGGCGCTCTTTTTCCTTTCATTATACACAACCTGCTATAATGAAGAGTAAAAAGAGGAGCGATGAGATGCTGATACTGTTGCCGCTCGATTCGGACGATCCGCCAAAGGCAAAACTGGTCTCTTTGGAGAAGGTCGTGGTATGGGGGCTTGTCGATCTGGAGTCGGGGAAGATCCGGAAGATCGATTTTTACGAAGACCGCCACGAAATAGAGGATTTCGTCGATTGTGTGGTGGTTACAAGCAAGTACGAACATATCTGGCCCTTCGTCGAAGAGTCGATTCCCGTGCTGGAGGCGCCCGTGCAGCGCAGTATCGAGGATGTGATAGAGGCGTTTTTGTTCAAAGAGCTCTACGAAGTCAAAGTTTGAAAATCGAATAGAAAAAAACAGATAAAAGGATCCGTTTGTACGAAGTTGTATTGTATATCCATATGGCGGCCGCGGCGACTTGGATAGGAGGCGCGATGCTCCTGTTCGTGTTGGGAATCACGCTGCGGGACAAAGAGGCGCAACAGGTGGTCTACTACCATATCGGTCCCCTCTACGGCTATTTCGAATCGGTGGTACTGGCCATACTCCTGATGAGCGGTACCTATATGTATGTCGTCAACGGTTTCCACGAGTTTCCGGATAAATTTTCACACCGGCTGGGAGAGTTGATGCATATCAAGATCGCACTCGTCGCACTCATTACGATCGCGACAGTCGTGCATATGAAAGTTTCTCTAGCGGCGAACGGACGCGAAAAGACGAAGCGGGAGAAAATTCTGGCCAGATCGACTTCGATGATGATCTTTCTGCTCAATTTCGTGATTCTCTATCTGGCGATGCAAATTAGAGATGTGTTGTAGTATCAGGCTTCGACGCTCTCTTTTGGGGTTTTGGTCCTTAGGACGCTTCGCTCGTCCAGCTTCATCAGTACGAATTCCCCCTGATAGACCTCCAGGTCGTTGACCGATCCTTTGACGTTCACCTCCTTCTTGCCGCTGCTGTTGGTGGTGACGTTCGCTTCGAAGAGGATCTCCTCCTCCTCTTTGATCGGATTGAGAAAGGCGTTTTTTGCGCTGATGACGAACATTCCTTCGGTGTTGACGGCGGCGATCGCCGCGAAATTGGCGCAGGAGTAGATGCTCCCCTCATAGAGCGTCCGTCGTCCCGGCAAAATCTCCCCCGACCCCGGTTTGAAGCGCACCTTCGCATATCCTTGAAAGAGCGCGAGCAGTTCGTAGCCGTGGTTTTGGAGAATGTTCCGGTGGGTTTGGAGGGTGTAGCCCGCTCCCGGGGAAGGTGTGCTTTCGGTTTTGGACGGCTGCACTTCGACCATGGAGTCTCCTTGTTTTGACTGATCTTATATCGGATATTTATCCAAAAAGTGAAGCGGAGAGGGTGTAGGAAGCGGTCGTTTTTGTTTCAGAGGGTGGCTTTGATATAGACCCGTCTGGGGGCGGGGTAGCCCTCGACGGTGAGATCGGGGTTTTGCGGATCGAGAAAGTGCTCGAGACTCTCTCCCAGGATCCAATCTGTAGCCCGTTGCTCGTCGGTTCCAGTTTTGGTGATATGTAGAATCTCCACATCGCCGAATCCCGCACGTTCGCACCAGTTTCGCAACGCCGGGATCGTGGGAATGAAATAGACATTGGGAATTTTGGAGTAGGTTTTTTGGGGGCAGAGGGCGACCTCCTCCTCCCCTTCGATCATGAAGGTGTCGAGAAAAAGTTCGCCGTTTTCGTTCAACGATTTTTTGAGGGCTTTGAGGGTGGCGATCGGATCGCTGCGGTGATAGAGCACTCCCAGACAGAAGATCACGTCGAATTTCTCTTCGTACCACGGGGCGTGTTCGACCCCGAGGAGTTCGTAGACGATGCCGCTGTCGACGAAACGGTCGATGAATTGAAACTGTGTCATAAAGAGGGGGGAAGGGTCGAATCCGACGATTTTACGCGGGGATTCGGCGAGCATGCGAAACATGTAATATCCGTTGTTGCAGCCGATATCCGCGACGCATCTGTTTCGCAGATTGAGATACGGGCGCAAAAGATTGTATTTGATAGCGCTGTTCCATTCGCTCTCGATCAGTATGTCAAAGAGGCGAAACGGCCCTTTGCGCCAGGGTCTGAGGGCGCGGGCGAGGGTGTAGATGCGTTCGTGTTGGACGGGGGAGATCTCTGCTTCTATCGTGATGACGTCACCGAACGAACATTCGGCGGGTATATGGGGGAGTGCCGCGAGCATCTCCCTCAGAGGGGCGATGTTTTTCCACCGCAGCCAACTACGGCGCTCTTCACGGATCTTTTGTAAATTCAAACCACCCCTTCATCTCGTTGTAGTCGATCAGATTCGGATCGCAGGATTTGATGTAGTTTCCCTCCGCATCGTAACTCTCATGGCAGCGGTTGTACAGATGGTCGGAGACGCCGCGGTCGTTGAAATAGAGGCATCCCGTGAAAAAAAAGGGTATAATGAACAAAATCCATCTCATACCAGATTGTACGAAAAAAAGGTTTAAAGGAGCCAAATGAAAGAGATACTGGAGATATTCGAAACGATCACCCGAATTCCTCACTGCTCCAAAAAAGCGGAAAAGTTGGCGCGGTTTATCGAAGAGGAGGCGTTGAAAGCCGGATGCAGGGTTACAAAAGATACGGCGGGCAACATCCTCGCGCAAAAGGGTGCGCCGCGACTCTGTCTGCAGGCGCACTACGATATGGTGTGTGTGGGAAAAGCCCCGAAAATCGAAATCATCGAAGAGAAGGGGTATCTAAAAGCCAAAGAGAGCACGCTGGGGGCCGACAACGGAATCGGCGTGGCGATGGCGCTTTATTTTCTGCGTCGTTTCGGCGATATCGAAGCGCTCTTTACCGCCGACGAAGAGGTGGGATTGCTCGGTGCGTCCGCGCTGGATCTTGAACCCGCATCGAACAGGTTGTTGAACCTCGATAGCGAAGAGGAGGGGAAAATCTTCATCGGGTGTGCGGGTGCGGTGCAGATAAACGCGCGCAAATCGCTTACGAGGGAGCCGCTGAAAGAAGAGGAGAGGCTCTATAAAATCACGCTCGCGGATCTTCCGGGCGGCCATTCGGGTGTGGATATCGACAAAAACATTCCCAATGCGATCAAGGAGCTTGCGGCGTTGTTGCTGCCCTGGAAGATTCGTCTGGTTTCGATAGAGGGAGGAGAGGCGGACAACGCGATTCCAAGACACGCCTCCGCCGTCGTCGCGACAACGAAAAAGCTTCCTTCTCTGCCCGAAGGCGTAAAGGTCGAAAAGATCGAAAAAGGAAAGATGGAGGCGATGAAAGAGGGGAGTGCGCTTCTTTCGCTGTTGCACTGCTTCGCGCATGGCGTGAGGTCGTACGATACCCGGATGCGAATCGTACGCACAAGTATCAATCTCGCGATGATCCGAACGGAAACGGACGAACTTTCGATCACCCTTTTTGCCAGATCGATGGAAAACGAGGAGCTGGAGCGCATCAAAAGCGAAACGGCGGCCTGTTTTCTCTTGCGGGGATTTACGCTCTCCTACGCCCACCCTTCGCCCGCCTGGAAACCGCGGGTGACGCCTTTTGCTAAAAAGGTGTTCGATGCGATGGAAACGGAGTTGACAGAAGCCTCTTTTGGCGCGATTCATGCGGGACTCGAATGCGGCGTGATCCACGATCGCTATCCCCGGCTCGAAGCGGTTTCGATCGGACCCAATATCGACTATCCCCACTCTCTCAGAGAGCGGGTGGAGATCGCTTCGGTAGAGCGGACGGCGCGTATCGTGGAGAGATTGCTGGGTATGCTTTAGTGTTCGATATTGTAGAGAAAGTCGATACCGCTCGATTCGGGGCTGATCGTTACCTCCGTTTCGAAATTTCTGGAGAGTTGGTATTTGATTTTGATCGTGGAAACGATATCGTTGATATAGATCAACGTGACGTTTTTGGTGAGTTTTTTGCCCACTTCGATTCCCAGTCCTCCCTCTTCGGTCGTCGAAAGGACCAGGCGATCTAGCTTGATACCGAACGTGGAGACGATCTCTTTGGCGAAAGTGTTGCCAAAGAGTTTGATCGCCGTGGAAGAGGAACTCTGTTTGGCGCTGAAGAGATTCTCCGTCGTCGAATCGAAAAGCAGGTAGGAGAGAATGTCGCTTTGTGAGAGATAGGGGGAGGAGGAGAAATTCAGAATCGGTGATTCGAGCGTACCGGAGATGAGAATCGTGATCAGGTAGGGATCTCCCCGGTAGGTGGCGCGGAGATTGAGATAGGGGTTGAGAATCGGTCCGCCGAAGAGAATCTCTCCCGGTTCGATTTTGAACACTTTGTTCGATTCGTGATAGGTACCGCTCAATACTTTCGCGATACCCAGAAGTTCGAGTTCTTTGCGTTTTTCTTTCCAGAGTTTCAGATCGAGATCGAAATAGGCGTCGATCTGAGGGGTTTTGTAACGGATCGGTTTTTTGGTCGCGATCGAAAGGTCGACGATAAGAACGCTTCTTTTTTGCAGTGCTTTGCGTGTGGCCTCCTCCTGGACGATGATGATATCGTCATCTTGTACGTAGTGCTGTTTTTTGGGCCGGTAGGTGATCTCTCCTTCGTCTATCAGCAGATTGCCGCTAATAGCGGTGGTGTTGCGATCCAAGTCGGCTGTGATATCGGCGGAAAAGAGAAGGTCCCCTTCGACATCTTTGTAGTGGTAGCGGGTAGTTTGCGCTTTGAAGCGGCCTTTTCGGCTTTTGGGGTCGTAGTGTCCGCTGACTTTCGCCTGGTCGTTGATCCAGAGTGTCTGGACCCTGATCGGAGGCGGGGAGAAGGTGATGAGGGAGGGTTTGTTCGCGTAAAAGATCCTGTCATGGTCGAGATAGGTACTGAAGCGGTAGTTTTTCAGTAAAAGGCGTGTTTTGGTAAGGGTGAAATCGCTGCGGATCTTTTCGGCGAAAGCGAAACGATAGGGTTTGTATTCGTAGAGCATCCAGCGGCTCGTGAGTGTCGCCTCCATCACTTTCGCGTCCTTGATCGATCCTCGAAGCGTCACCTCTCCGTCCAGCGGAAGGGGTGAAAAGCGATAAACGCGGGAGAGTGTCCGCTGAAGTGTCTGAAGAGAGCGGCTGGAAGCTTGAAACGTGATCCATGAATCAAGTTTCCCTCCCATGCTCAGATTGCTTTCCGCACTCGCGAAACGCTCTTTGATGATCGAAGTGTTCAGATCGTATTCGAGATGGTTGGAAAAAAGAGTGTTGTTCAGATCGAACGTAAGTGAGGGCTTTTGGTAACCCAGCGCGATTTTGGCGGGAAAGAGTTGTTTGGGACGAAGGTCCGGCAGGATGTCTTTCCAGATGTGGTTTTTGGGCAGTGTCGCTTTTGCCGTAAGATGAAGCCCTTTTTTGTAGGTGTAGCTTCCGTTGAGATCGGTGACATTGGAGCGTGCCCGTAGGGTTGCATGGAGGTTATCGGGATTTCTGAGATTGAATGTGATGTCGCTGCTGAAGGATCCCTCGATCAGAGAGTAGGGGGCGGGTACCTCCATCCCGATCTTTTTGGGATCGAAACGTTTTGTGCGCAGTTTCAGTGTGGCGTGCCTGTAGTCTTTGGAAGAGAAATTCGCGTTGAGAAACGGTGCGCTGAGGTTGGCGTCGAGTCTGTGGAGTCCGCCGCTGTACTGGATGGTACTTTGCCTGAGAAGTCCGTTTGCTACTGGAAACAGCTCGACCCGAGGCGTATAGAGTACTCCCTGATAGGAGATATTTTTGGGGGGAGAGAAGTGAAAATAGTTGTACAGATGCCAGTTCTTTCCGAGGGTGGTGGAGAGGTTGGCGTCGGTTTGAGCGGTAACGTCGAGTTTACGGTATTCGAAACGGACATTGGTGGTCGCTTTGTGAATGGCGAGGTTGAAGTGGGGGACTTTTTGGGGAGGAAAGAGATGGTCACATCTGCTTTTGACCTGTCCTGTGAGTTTCGTGAAATCCGCTTTAAGTGTGACATCCAGAGGGTTGAGTGCCTTGATATCGACGTATCGGGTGACACTCCGGTCGAAAAAAGATTGTTTGAGATGGACGTTCCCTTTGGCGTAGAAGGTACCCTTTTTTACCGGCCCTCTCAGATAGGCGGAGCCGACGTTGAAGTCGGCGTCGGCCATGAGTCTTTCCGCGTCGATGTTTTCAAGATCGCTCGAGATCGATTTGGCGGAGATGACGCCGCGGTTGACCCTGTAGGTTTTGTAGATACGATAGGGGACCATCGTCGCCTTGAAGTCGTCGATATGGAGCTTCTCGACATGGGGGTTTTTCAAGCCTTTATGTCCGGTCGTGGTCGTGTTGCGGTCTTTGGAGAGAAGTTTTCTGATTGTGGGAATGATCTGTGCGAGGTTGATCCGGTCGATCCAGAGATGATAAAAGTGAAGATCCTTCTCGCGCAGCGTGCCGTCGGCCGTGATATTGAAGTGGTCACTGATCGTGTCGATGACGAAATTTCCGATTTCAGCCCCTTTGGGATCGGCTTCGACCTCTTGCATCTGCACTTCGAATCTATCGATGTTGACGCCTTCTGCCCGGTATGGGCGGGTGGAGAAGAAGAGGTTCGATATCTGTATGACAGGAAAGGATTTCTCTCTCTTTTTCTCTTTCGTGGCGTAGCGCATCATCAGTGCGTCGAGCCATTTTTTGGCTACGTTTAGATCGACCCTATGAAGCTCGATGTCGTCGATTTTCAACTCTCCGTACAAAAGCGCTTTGAAATTCCAGTCGATGACCGCTTCGTCGGCGATATGTTCGTTTTGGAATCGGAGATCCCTGACGGTGATGGTGCGCAGAAGATTTCCTGATATCTCACGATACTCCAGCATCGTATCTCCCGCGGCGCGGTCGACGATATAGCGCAGACTTTGCGGAGCGGCCAATATGAAGAGCAGCAAAGTACCGAAGAGAATGCCAAATTCGATGAAACCGAGCAGATGAATCGTCGGCTTTTTCAAAACGACTGTCCTATCAGAAAATGGAGTGCGTACTGGTCACTCTCTTCGAGGTTGAATCCCAGATCGAGTTTGATCGGCCCCACCGGTGTGCTATAACGCAAGCCGATCCCCACAGAATGGCGGAAGTCGTCCGAGAAGGTGAGGCTGTTGGAACTGATCATCGTCGAGTCGAGAAAAAGTGCGCCCGAAAACTTATGAAAAAGGGGGTGTGCGAGTTCGATCGTGGTATCGATTATCGTACGGCCGCCGACGCCTTCGCATACCGCATCCGATGCACCGAGCCGGTTGAATCCGAAGCCTCTGTTGCTGTACGCACCACCCGCATAGAAGAGCTTCGATTCGGGAAGCCGACTTTCGAGTTCGTTGACGAGCCCGAGTTTGGCTTTGAGAGCGAGAGTGGTGCGGCCGAAAGTGTGGATCCAGCGGCTTTCCTGAAAGAGTTTGGCATAGCTGGCGGTGGAGAGGATCTGTTTCATACCCCCCTCCAGATAGAGACTCAGATAGTAACCACTATGAGGGTCGAATTTCGAATCGCGGCGGTCGACGATCAACTTCGCGAAGGGGAAAAAGAGTAGAAAGTCGCCGTCGATGACGTTGCATACGTCCGCGGTTTTGGTGATCTTTGTCCGTTCGATTCCGATTCCCATATCGATACTGAAGGTGTCGAAATCCTTTAGCAGGTGCACAAAGTTTCGGATCGACTTCTCGTCGAAATTTTCATACACCATCTGTGCATAGGAGAATTCGTTTTTGAAATCGAGATAGCGATTTTTGAAATAGGGAATTTTGACGAAAGCGGGGACAAAGAAGTTGTTTTGCAGAAACTTCTCTTTTTTGGAATATTTCGCGTCGAAAGAGAGCTTTTTCGCACCACCTTTGAAATTGCGCTGTTCCCAGTGCAGAAGGCCTCTGGGCCCATAGTTGGTTTCGTAACCGATACCGATCGATTCCCGTATCGGCTTGTGTTTGCGCTCGAGTTGGATATCAAGATCGACCGTGTGGTCGTGTTTGTTCTGATCGATCTTGATGGCATCGAACGCCTCAAGACCCGAAATCGTACTGTAACTGCGGTTGAGTTTTTTGAGGTTGTAAATATCTCCGCTTTCGAAAGTCAGACGCGACCGCACCACCTTTTCGCCGATATCCGGTGGAGTGTGTATCGAGATCTTTCCAATACGACAGGGGCGGTTTTTCTGGACGAAAAATCGCAATTTCACGCTGTTTTTGACGATATCCACCCACGCTTTGGCATCAAGCAGGGCGTTGCAAAATCCCTTTTCGAGAAGAAATCTTCGGATATTTTTTTTGATGTCGACAAATTTCTGTGCACTGAAACGCTCTCCTTTTTGGAAAGTGACGAATCGCGTGAAATCGATATCCCCCTCTATGGTGATTTCGGTGACACGTACCGGTTCGCCCGCGTTCGTAATGAAAGTGACGGTCGTATTGTCCTCTTTTTTGGTAATTTCGGCATGATAGAAACCTTCGGAACGGTAGTAATTCGCCAATGTTTCCTGGAGGGAATCGATGATCAGGGAGCTCACTTTGGGCTCTTTTTTCTTCCAGAATTCGTACCAGGCGGGAAGTTCGATATTGGAGGCGCGGTAGAGCTCTTTGGCTTTGATGGGACCGTGGGTGACGAATTTGAGATATTTCATCCCGTCGGCGCTCCAGAGCGTCAATGGTATGAAAAGCAGCAGCATCAACCAAAAACGCACACCTACTCCCTCGTTGAAGATCGGATATTATAACCTATCCGCACTAAAATCCGAGCGCGTTCCAGTCGGTCTCGTATGACAGTTTTCGCTGCGTCTGAGGATAGGTGACATCCAGATGGATACCCCCTCCCTCCCACAGATACAGAAGGATCGTGAGATTTTCGCCGACGATGCGCATCTCTCCTCTTGATGGGTTGGATGCTCCGTATCCTTCGAAAGGAAGAGACGTGTCGAAACCGAAGCTTCCCAGAAGCCGATCATGAAGTGTTCCCTCATACCGGTAACGGTAGAAAAGGTCTCCTGTATGGATGGAAAAATCAAGATGTGTATCGCCAAATTCCATCTGCTTCTCTCCCTCCCATCTCAAAGAGAGTTCGGTGGTGTTCAGAAGGAGTGAAATGGTATCTTCCCGGAAATTTTGAGTATAACGTACCCCTACCGAACCATCCAGTTCCCACTCTCCCTTTCGTGTCCGCACACGGGTCTTGGTATAGGTGACGAAGTAGTCGATACTGCGATATTCCGACTCTTCGGAGTGGTGATCGTACTCGATCGTAAGAAGGCCGTCTATCTTCTCTTCTTCTTCGTTTTGGTAGGGGTTGCAGTGGTGATACTCGATCTCCATACGGTCGGTGGGGGAGAAATCGAGTGAAGAGTCGTTGTCGTAAAAGGCGACGTAAGCTACGCCCTCCTGGCAGAGATAGGTTTGGTTGTAGAGGGTTCTTGAACGTGAAGGAGGTTCAAGGGTATCGATTCCCTCCGAAGTGATCAGTGCCGCACGGCTAAGTGCCTGTTGTGAATATAAAACGGTATGCACGATCGAAAATATTTCGCTTTTTGTGTAGGAAGGCTGCTTCTCCGCCACCTGGCATCCCTGCCAGAAAAGTGGCGCCAAGAAGAGAATTGGACGCACGATTTTTGAAAGGATTTGCATCGGTTCTCCTTCGTGTCGGTTTTTTTCATAATTTTCATAATAGATCAAAATCGTGGAGTGATCGTGTATCTACGCAACTTGTGCTATCATGCCGAAAAAGTCGAAGGGGCGTGAATGCATCAGTTGCTAGGAGAGAAGAAAGTCGCGAGAATCTATATCGACAACAGCGACAAAGTGGATGGGAAACTGCTCTGGGAGAGGCTTTTGAGGGAGGCGAAAGCCTACGGGATCGCCGGAGCGACGGTCTACAAAGCCGCCAGCGGGATGGGAGTGCACAGCCAGTTGCACACTTTCAACGTCTGGATCCTCTCGCAAACGCTGCCGGTAATCGTGGAGATGATCGACGACGAAGAGAAGATCAGAGGTTTTTTGGAGCATGTTGAGCCGTTGATCGAAGAGGGGCTGGTCACGCTCGCGAATGTGGAGGTGATCC
The DNA here is from genome assembly GCA_964443745.1 of uncultured Campylobacterales bacterium. Lineage (GTDB taxonomy): Bacteria > Campylobacterota > Campylobacteria > Campylobacterales > QNZT01 > CAYUEN01. Next base: position 25,693 of record CAYUEN010000018.1, on the reverse strand, counting down.
GCTACAAACATAGAAAAGAGGGAGCGTAGCGGTGCTGGTACTCTATGTCGGGGTGGGAGGTTTTTTCGGTGCGATCGGACGCTATCTGATTTCGGGCTGGATACAGAAGGCGGCCGGGGGGTTTTTCCCTTACGGTACGCTGGGGGTGAATGTGCTGGGGAGTTTTCTGATCGGTTTTTTGGCGCTCTATTTCCAAAACCATATCGCACCCCAATACAAGGCGATGGCGATCACCGGTTTTCTGGGGGCGTTGACGACCTTTTCGACCTTTAGTTACGAAACGGTCGCGATGTTGCAAGATGGCAACTATCCGCGCGCACTGCTGAGTATCTTTCTGAACGTTTCGCTCACCATCGGTGCGACGGTAGCGCGAATGGGGCTTTTCGCCAGCCTCTATCACTGAGAGAGGCTCACACCCGCTCCGTTGGAGTAGACGAGGATTTCCCCTATTCGGGCCTGATAGAGAAGGGCGGCCGCCCCTATCCAGATGAGTATCGTGATGAAATAGGCGAGGGGCTTTTTCTTCATCCAGATAACAATCGGTATAAGAAGTGCGAGTAGCAGATAAAAAAGCGTGAGCGCATCACCCAGCAAGACATGACGTTCGAAAAGTGCTTTACCTTCCGGAGAGAGGATGATGGCCGCATCCGTTCCGATCGCCCTGCCGGTGACGAATGCCGCGAGAATCGCGATCAGCCCTAGAAAGAAGAGGATAGATGCCGCCGACTTGAAAGAGGGGTTTTTGGCGCCGCCGAAAAGCCAGAAGAATGCAGCGGCGACCGGCAGTGCGAGAGCGAAATGGACGATCATCGGATGCCATCCGTCTATCGTGATACCGTATCCCATCGCGATGCCTACGATTTTTCCTATCAATTTGTCAATCATGATCACTCCTTTGAAAAGATTGTAGAGCGTTTCGGCTAAAATATCAAAATATTTCACTCAGGATTTTGAGATCGGCGCTATGGTACAATTTCGCAATTTAGACAAAAGGGAGTGCCGTGAGAGCGTTAATCAGTGTGAGTGACAAGAGTGGTGTCGTGGCGTTCGCCAGAGCGCTTGAGAAGCTGGGATTCGAAATCGTCTCGACGGGCGGAACCTACGCCCTGCTCGTGAGAGAGGGGATCCGTGCTATTGAGATCTCGGAAGTGACGAAGTTTCCCGAGATGTTCGACGGAAGGGTCAAAACCCTCAACCCGATGATTCATGGGGGGATTCTCCACAGGCGCGACAATCCCGAAGACGTCGCCACGGCCGAAGCTCACGGTATCGTCGGGATCGATCTGGTCTGCGTCAATCTCTATCCGTTCAAGGAGACGATCGCCAGGACCGAAGATTTCGGAGAGATCATCGAGAATATCGATATCGGCGGACCGGCGATGGTGCGTAGTGCCGCGAAAAATTTCAAGGACGTGATCGTCGTGACGGACGTGAAAGATTACGATCGTGTCGTCGAGGCGCTCGAAAAGGGAAAAAATACGCTGGAATTCAGAAGAGAGCTGATGATCAAAGCCTTCGAGCATACCGCCGCTTACGATGCGATGATCGCCAACTATATGAACGGCCGTTTTCATGGGGGATTCGGCCGGAAGCTGTTTGTCGCGGGGGAGAAGGTTTTCGATACGCGCTATGGGGAGAATCCGCATCAAAAAGGGGCGCTTTATCAGTTCGACGATTTTTTCAGCCGCCGTTTCAAGTCTTTGAAAGGGGAGGCGAGTTTCAACAATCTGACCGATATCAACGGTGCGGTGAAAATCGCGGCGGCGTTTGGAGACGAACCGGCGGTCTGTATCATCAAGCATGCCAATCCATGCGGTTTTGCGATCAAGCGGAATCTCTACGAGAGTTACGTCGAAGCGCTCAAATGCGATCCGGTGTCGGCTTTCGGCGGAGTCGTCGCGATCAACGGCAGACTCGATCTGCCTCTTGCTAAGAAGATCGGGGAGATCTTCATCGAAGTGATCATCGCCGCATCGGTGGACGAAGAGGCGCTCGCGTTCTTCGAAAAGAAAAAACGGATCAAAATCTTTTCTCAGGAGAGTGAAAGATTGCAGATTCCCGCTGACGCATACGACTTCAAACATATCGAAGGGGGATTTGTCTACCAACAGAGCGATCGCGTAAATGAGAGCGAAGTGAAAAACGCCAAGCGCGTCTCCGTGAAAGAGGCGGGTGAAAAGCAGAAGAAGGATTTGGAAATCGCCTGGAAAGTGGCTGCGCTCACCAAATCAAACTGTGTGGTCTATGTCAAAGAGGGTGCGTTGGTGGCGATTGGGATGGGGATGACCAGTCGTGTGGATGCCGCCAAATGCGCGCTGCTGAAAGCCAAAGAGGTGGGATTGGATGTTGAGGGATCTGCGATGGCGAGCGAAGCTTTCTTTCCTTTTAGAGACAGTATAGACGCCGCGGCGGAAGCGGGAGTCGCCGCCGTCATAGAACCGGGCGGCAGTATTCGTGACGATGAGGTAATCCAAGCGGCGAACGAACATGGTATGGCACTCTATTTTACGGGAGTCAGACACTTTTTACACTAAAGGGTGCGATCAAGCGACCGATATACGAAAAAGAGCCGAAAGGAAGGAATATTATGGTCGCACGTATTTTGATCGATCTGATGGGAGGAATCTGGAGCGTTCGTCGCAGGATCAAAGAGACGAACAACCCGCTGCTGAAAAAGATCAATCTTTTCGTTTATCATCTCTATCAGTACGAAAACGGAGCGGGCATCGCCCATAATTGTACGTTCGAGGGAATTCCTTGCCTGCCGCATGGTATCAAAGGGATTTTCATCTCGGGTACCGCGAAAATTGGAAGAAACTGCGTCATTTTCCAACAGGTGACGATAGGCTCCGTTAATTTACCCGATGCGAACGGACGCGGGAAAGCGGCGACGATAGGCGATAACTGCTACATCGGGTCGGGGGCGAAGATCGTCGGGAACGTCAAGATCGGAAACAATGTCAGAATCGGTGCCAATGCAGTGGTTTACCAAGATGTTCCGGACAACTGTGTCGTCGTATCTTCCGTACAAAAGAACATCCCCAAGGACAAACCGTTGGACAATCGTTTCTATTCGATGCAAAACGGAGTCTGGGCCTATTTTGAAGATGGCAAATGGCATACATTGAGAGATAGGAGCGTTATCGAGCGTCTGGAAAACGGAATTTAAATCTTTAGATCGATTCCGTAGGATTTTTTGACGACCTTTTTGAAGCTAGCCAGTAAAGCGTCGGCAGTTTCACCGTCGTCGGGGTAGGTGACGATCGAATCTTGAAGTTTCTGGTCGAGAAAATCCTGTAAGCCGCTGAGCAGTTCGAAGGCACCGTTCCAGTCGGTTTTAGGCAGCAGAATGATATAGTTGTCGCCATAGTTGAAGATGATATCGCTGTCTCTGAAGATGATCTGGATACTCTTTTTGAGCTCCATGTTGTCGAAATTGTCGAGCTTTAGAAAAAGAAGCGAAAATTCCTGATTGGCGTAAGGATCGAAACGGTCGATCAGTGCGATATGGTGTGCGATCAGTGCATGCAGACTCTCGAGTGGAAAAAATTCCGTTGCCATCTTACCCCTTTTCTTGGTTACTTTGCATTGCTATGTTCTACAATATCGGCATAAGATCGGAAAACTTAAATATATTGTATCCATCCTGGTAGTCGTATTCCAGTTTCAGGTGGTGGGCTTTGAGGATGCTGTCGACGATATAGAGTCCCAGCCCGAAACTGTTGCGATCGCTCTGTGATCCTTGTGTAAACGGTTCGGTGTAATAGGAGAGTGGGTGTTCGAGCTTGTCTCCTTTGGAGAGGAAGGAGATCGCATGGCTGTTGGCGTAGATCTGTACGTGGCCGTCTTCTGAGTATTTGATCCCGTTGTCGATCATGTTTTTGATCGCGATACTGAAGAGTTTGAAGTCGACTTTGAGAGTTAGATCTTTTTGAAGCGTGGTTTCGATGTTTTTCGGGTCTGCCATCGAGAGATCGATCGCTTCGTCTATCACGTCTACGAGACGGTAGATCCGCTTTTTAAGATGACTTCCGTCGATCGTGATCTGCTCGATCGCGCTGAATTCGTTCAATAGACTCTCGAGTCTCTGAAAGACGGAGATGAGTCGCTCTTTCTGCTTGCCCTCTTGGAGCATCTCGGCACTGATCATCCCTTTGGTGATCGGGGTCTTGAGTTCGTGCATGATGTTTCTTAGAAAAAGACGCCTGGAGTTGTTGAGAGCGCGGATCTGCTCGACGGCATGCGTAAAGGCGTTGCCCACTTCCGCGATTTCGTCGTTGGTATCCATCCGGCAGTCGATATCGAGATTTCCGCTCGCGAATTTGTCGATTTCGGCTTTGATCTTTTTGATGGGTTTGATTTTTCGGATCGTCCAGAGATAGGTGAGAAAGAGGCCAAGAAGGATACCTGCGAAGATGAGTTTGATATAGAGAATCTGGGTTCGGTAGGGCCTGAAGGCATGATCTTCCAGCAGGATACTCTTCCCGTTCGCCGCTTCGATCCAGAGATAGTTGTTTTTGCGAAAATAGTAGATACTGCTGCTGCCGATGCGCGTCGTGATCTTCTGAAGCAGCTCTCCCTCCTTCAAAACCCTCTCCACCCTTTTGGGCTCTTCGATCAGCTGCATTTTGTAGACATGCAGTTCGTCTTTTAGTTTACCGGTATCCAGATCGGGATGATTCAGGAATTTCAACAGGGTCACCCTGGAGACGATCGAATAACGTTCGTTCAACTCCTGCGTATACTTCTGCTTGTCGTATTTGAGTAGATTCAGATAGCCGATGTAGACACCGAGTGCGGCGAAGAGAAAGATGAAGGTGATACTGTAGAAAATCGAGGATTTTTTCATTGGGTAAATTTATATCCCACTCCCCGCACCGAATGGATATATTTCGCGTTTTTGGGCGTCTCTCCCAATTTGTGACGGATTCTTCCGATGATGACGTCGATACTCTTGTTGGTACTCTCTTCGCTGATTGCGTCGACATTGTAGATCAGCTCTTCTCTGGAGACGACGCTACCCTCTTTCGAAAGCAGATATTTCAATATTCCGTATTCCGCCTGCGTCAAATGGAGCGGTTTTCCCTTGAAGAGAATCTCTTTTGCCTCCTCTTTCAGGACGATATCTTTCGGATGCTCTCTTGTTGGCTGTTTCGCACTGGCGAAATGGTGTTTGTCACGACGAAGGAGACTCTTGATGCGCGCTTGCAGTTCTCTGGGATTGTAGGGTTTGGGGATGTAGTCGTCGGCTCCCCGCTCCAGCGCTTCGACCTTGTCGGTGATGTCGTGACGCGCGGAAGAGATGATGATCGGTATGGCGTATCGCTTGCGGATTTCCTGACACACATCGAGTCCGTCCATACCTGGAAGCGTCAGATCGAGAATCACCAGATCGAATTTACCGGTATCGAGTGTGGAGAGGCCGATATAGGGATCTTCTACGTTGGTGATCTGCATATCAAATTGCGCAAGATACTCTGTCAGAATCTCCGCCAGCTCCGCATCGTCTTCTATCATCAGTATTTTTATCATATTTTTTTGGAATTTCCTCTTTTTTGTCCGACATGGTAGCATAAGGGAGTTAATAGCGGGTAAATCAAAGTTTTGTCAAAAATATTGATTGACACAGACTAAAGGTTTGTGCTATAATTCGCATAAAAAATAGAGATGGAGTCAGCATTGAGTAAGAGTCTATACGAAACACTGGGCGTGAGTGAAAACGCCTCTGCAGCGGAGATCAAAAAAGCGTATCGGAGATTGGCGAGAAAATACCATCCCGATATCAACAAATCTCCCGAAGCGGAGGAGAAGTTCAAAGAGATCAACGCCGCCTACGAGATTCTGAGTGACGAAGAGAAAAAACGCAAATACGACCAGTACGGCGATGCGATGTTCGGTGGACAGAGTTTTCACGAATTTACCAGTTCGCAAAGTGCAGGCGGGGCCGATCTGGATGAGATACTCCGTTCGATTTTCGGAGGCGGCGGTTTCGGTGGAGCTTTCGGAACTGGTGGTTTCAGTGGATTTAGCCGCTCAAGCGGTGGATTCAGTGGAGGATTCGGAGGGTTCGAAGGATATGCCGAACCAGATTTGGATATCGAAGCTAAAATTACGATCCCGTTCTATACCGCGATCCTGGGCGGCAAGCACTCCGTATCGATTGGCGGTGAAACGTTCGATATCAAAATCCCCGCCGGTATCAGGAGCGGTGAGAGGCTACGCGTCAAAGGAAAAGGAAAGCAACATGGATCGCAGAGGGGGGATCTCTATCTGCGAGTGGAGGTCGCACCCAGTCCTGAATACAGACGTGAGGGCGACGATCTCTACAAAGAGGTGGAGATTCCGCTGAAAACGGCACTCTTTGGTGGCAAAATCAAAGTACAGACTCCACATAAAGAGATCACGGTGAAGATTCCGGAAGGAATCAGAAGCGGTCAGAAACTGCGGGTCAAAGAGCAGGGAGTGATCAACAGAAAAACGAAAAAGATGGGGGATCTCTATCTGATTTTGAATGTGAAACTTCCCAAAGCGAGCGAGCTCGATCCTGCGCTTGTCGAAATGATGAAAGAAAAACTACCAGGAGAATGATATGCATAAGTACGATGAACCTGTCTATCTGATCAGTGTCGTCGCCAAGGCGCTCAATATCCATCCCCAGACACTGAGACAATACGAAAGAGAGGGGCTTGTGACCCCTTCGAGAACGAGTGGAAAGATGCGCCTTTATTCACAGAAGGATATCGACAAGATCAATATGATCTTGCGGTTGACACGCAATCTGGGCGTCAATCTCGCGGGAGTCGATATCATTTTGCAGTTCAAAGAGAAGATCGACGAGATGGAGGCGGAGATCGAGGCACTCAAACACAAGCTGGCCAAATACGAGAATGCCGGAACGATTCCGCCGGAAAAGACGGTCGTGAGCAAAAAGAAAATATACGAAATCATCCTCTTTGGTGAATAACGCCTATATCGTCGAAGGAATAAAACGCGTCACCCGGACGCCTTTGAGAAGTTTCTCCAGCTCTTCGGCTTCGACGATTTCCTTCTCCATCAACAGCTGCGCGAGTTTCTCGATCTGGTCCCAGTGATCGGCGATGAGCCGCTCGGCTCTCTTTTTTGCCGTCTCTATCCAGTGCAATAGCCGCTCCTCGATCCGTTTTTGCAAAAATGTGCTGTCTACCGATACGATAGAATCGATATTGACGAATCCCAGCTCTTTGTCCATGCCGAGATTGGTGATGGCCGTATAAGCCTGGAAAGTCGCTTCCGAAAGGTCCTCTGCCGCTCCGGTATCCATCCCCTCTTTTGGAAACTTTTTGATTTTGCTCAGACGTCCGGCGAGCAGGACGCAGATGTCGTTGAAGATCTCCTCTTTGGAAACGCTCTGGATCTGCTCTTCGGCGTTGTAGGAGACGAACCCGAGTGTCTGTGAGCGGGGTGCAATCGTCACCTGTTCGATTTTGATATTGGGCAGAAGAAGGTAGGAGAGGACGGCATGGCCCGCTTCGTGATAGGCGGTCATTTTCAACTCCTTTTCGAGGTTGCGGACCATTTTGCTTTCGATTTTGTGTCCATATTTGATGATATTGATCTGTTCGATCAGAATCTCTTCGGAGATACGCTTTTTCCCCTGTTCGATCGCGTTGAGCGCGGCCATTCTTCCGAGCCTCTCGAGGTCGTCGGCGCCAAGGCCGGTGATATAGCGGCTGACACGTTCGATATCTATCTTTTTCTCGTGCGGCTTTTGAAGGATTTTTTTCAGAAAGAACATCCGCGCCTCACGGTCGAGTTTGGAGACTTCGATCACGAAGTCGAGTTTTCCTGGAGCCGTAAGAACGGGATCGATCTCCTGCAGATCGAGGGCGGTGGCGAAAGTGAAGATATATCTCTTCTCGTCGACAGGTAACTCTTCGATGATTTTGGCGATATCGGAAAAGGAGATATGGGTCAACATCCCCTGCAACACCCCTTTGATATGGATATCCTGCAAAATCACCATGGAGGGGGCGTGTTCGAGTGCTTCCCGGTAGATCGCTTTGATGTGATCGAGGTCGAAGAGGCTGGAACCGGAGATTTCGAAATAGGGGAGTGTCGCCTCTTTGGCGAAGGCGCGAGCGAGCATACTCTTGCCTACGCTCTCGGGACCGTAAAGCAGCAGCCCTTTGGGCATGGAGATCGAAAAGTTATGCAGTAGTTCGGGATTGTGCAGCAGTTCGATTATCGTGCGCAGCCGCTTTTTGACCTTTTTATGGCCGATGATGTCGTCGAATCCGATCTCGGAGTGCTTGGGGGTGGGGTGGTCGGATGAGGATTTGGATGGCATCTCTTCTCCTTTGAAGCGGACATGATAATATATGCGAGCCTACAGGAAGCTAAAGGAGAGAGAATGTCTTTGCAGATTACCACGACAAGATCACTGGAATACTGACATTCGATCCAGATCATATCAAAAAGATTCTCAAACTGTGTCCGTGTCTGAGTGTAGCGGAGATTGTCCGTTTGATGTCGAAGGATTCGCTTCGGATGAGGGATGTCGATCGAGAGTCGATCGGACAGCAACGGTAAAAACGGTGGTACTCACGGGGGAGATGGTTTCGTTCGCATTCAAAGATTCGGATGCACTCTTCAATCTCGGTACCGCGATCGGTTCGCATCGACACTCAGGGGGATGTTATATCGCCATGAATGGAACCTGATGTTACCGGACGAAGCAGTCAAGTGGAAAGAGAAGGGAATTTTCATCAAAAAAAAGAGGCACAGCGATAAGCCGGGTTTTGTCGTTGGGTGATTATTCATCTGCGTACGATTTTGCAAACGTACTCTAGCGAAGCGATACACGATGAGACATTTACCATACGCTTCTTGCTGCGGGTTGGGTTTACAAGGCTGTCAAGATCGCTCAAGACACCGGTGGGCTCTTACCCCGCCGTTTCACCCTTACCATCTTTGCAGATGGCGGTTTACTTTCTGTTGCACTTTCCCTCAGGTTACCCTGGCCGTCCGTTAGACGGAACCCTGTCTCATTGCAGCCCAGACTTTCCTCTATCTTTGAAGATAGCAATCACCTGCTGTACCTCTGTGATATTATACCATGATATCGGAATTTTTGTGAAGGGGTGAAAATTTGCTTAAGTTTTCCAGTTATTTGCCGATATAGTATCAGATATTGAAAAAAAGGTATGAAAAATGAAAAAAATACTATTTTCCCTGATACTTTCGATGACGGTCGTTTCGGCGCTTCAGGCGTTTGAACAGTTGACGGATCTTCAGGATTTCGAAAAGCGGATACAGAGAGGAAAAGTGATCGTCGAATTTTACGCACCTTGGTGCCAGCACTGCCCTGCGATGGAAGAGAACCTCAAAAAATTCGACCCCTCCAAAAGAGGAATCACCGTCTACAAGGTCAATGTCGACAAAAGCCGTGAAATCGTCGACAAGTACGGTACACCGCAGGTTCCCGCGCTCTTGTATATCGAAAATGGCAAAATTCTCGACGGTTATATCGGGTTGAAAGATCTCAAAGCACTCGAGAAAGATTACCGGCACTATTTCGCAAAAGGCTTAAAAGGATAAAAAAAGTTTCCTTTTAAACCTTAATATTTACTTCACTGTTTAAGTTTAAACGCTTTACTTACCTTGTGAATATGAAGATCTTCAATATTCGCGACCCAAAATTAAACTATAATTATTTTTTATGTTAATTGACTTGATCACCCATTTGTCTTATACTGTAGCAATCAAATACTACAGGAGGTTCATATGAACAAGAGAGGTACAGTCATGCTGCTGGCCAGCTTGGCACTGGGAGTGGCAAGTCTGAACGCAGGATCGATCAAATGCGATTTTCCGGTGTTGAAGTCGGAGCCGATCTACAAGACCGTGATCAAGAAAATCCCCAGAAAAGAGTGCTGGGACGAAGAACAGAAAAGCAAGGTGGATTACAATCTGAGCAAGACTTCAGAGAGTACACAGGGAGTCGTCGTTTGTAAGAAATGCATCGTTACCAAATGTAAAGTGGTCTACGACGAATATAAAGAGAAGGTGTTGGTGGGATACAAGAATTACGCCAAGTGCGGATGCAACACTTTCTATAAAGTGAGCGACAAAAAGCTGAAATCGATCAAGACAACCATTAACTTCTGAAATTAATTAAATTTTTTTTGGAAGGTGCCGATATATCGACAGATGCCTAAACCAAAAAGGTATCTTTCAGTCGGTATAGCTGGACAATGTAAGTGTTTTCAAATGGCTATCGTGGTCTTGCAATGGGCTGCTATATTGATTGGAATATTTTAATTCCTGCCGGAATGGGGGAAAAATTCAAGGAGGTTCGTAATGAACAAAATGATCTTGGCTTTGGCCGTGATGGGTATCAGTGTGGCAGGTCTCCAGGCGGGAACTGTCAAATGTAAGTTTCCGGTCATCAAATGTGAACCGGTTTGGAAAACTGTCATCAAGAAGATTCCTCACCAGGAGTGTTGGGAAGAGGTTCAAAAAAGCCCTATCAAATATAAGGCGAGTGAGCTTTGTGAAGCGAGCGGTGTGGTTGTAGCGAAAAAATGTATCGTCACCAAATGTAAAACCGTCTACACTTCCGTAGAGGAGAAGGTATTGGTCGGATACAAAAACTACGCCAAATGCGGATGTAACACTTTCTATAAAGTCAGCAACTGCAAACTCAAGTTCATCGACACTACCATCAACTACTAATCTCCAAGCCAAGAGCCCTGGCATCGCCGGGTCTCTTGCCTAGGATTTTTCCTTTTTAAACTGCATCAACCATTCATGATTCGTTTCGATCACACGTTTTTGTTTTTCGATCAACTCCTCTTTGATCTTTTCGAGATCTTTCGACGATAGATATTCGAGTACATAGGGGTCGATTTCGCTCTGTGTGCCGTATTTGGCCAAAAGCCCCTCGATCTCTCTCAAAAGGTTCCGTTTTTTCTCTTTTTCCATCATATCCGCGGCATTTTGAATTTTTGGGTGATCAATTCCCCCTCGCTGTCGAAATAGAGGTAGTAGAGTAGATCTTTTTTGACGCTCAATCCCACAAGATGACGCAGCGCGAGATTCGCCTGCAAAGAGGCGATATGCATCACGATCGGTGCGGCGATCCCTTCGGGGGGCTTCTCTTCGGTCGCAAACGCACCAAAGCCGCTCTTTTCGAAAAAGCAGACCTGTCCGTTGAAAGCCTCCACAGATCCGTAGATCCAGGGGGTATCGTGCGCCTTGGCCCATGCGTCTATCTTCACTCTCACAGAAAGGTTGTCCGTCGCATCGAGGATCAGATCCACCTCCGCATTCTCTTTGGCGAATGTGTCGAAATCGACGGTGTGGGTGTGGCATCGAAGATCGGGATAGCGCTTTTTGAGGAGCCGACCCAATGCTTCGGCTTTGTATTTTCCTTCGTCATCAGCCGTAAAAGCGATCTGTCTGTGGATATTGTGTACCTCGATACGATCGAAATCCACCAGATGAACGGTACCGATGCCGGAGCTGCCCAGTGCGATTCCCAATGAAGAGCCAAGCCCTCCGCATCCGATGATCGCGATACGTTTTGTCTGTAGTCGGGTTTGTCTTTCGCTTCCCCAGAGTTGGATCTGTCGGTGAAAATAGTCGCTCACAAAAGACCCCTTTTGTGTAGTTGATCCTGAAATTTCCACACCTTTCTCGCCTCCTGCACCTCCTTTTTGAGCACGCTCGCGAGCAACATCTCCTCCTGGGCGCCGAGAGAGTTTTCGATGAAGCCGTCGGGATTGACCAGATAGGTTTCTCCGTAAAATTTCCAAAGGCTCTCTTCGTTGTGGTAGGCGCCTATGCGGTTTACCCGCAGAATATAGAGGCCGTTGATGAAAGCCCTGGTTTTGAGTATTTCGTTCCAGCGCTGGTTGGATCCGAAAGTCGAAACACTAGGAAGCAATACGACATGGACGTTTTGTCTGACCATCTCCTGCCACATCACGTCGAAGTGGATCTCGAATCCGTTGATGACACCGAATCGGAACCCTCCGAGCGTGAAAACCATCGGTTTGACTTTGTGATGGGGTTCGTTGTCGAAAAAGCTCTCCTCGTTCCAATGGGGGTAACTGATCAGAAACTCCTGATCCTGAAATTCGACGCCTGCGGGAGTGAATCTGCCGATTCGTTTGTAGATTTTGTCTCCTTCGACGACGACGATGGGTGCGACGATGACGAGATTGTAACTAAAAGCGTATTCGCTGAGCGCTTCGATCTTGTGCTTGGATTGCTCTTTGATCATACTTTTGGGCATCGTTACGAGCTCTTTGAAGAAGCTGTTGAGCACATACTCACCCAATACCACGACTCTGACGGCATTTTTGCTGCAACTGTTCAGATAGAGGTCGAGTTTGCTGTTGGAAAGCGGTAGGGTGGAGAGTTGGAGTGCCGCGATCTTCATGACAAGGAGTCTTCCTCTTCCGTGGATAGAGGCTGATAGCGTTCGAATTCGAGCTTCGCCTCTTCGAGCAACTTGGTCGCTTCGGCCAGCTCCCGCATCCCCTCTTTGTAGAGTTTCACGCTTTTTTCCAGGGTGATTTCCGGATCCATCAACGCTTCCAGGATCTCTTTCGATTTTTCGATTTTCTGCTCGAAATCCAGCTTTTTCATATCGGCTCCTTCACGATTCCAGTGTCTGTTTGATATGGTGCGAAAACTTCTCCAACTCCACCAAAAAGGCGTCATGTCCGTAATCGCTCTCGATTCGGATATGACGGCTTTGTTTCCCTTTCCCGATCCGCTCCATCGTATCCTGAATCGTCTGCATCTCTTCCGGAAAGAAGAGCATATCCGAAGAGAAGGAGAGCAGCAGAAGTTCGGATTGGATATGTTCGAACGAAGCTTCGAGCGAATCGTAATTGCGGGAGGCGTCGAATATGTTGATCGCTTTGGTGATGTAAAGATAACTGAGCGGATCAAACCATGTGACGAAACTTCGGCCGTTGTAATCGAGATAGCGTTCCACCTGAAAGCGTCCGAAGAGTTCGTACAGACCGTCGGTCTCCACATAATGGCGTCCGAATTTCCGACGCATCGAATCGGGGCTGAGGTAGCTGATGTGTCCGCTCATTCGTCCGATCGCCAGACCGTCGAATCCCTCCTTCTTGATCGTTTCGGGATCGTAGAATCCGTCTTTGAAGGCGGGATCGGTGATGATCGCCTCCCTGGCGACCTTGTTGAAGGCGATCGCCCACGGCTGTGTGGCGTAGGTGGCGGCGAGGATGATATGCTTTTTCGCAAACCGAGGATGCTCGATAGCGAAACAGAGCGCCTGCATACCTCCCATCGAACCGCCGATCACCGCATAGGCTTCATAGATGCCGAGTCTGTCGAACAAAATGCGCTGAGCTTTGACCATATCGCTGACGGTGATGACCGGAAACTTCAGCCGGTAGGGTTCGTCGGAGGGGTATCGGGGCGACATCGGGCCGGTCGATCCGAAACAGCTGCCGATTACGTTGACGCAGATGACGAAAAATTTCGACGTATCGATCGCTTTGCCCTCGCCGATCATACCGTCCCACCATCCCGGTTTCACTTCCCCCTCGTAGCGTCCCGCCGCATGATGGCTACCGGTGAGCGCGTGGCAGACGACGACCACGTTGTCTCTGGTGGCGTTGAGCTCTCCGTAGGTTTCGTAGACCAGGTCGTAAGGCTCAAGAATCCGGCCGCTTTCGAGATAGAGAGGATTGGTAAAATGCTCTTTTTTGGTTGTGATCTTCAATTATACCTCGAGTGCCTGTTTGAGATCGGCTATGAGATCTTCACAATCTTCCAGACCGATACTGAGCCGTATCAATCCCTCGTGGACGCCGGCCGCCGCGAGCTCTTGGGGTGAGAGCTGCTGATGTGTCGTGGAGGCCGGATGGGTGATGATCGATTTGCTGTCGCCGATATTGACCACAAGTGAAAAGAGACGGGTGTTGTCGACGATTTTGAGTGCATCCTCGTAACGTTCCACTTCGAAACTGAGCAGACCGCTGCAGCCTCCTTGCAGGTACTTTCGCGCGTAGGGATAGTTGGGATCGGAGGGGAGTCCGGGATAGTTGACGCTTTTGACGCGGGGGTGGCTTTCCAGAAACGTAGCGATCCGCATAGCGCTTTGGCTGTGTTGTTTCATCCGAAGCGGCAGGTGTTCGAGCCCCTGGATGAAGAGCCAACTGTTGAAAGGGCTGGGTGCCGCACCGACGTCGCGCAGCAGTGCGAGTCTTGCGCGTAGGGTGAAAATCGGCAGCGGCAGATCGGTGTAGACCAGGCCGTGGTAACTGGGATCGGGTTCGTTGAAGTGGGCGTAGCGCGGATTGTCCCGTATCAGATCGACGAGGTTTTCACGCTCGACGACAATACCGCCGATGGCCAACCCCTGTCCGGTGGTGTATTTGCTGGTGGAGTGCAAAGAGAGGTCGCATCCGAGAGTGAGCGGTTTGCAGTGAATCGGAGTCGCGACGGTGTTGTCCACAGCCGTGAGGATGCCGTATTTGTTCGCGATCTTCACGATTCCCTCGAAATCGGGAACGTCGATACTGGGATTGGTGATACTCTCGAAAAGAATCAGTTTGCTTCTTTCATCGATCAGCTTTTCGAGCGTTTCGGGCCTGTGAACGTCGAAATAACGCGCCTGTATTCCGAATCTTCTGATCGTGTGGGAGGTGAGGGTGACCGTGCCGCCGTAGAGCTTGGAGGCGCAAAGAATGTTGTCTCCCGCTTCGGCCACGTTGGCGATCGTGTTGAAAATCGCCGCCATCCCGCTTGCGCTTGCGATCGCGGCCGCACCCCTCTCGAGTGCGGCGAAACGCCTCTCCAAGACATCGGTCGTGGGGTTCGAGAGTCTGGTGTAGATATTGCCGAGCTCTTCGAGATTAAAAAGCGCGGCGGCTTGCTCGGCGCTTTCGAATTCGTAGGCGGTGGTCTGATAGATCGGTACGGCCATCGTGGATTGCGTATCTTTTTCGTAACCCGCATGGGTGACTATCGTTTTGTCATGCATGGCTGATCCCTTCTCTTAATGGTTGCTATTATACTACAAGCAGGTTAGAAAAAGGGAAAAACGGCCCGCTTTTCAAGGCAGCGAAAGCCGCCTTGAAGAAAAAACGGTTTACGAGTGGTAATTGGGGGTCTCTTTCGTGATCGTGACGTCGTGTACATGGCTCTCTTTGAGCCCGGCGGTGGTGATTTCGACGAATTCGGCGTTTTGCTGAAAGGTCGGGATATCCTTGGAGCCGGTATAGCCCATCGAGGCGCGAAGCCCACCGATGAGCTGATGGATCACCACGGACATCTTGCCTCGGTAGGGGACCATTCCTTCGATTCCTTCCGGAACGAGTTTGTCGGCGGCGGTTCCCTCCTGAAAATAGCGGTCGTTGCTTCCCTTCTGCATCGCGCCGATACTCCCCATGCCACGATACGCTTTGTATTGGCGCCCCTGATAGACGATCGCCTCTCCCGGACTCTCTTCGGTACCGGCAAGAAGGCTGCCGATCATCACGGAGCTCGCCCCCACGGCGAGAGCCTTGGCGACGTCTCCGGAGTATTTGATACCTCCGTCCGCGACGATGGGGATTCCATGCAGTGCGGCTTCGGCCGCGCATGTTTCGATTGCGGTGATTTGCGGGACGCCCACACCCGCGACGATACGGGTCGTACAGATACTGCCGGGACCGATTCCCACTTTGACCGCGTCCGCACCCACTTTGGCGAGTGCGCGTACCGCTTCGGGCGTGGCGACGTTTCCGGCGATGATATCGATATCGAATTTTTCCTTGATCTCCTTGACCGTATCGATGATTCCTTTGGAGTGGCCGTGTGCGGAATCGAGTACCAATACGTCCACGCCGGCCTCAATCAGCGCTTCCGCACGCTCCATCTGTCCCACGCCGATCGCGGCACCCGCGACGAGCCTTCCGTAGCTGTCTTTGTTGGAGTTGGGAAACTCTCTGCGTTTTTTCAGATCCTTGATGGTGATGAGTCCGGAGAGATGTCCCTCTTCATCCACAAGGGGGAGTTTTTCGATCTTGTGCAGATGGAATATCTTCTCCGCATCATCGAGAGAGATTCCTTTGGGGGCGGTGATCAGCGGTGCCTTGGTCATCGCATCCTCCACCTTTTTGTCGAGGTCGCTTTCGAAACGCAGATCGCGGTTGGTGAGAATTCCGACGAGTTCATGATCGTCGTTGACGACGGGAAATCCGGAGATTTTGTATTCGGACATAAGATTGAGCGCATCCTGTACGGTGTCGTAGGGTTTGAGATGGATCGGTTCGTGAATGATGC
This sequence comes from uncultured Campylobacterales bacterium, assembly GCA_964443745.1. Taxonomy (GTDB): domain Bacteria; phylum Campylobacterota; class Campylobacteria; order Campylobacterales; family QNZT01; genus CAYUEN01. The sequence goes on along the minus strand of CAYUEN010000018.1, from coordinate 9,400 downwards.
CGCTTTCGCTCTTTTTGACGCGCTGTACCTCTCTGACCTGCGAAGCGATGTCCATATTCTTGTGGATGATACCGATGCCGCCCAGTCGGGCCATTTTGATCGCTGCCCGATGTTCCGTGACCGTATCCATCGCGGCGGAGACGATCGGTATCTTGAGCGCGATATTGCGTGTCAGTTTGGAAGTGATATCGACCTCTTTGGGGAGAATTTCGGAGTATTTGGGGATCAGCAGGACATCTTCGAATGTCAGCGCACGTTGTCGAATCTTCATCACCATCTTCCTTATTGTAAAATTTTTTCCAGGCTCATCGCTCCATCGAACAACTTCTGCTCTTCGAGTGCACCCGCGATCAACTGTCCTCCGATCGGCAACCCCTCGATACTCTTGCCGATCGGTACGGAGATGGCGGGGAGTCCCGCCAAATTCACCGCGATCGTATAGATGTCGCTCAGATACATCTCCAGCGGATCGCTTTTTGCGCCGAATTCGAACGCGGGCGTGGGTGTGACGGGTGTGAAGATCAGATCCGCCTCTTCGAATATCGCATCAAACTGCGCCTTGATCAGGTGTCTGGCTTTTTGCGCCCGGATGTAGTAGGCATCGTAATAGCCGCTGCTTAGAACGAAGGTTCCCAGCAGGATTCGTCGTTTCACTTCGTCACCGAAGCCTTCCGAACGGGTATGCAGGTACATCTCCTTGAGATTGGCGCTTGGGGCGCGGTTGCCGTAGCGAACGCCGTCGAACCGGCTGAGGTTGGTGCTCGCTTCGGCTGTAGCGACGATATAGTAGGTGGCGACATCGTATTTGGAGTTGATCATCTTTTTGTAGACGATTTTGTGTCCCGCCTCCTCCAGCGCCTTGATTGCCTCCTCCATCGCTTTGCGGATCTGCGGACCCGCCTCTTCGAGGTAGTTTTCGATGACGGCGATCGTGAATTTGCGAGTCGGATCGAGGCGGTCGCTCACCTTTTGGTGGGGAATATTTATGCTGGTGGAGTCTCTGGGCTCGTGTCCTGCCAGGATATCGTAGAGAATGGCGGCGTCTTCGACATTTTGCGTCAAGGGTCCGATTTGATCGAGTGAACTGGAAAAGGCGGTCAAGCCGTATCGACTCACCTTTCCGTAGGTCGGTTTCATTCCGACACAACCGCAAAAAGCGGCGGGTTGGCGGATCGATCCGCCGGTATCGCTGCCGAGTGCGGCGATGGCGATGCCGCCGGCTACCGCGGCCGCGCTTCCGCCGCTGCTTCCGCCGGGAACGCGATTTTCGTCGGCGGGATTTTTCGTCTTGCCGTAGAAGGAGGTTTCGGTGGAGCTTCCCATCGCGAATTCGTCCATATTGCAGCGACCAAACGGCGCCAGACCCGCGGAGAGCATCTTTTCGACGACGGTGGCGTTGTAGGGGGCTTTGTATCCTTGGAGGATGTTGGAAGCGCAGGTGATCTCCCACCCCTCCACCTGGATGTTGTCCTTGATCGCTATCGGGATTCCCTCTCCCGACTCCGCGATCTCGCTTCCAGTCAACTGCTCGATATAAGCGCCCAGAGATTTTTTCGTTTCGATCTCTTTGACGAGGTCCGTTTTGAATGCGGCTATCTCCTCCTTGGGGAGGGTCAACGCCTCTTTGAGTGTTATCAAAATCTTCACCTGTAGAATAAAATTTTTCGCTATTTTATCCTATAGTTACTAAGAGAACGATGGCGGAATGCGTTTGGAGAGTGGTTCATCATCACCCTCCTATTCGTCTGAAGGTGGAGAAAAAGGGTGCGCCGATGAAGAGCATTCCGCTTCAAACGAGTGGAAAATTTTCTCCCAAGAGTTAAGTAAACATAAAGAAAAATTATATTAATATGGCAATTAAAGATTCGATTATCTTATAATATGAAGGAAGTGTGATGAAGACGCTCAAAAATATACTGGCATTTGTCGGTCTGCTCGTTGTGGCGGGTCTGGTGTTCGCTTTAGTGAAATTCGATCTGGGAACGAAACTCTCCGCCGCCTCCCAACTCGACTCCAAAGCGATGGGGCTTTATATGGAGATGTTCGAGACGGTACTTTCGACCGGCAATGCCGCTGAAGGGATGGTCAGAAGCGTCAAAGTGAGTCCGGAAGTGAGCAACGAGGATATCAAGGATATCATCGAGAGTATCGCAAGTGAGAACAATATGGATATGGTCGCAGATGTGACGATGTTCGACGGCTCTCCTCTGAAGGAAGGGGGTGAAAAGACGAAATACACCCGGATCTTCTCTCTCTGTAGCCGTCCGATCGCACAGGTTTTTCTCGACTATTCGATGGCGTATGGTGCTTTCATGCCTTGTCGTATCATGTTGGAAGAGGATGACAAAGGTGACAGATGGCTCTATACGATGGATCTGGGGTTGATGATCCACGGAGGCAAGCCCCTTCCCAAAAAGATGCTCGAAAAGGCCGAACATGTCAGAGATACCCTTTATGAAGCGATGGATAAAGCCGCTACCGGAGACTTTTGAACTTCGGTATTCGATACGAAAAGGCTATTTTTCCCGCTTCTTGTCAACTTCTTTTGCCAAGGGGATGTCGCATGTTTTGACGCAGGAGCGGTTTTTTTCGATTTTGTCGACGACCCAGACGGACGAAAAAGCCATAAAGAGCAAAAAGCCGCCGATAATCATCCCCACCAGAACGATATTCTTGTATTTTCCTCCGATCATAATCTTCTCCTTTTTCGAGGATATAGATCCATGATAGCATGTTCGAAAGATAAAAAGATAACAGAAAGTAATAATATACAATAATGATATTATTTGAAAAAGTGATCTATTGTAAAGTGTTCAAGATATCTGCGCCAACGACGGAAGAGAGATGAAAATCTAAAACCCCATCTTTACCCAGTTTTTTTCGTCTCTGTCAGTTTTTGGGTGTAGCTTTTTTTCATCGCAACGCTCAGCGGTATCTGCGTACCAGCCAGATGCCAAGAGCGATCAGAACGAAGATCGCGCCGATCGTCTCGAAGATGAAAGAGAGACTCACGGGCTGGGAGAGATCAGGCATGCAGGACCTTCTCGCATCTTTCGCACAGCCGATCCTCGCTTGCCGAGCGGTATTTCCAACAGCGCGGGCATCTGGCTTTGGTAGCTTCGAGGATCTCGAAAGTGTCGCCTTCAACCTCGAAGCGTTCGATAGGCTGCTGGGACGATCGGGTGACCACTTCGCTGACGGTGAACCAATCCTCCGCGTCGGCACCGCCGAGTTTTAGGATTCGGGAAGAGGTGGTGCGGATGACGAGTTCGAGCGTGTTTTTGATCCGCTTCTCTTTTTTGAGTTGGTCGACGATCTCGAAAAACTTCTCCCTCGCCTCGATCATATAGGCTTCGTCGAAATCGCTTTTGACTTCGGGCAGCGGGCGGTAGATCAGGTCGAAGACGTCTTCCCGATCTTCTCTGATCACGTCGGGCGCGTAGGAGAGCACTTCGTCCACGGTATAGGTGAGGATCGGTGCTACGAGTGCGAGTAGGTGTCTGGCGATCAACGCCATCGCACTCTGTGCGGAACGACGCGAAAGAGAGTCGCGAGCGTCGCAATAGAGTCTGTCTTTGCAGATATCCAGATGGATGCCGGAGAGCTCCGCGGTGATGAAGTGGTTGAGTGCCGAGAGGGCTTTGGCGTATTCGTATTTTCGCATATTTTCTGCCGCTTCCGCGAAGACGCTTCCCGCTTTTGCGAGAATCCATCTGTCGATCTCTCCCATCTGCGAAGGAGACAGAAGCGTGTTCAAATCGTTGACGTTCGCCAGCAAAAATCGCAGCGTGTTTCGGATTTTCCGATACTGTTCGGCCGTTTGCTTCAAGATCGCGTCGCTGATCTTCAAATCGCCGCTATAATCGCTCAGCCCCACCCAGAGCCTCAGAATCTCCACGCCGTACTTTTTGGCCACGTCGGCGGGAGCGACGACGTTGCCTTTGGATTTGCTCATCTTTTCACCCTTCTCGTCGACGGTGAAGCCGTGGGTCAGGATGCTTTTGTAGGGAGCGATGCGGTTGATCGCGCTGCTGACCAGCAGCGAGCTTTGAAACCATCCCCTATGTTGGTCGCTTCCTTCCAGATACATATCGGCGGGGTAGGTTCCGGCGTCGTAACGGCGCGATCGAAGAACGGCGTTCCATGTCGAGCCGCTGTCGAACCAGACATCGAGAATGTCCATCACTTTTTCCAGGTCGGCCGGATCGTAACCGCTGCCGGGATAGAGCAACTCCTCTATCTCAAGATCCCACCAAGCGTCGGTGCCGCGCTGTTCGAAGATCATCGCCAGAAAATTGAGCACCTTCTCGTCGAAAATCACCTCTTTGCTCTTCTTGTCGCGAAAAAAAGCGATCGGCACGCCCCAGTCGCGCTGTCTGGAGATACACCAGTCGGGCCGGTTTTCGATCATGGAGCGCAGCCTTTTGGCGCCCGCTTCGGGATAGAATCGTACGCCCTCTATTTCGCCCAGTGCCGTTTCGCGCAGTGTCGCTCCCGTTTCGTCCCGGTCCATCGCGATAAACCACTGTCTGGTCGCGCGATAGATCAGCGGCTTGTGGGTGCGCCAGCAGAAGGGGTAGGAGTGGGTGAATGTGGAGAGTTTGAGCAGATGGTCGCCCAGCAGCTTCAAAATCGCTTCGTTCGCTTCGAAAATATGCATACCCACGAACGACTCCGGATTTGGCAGTAGCTGTTTGCGCACTACCGTCTCGTCGAAAAGGCCGGCGTCGTCGACCGGCATCAACACCTCCAGATCGTATTTCAACCCGACGCGATAGTCGTCTTCGCCGTGTCCGGGTGCGGTGTGTACGCATCCGGTCCCTCCGTCCATCAAAACGTGTTCGCCCAGCACGATTGTGGATCTGCGTCCGTTGAGGGGGTTGATCGCGTGTTTTCTCTCAAGCAGCGTGGCGGGGAATGTCTTGAGGATTTTTCCTTTGATCACACCCTCCTCTTTGAGAGTGCCGTAACGCTTCTGCGCGACGATGTAGCCATCTTCAGTAAGAACGTAGTTTTCTTGCGGATTGAGGGAGATACCGGTGTTGGCGGGAAGCGTCCATGGAGTCGTCGTCCAGATGACGATCGCGCCATGGTCGATTCCGAGTGCCGTTGTGGCGTCGGCATCCAGGTCGAACGCCACATAGAGGGAGAAATCCTCCTTCTCTTCGTACTCCACCTCCGCCTCCGCGAGTGCGGTTTTGGCGGCCCACGACCAGTAGACGGGTTTGCTGCGCTCGATCAAAAGCCCCCGCTTCGCGATTTCGCAAAGCGTGCGGTAGATATCCGCTTCGAAAGGATACTGCATCGTCAGATAGGGGTCTTTCCAGTCGGCGACGACGCCGAGAGCCTGGAACTCCTCTTTTTGGATATTCACGAATTTCGCCGCATGGTCGCGGCAGAGTTGGCGGATCTTGGTTTTGGGAAGACGCTCTTTTTTCTCTTTGCCAAGCTTCTTCTCCACCTGCTGTTCGATCGGAAGGCCATGACAATCCCATCCGGGTACGAAACGCACATCGTCACCGAAAAAGTAGTGGGTCTTGACGATGATATCCTTGAGGATTTTGTTCAGCGCATGGCCTATGTGGATATGGCCGTTGGCATACGGCGGCCCGTCATGAAGGGTGAAAAGACGCTTTGCATCCGTGCGGTTTTTTTTCATCTTGGCATAGACGTCCTTCTTGTCAAACCACTCGCTGTAGCGTTTGGGTTCGTTTTGTGGCAGGTTGCCACGCATCGGAAAGTCCGTTTTGGGAAGTAGCAGCGTCTCTTTGTAGTCCATTCTGGGTGCTCCTGTGTCGCTAAATAGCCGCGATTTTAGCCAAAAAGGGATAAAAAAGCGCTTTTTGGCTAAAATCCACCCAATTTACGACTCCCCGGAAGCGGGGGTGCAGACCATACCGGGAGCAACCATGGGCCACTATATCCTCAAAATCGACTGTTCGGACGCCAAGGGGCTGATCTACCATATCGCCGATATCATCTACAAAAACGATTTGAATATCGAAAAAAACAACGAATTCGTCGACGAAGAGAATCAGAAATTCTTTTTCAGGGCGCGTATCAGCGGAGAGGTCGATCCCTTGAGGCTGAAAGAGCAGTTGGAGAGGATGCTGCCGCAAGATGCCAATGTGGCGATCAACGTACGCAAAAAGAAGAGTATCGTCCTGATGGCCACCAAAGAGTCCCACTGTCTGGGGGATATTCTCCTCAAACACGACAGTGGCGAACTCAACGCCAACGTGCAGGCCGTCATCGCAAACCATGAGATACTCGGAAGGCTGGCGGAGCGTTTCGAGATCCCCTTTTTCCATATTTCGGCTGAGAATCTCGAACGCAGAGCCCATGAAGAGAAGGTATTGCGTGTACTCGAGGAGTTCGCGCCCGACTATATCGTTTTGGCCAAATATATGCGGATTCTCTCCAGCGATTTCGTCCGCCGCTACCCCAACCGCATCCTCAACATCCACCACTCCTTCCTTCCCGCCTTTATCGGCGCGAATCCCTACAAACAGGCGCACCAGCGCGGTGTCAAAATCATCGGTGCGACGGCGCACTTCGTCAACGACAACCTCGACGAAGGGCCGATCATCGCCCAAGATGTGATCCGCGTCAACCATGAATACACCTGGCGCGATATGCAGCGTGCGGGACGCAACGTCGAAAAGACCGTCCTTTCGCAGGCGCTCGATTTGGCGCTGGATGACAGGATATTCGTCTACGGAAACAAGACGATCATCTTCTGATGTTTCATATCGTTCTGGTCCATCCGCAGATCCCGCCCAATACCGGCACGATCGGCCGTCTTTGCGTCAATACCGCCGCGAAACTCCATATCGTCAAACCGATCGGTTTCGATCTTTCGCAAAAAGCGCTCAGGCGTGCCGGACTCGATTACTGGAAAAGGCTCGATCCGACGGTGTGGGAATCGCTGGACGCGTTTTTGGAGGTTCACGGCAAAGAGCGCGAGCGGTTTTTCTTCGCTACGACAAAGAGCGAGCGCCCCTATTTCGACGTATCCTTTCAAAAAGGGGACTATCTCTTTTTCGGGAGTGAAACGGAGGGATTACCGCCCGGAGTGATGGCACTCAACCCCCAGCATAAGATCACGATTCCTATGGCTCCTAAGGGCCGCAGCCTCAATCTCTCCGTCGCCGTGGGCATCATCCTCTACGAAGCGATCCGGCAAAATTACCATGAAGGCTTTTTCGAAACGAAGAGCTAAAGGAGCTTCCATCCAAATAGCGCCGCGTGGGCTTTGGCCAGGGGCGGGTGGTTGAAGGTTTCGGATGTGATCAGCAAATCCCCTTCGCTATCGAACGCCACCGCTTCGATCTGCCTGAAATCGGCATGCAGGCTTCTGTCTCCCACGATTTCCAATTTCCCAAGATCTTGTGTGGAGAAATCCGAAAAAATCGCGACGGAGGGGTGTGTCGCGGCGATACCGCGATATCCCGTAACGGCGAGAATATCCCGTGTCTGATCGTAATCGGCCGAAGTGACGAGAAACGGAAGTCTCCTTTTAGCGAGCTTACGTGCGCGGTAGACTCCCGGCTCTTTGGGAAGTGTGTAGAGGCGGGTGATTTGCTCGTCCCAATCTTTGGTCAATATCATCAGCCTCTCTTCCGTGGCGAAAAGCGCTTCGGCGTCGTAATCGGATCCATCCTCGTATCCAAAAGCGATTTTTTGAGCTTCTAATCGGTCATGGTTCAAGAGACGTTCTTTGTCCACTTTGTAGATCGTCAGCTCCTTTCTGCTTCCGTCGTTATTGCCAATATCGCCGATATAGAGCGCTTCGCGATCCTGGGCGAGATCCTCCCAGTCGATATTTTCGGCGTTGGCTATGGTGATGGTGCGAAGGAGCTTTCCCTCCGTGTCGATTTCGTAGAGTTTCGCATCGCCGCCGCTGTCGTTATGGGTGAAATACCTTCCTTCGACGACGACGAAACCGGAACTCTCCGCGAGTTCATCCGAAAGCGTGCCCAGGTGCGTGAGGGGAGAGTTCGGGTCGTTTTGGGCGCGCTCGGTATCGAGATAGGTGTGAAGTTCACTCTTTTTGGCGATCGATTTGAGTGTGTCAAGGCTGGGTACACCCACACCGCATCCGGTGAAAAGAAGTGCGAGAAGGAGAAGAAGAGATCGGCTACGGCACATTACTTATCCTTTTCTTAGATAAGTAGACTATAGCAAAATTCTCAACTTAAGGTATAAAAACTTTAGTGAAAAGTGTATAAATGGAATCTAAATTTGCCTGGTTGTTACAAAAGGTAAATAAAACTATCTCTTTACGATTTCGAAATCGGAAATATCCTCTCTGAGTTTGAGAAAATCTCCGTTTTCGTCGAAAAGGATATACCCTTTGCCGTTGATTTGGCCGTTTTTGGTGTAGATGAAGTTGCATTCGTTGCTACCGCAGCGCAGCTCCAGTACTTTGATCGGATTGATCTGGTATCTTTTGTAACTGGGTTTGCGGGTGAGGGATTCGTAAAAGGCGTAGAGGATCATCTTGTTGTCTTTTCGGAATTTCGCGTTGGAGATGGGGGGTTTTTCGTCGCTGTAGAAGACAAAATATTTCTTTCCGATCAACAGTTTTGCCAGGAAGTTGGTCACCTTCGCTTTGAGATAGTGGTCTTTGAGCGTTTCCAGCGTATCGGCACGGCCGAGCGTCGTCCCATGATAGCGCACATCGTAACTTGCCGCAGTCAGCGAAACGGACAATAGGGACAGCAAAAAGAGTATCGATATGAAGCGGCGTATCAAAATCCCTCCTTTGAAACGGTTATCTTATCGTAACACCGCTTTGTGGAGAATTTGTGAATCTCAGAGCAACATCCCCTTGATCATGAAAAAGATCATCGCCGAAAGTAAAGCCGCCGCAGGTACGGTTATGACCCATGCCGCGATGATCTTTCGTACCGCATCCCTCTTGACGTATTTTGTCTTTTCCACATTTTTGAGCAGTTTTTTTGCCTGCTTGATCTTGGCCTGTTCGTCGTCGATCAACTGAAAGAGTTCGACGATCCGCTCGTAATCCTCCTTCGTTTTGTGCTCCTGGTTCTGCAGCAGTTCCAACTCTTTTTGGTAGGCGGCCTGGCGGCTTTTTTCCGCTTCGATGAATTCGCGCTCTTTTTCGATCATATCGATTTCGTCGCCACTGTCGAGCCACTCTCTCAGAAAACCGACACCGAAGACCCCACCTACCGCGATGTGGGTGGAACTGACCGGCAGGCCAAGCTGGGAAGCGATGATGACGGTGATCGCGGCCGCCATCGCGATCGAAAAGGCGCGTACCTGGTCGAGTTCGGTGATTTCGCTGCCGACCGTACGGATGAGTTTGGGGCCGTAGAGCGCCAGTCCGACCGCGATACCGAGCCCGCCTACCGCCATAACCCATAGTGGAATC
>CAYUEN010000017.1:0-43395 GCA_964443745.1 uncultured Campylobacterales bacterium | reverse complement strand
TGAATTACAAGCAGCTCAAACTCATCACAGACGACACGCTCAAGGCACTCAAAGCTTATGAAGTGATCACTCCGGAACTATTCACCGATACCTTTTTGATCAAGGCGAAAGAGAAAAATATCGTCGTCGATATCGACGATCTCGAAAATGTCCAGATCGAAAACATCCTCTCCAAAATGGTCCGTATCCAGGAGGCGACCAAAGAGGGCGCCCAGAAGCTCAAGGAGAATATCGATCTGGCCGCCACCGCTATCGACAACAAGGATACAAACGCCCTTCTGGAGGTCAAAAAACAGATGGATGCGCTCCAACAGCGTATCAGCCAACTCGAAGAGCAGGTGTATATCGATGAGCTCACCAAAGTCTACAACCGTAAATGGCTCTTCGAAAAACTGCTCAAAGAGGACCATTTCCGACAAAACGGGGCGATCGGCTTCGTGGATATTGACGATTTCAAACATATCAACGACAATTACGGTCACATCGCGGGCGACAAAGTCCTCTTTCTGATCGCTTCCATGATCAAAAAGATTCCGGATTCCCAGGTAATGCGTTATGGCGGAGACGAATTTATCGTCTTTCTCTTCGATCAAGACAAATCGGTCATCGAACGCTACTTCGAAAAGATCAACCAGGACCTCTCCTCCAAAAGTTTCAAGCTCCAAAACAGCACATTCAAAGTCTCCCTCTCTCTTGGAGCGGAAAATTTCACCGAGGGTGCCAGTTTTCATGACATAGCCGCCATCGTCGATCAGAAGATGTATGCCGACAAGAAACGTAGAAAAGCGGCCAAAGCTACCGCATCAGCAGTATAGTTTTCGCCTTTTGGATATCTTTTTCGATTTGCGCTTTCAATTGTGAAAGCGCATCGAACTTCCTGTTTTCGCGCAGATATTTCACAAAATAGATCCAGATCTCTTTTCCCTCTTCCAGTCGCGGTATTTCTACATCGATCAGATGGGTCTCGATCGCAAACTTGCCATCTGTCGTAAGCCGTCTTCCGACGAAAGTGACCGAAGGATACGATTTACCGTCGATAGCTGTAAATGTCGCATAGACTCCCTCTTCGGGGATCAAAAAATCTTCGACCTGCAGATTGATCGTCGGTAGCAACTCCTCTCCGCCGAGCCCCTGCCCCCGCACGACCCTACCCATAATTGCATAATGGCGACCGAGCAGGCGGTTGGCCTGTTCGAGTTTCCCTGCCCGTAGCAGATCACGAATCGTTCGTGAGTGAATGGAGATCCCATTTTCGAACTGTTCGGGTACGATCCACACCTCTCCATCGAAAAGCGTTTCGAGATTGTGGGCATTTGCACTTCTGCCTCTACCGAAATGGAAATCATACCCCACGATAATCGTCTCGAGTGTGGGAAAACGTCTTTTGAGAAGTTCGACGAATGCATCGGGACTCAAATCCCTAATCGCCTCGAAATCGAGAAAATGGCAGGGGTGTTGCAGATGGCGGCAGCGGTGGATATGGGGTGTGAGCGAAGCGCTTTTTTTATCCACGATCACCAGTGCACCAAATTTTCCCAGACGTGCAATCAATCGCTGATGGGCACGGTGAATTCCATCGAATCCTCCGATCGCGATTCTTTTGATCTTATGATTTGGTAAAGTGATAGAAGATTTCAATATTCCCCTCTTTTCCTCTCACTCTCGACTCCGCTTTGTATACCAACCGCCAGCCGAGTGTCGTACACGCCGCTTCGAATCTTTTTTGTGCACGAATGATAGCTTCACGATCCTTAACAACCCCTCTTCTGTCCCGTTTGACACTGCGTCCCACCTCGAACTGAGGTTTAAAAAGAAGCACGATATCTTCCGCACTCAGACGATCGATTGCAGGGAGGATATGGGAAATTCCGACAAACGAAACATCACAAGTAACCAAGGCAAAGGGATGATCGCTTTGAAAATCGCGAATATCCGTCCGCTCATAACTTACTACCCTCTCATCGCTTCTCAACAGCGGATGAAGCTGACCGGTACCCACATCCACGGCCGTGACGGACCTGGCCCCTTCACGAAGCAGTACTTCCACGAAACCTCCCGTACTGCTCCCGATATCCAGCACCTCCTTTCCCACGACCGGAAGATGCGTCTCTTCCAAAAAGAGGGCGAGTTTTTTCCCTGCCCTGCCGACAAATTGCAGCTGCTGTTGTACTTCGACTCTCTGGTCGACGACATCGAAAGAGGGTTTGAAGATCGTGACACCGTCCACTTTTACCTTGCCCTCCTGAATGAGCGCTTTGGCTTTGGTGCGGCTTTCGCAATGGTTTCGTTCTGTCAAATAACGATCTAAACGCATGGAGGAGAGGAGTTGGAGATGTAAAATAGTAACATTGAGGTCATAAAATACACCAGTTTTAATTAATATTCGCTTAAATATAGGATTTGATACCAAAAAGACTAAACAAAACGGTTTATGATACGATATAGAAGTATAACAAATTCAACATATAGGGACGAATATGAAAGTATCCAACAAAGAGATAGCTGCTGCCATCAACAAAACGCCTTCAGCGATTTCCTACCTCAAAAAGAACAACTACGAGGAGTATCTTATTTTGAAACTCGGCGTGTTGTGTAAAAAGCTGAATCTCGACAGCGAAGACTTGATGGCGATGTACACACTGAAGCAGATCGAGCTCAAAAAGATCGCTTCCTAGGCAAAAGGTGGGTCTTTGGAGGAGTGGACCTTGTTTTCAATCTCAATAAAATATTCTGCTCAGATAGAGTCCGTTCGGCGGACAGAGATCTGTGCTGATTGTCTCTCCGGCTGCCAGCTGACGCAGCAAATCTTCATTGTTTAACCGACCGTTTCCGATTTTTAACAGAAAATCGACCATCATTCTGATCTGCGAACGCAAAAAGCCGTCCGCTTCGAAAAGAAATATATCCAACCCTTCGTGGCGATAGAGCCGCGCGCGATGGATCGTCCTGACAAAACGGGTCGTATCGCTGCCGCTCTTTTTGAAACGAACGAAATCGTGTCGCCCCTCGAAAAGCCGTATCGCCTTTTCGACCCGCTCGAAATCGAACGCAGCGGTATAGAGTATGTAGCGCGCTTTGAGGGGGGAGGGGGTTTGTGTCGAGACCAGATAGCGGTAGCGTCGCCGTTTCGCACTGTATCTGGCATGAAACGTTTCGGGTACTTCCCGGATACTTTTGATATAGATATCGGGAAGCGCTTTTGCATTCAAGCTTTTTCGAAGCTTCTCCAGATCCCTCCAAAAAGGAGGCAGAGGCACATCGATCACCTGATCGGTCGCATGTACGCCACGGTCTGTTCTGCCGCTCGCGTTGAATTTTCCCTCGATTCCGACGGAGCGAAAAATCTCCTGCAGACGGTTAGCGACGGTGGGAACGCCGCTGTTTTGGATCTGAAATCCGTTGAATCTGCTCCCGTCGTACGCAAGTCGCATCATCACTTTCGTCATCTTAGTACCTGGTCAGGATTTTTCGCTTGAAAAAGAGTGCCGAAGCGGCATAGAAGAGTCCGAACGCCGCGATCGTCCCTCCCAAAGGCGCATGCAGCGAAATCTGATAGACCATCAGATAAAAGGCCAGAATCACGATGAACAGATGCAGATAGATATTGGGGCTTTCGTGCCGGACGTTGGCGATTCCGAACGAAATCGCGAAGAGGTAGGAGACCAATGGAAAAAGGGCGGTCAAAACCGCCTGCGAAAGATCCTTCGCCCTTTTGGCGTCGTGTTTGGCGACCATCCAGTAGGATTTGACCGTATCCATTCGGATATTTCGTATTTTGGGAAGGTAGCTGATATCCAACGCAACGAAATCGATCTGCCGCAGCGCTTCGGGCAGAAAATTGAAAACCCTGCCGTCGTTGAGCTTCAGCGTGATCGCCCCTTTTTGCTGAAAAATTTTCGCGTTCTTCGCGATGATGAAATTCTCCCCTCTCTCGACCGAAGGGTTGTAGAGTACGATATCCTTGTAGCCATGCGGGCCGGAACGGTTGACGAAGAGATTCCACCGGTCGAACTTCTGGCCGAACGTACTCGGCCTGACGTTGATTTTCGCTTCCAGCTTTTTCGCCTCGATGAAGTTTTTGTTGAGCTGCTTCGAAAGCGGCGTGAAGACGATCGCGTTGAAGAGCAAAAAGAGGGACGTAAACAGTGAAAGTACGAAAAAGAGGCGGGCGATCTTTCTGGGATCGAGCCCCAGGGCGAAAAGAACGATCGTCTCGTTTTCGCGCGACATCTTGAAGATCGTCAGCGCCACCGAAATGAAGAAGGTGACCGGCAGGGTGAAAATCGTGATCTCCGGAAGCATGAAAAGATACATCTGCCCCAGATCGGAGAAGGTGACATTAAAAAGCGAGGTAAGCCGGGAGATTCGGATGAAGAAAATCACCGAAACGAGAAAAAAGAGTGTGAAGAAAATCGAGCTGAAAGTTTGGAAAAAGTTACCGAGGATATAGCGATGGACCCTACCCATAGAGCGTCACCAGCAACCTTTGGAAAAAGGGCTCCGCCATATAGACGACAAAGAGCGCGAGCGCCAGAAAGGGGATGTAAGGGACTTCGATATCCTTTTTCTGGATCACTACGAAAACCGGCAGCGCGATCAACGCGGAGAGAAAAATCGCGACCGCACCGAGTTTGAGTCCCACCATCGCGCCGATCGTGGCGGCGATCATGATATCGGCTTCCCCCAGCGCCTCCTTTTTGACGATAAAGGAGACATAAAAGCGCAACAGAGAGAATCCGCCCGCGAACAGCAGTGCGTTGGTGAGATTTTCCAGCACCATCGGAGAGGAGAAGATCGCAAGCGTCAGCGCCGAGAGGTTGAGACTGTCCGGTACCGCTTTGTAACGAAAATCGATCACCGAAAGTCCCAGCAGCAACGCGAAGACGATACCCGCGATAAAAGCGTAGGCGATATCGCCGACTTTCAGATAGACGCTCAAAAACAGCAACGCGGTAGCCAGCTCCACCAGAGGATACTGGATCGAAATCTTCTCCTTGCAGTAGTGGCATCTTCCTTTGAGTATCACCCAGGAAAGAAGCGGGATATTGTGCCACCATTTGAGTTTTTTCCCGCAACTCGTACAGTGCGATCCGGGGAAAACCACGCTCTCCTCTTTGGGTATGCGTAGAATCAATACGTTCAAAAAAGAGCCGAACAGCAGCCCGAACAGTGTCAATATCCCCATCTCCAAGATCATATCACCCCTCCGAAGCGTCGCTCGATCTTGTTGAATTTCTCGATGATGGCATCGAGCTTTCGGGGGACAAATTCCGGCCAGAGCGTCTCTTCGAAAAAGAGCTCCGCATAAGCCGCCTGCCAGAGCAGAAAATTCGAAAGCCGCTTCTCCCCACCGGTACGGATCAGAATATCGACAGGATCCATGCCCGCCGTATCCAGAAGTCTCTCGAAATCCTCCTCCGTCACCTTTTTGCCCGCTTCCACCGCACGGTTGACCGCCCGGACGATCTCGTCATGCGAACCGTAATTGACGGCGAGCACCTGCGTCAACCCCGTAAAATGGGCGGTTTTTTCCTTCGTGTAGGCGATGCTTTCTTGCAATTTCGAAGGCAACTGGCTCACATCTCCGATCGTCTCGAATCGCACGCCGTTTTCGAGAAAGAGGCTGAGCTCGTTTTTCAGATACCGCTCCATCAGTTTCATCAGAAAATCGACCTCCATTTTCGGCCGTTTCCAGTTTTCGGTGCTGAAGGCGTAGAGCGTAAGGTAGCGCACGCCGAGATTGGAGGCGTGGATCGTGATCTCCCGTACCCGTTTGGCCCCCTCTTCATGGCCGACGATACGTTTGGCAAACCCCCGTTTTTTCGCCCATCTGCCGTTGCCGTCCATAATGATGGCGATATGTTTGAGTCGATTCATCCCTATCCTTTCAGATCCAGCAAAGAAGGCGCCGGCGTATAGAGGGGTTCGATCGCCGTTTCGGAGTGCAGCAAGCGCCCCTCCAAATCAAGATGCGCGAGCTCTTTTTCCAGAAGTTTCATCGCATGTTCGTAGTAAAGATAGAGAGTGGCGCTTCTGCGCCCTTCGATCAATTCGACATACCCTCTCACTGGCCCCAGATGCACGAATGCGGCGTAAAATTCCAGACTCGCCTCTTCTTTGGAGGATCGCTTTTTTTTGCGGGGCGCTCTTTTGCGAAACTGCACGATCGTTTTCTGCCCTTCGTTCTGAAGTACCATGGTAAAGATATTTTCATTAAGGGCGGCTATCATATTGGTCAACGTCATAAATTCGCTCTTGCTCGCGCTTTGCGAAAGTTGATGCAACAATATGCTTTTCATCTCGGCTTTGGGTTGCTCTTTCGCAAAAAGTTCCGCCAGTTGTGCGGGTTCGAACCCGGGCAGAAAAGTCACCTTTTTCAGTAAAGCGGGCTGCTTCAAAAGGCGGGAGAGGTTGAGCGTGCCGGTGGTGCGATCCTCCCTCATCACACCCCAGTATTTCGACCCCACCTCCAGATCCAGGAGGCTTTTGGTGCTGATCTCTTTGGTGCCTATCTTCAGCAGATAGTTCTGCGGGCCCTCTTTTTGCCGCACTTCGATCGTCACGGGAAGAAGCGCATTGAAACGGGTCGTCTGCAGTTTCGCCAGCAACGCTTCGGCTTTGGCGATCTGTGCGATTTGCGTGATCATTCGTCGCCGATCTCTTCGAGGGTATCCAGCAGCGTGAAGGCCACGGAGAGCTTCTTCGCCGCGGGCAACTCTTTGCGGGCCGTCTCGGTTATCAGGGTCAGTCGGTTTTCGTCGCTTCCGAAAGGATGCTTGCTTACATCATTCAGACAGATCGCGTCCAATTTTTTGGATTCGAGTGCTTTCAAAGCGTTTTCGAGCCCGCTTTTCTCGTCCGTCTCCGCTTTGAATCCGACGCTGTAGATCCCCCTTTTGTCGAGTGTCGCGAGAATATCGACACTCTTTACCAACTCCAGACTCCACTTCTCGCCCAGCGTCTCTTTTTTGAGTTTTCCTTTCTGGGGAAATGCGGGTCGATAGTCACTGACGGCCGCCGCCATGAAAAGGTAGGGCCGTTTCATGATCCGCTCGGGCATCGAATCGTCCATCAGGGTCGGCTTGGTCATCACCCCCTTTTTGGCGATCCGAATCGCATCTTCCAGATACTCCGCCATCTCTTCGGCACTCTCGACGTCGATCTGATAGACCTCCTCGGGCAGATCGTCGAAAAGGCGGGTGGTCACCAGGCAGACGTCGCTTCCTCTGATCCAGAGTGCGGTCGCCAGCGCTTTGGCCATCTTGCCGCTGGAGAAGTTGGAGAGATAGCGCACATCGTCGATCCGCTCTCTCGTTCCGCCGCCGCTGACGACGACACGCCTGTTTTCCCAAAAAGGGCTGCGTAACAGATATTTCGCACTCTGATAGAAAATCTCCAACGGATCGGCCATCGCCCCCTCGCCCGTCTCTCCGCAGGCCAACGCTTTCGTCTGCGTCTTGACGAAGTGATAATCCATCAGCCGAAGCATCTTGATCGAACCCTCGGTCGCCGGATTCTTGAGCATACGGGTATTGGCGGCGGGAGCGATCACTTTGGGACCTTCATGGGCGAGCGCCGTCTGCAGCAGCAAATTGTCGGCGATACCGTTTTTGAGCTTGTTGATCGTATTGGCCGAAGCGGGTGCGAGCACGAAAAGATCCGCCCACTTTCCGATATCGATATGGTTGTTGTCGCTCGCCCACGATTCGCTTTCGGGGGTGAGCACTTCGCGACCGCTGATCGCTTCGAAAGTCAACGGCGAGATGAAGCGGCGCGCGGCATCGCTCATCACGACACGCACTTCCGCCCCCGCTTTGCGATAGTGCCTGATCAGCTCGAGGCTTTTGTAGATCGCGATACTTCCGCTGATTCCAAGCAGTATCTTTTTGTTCTCAAGCAACCCTTCGAACACGCTCAATCCTTGAAAAATTTGTGGTAGAAACCGTCCACCGTTTTCATATCCGTCCGGCTGATCGCCAGAGAGCCTCTTTTTACATCTTTGTTCACCGTCGTTCCCGCGGCGATCAACACTTCGTCCTCGATCACGACGGGAGCGACGATCTGCGTATCGCTCCCCACGAATACGTTCTTTCCGATTTTCGTCTTGTATTTACGTTTACCGTCGTAGTTGCAGGTGATCGTACCGGCACCGATATTGGTCCCCTCGTCGATTTCACTGTCTCCCAAATAGCTCAGATGGCCCGCCTTGACACCTTTGAGAATCGATTTTTTCACCTCCACGAAATTTCCGATATGGGTATCGATCAAAAGACTTCCCGGACGCACACGGCTGATCGGCCCTACGCTGCTTCGGACGATCTCGCTTTTTTCCACGACACTCCCGCTTTTGATATGGCTGTCGACGATTTTCGCTCCGCCGAGCAGGGTGACGTTTTGTTCGATTTCGCTCTCCCCCTCGATCACCACATCCGCATCCAGATAGATCGTCTCGGGCAGATGCATCGTCACGCCGTTTTTCATGAAACGCTTTTTGATCCGGCGCTGCATCAACTCTTCGGCATGCGCGAGATCGTATTTGGAGTTGACCCCTTTGAAATTCTCTTCCGTCACGAAAAGCGGAGCGATCCGATATCCGTCCGCCTTCGCCAACTCTACCACATCGGTCAGATAATACTCCGACTGCGCGTTGTCGTTGGAGAGTTTGGGAAGATATCGCTCCAGCACTTCCCGGCTGAAGAGATAGACGCCGGCATTGACCGTTTTGATCGCCTTCTCCTCTTCCGTCGCATCTTTCTCTTCGACGATCCGCTGTACTTCTCCCTCTTCTATCACGACGCGTCCGTATCCGCTGGAGTCTTCCAGCGTAATCACGCTCATGACGATATCGGCGTCGATTTCGCCGAACTTCTCCAACTCTTCGGCTTCCACCAGCGGCATATCGCCGTTGAGAACCAGCACCTTTTCGTGCCTGCAGGAGATACCCATCACCGCCCCTCCGGTACCCGGATAGTTGGCATGATCCTGCAGCCGGTAGTGCACATCTTCGAAATAACCTTCCATCCGCTCTCTGACCAAATCCGCCTCGTGATAGAGAACGACCGTGATATCGTCACTGATTTTTTTCGCCTCTTTGATCGCGAAATAGAGCATCGGGAATCCCGAGATCTTATGCAGTACCTTCGGCAGACGCGATTTCATCCTCGTTCCCTTTCCCGCGGCCAGAATAATCACAGAAATACTCATAATATATCAATTCCTCTTAATAATTTAAAATAGTTTAATTTTTATTATTGTACCATTCGACACTTACAAATAAAAATTAGAACTTATTTTTAAGTATATCGTTCAAAACGTTAAATAATTAATCTATTTTACCGATATTTGTTTAAATCACTTAAGGATTGCTAGGTATGGATTTAGCCAGTGTCATAGGATTGGTACTCACGCTCGTCTTGCTGTTCGGTGCGATGGCGATGGGTGTGGGAATCGGTCCCTACATCGACGTCCCTTCGATTCTGATCGTTTTCGGCGGTACGATCGGAACCCTGCTTATCGGCTTCAAAATGGAGCATATGAAGAATTTCGGAAAGATCTTCATGATCGCGATCAAACCTCCCCAGGACGATCCCAAAGCGTTGATCGCCAAAATGGTCGAATTTTCGACCAAAGCGCGCAAAGAGGGGATCTTGGCACTCGAGGGGGATGTCGCCAACGAAGAGAACGAATTTCTCAAAAAGGGACTCTCGATGGCGATTGACGGCAACGAACCGGATATCATCCGCGATCTGCTGGAGATCGATATGGAGCAGACCGACGCCCGCCACAAAACCAACCAGGCGATTTTCGGGCAGCTTGGAGGATTTGCGGGTGCTATGGGTATGATCGGTACCCTCATCGGTCTGGTCGCGATGCTTTTGAACATGGCCGATCCCGCCGCGATCGGTCCTTCGATGGCGGTCGCGCTTTTGACGACGATGTACGGTGCGATGCTCGGAAACATCGTCGGAGGACCGATCGAAAATATTCTGGGTATCAGAAACAGCGACGAAATGATGCTCAAGACCCTAATCATCGAAGGAATCATGTCGATTCAGGCGGGGGACAACCCACGCGTACTCGAAGCGAAATTGCTCGCCTTCCTCGCACCCAACGAGAGGGAGAGCCAGTTTGAAAAGTAGGATAAGACATGGCCAAAAAGTGTAAACAGGAGGAGTGTCCCAAATGTCTGCCCGGATGGCTCGCGGCATTCGGCGATCTGATGTCTTTACTGCTATGCTTTTTCGTACTGCTGCTTTCGATGTCGTCTATGGATGCGAAAAAGGTACAGGAGGCGCTCGGTTCTCTGGCTGGAGCGTTGAGCGTATTGGAGGGAGGAACCAAGACGGAGGTGAGCCGATTGCGTCAGCAAATGGCCACACCGATCGAAAGCAAGGATGAAACCGCACAGAAACTCAAAACCCTCAAACGCTCGATCATCGAAATGAACGAGATGATCAAATCGGGAGCCAATACCGAAACGACGCTCGAAGAGGGAGAAGACGGTTTTATGATCCGACTTCCGGCAAAACTGCTTTTTAGTAAAGGAAGCGACAAGATCGAAAACGACGACGCTCTACTCTTTCTAAAGCGGATTTCGCTCATCATCGACAAACTCCCCAAAGATATACGCATCAACGTAATCGGACATACCGACCAGTCGAGCGAAGTGGAAGGGGGGATTTTCAAGGACAACTGGATGCTCTCCGCCGCCCGCGCGATCGCCGTCACCAAAGAGTTGATCAAAGACGGCGTCGATCCCAAACTCCTGACCGCTTGCGGAAAGGCGGGATACGATCCCATCGCCACGAATCTGACCGAAACCGGTAAGGAAAGAAACAGGAGAGTTGAGTTATACTTTTTTTCAACCGAAAAGGAGGGCAAAGAGAAAGCACAAAAGAGTGTTCTCGATGCGGCAGCCGCCAACAAATAGGAGGGTTGAATCATAAAAACTCTGTTTCTACTGGCTTCTCTCCTGCTGGGCACCGCTCTTTGGGGTGCCGATCCCGTCACGCTTCCTACCGTCAATCTCAGCCTCACCGCCCCCACCGAACCGAAGGAACTCGTCAGTTCGCTCAACATTCTGATCATCCTCACCCTTCTGGTCCTCGCCCCCTCTTTGCTGCTGGTGATGACCAGCTTCATACGCCTGATCGTCGTCTTCTCCTTCCTGAGGCAGGCGCTGGGTACACAGCAGATGCCTCCCAGCCAGCTGCTCGTTTCACTCGCGCTGATTCTCACTTTTTTCATCATGGAGCCGATCGGACAAAAAGCCTACGATCAGGCGGTCAAACCCTATATGGAGAAGAAGATCGACTACACCGTCGCGTTCGAAAAAGGGGTGGCACCGTTCAAGGAGTTCATGATCAAAAATACACGGGAAAAGGATTTGGCGCTCTTTTTTCGTATCCGTCATCTCAAAAATCCTCAAAATGTTTCGGAAGTGCCGCTTTCCGTCGCGATGCCCGCCTTTATGATCAGCGAGCTTAAGACGGCGTTCGAAATCGGATTTTTGCTCTATCTGCCTTTTCTCGTGATCGATATGGTCGTCAGCTCCGTTTTGATGAGCATGGGCATGATGATGCTGCCGCCCGTGATGATTTCGATGCCTTTCAAGCTGTTGATTTTCGTCCTCGTCGACGGCTGGAACCTTCTTGTCGGCAATCTGATCGAGAGTTTCAAATGACCTGCGAAGCCTTCGGAATATGCGGCAGCTGTACGCTATGGGAGTACGACTACGAAGCTCAGCTCTCCCTCAAGATCGAAAAGGTAAAAGAGAGATTCGGGCTTGAGACGTTCGATATCGTTCGCTCCGAACCAGAACGGTTTCGCACCCGGGCGGAGTTTCGGATCCGACACGAAGGGGAAGATCTCGGCTACGCGATGCATCCGGCAAATAAACGCAGCCTGATACCGATAGAGCGATGCGAAATCGTATCACCCGGAATCGAAAGAGCGATGCGACCTCTCCTGGAAGCGATTCGCCCCAACCGCCTACTGCGCGAACGGCTTTTCGCCGTCGAGTTTCTCTCCTCCTCGCTGAACCAACTGCTGGTGACGCTGATCTATCACAAAAAAATCGACGAGGCATGGGAGAAGGAGGCGAAAACGCTCGCGAAAGAGTTGGACATCGAACTGATCGGCAGATCCAGAGGCATCAAACGCGTCGTCACCAGAGACTATATCGACGAGCGGCTCTATGTTGCGGGCGAACCCTATCGCTATCGCCTCTACGATACCGGTTTCGTCCAACCCAACACCGGGGTCAACGAAAAGATGATCGGCTGGGTGCTCGAGCGGATGGAAAAAACATCTCGGGATCTGCTCGAACTCTACTGCGGCCATGGCAACTTCACACTCCCTCTATCACGCCGTTTTCGACGTGTATTGGCGACGGAGATCTCCAAACACTCGATCAAAGCGGCACGCGAAAACGCCCGAGTTAATCGCATCGACAATATCGATTTCGTACGACTGAGCAGCGAAGAGCTCGCTTCGGCCTTGAAAAAAGAACGCACCTTCAACCGCCTCGAAGGAATCGATCTGGATCGTTTCGACTTCTCCCATGTCTTCGTCGATCCCCCGCGTGCGGGATTGGACGCCAAGAGCCTGGAGTTCATCGGCCGGTTTCCGCATATCGTCTACATCTCATGCAACCCGGAAACGCTCGAGCGCGATCTTGAGGTACTGTTTAGTCGATACCGGATCGAGCACTTCGCGATCTTCGATCAATTTCCCTATACCCACCATCTCGAATCGGGCGTGATCCTCTCTAAAATTTAGAGATATTTCGATAAGCTAATCGGATGAGAAAATGGATTCCGATACTCTTTTTATTGATTTTTATCGCGGTGATCGTCCTTGCTTATATCGATATCGCCGCTCCCCAAACATCTTCCTCCACAACAACCTCTCCTTCGCAAGATTCCACCGACGCACCGCATCGGATCATCGAGAGGGAACTCGACCCCCGAAACGAAAGAGCTGAGGTCATTGAACCCATCGCTTTGGAGACACTCGAAGCCGAAAGTGAGAAAGAGGAGAGTTGGAATGCCAACGCCGATCAAAAAGCGATTTTCGAATCTTTCAAAAGTATCCTGCGTGAGAGTTTTCCTTCACTTGAGAAGAGAGAAATCTACCTCAACACTCCGATGCGCCAATTGCTGGATACGCCTCAAAAGAGAGCGTATTTCGAAAAGGTGTTGCAAAAACGATTCAAGATGTCCGTCGAACAGTCCAAAGAGGCGATGGAAAAAAACAGAATCGTCTGGGACTGGGTCCACACTTTCAGCGCACGCTAGAGCCTCAAAGCCATCGCGCTGCTGAAAGCCCACTGAAGGTTGTATCCGCCGACCCTTCCGGTCACATCGAGCGCTTCACCCAGAAAATAGAGGCCGGGAACCCTTTTGGCCCCCATCGTCTGCGGATCGATCTCTTCCGTCGCCACTCCTCCTTTCGTCACCTCCGCCTTCATATACCCGAACGTTCCCGCCGGTGCGAAACGGTAGGATTTGAGCGAAAGGATCTTCGAGATCTCCTCTCGGGTGCACTTTCTCAGCGCCTTGTCTTCCATTCCTACGCTTTCAAGCCAAGCCCTGCCAAACCGCCTGGGCAGCCCCAGCATCGTAGATATTTGCTTCGCACCGGAAGAGAGCGCCGCGATCTTCTCCCTCGAAAGATGAGGCAGAAAATCGACCGTGATCGTCCCTTTGCTCCAATAAAGCGAAGCGTCGAGTACCGCCGGCCCGGTAATCCCGCGATGGGCGAAGAGAAGCCAATCGGAGATCTCTCGATCTTCTATTTTGATCGTAACCGGCAAAGAGATGCCGCTGAGTGTTTTCATCCAGAATTGTTCGCGCTGAAGCGTCAACCCCACCAACGCAGGTGCCATCTTGCGTACGGCGATACCGAAACGCTCGGCGGAAACAAACGCCAATCCCGTCGCCCCCAGTCTCGGAAAACTGAGGCCTCCCGTCGCGAAAACGACTTTTTCGGCCACGAAGACCCCCTTGTCACTTTCGATCCGAAATCTTCCGTCGCTCCTTTTTACGGCATCTACCCGCGTATTCAGAAAGAGGGGCACACCCTCGATCTCCTTTTGCAACAGATTCAACAACTCCCGGCTACTACGGGGGCAGAAATAGTGGCTTTTTTTCCTGAGTACGGGATGAAGACCCCGTTTTCGAAGGAAAAGAAGCAACGCCTTTTGGTCGAAACGTTTCAGGATATCGGCGACAAAACGCCGCTCACCCAGGTAGTGGTCAGGGGTCATAACAGCATTGGTGAGGTTGCATCGCCCTCCTCCGGATATTTCGATTTTCGCGCCGATTCTGTCGTTGCCTTCGATCAGGGCGATATCCCGTTTTCGATATCTGGCGGCGGCCATGATTCCGCTCGCCCCGGCTCCGATGATCGCGATCTCCTTTTCGATCATCGCCACCGCCTGACGCGACCGCCCCATTTGAAGCGCTTTTTGTAAAATCCCCGATCCAGAGGGGAGATCGTCACACCGTTGGCCTTGCCGCTGGAGGCGTGGATGAACGTACCGTTTCCCAGATAGATCCCGCAGTGGTTGACCGGCCCGGCTCCGCCGTATCGGGTATCGAAAAAGAGCAGATCGCCCGCTTCGAGCTCCGATCTGGAAAGAGGCTCGACGTAACGTGACTGCGCACTTGCCGTACGGGGAAGTTTTTTGCCTAGCGCCTCCCGATAGACATAGCAGACGAATCCGGAACAGTCAAACCCGTCGTAAGCTCTCATCCCACCGTAACGATAGGGTGTTCCCAACTGCCTTCTGGCGGTGGATACGATGCGGCGAGCGGTATCGTTCCACATTATCGGGTGCGGGATATCGCGATGAGTCTGCATCGGAGGCGTCACCTCTTTGGGTACACATCCCCCAAAAAACAACGAAAATCCAAGCAACAAAACCAGACGTTTCATCCCGCCTCCTCCGCTACCATCGCCTGCAGTCTTTTGGCGTCTTTGACGGCGTTTCCTTCGAAATCGTTGTTGAAATAGACGAAAAGCGCCTTCTGGTGACGGGCGAATTCCACCAGCATCTTCGCATACTTCCGCAGTGTCTCATCGTCGTAACTGCCGCCATAGCGTCCCGTGGGACCATGAAGTCGCAAATAGGTGAAATCGGCGCTTTGGCGCGGTTTGATCTTGCGCTGCTCGAAATCGTTCAGACAGAAAGCGACGTTGTACGCCTCCAGGATCTCCAACACCTCTTCCTCTTCCCAACTCTCGTGACGAAATTCTATCGCGAAGCGGTATCCCGAAGGAAGCAATTTCAAAAAAGAGGCCAACAGACGGGTCTCCTTTTTCAACGAAGGCGGCAGTTGGAAAAGAATCGCCGCGAGTTTGGGTTTGAGCGGTTTGATCAGATGCAAAAAGAGATAGAGGGGATGTTCGACATCCTCGAGCTTTCGGTAATGGGTGATCTCTCTGGAGGCTTTGAGTGCGAAAAGAAAATCCTCCGGAGATCTTTCGGCCCACTGTTTGACCGTTTTGGAGTGGGGCAGATGGTAGAAGGTGGCGTTGATCTCGACGGTGGGAAAACGTTCGACGAAATAGTCGAAATAGTGCGTACGGGAAAGTTCTTTTGGATAGAAGCATCCTTTCCAGTGGTCGTAGTAGAAGCCGCTGGTCCCGATCCTTATCTTTTCTGCAGGCGTTTTCATGCTTCACATTATACTCTTTTTTTAACAATAGCCACACACAATTTGTACTATAATACAAAAAGAGCAAGGAGCGGCTATGAAAGAGTGGATCATCACGGCACATTCCGCACCTATCGTCGCCAGCGCGATACACAGCGGACATCGGATCGACCCCGAATTGCTTCCCTATCTGGCACTTTCGGAGGAGGAGCGGCGGCGCGAGGAGGATCCTTATACCGATATATTCACCGAAGTGACCCCTTCCAGAATCGTCGTCGAAATCTCCCGTTTCGAAGTCGACATGAACCGCCCCAGAGAAAAGGCGGTCTATCTTGCTCCCGAGGATGCGTGGGGATTGCATCTGTACAAAAAGCCGCGCCCCGAAAAACTGATCCGGCGGGCACTCTCAAAGTACGATCGCTTCTATCGGGAAGTGGAGCGTTATCTGGAGCGTATCGTCGAGCGTCACGGCAATTTCGTGCTGCTTGATATCCACAGCTACAACCACCGGCGTGCCGGAGCAAACCGCCCTCCCGCCGACCCGCGGGAAAATCCGGACGTCAACGTCGGAACCGGCACGCTACTCGATTACGACCGTTGGAGTCGGCTAATTCACGCTTTTATCGAAACCCTTCGCGCCTATCCGTGGGATGGAGGACATCTTGATGTACGGGAAAACGTGAAATTTCGAGGCGGATATTTCGGAAAATGGATACATGAGCGCTTCAGAGGCAGAGGATGCGTGCTTTCGGTGGAATTCAAAAAGATCTTCATGGACGAGTGGAGCGGCGAACCGGACATACTCAAAATCGAAACGCTCAAGGAGGCGCTGGCTTCGACCCTCCCCATACTGCAGATCGAGAGGGAGAAGTTGTCGTGAAACCCAAAAGATATCGTATCGACGAAACGTTTCTGGAGAAAATCGAAAAAGCCCTGATCGAAAATCGGGAAATTCGCAAATCGCTCTCACCATGGGGAAGAGTCCATATCGACAGACAGCTCCCTTTTCTCTGTCTCTATCGCAAACCTTCCGACAGAGAGGATGTCGGCACCGAAAAGCTGGCCATCACCGAAGCCTCCTACCTGATCGCTCCGGCCGATCTACCCGGACTCGATACCCTGATCGAGCGAATCGCCAAAACCGCTACGAAGATTTTCGGTACCTTTCTACTCATCGAAATCTGGTCCGAGCCGGCGAAAACATCGGCACAAAAACCGGAAGAACCCTCGCCTCCCCGTTTCACGCTCTGCGCCAGAAAACTGGGCACTCTTACACCCGTGATGGAGATTTTGCAGGATCGTTTGAGAGAGATACCATGGAAAAGAGGGACGCAAAAAGGTATTCGGGTCGATCTGCGTTACGAAGAGGCTTTCGCTCCCATCGGACTCTCCGCGATACCTGACGAGGCGTTTTGCAAAGAGAAAGGGTGCTATCGCATAGGCATCGGTGTCGAAGCGATCTACCAAAACGAGGAGGGGACGCTTCTTTATCCTTACGAATTGCGCAAACTCCGCCACGCTCTTTCCAAAGCGCTCAAACACGCCCTTTTTTCTTTCACTCAGGCACAGACGAACATCTGTCCCGCCCACCATGAGGTGCTCGGAAGACGCGGCATCACCAAGGTGGTCTGGGAGGTGGACAGAGCCCTCGCCCAGATCGACAATGCGTTCGATTTCCTGCTCCAGGTCACACCCGTGAACACCAACACTGCCTGGGAGCGTTTTCGCGAGGACAAGTTCGCGAAAGAGCCCGAATTTCTCTACCGGCCCAGACCGTTCGATCCCCCCTTGGCCAAACGCGACCTCTTCAAAATACCGATCGAAAGAATCGAAGATGCGACCTTGATGGATCTTTTTTGCGAAAAGCGGACGGAACTCGATCGAAAACTCACAATGCTGGACGACAGAGAGAGCCCGAATTTTCTCTACGGAAGTCTGCAGACTTACGGCGGCGTCGAACCGAAACTGCTCGAAACC
Source organism: uncultured Campylobacterales bacterium (assembly GCA_964443745.1). Taxonomy (GTDB): domain Bacteria; phylum Campylobacterota; class Campylobacteria; order Campylobacterales; family QNZT01; genus CAYUEN01. The sequence goes on along the minus strand of CAYUEN010000017.1, from coordinate 25,756 downwards.
GCCAAAGAGATGCTGCGTATCGCCAAAACGCAAAAGCGGGAGAACGCCGGGGCGGATACGGTACGGGGGAGCGTCGACGCCCTCACCTTCGCGAAAGCGGCGAAAGCGGAACTGGCGTGGTACAAAAAAGCGTACCCCCAACTGGAGGCGGATGTACAGATTCGGGAGGATATCGTCTCCGGAGCGATGGTTTCGGGACGCCACTTTCTCATCTCCAAATACGCCCGTTTCCCGAAAAAGAGGGTGGAAGCGTTGATCAACCACGAAATAGGCACCCATGTCCTCACCTACATCAACGGAATGACCCAGCCTTTTATGCAGTTGCATACGGGGCTTTGCGGTTATGACCAGATGCAGGAGGGGATCGCCGTGCTTTCGGAGTATCTGTGCGGGGGGCTGACCAAAGCGAGGCTCAAGATTCTCGCCGGACGTGTCGTCGCCGTCGATTCGATGGTACGGCAGGAGGGCTTCGTGCGCACTTTCGAACGTCTCTGCGACGAATGCCGCTTCAAAGAAAAAACCGCCTTCACCGTCACGACACGCGTCTACCGGGGCGGGGGATTGACCAAAGACGCCGTCTATCTGCGGGGACTCATCGGTATTTTGGAATATCTGCGTGCGGGCGGGGAGATCGAGCCGCTTTTCGTCGGAAAAATCGCCGCCTCACACATCCCTCTGGTCGAAGAGTTGCAGTGGCGGGGTATCCTCCGAAAACCGCCTCTCTTTCCCCGCTATCTACAGGAGGAGGGAGCGCGAAGACGACTGCGTGAAATACGCGAAAAGGGAGTCGACATACTAGAGCTGATGCGACGTGTCAGCGGATCCAAACCATAAAGGAAAAGGAGCGAAAGATGCGTATAGGATTTGTCATCAACGATCTTTTCAACGAGACCGAACCCAGCACCACACTCAGACTCGCGATGACCGCCCAGAATAGAGGCCATGAGGTGTGGCTGATCGGCGTGGGCGATTTCGCTTACGATCCCGACGAGAAGGTGCATGCCCATGCAAGAAAAGCGAGGGGTGAGCATTATGAAACGCCCACGACCTACTACGCCGATCTTTGCTCCAAAAACGGCATTGCCAGAAGAATCACCGTCGACGATCTCGATATATTGATGCTCAGAAACGACCCTTCGGCCGATTTCGAAAAGGCGTGGGCACAACATGCGGCCATCGTTTTCGGCCGCAAGGCGATGCGTCACGGCGTCGTGGTCTTGAACGATCCCGACGGACTCGCCAAAGCGGTCAACAAGATGTATTTTCAATCCTTTCCCGAAATCGTGCGGGCCAAGACGTTGATCACGCGCAACAGTGCGGACATCAAACGCTTCTACGAAGAGAACGGCAGGAAAATCATCATCAAGCCGTTGATGGGATCGGGCGGGCGCAACGTCTTTATGGTCGATGCGGGGAGTGCGGGCAACATGAACCAAATCATCGAATCGGTCTTTCGCGACGGATACGCGATCGTGCAGGAGTTTCTTCCCGAAGCGGCCAAAGGAGACACCAGACTCTTTCTGATGAACGGCGATCCCCTCGTCTACCGGGGTAAAATCGCCGCCTTCAGACGTGTCCCGGGCAAAAGCGACATCCGTTCCAACATCCATGCCGGCGGTCATATCCGTCCGGTGGAGGTGACCGAAGAGATGCTCAGGCTCGCCGAAGTCGTCAAACCCAAGATCATCCAGGACGGAATGTTTCTGGTGGGACTCGATATCGTCGGAGACAAGCTGCTGGAGGTCAACGTCTTTTCTCCGGGAGGCTTGCACAGCGCACAGGTTTTCGGTGGAGTGGATTTTGCCGAAGCGGTCGTCGTCGCGATGGAAAAAAAGGTGACCTATATGGCCTATTACCACCGCAATTTCGACAATGTGGAGATGAATTCACTCTGAGGCTGCACGATTATTCCCACTTTTTAAGCTATAATGGGGAAGAATGTATCCAAAGGAGTTTCGATGTCCAAAAGTCTACTCTGGTTCGCGTTGATCATCGCTTCCACACTTTTCGCGATGGCCCAAAAACCCGCACCTTCCGACCGGAAGATCGACGACTGGGAATACAACACCACACTCGTCAAAGCGGGCAAAAGCGGACGCGGAGGGATGGTCTCGGCGATGCCCGCTCCCGCCCTCAAAATGGCGATGGCGCCCGAAAGTGTGGGTTTTAGCGCAGGAGGTGCACAGGATGCGAACAACTTTTACGAAAACATAGCCGAAGGATATCTGCCCAAGCTCGGATCCATCACCTACGAAGGGGTCTTTTCCGAACACTACTTCTCTCCCGGGGAAAAACCCCCTTGCAAACACCTCTTCTGTCCGGTTCTTTCCACGGCGGTGACGAAAAATCTCTACAACGAGCAAACCGAATACTACTTGAACATCGGACTCGATTCGGGAATGAAAAGCTCCGATTTCAAGCGAAAAAAGCTCAATATCGTCGTCGTTCTCGATATCTCCGGCTCGATGAGCGCACCGTTTGACGCCTACTACTACGACAAAGGCAAAAAAATCTTCCTTCCTCCCGAAGCGCGAAAGAAGAGCAAAATGGAGATCGCGACCGCGTCGATCGTCGCGATGATGGCGCACCTCAAACCCGAAGACAGATTGGGGATCGCTCTTTTCGACAACAACGCCTATCTCGCCAAACCGCTGCGTCCTGTCGCATTGACCGATATGGAGGCGATCAAGAGACATCTGCTCGCACTCCGACCCAGAGGCGGTACCAACTGGAGTGCGGGATACCGCGAAGGGGCGGCGCTTTTCGAATCGCTCTCCGAAAAACTCAGGGATCCCTCCGTATACGAAAACAGAATCATCTTTCTGACCGATGCGATGCCCAATGCGGGAGAATTGCGCGAGGAGGGGCTTTTGGGAATGGTGAAGAAGACGGCGCAAAAAGGGATCTATACCACGTTCATCGGCATCGGGATCGACTTCAACGACGACCTGGTCAAGGCGGTCTCGAAAACGAAAGGAGCCAACTATTTTAGCGTCCACTCCGCCGAAGCCTTCAAAAAACGGATGGAGAAAGAGTTCGACTATTGGGTCACGCCACTGGTGTTCGACCTGAAGATGGAGCTTGTCGGGGGCGATTTCGATATCGAAGCGATCTACGGCGCTCCCGAAGCCGACAACAAAAGCGGCACGCTTTTTTATCTGGGAACCCTCTTTCCGAGCCCGACGAAAGAAGAACGCATCAAAGGGGGCGTGATCCTCGCCAAACTCGCAAAAAGAGGTGAAAAGGGCGAAGCGACGATCCGTCTTGCCTATACCGATCGTGAGGGGCATAGCCACAGCATCGTCAGAAAGGTGCGTTTTCGTCCTTGCTGCTACTACGACAACGACGGCATCCGTGAATCGATCTGGCTGGCCAGATACGTTACGCTGATGCAAAATTGGCTGATCGATATGCGACGGGGATGCAACGACGGAACGGGGCCTTTCGCATCCACGATACCGCTAAAAGAGCGCGCTTTTCTCTATCCGCCCCAACGGCCCGAATTTCCCCGCCTGAAAAGTTGGGAGCGGCGCTCATGCCCGCTGATCGTCAGCGAAGGGTATCGGGATTTATTCGGTCTCTTCGCGCGAAAATTCGAAGAGGCGCTGCGTACGCTCGAAAACGAAAATTTCCAAAAAGAGCTCGAGGTGCTCAAACGCCTAAGCAATTTTCACCCCTCCCACACGAATAAAAAAGACGACTGGAGGGATATCGGAAGATGATCCTCTACTATCTGCTTTTTGCCTTCACACTCGTGATTCTCGGCACCCTCCTCTACACCAGATACAGCAGATCCCACGATATACGCTATCTTCTGTATGGTTTCGGGTGGATACTCATCGCGGTGATATTTACCTACGCGACCAAGATTCTCTTCGTCTACAAACCGCTACTTGTACTCCATTTGGCACTGTTGATACTCTGCTGGAGAGGAGTGGTCGTCTATATCACCCAAAAAAGGGTGGCCTGGCCACTGCTGCTTGCCCCCTCCATCAGCCTGATCATGTTTGTTGCCATTGCACTGTTTTTCAGGGAAAACTGACAAAAATGGAGTCTCTTATGAAAAAAAATGTAACTTTTATTCCTAATTGTCAAAATTTGAAGTATAATAGAGAAAATTTTCGAAATTTTTTCGCAGAAATTTCCGAAAGTGGCGATATAGAGATAGTATTCAGATCCATCATAAGGTAAGTAGGCATGTTGAAATACTTCATCATCATAGCGAGTACGCTTCTTCTCTTCACCGGCTGTGGCGGAGGTGGTTCGGAAGGAGATTCGGGCAAAGTGCCCAATGACCATGGTTCATCGGACAGCGGGACTCCTCCCCAGGGCGCATATTCACTCTGGGATTATCTGACTCCCTCTACGAGCAAATCGAGAAGTTTCACATACAACGCCCCTTCCGGCACACAAACCTATTCGACACATTTCACCGTATCCGGCGACATGGTGACCGAAGTGGACGACAACGCGCCTCAGGAAAAGACGGTCTATCAGAAAAGATCCGATCGCATCACCGTCAGTTTTCAGAAAAACGGCCAGGCAAACGGCTCTTACGATATGAAACGCTATGCGAAAATAGACGATATCGTCACGATCAAAGATTCCAATTGCCGTCTTGTCGCCCATCATGATCTAATCAGCCTGGGCGGAAAACGTTATGAAGACGTCATCGAGATCGACTGCGGAAATCATCCTGGATACTACCAGAAATACGCCGGTGAAATCGGCCAGTCTCAAAAAGGGGTGGACGGCGGAGCGGAGGTGGAGATCTACGCTCTCAACTAAGCCTCACCCTCCGAGCATCGCCTTTTTCAAATCTCTCTGAACCGGATCTTTTCCAAGCCAGATCCCAAAAAGCGCTTTTTTGAACGTATCGCCTTCGATCGTATCCACATAGGTGCCGTTTTTGAAGATTTCGACCCCTTTGTCCGGCAGATAGAGCAGTGTGAAACGATCCCCTTTTACGATTTTCGCATCGAACGCAGCGATAAACCGGGTGATCTTTCCCTTAAGTGACGCCGTATTTCCGCCCGTCGATCTTTCGAATCCCTTCCTGATTCCCTCTTTCATCCTCTTGCTGCCGATGAGAGAAGAGAGAATCACGATCCTGATAGCCTGAGGGTCACGGGCATTCACGATCTTTTCGGCATCGCCGGAAGGCTCCGGTAGATAGAGAGCGACGCGATAGAGATCGAGAAAAAACTTCTCCCTCACACCGCTTCCGTTATATATCAGCCGCACATTTTCCGACTCTATTTCCCGGGGAAAGTTCTCTTCTGCGCCCAATGATGCGAAAAGTACCATCAACATCGCCCATGATACAAAAACGGTTTTGATCATATATCGCTCCTTTTTTTCGCATGATAGCGAAAATCGGAGGCCATTTGGAGTAAACTCTTCTTTTACAATGTCGATATAGATAAGAGCGAATTGACAAATCTGTCTCTATCGCAAGAAAAATAATAAAAATATTTCACTATTTTTGAATTTATTAAAATTATCAGAGGATGGCCTATGACAAAAAGCCCGGATCGAAACAAAACCTACAAAGATCTCCAATCCCTTTTTCGTCTCTTTATCGGAAGTCTTTTCATCATCGGAGGATTGAATTATCTCTTTTCCACTATGATCGACGATTTGGGATACGAAACGGAAAATCTAAAAAACAAGAAACAGATAGAAGAACATCTGGAGCGCACGGTATCATCCATCCGTGACGATATTTCACAGATAATCTGGACAGAGGCCAGGCAGAACAAAACTCCACTCAAAGAGCGTATCGGCGAAAAGATGGCGAAACTGGATGAAGACATCCGTATTCTCAAATTCGGCGGCACTTTCCAGCCAAACAAAAACATTCTGCAAACTATCACCTACGAACCGAAACTCTACGACAACCGATACGACCAGTTCAGCCTTCTTTCTCTCCAGAAGATGGAAGAACTCGTCAAACATCTCAAAGAGCGTTACAACCGACTACGAACACTCTCATCCAAAACGAATACAGAAGGAGACAAGATCGTCGCCGCCATCCACAGCGATCTGAAGGAGTTGGGCAGACTCAACCGCAACCTCCTGAACCAGACACTCTATCAGATCAAAAGAATCGAAGATGAAATCGCGATCAAAAAAGAGAAGTATATTGGCTACGAACTGCTCGCCATCATCTTCATCATCGCTTCGCTGCTTTATGTCAGCAATCTTCTGAGCAACCAGATTCTCAAAACGAGCGAAGAGCTCGAAGCCTCCAGTGAAGAGGCGAAAAAGCTAGCCGAAAACGCGAAACTCGCCAGTAAAACCAAGTCGGAATTTCTCGCCAACATGTCGCATGAAATACGCACACCGCTCAATGCGATACTCGGTTTCATCGATCTGCTGAAAGAGAAGGAGACCGACAGGGAGAAGTTGCAATACATCAAAACGATCCAGAGTTCCAGCAATACCCTTCTTGGCATCATCAACGACATTCTGGATTTCAGCAAGATCGAAAGCGGCAATCTCTCGATCGAGACGATCGATTTCAACACCGAAGACGAATTCAATTCTCTGGCGGATCTCTTCCGCGCCAAAGCTTCGGAAAAGAGCGTGAGCCTGACGATCAAGATGGACAAAAGTATGCCAAAAGCGCTCAAATCCGATCCGCTCAGACTCAAGCAGGTGATCGCCAACCTCCTCTCCAACGCGATCAAATTCACCCCAAGAAACGGCCGGATAGAACTCGCGATGGGCTATAAAGACGGCCATTTGAACGTCAGTGTCAAAGATAACGGTATCGGCATTCCCAAAGAGAAACAAAAAGACATCTTCAAAGCCTTCTCCCAGGCCGAAGCGGGAACCACCCGCAAATACGGAGGTACCGGCCTGGGACTCGCGATCAGTTCCAGATTGATCCAGATGATGGGCGGAGAGTTGAAGTTGGAGAGCAAAGAGGGAATCGGCAGCCGCTTCTTCTTCTCCATTCCCGTCGAAGAAGGCGTCTATCAGGAGGATCGCATCGAAAATCCGGCCGAGACACTCGATCATCTCAAAGGAAAGAAAATCCTGCTCGTGGAGGACAACAAAGCCAACCAGATGTATATGAGTCTGATCCTCAAGAAGTTCAAGCTCATTTTCGAAATCGCCAACGATGGACTGGAGGCGATCGAACTCTTCAAAAAGGAGAAGTTCGATCTGATTCTGATGGACGAGAATATGCCCAATCTCAACGGTATCGAAGCGACCAAGCGGATCCTCGAAATCGAAAGAGAAGAGGGACTCGAACATACACCGATCATCGCACTCACCGCCAACGCACTCAAGGGAGACAGGGAGCGTTTCCTGGCGGCGGGGATGGATGAATATCTGACCAAACCGATCAACAAAGAAAAACTCGCCAAAACTTTCAATCAGTTTATGGGAAATTCGACTACACAAAAGGAGTTGGTATGACACGATTGGAAAAAATCGCCCGGGAGCTGGAATTCGATATCGAGGATGTCCAGATGCTCCTTTCTATGTTCAACGAAAACGCCCAGGAGTCTCTAAGAGCACTCTCTAAAGCGATTATGCATGAGGATTTTGTCGGTATACAAAACGCCGCACATGCCATCAAGGGAAGCGCGGCAAATCTGACATTGGACGAAATCTCCGAAAAGGCGAAAGAGATCGAGACCTTCGCAAAAGCGGCACAAAAACATGACTATTTGGAGCTCTATCGGGAACTTCAAACCCTGATAGAAGAGATGAACTATGAAACACTCTGCGTATAATAAAAAAGCGACGATTCTGATCGTCGACGATCAAGTCGTCAATCGGGCGACGATCAAATTGGTGTTGAAAGAGGGAAGCTACAACTTCATCGAAGCGGAAAATGGAGAGGAGGCACTCCACAAGGCGATCAGCTACCACCCCGATATCATTCTGATGGATGCGGTGATGCCGGTAATGGACGGTTTCGAAGCCACCCGCGAAATTCGCAAAATCGAAGAGATCCAGCGCACACCGATTTTGATGATCACTTCGCTCGACCACAAAGAGGACAAACTGCGGGCGATCGAAGCGGGGGTGAACGATTTCATCTCCAAACCCTTCGACAAAACCGAATTGAAAGTACGCTGTAAATCCTACGTAGAAATCTCCAACCTCAACAAGAAATACACCCTCGCGACGATCAATCCCACCACCCACTTGCCCAACAAAAATGCCCTGATCAAAGAGTTGGTCACGGAAGAAGAGGAGCGCAGCCTCTTTTTGATCAAGATCGACAACTTCGAAGAGAACGAAAACTTCTACGGATCGACCATCGTCGAACATCTGGAGTTGAAAATTACCGATGAACTCTCCAAAATGGCCAAAAAACTCGGTAACCATATTCTCTATCACATCTCCAGCGGAAAATACGCGATTTTACTCGATTCGAAAGAGAACATCACGAATGTCGAAGCGAAGCATTTTTGCAAAACGGTCATCGAAAATCTCAAAAACAGAAAAATAAGCGCGGGAGAATACTTTTTCGATATCAGTCTGACACTCAGTTTCGCAACCGGCTCGCGCACACTCTACAACGACGCCAACGCCGTACTCAGCAGCGCTTTGATGCAAAAAAAGGAGTTTTTGCTCGCTAGCGATTCGATCGACAAACTCAAAAAGAATCTGCAGGAAAATCTGACGATGATCAAGAAGATAAAGATCGCGCTCAAAGAAGACAAGATGGTCCCCTATTTCCAACCGATCTACAACAACAAAACGAACGAAATCCGACGCTACGAAGCGCTGATCAGACTCATCGACGAAGAAAATGCCGTCCTCTCCCCCGGCCGTTTTCTCGATACCGCCAAACGGGCGAAATTCTACCAGAACATCACCAAAGTACTCGTCAACAAAGTGATCGAAAAGATTGAGGAAAGCGGCTGTGAAATCTCGATCAATCTCTCCTCTTTGGATATCGAAGATGAAGAGATGCGTACCTTTTTGCTCGAAAAACTCGAACAGAACAGAACCGCGGCCAGAAAGATGATTTTCGAACTGCTCGAAGACAAGGAGACGCAGGATTACGATATCGTCAAAGCCTTCATCCTGGAGGCGAAAAATTACGGCGTCAAGATCGCGATAGACGATTTTGGCAGCGGCTTTTCCAATTTTATCCGCATTCTGGAATTCGGGCCGGACATCATCAAGATCGACGGTAGCCTGATAGAGACGGTCACCACCTCGCTCAACAGCAAGAATATGGTAGAGACGATCAAGGTTTTCGCCGACAAAATCGGCGCCAAAACGGTCGCGGAATTCGTCTCCAGCGAAGAGATTTTCGATATGGTCAACAAAATCGGTATCGATTACTCACAAGGATACTATATCAGCAAACCCCAGCGTGAAGTACAACAGGTATTGATGGCCGCGGAGGCGTGAACGCGCCTCACCCTCCACCGACGAAATGGAGAAACTCCACCCTATCGCCCTCGACGAACGTGTAGCGCTCCCACTCCTCTTTCTTGACGACTTCCATATTGACCGCTGCCGCCATCGTCCTTTTTTCGATTCCCAAATCTTTCAACAACACTGAAATCGTCGTATTAGGCGTAATTTCACGCTCCTGATTGTGAATGAAAATTTTGATCGTCTCTTTTTCTTTCATCTCTTTTTCCCCTCTTTTCTGAAAATCACCCCTTTGAACCGCTCTCCCATGAAAGCGGGATCTATCAAAAGCTTCGCCCGGTTCATTTCGTTTTGGTACGCCTCATGCGATGCGTTTTTTCGGAGTATCTCCAACAGATCTATGATACCGAAATCGACGAGCATCGCCAGCTGCGTCTTGTGGGAGATGGCCGCGATCCCCGCCTTGTCGAACATATCCATCAGATGGGTGAAATGGACATCGTAGGTGATATCGCTTTTTCGAAAAAGCGACGCCAGCGTGACATGTTGGGGTTTCTCGCTCTTTTCGGTGACGAAATCGGTCAAAGCGAAAAAGGGGTAGACCTGGTGTCTGCGGTAGATTCGGAGGGAGAAGTCGTTGCGCGGATGGGTTTCGCCGTAATCGAACGTGACAAATTCGAACCGTTCGATCGCTTCGGCCATCGACGCGGCGAATCTCTCGTAACCCAGCGCGATCTCTCCCCGCTTTATTTCGTAACGTTTCGCGATATCGGCGATATTCCTCTTCAATTCACCGAAAACGGGTGAAAACCGCTCCATATAGAGCATACGGTCTTCTCTGACCACTTCACAGGGAAATGCATCGAAAAGCTCGTTCGCGACCACGAAAGCCTCTTTTAGCTTCACCTCTTCCAACGAAGCGAAATGAATCAGCCGCAACTTCTCTCCGAACGCCTCTTTGAAGTAGCGCCGCTGCACCCGGATGTTTTCCTCCTGAGGCTCGACGATCGCGAACTTCAGGGTCCGGAGCAATCGGGGCCTGAGCGTATAGATGAACTGGATCATATCCGCCAGCATGTATCCTTGATGCGCTCCTATCTCCAGCACCGTCGCATCTTCGCTCAAAAAACCCTCTTCGATCACACGAATCAGGCGATTGGCGATACTTCCACCGAAAAACATACTGGAGCTGACGGCCGTATAGAAATCACCCTCTTTTCCGATCACGGGATGGGTGGCGTAGTAACCCTCCGGACCGTAAAGCCATCCGCGCATAAATTCGCTGAATCGGATCATTTCGCTCCCGCGGCCGTTTTGCGCATCGCCCGCTCCAACCGGGCGAAGCCCTCCTTCGCCTCCTCTTTGCTGATCGTCAGCGGAGGCAGAAAACGGAGCGTGTTGCGCCCCGCCTTGAGCAACACCACCCCCTCCTCGAAAGCGTTGGAGAGTATGGAAGCAAGCAGACCGGAGTTTTTGATACGAAGTCCCCGCATCAGCCCGATACCGACCGTTTCGTCGACCAGATCCGGAAACTCTCGGACCATCCCCTCCAGGCGCTCCGAGAAATAAAGCATCATTTCATCCAATACGCCGCTGTTTTTTTGCTCCTCCAAAATCTCCAGAACTTTTTGTGCCGCGACGGTGACAAGGTAGTTTCCACCGAACGTGCTGCCGTGATCACCGGGTTTGAAGATCTCTTTGAGTCGGGTCATAACCGCACCTATCGGAACGCCTCCGCCCAATCCCTTTGCGACCGTGATAATATCGGGTTCGATCTCGTAGAGATTCGAGGCCAGCAGTTCCCCGGTTCTGTAGATTCCCGTCTGCACTTCGTCGACGATCAACAGCACATCTCTTTTTTTCAACATTTCCGCCAGTTCTCGAACCTTTCGCTTCTCCTGCGGTTGGACACCCCCCTCTCCCTGTATCAACTCGATCATGACGGCTACGGTACGGTCGTCGAGCAACTTTTCGATTTCGTCTATCTCCGCCGCATAGACGAAACCGTCGGGATAAGGGCCGAAATAGTGGTGCATGCTCGCCTGGCCCGTCGCCTTGAGCGTAGAGATGGTACGACCATGAAAAGAGTGTTCGAGCGTGATCACTTTGTAGCGTTTGGGTTTGCCGTCGACTTCTCCGTATTTTCTAGCGATTTTGATCGCCCCTTCGTTCGCCTCCGCTCCGCTGTTTGCGAAAAAGAGGCGCATATCGTAACCGCTCAGATCGACCAGTTTTTTCGCGAGCCGTGCCTGGGGCTCGATCAAAAAGAGGTTGGAAATATGGATGATACGCCGCGCCTGTTCGCAAATCGCTTCGCTGAGCAGAGGATTGGCATGTCCGACACTCACGACACCGATACCGGAGGTGAAGTCGATATAAGCTTTCCCCTTCGCATCATAGAGCGTCGCATTCTCCCCTCTGACAAAATCGGTATAGTTTCTGGCATATGTATGTAAAACGTACTTCTTGTCCATCTCTTCCAACATCCGCGCAACCTTTAAGCGTAATTTTATACAGATTTTATCTTGATTTCTATTAAGGTTGGTTATAATTGGCTCAACTTCACCATGGGATAGAGAGAATGCAGTTCGCACTTCACAAATTTATCGGTTTTCTGCTGCTTGTGGGAAGTATCCATACCGTTGCGTGGCAGGCGCTGGTACACCTGCTGAAGGATTGAGATGGCCGGTGCCGCGAAACGTTATCGACCCGATACCGAACAAACCTCTCCCTTTTACATCAAGGGGGTATTGCTCTACATTCTCCCTCTACCGCTTCTGTTCGCCTTTTTTTTCGCACTGATTGGAGGCGATATCCCCGCCATTCTTTCCAACGGAATCGCCTATGCGCTCTTTTTGTTGGGAGCGACGGTCGCCAGACGTGGATTTTTGGCCGAACGCCACTACAACAGAAGCAAAATCGCCAAGGCACCGCCCTTGCCCTACAAAACCGTCTCCGCGCTCATTCTCTCCGTCGCCACCTTCACCGGTTCGCTTTTTGCCGCGGGCAATTCTCTGCTGCTAAGCCTGCTGCTTGCAGGAATAACGTTCGGAGGATTCGCACTCTACTACGGGCTGGATCCCCGACGCGACAAACTTCCTGATCTGGGAATCGGCGTGAGTGCGGAAGAGCTGCTGGAGATCACCGGGAAGGCGAGAGAGCGAACGCGTCATCTCAAACGGCTGCGGCATAAAATTCCCTCCGAAGAGATCCGTACGCTTTTGGATGCGATCGTGGAAGAGACCGAAGAGGTGATCGAGGCGGTGGAGGAACATCCGGAGGATCTTGGCCGGGCCAGAAAGTTTTTCAACGTCTATCTCCACCGAACGGAACAGATCTCGCAAGAGTATCTCAACGCACTCGAAAAGGAGATCGTCGATGAAAAGATGCGCGGCAACTACATCGGATTGCTCGAAAATCTTCGCGGGACGATCAGAGAGCAGAAGGAGCGCCTCAACGAAGAGGATTGGACCAAACTGGACATCCAGATCGAGGCGTTAACCAAACAACTAAAAATCGAAGGAGTCTAATATGGAAGAGAAAAAAGAAGAGATCCAAAAGAGCGAAGAGGTGAAAGAGGAGACGCAAACTTCCCAAACACTGCCGGAAGCGGTCGAAGAAAACGAACCGAAGGAGAAGACGTTGGAGGAGGTGATCAAAGAGGACGGAATCGTCATGTATGAGGAGGCCGATACGAAAGAGCAGGCGAAGATGGAGATCCTCGCCAAGGAGATCAAGATCGACGACCCTCACACCGTCATCTTTTTCGGAGCCAAAGCGCAAGAAAACATCAACCGCGTCGCGGACAGCATGCTGGAGGGGGTGAAAAACAAAGATCTGGGCAACGCCGGCGACGCGCTCAACCAGATCGTCAAAGCGATTCGCGATTTTGACGTGGACGAACTCAACCCCAACAAAAAGCAGGGGTTCTTCTCCAAACTTTTCGGTTTCGCCTCCCCGATCGAGCGGTTTATCGGAGAATACGAAGAGGTACGCAAGCAAGTCGACGCGATCACCGATACGCTCGAACAGCATAAAACCCAACTGCTGACCGACATCACGGCACTCGATCGCCTCTACGACGTCAATTTCGATTTTTTCAAGGATCTGGAGCTCTATATCGCGGCGGGTATGTACAAACTCAAGGAGCTCGATACGAAAATCCTGCCTCAACTCGAAGCGGAAGCGGGCAACAGCCGTAAAATGCAAAAACTCCTCAAACTCAAGGAGATCAGACAGACCAGAGACGATCTGGAGCGGCGAATCTACGATCTGCGTCTCTCCAGACAGGTCGCGATGCAGTCGCTTCCGAGCATTCGGCTCGTACAAGAAAACGACAAATCTCTCGTCTCCAAAATCAGTTCCACTCTGGTCAATACCGTTCCATTGTGGAAAAACCAACTCGCGCAGGCGATCACGATCCATCGCAGCGCGGAGGCGGCAAAGGCGGTCAAGGCCGCAAGCGATATGACCAACGAACTGCTCGAGAAAAACGCCGAAAATCTTCAGGAAGCCAATCGGGAAGTCCGCACGCAGGTCGAACGCGGAGTCTACGACATCGAATCGATCAAAAAGGCGAACCAGACCCTGATCGATACGATCAACGAAAGCCTCGAAATCGCCAAAAAGGGCAAAGAGGCCAGAGAGGCGGCGACAAGAGAGCTCGAAAAAGTGGAGCAGGAGCTGCAAGAGGCGCTGCTTGCCGCCGGCAGAAAGCGAAGATAGGCGAACGAGATGGGATTTTGGGATAAGATATTCGGCGAATTCATCGACGTCATCGACTGGCTGGACGAGAGCAACGATACGCTCGTTTACCGCTTCGAACGTTACAACAACGAAATCAAATACGGTGCGAAACTGACTGTCCGCGAATCACAGGCGGCGGTTTTCGTCAACGAGGGAGAGATCGCGGACGTCCTGGGGCCGGGAATCTACGAGCTGACCACCCAGAACCTTCCGATTCTCACGACGCTCCAGCATTGGGATCATGGCTTCGAATCCCCTTTCAAGGCGGAAATCTACTTCTGCAATCTACGCCGTTTCACCGACCTGAAGTGGGGAACCAAAAATCCGATCATCCTGCGTGACGGCGAGTTCGGCGTGGTGCGGCTCAGGGCGTTTGGAACTTATGAGCTTCGCATCGAAGATCCCGCGAAATTCATCAAGGAGATCGTCGGTACCGACGGCCACTTCACGGTCGACGAGATCAGCAATCAACTGCGTAACATCATCGTTTCACGTTTCACCGATATCGTCGCCAACGCGAAGATCCCGGTCCTGGATCTGGCAGCCAACTACACCCAACTGGCGGAGTATATCACTCAAAAATTGGCGGAGGAGTTTCATGAATACGGACTGGAGTTGACCAAATTCCTGATCGAGAACATCTCCGTACCGCCCGCGGTGGAAGAGGCGCTCGACAGACGCACCAGCATAGGCGTCGTGGGCGATCTGGGAAAATATCTCGAATTCCAGACGGCGGAAGGGATGACCAAAGGAGGATCGGGGGTCGCGTCCGATGCCGCTTCGATGGGAATCGGTTTCGCGATGGCGGACAAACTGGCCAAAAATTTCGAAAAAGAGCGCAGCAAGCAGGCATACGTCCCCGAACCGTTCGAAAAGATGTATTACTACGCCAAAGAGACCAAACCGATGGGACCTTACAATATCGATCAGATCGAGGAGATGATCAAAAAGGGCGAAATCGGATCGGATACGCGAATGTGGACCAGCGGAATGGAAAAGTGGCAGAAGGCGAGGGAGATCGAAGAGGTCGAATCGCTGATCAACCTCCTCACACCCCCGCCCCTGCAGTAAGCGATGGCCTTCTCCGAAAACGTCTCCCTCAAGGAGGGGGCCCACTTCACCGAAAAGAGTTTCCCATGCAAGCAGTGCGGCGCGGCACTCGTCTTCTGTGCGGATCTGGAGGCGTTGAAGTGTGAATACTGCGGCTATGTCAACACCATCCCAAAACCCCGCAAACCGATCGTCGAACACGATCTTACGAATGCGATCGGCCGGATCGAAAAGAGTCCGAAACTCTCGCCCGAAAGTCCGATCGACGCCAAGTGCCCCAAATGCGGAGGAACCTTTCGGATCTCTCTGCGCACCCGAAGCACCCGATGTCCCTATTGCGACACGCCGATCGTCACCAATATGGATATCTTTATGCCGCTTGCTCCCGAATCCCTGCTACCCTTCGCCCTCAACCAGAAAGAGGCGAAGCGGGCGTTTCGTGAATGGGTCGGTAGCCTCTGGCTCGCCCCTTCCGCACTCGGCAAATATACCGACACCGCGGCGAAATTCGAGGGAATCTATCTGCCCAGTTGGACCTACGACAGCCATACGACCAGCCATTTCCGCGGACTCAGGGGAGATACCTACTACGAAAGAGTCGTGCGCACGCGTTATATCGACGGGCGCTATATGGAAGTGGAGGAGATGGAGCCTCGTATCGAATGGACTCCCGTCAGCGGTGTGAGCGAACGTTATTTCGACGATCTGCTTATCGGCGCTTCCGACACGATACCCCGCACGCTGATCGAATCCCTCAAACCGTGGGATCTGGAGAATCTCGTCCCTTTCGATGAAAAATACCTGAGCGGTTTCGAAAGCGAGACTTATACGATCGCTCTGGACGAGGGGTTGGAATACGCCAAATCGTATATGGAGTATGCCATACGCGAAGATATTCGTCGAAAGATCGGCGGAGACAGACAGCAGATCACGCAACTGCGTATCTACTACGATCACACCACCTTCAAATACATCCTTCTGCCCGTATGGACCGCGACATTCGACTACGGAGGCAAAACCTATCGCTTCGCGATCAACGCCAGAACGGGAAAAGTGGAGGGTGAACGCCCCTACAGCGGATGGAAGATCTTCTTCCTCGTACTCTTCATCCTTCTACTGCTGGGCGCAATTTTCGCGCTGAGCGAGATGGACGGCGAAACGCTTACCGAAAAAATCGACACCTTCGTTCTCGGCGTCGAACCCTATTTCAATTTTTAAGGAGTCCTATGCGAAACGACCGCAACGGAACGCTTCACTACTTCTGGAGTCAACCCCATCAACCCTTTTTCGTGCTGGGCATCGTCGGCAGTATACTCTTTATGCTACTTTTTATGCTCGCGTTCAAAGGCATCTTGACACCGATCATAGATCCCGTCGCTTTTCATGCCTATTCGCTCGTCTTTATCGTCTTCACCTCTTTCTTTCAGGGGTTCTTGCTGACGACATTCCCCAGATTCAGCCAGATTCCCGAATTGACCGAACAACTCTATCTGACCAACTTCTCGCTGATGGGAGTGGGATCACTCCTCTTTCTGACGGGGGCGTACACCACTCTCTGGCTTTTGATACCGGGCGTAATCGTACTGATACTGGGGCAGCTTTACAGTTTCGCACTCTTTTGGCAGATCTACCGCGCCTCTGCTATGCCGGATCTGCATGATCAATTCTGGATTCTGATGGGATTTGGAGCCGGTATCGAAGCGAATCTGCTTTTTTGTCTTTATTTTCTCACCGATGCGCGAACGCTTTTTCTCTTCGCCGGATCTGTTGGCATCTATCTCTTTCTGGTCGTTACCTCTTTTGCGGTCGCTCAGCGTATGATCCCCTTCTTTTCGCACTGCATGATCGAACGAAACAAACGCCTGATGCCAACACTCTTTCTTCTCTTTCTGCTTCGAGTACTCTGCGACGGTCTCAATCTGAAGGCGGGATTTCTCTTTACGTTTCTTGCCGGGATATTACTGGCAAAAGAGATCTATTTTCGTTGGAAAATCCCCTTCGCAAAAGGGGTGCCGCTGCTATGGATACTCCATCTTTCGCTCTACTGGCTCCCCGTAGCGTTGATCGTCGGTTCGGTTTCGGAAGCGGCGGAACTCCTTTTCGATAGGGATTTTCTCTTTCTGCAGATCCATCTGGTCGTTCTGGGATTTTTGACGACGGTTCTGATCGGTTTCGGTACGCGCGTAACGCTGGGACACTCGGGCAACCCGATGCAAATCGACAGTTATACGAAGTTTCTCTTCTATCTCACCCAGATAGTCGTCTATTTCAGGGCGCTCTATTCGCTCGGAGGGTGGGATATGGTTTTCGATATCACGGCGACACTCTGGCTGGCGCTGTTTGGACTCTGGTCTTTGCGCTATCTGCCGGTACTTACAAGCGGCAAACGGTTGAAGTGATCGAAACGTTCACTTCGTATCGTTCGTATCGGTTTTGATATCGACGACGAAAAGACCCCGCAAGTCCCCCATCCGATATCCCGTCGCCGGATCGTTGATGTAGTTGTCGGCAATGACTCTTTTGACCCTTTTGTCGATTTTCGCGCTCATGCCATGACACTTCAGGCAGACTCTGTTTTCTATGAAAATCGGTTTGTAGTAGACGTAGTGATGGGCACTCTTCTTCTGCATCAAAGAGTGCGGCAAAACGACGTGATGTTTTCGGAGTGTCTGCAGCGCTTCGAGAATCTCTTTCTCCTCTTCGATCGGTGCGTTGGCCGGATTTCGATATCTGAGAGAGGTACGGTGGATCATAAGACTTCCACCCAACTCCTTGTTGATTCGCATCGTGATATTCTGCGCTTCGCTCGAGCAAAACTTCGCCGCTTCGACGACTCCCCTCTTTTTCAACACCCTCTTCAGATCGCTTCCAAGAGTCTCCTGAAGTTTTGCCGTCGCTTCCTGCGCGATCAGCTCCATTCGAGTGGTGTTTGTTTCGGCCCCCGCAACACAAGCGCATGCCAACACCCCCGCCATTATGATTTGTTTTATCGATTTCATCGCTTTCTCTCTCCTTTGTCGTCTCGTCCATTTTATTGAAAGAGTGTTAGCGAAGTGTTATTGCAAAGCGTTGAGACGTCTGAAACGATCCGCCTCCTCCTTGGAGCGAAAAATGAAGACCACCTCCATATCCCCCTCTTTTTCGAGAAAGTCACGCACACTCCGATAGGCGATGCGTGCCGCTTCTTCTTTGGGATATCCGTATGCACCCGTAGAAATCGCTGGAAAGACGATGCGGTCACATCCCAACTCCCTGGCGACTTTGAGGGAGTTGATATAGGCGTTGGCAAGAAGCGTTTCGCATCGCTCTTTACAGGAGGGGTAGCGCGGACCGACGGTGTGGATCACGTAGCGGGCGGGAAGATTTCCCGCCGGTGTCGCAATCGCCTCTCCCGTCGGCAGACCCTCGGGATAGCGTGTGCGTCTGATCTCTTTGCATGCCTGCAGGATCTGCGGACCTCCCGCTCTGTGGATCGCTCCGTCCACACCGCCTCCCCCCATCAGGGAGGAGTTGGCGGCATTGACGATCGCGCAACTCTTCTCTTTCGTGATATCGCCCGTTTTGACGACGATCTTTTCGTTTCGTCTCTTTTTCAATACTTTCTCCAAAAATCACGCGCGAAGAGGATCATGACGGTATAAAATTCCAGCCTTCCGACGATCATCGCGAACGAAAGAAGCAACTTGTCCATATCGCTGAAGAAGTGGTAGTTTTGTGCCGGTCCGGTCAGTGCGAAACCGGGACCGATATTGCCCACGCACGCCACCGCGGTGCTGAGCGCCGTCATCGCGTCGTATCCCCGCAGATGGAGATAGAGCGTCACCGCCGTATTGGTCAATACGAACAGGAGAAAAAATCCGCTTACGCTTCCCAAAATCTTGCCCGTGATTCGCCCTTTGTCGACATAGATACCGATCACGGCGTTTGGATGGAGGATCTGCCTGATCTGCGCGAAGAGGTTCTTGAACAGGACGATATGGCGAATCACCTTCATTCCTCCCGCCGTAGATCCCGCATTGCCGCCTATCAGCATCGCGACAAAAACGAGCGCCACCGCCACCGCTCCCCACTTTTCATAATCCAAAGAGGCGAAACCCGTCGTCGTCATAACCGATGTTATCGTCAAAAATCCATGTGTAATGCTGAATAAAAAGGAGTCTTTCGAAAGAAAAAAATGCATCAGAGAGAGTGAAGCCGAAAGTAGAAAAAAAAGAGTCGTATACCATTTGACCTCTTCGCTCGCATACCCGCTGAAATCGCCGCTCCAAAGTCGCAAATGCGCCAGAAAGTTGATTCCTGATAGATACATGAAAAGTGTCGTCACCCACAGAATGAAAAAGTTCTCTCCCCAAAACCCCAAAGAGGCGTTTTTAGTGGAAAAACCGCCGGTGGAGATCGTGGAGAAGGCATGGTTGATCGCGTCAAAAAGCGTCATTCCTCCCAATTTCAACAGTATCGTATCGGCGATCGTGAACAGCAGATAGATGATCCACAATCGCAATGCAGTATCCCTGATTTTGGGTGTGATCTTCTCCATTTTGATACCGGTCGATTCGGCTTTGAACATCGTCAGCGAACCGGTGGGGTTGATCAGCGAAAAAAGCCCCACACCAAGCACGATGATTCCCATTCCTCCCAGCCAGTGCATCAGGCTTCGCCATATCAGAACGCTTTTTGGAAGCGATTCGATATCGGTATAGATTGTCGCTCCTGTTGTCGTAAATCCGCTGATCGCTTCGAAAAACGCCTCCGCCGCATCCACGCCCGTATAGAGATAGAGGGGAACGCCTCCGGCGATACCGAGTAGAATCCAGATCAGATTGACCGAGAGAATCGAGTCTTTGATTCGCATCTGCATCCGATGTCGATAAAGAGAGGCGAATATCGAAAGATTGGCCGCAAAGAGAAGAAAGTCGAAAAGGGCGAATCTGCCGATATCTTCATGGTAGAGCAAACCGGTGAGCAGGGGAATCGTCAAAAAGAGCGCGAGTGCGATACCGATGATCGAGACGAATTTGGCGATATTTTTCAGAGTGAGTAGATCCACCGCTTTACCCGCTCCTCTTTTTCCGAATCCAAAAAGACGAAAAGGACATCGTCCCGCTCCAGTGTACGTTTTTGCAGGAAGGGAACGATTTCACCCTGCGAAAGAACGAAACTTTCGATACCCCGCTCCTTCAGTGGTTTGATCGTTTTGCCGATCAGGGGAGAATTTTCGAAAATCTTTCTCGAAAAGACGGCAGCCCTCCCCCCACAGTAGTGTTTTTCCGAAATCACGGCACTCGAACCGATCTTTTCGAGAATCGCATAATAGGCGTTCGTTTTGGGTCCTCTGGAGGCGATGATCCCCAGTTTGTGCATCAATTCATAGTGCTCCACATCGTTGTTGATCGCAACGGTCCGCTCTATTCCCCGCTCCTTCGCCTCCAGGCAACGTACGATATTCTCCTCGTCTTCCGAATCGGTGGAGATAATCATATCGGAATGGGCGATCTGCTCCTCGTCGAAAACCGCATGTTCGATATAGCGGCTATTGATGACGCTCGCGCGATCCTGCAGAAGTTGAGAAGCTTTCTTGCAAAGCTGGGTATCTTTCTCGATCACCTTTATCTGCACGCTTCTTTCCGCCAACGACTTCGCGATCTCCAGCCCCAGCAAATTGGCGCCGAAAATAGTGATCCTGTCTATTTTTCTGGGCATTTTGGTGTCGATTTCAGAACACAGCCGACGAATATTCTCCGCCTTTCCGAAAAAGTAGAGCAGATCGTGTTGCCTGATCGTCTCCCTCTCGTCCGGGATGAAAAATCTCTTCTCCCGCTCCAGCCCCACCACCCTGCATCTCTCTTCGTTGAATCGGCCGATTTCCTCCCCTTCGAGCGCATCGTTCTGCACGAAAACGGAAATCAATTTGTAATCGGTATAGATGAACTCCTTGACGTTGTTCGCTTTGGGAAAATCCAGCAACGCACGAATCGATTTGGCCGTCGTCACGAATGGAAAAACAGCATCGCTCACACCCAGTTTTTCGGCTATCGAGCTTTTGGCGAAGTAGGCGTTTTTCAGACGGATGATTTTCTTTTTCGCGTCGATCACGTCGTCGGCGATCAGGGTGGAGAGGATATTGGCTTCGTCGCTGTCGGTTACGGCGATGAAGATATCGAAGCTGCGGTTGAGAAGCGAATGGTAGGTATCGGGGTCTTCGATATTCCCGGTAATGGAGAGGACATCGATACTCTCCAGCAACACACTCAGCGCCTCGGCATTTTTGTCGATGACCGTGACGTTGTGCTTGAAAGAGAGCGTTTTGGCGAGCCGGTATCCCACTCTTCCGGCTCCCGCGATGATGATATTCATTTCACTCCTTTCCAAAAAAACTATTTTATAACGGTTTACCTTTCCTTTCCAAATGAGAGTATAATTATAAAAACTATTTAAAAAGGAGGCTCAAATGTCCGCACCGGCCTGGCTATCCAAAAAACTGGAGGATGGACGCATCGTCTGCGAAGCGTGTTCGCACCGCTGCAAACTCAAAGAAGGTCAATACGGTATCTGCGGTGTCAGGAAAGTCGAAAACGGCCAACTGCGACTTCTGGTATACGGATTGGCGGCGGCGGTAAACGTCGATCCTGTCGAAAAAAAACCGATGTTCCACTTTCAACCCGGCTCGAAATCCTTTTCGTTCGGTACGGTCGGATGCAATTTCCGCTGTCAATTTTGTCAGAATTTCGACATCTCCCAGTATCCCAAAGAGCATGACCACCGAATCTTCGGTGAAAAACTGCCGCCCCAAAAAGCGGTGGAAGCGGCATTGCGATACGGATGCGAAAGCATCGCCTATACCTACAACGAACCGATCGTCTTCTTCGAATACACTTACGACACCGCGAAACTCGCACACGAAAAGGGGCTCAAAAACATTTACGTCACCAGCGGATACGAAACACACAGAGCGATCGACGAACTCGCCCCTTTCGTCGACGGGATGAATATCGATATCAAAGGATTCACCGACGCCTTCTACAAAAAGATCTGCGGAGCGAGACTCGAACCGGTCCTGGACGCGATAAGATACGCCCATAAAAAGGGAATCTGGATCGAAACGACGACTCTGCTGATCCCCGGCAAAAACGATTCGGATGAAGAGATACGCGATATCGCGAAATTTCTGGTCGATCTCGATTCGGCCATTCCATGGCATCTGAGCGCTTTCTATCCGATGTACAAGATGCTCGACGTTCCGCCCACGCCCGCCAAGACACTCAGGCGCGCCTATGAAATCGGAAAGGAAGAGGGGCTCAAATATGTCTACGTGGGGAATCTCGACGACGAGGACAGAGAATCCACCTACTGCCCCTCATGTCAAAAACGCGTCATCGATCGACGCGGCCGCATCGGTCAGTACGTCACCAACCATCTCGATGCGGATGGAACGTGTCCGTTTTGCGGATATCGGTTGGAAGGGGTCTGGCACTAAGAGAGATTTCGAAACCAGGCGAGAGTCTCTTCGTCCAGTCGCTCCCACGGATAGCCTTCGATACCGACTTGTCCTCTGGCCGCCACATCCGCATACAAAAAGGTGTGAGAAGAGGGGGTGTCGAGTCCGAAACGTTCCGTGATCCAGCGCGGCGTCAAAGCGAACGCTTCGGCGATGCGTTCACCGAGTTTGGCATCGTCGATATCTCCCGTACCCCGGGTATCGACCGTCAGATGGAGAGGTTCGGCCCTGCCGATGACGTAGGCGATTTCCACCATCGCTTTTTTCGCTCTGCCCGAAGCGACGATGTGTTTGGCGATCCATCTGGCGGCATACAGACCGGAACGGTCCACTTTGGTGTAGTCCTTCGAACTCTGAGATCCTCCGCCGATCGGAGCGTAGGCGCCATAAGTGTCGCAAACGACCTTTCTGCCGGAAAGACCCGAATCGGCGAGGGGGCTGTGTTTGACATACCTGCCCGTTCCGTTGACGACGAACTCCGTCTCTTCCGGATCGAAAGGGATCTTCTCTCTCTCGAGCGTTGCCACGATCACCTTTTTGATCTGCGCTCCGGCCTCTTCGATCGTAAGGTCGGCGGCATGGGGTACGGCCGCGACGACCTTGGCGACCCTTCTCGCTTCTGCGCGAACAAACCCGCCATAATCGCCGTAATCGACACTCACCTGTGTTTTGATATCGATACCGAAACGATCCGGATGCGCAAGAGCATGGCTATAGAGCGCATCCCGCAACCGACGTGCCCAGACGATCGCCGAAGGCATCAATTCCGGCGTCTCCCCGCAGGCGTATCCGATCATCATCCCCTGGTCACCCGCACCGATCTCCCCTCCCTCACGATCGACGCCGATACTGATGTCCGGAGACTGCCTGGAGATGAAGATATGCGTATCGATTGTCGAAGGATCGAGTGTTTCCGTCTCCGAAAATCCCGCTTCGGGATAGCCGATTTCGCCGAGTGCGTCACGGGCGCAGAGGTGATAAAACTCTCTATCCAGCGGCATATCGATCTTCACTTCACCTCCGATGACGACCTCTTTCCCGCTGATGAAGACCTCCGTCGCGACCCTGGCGTCGGGATCGAGCTGCAACAGCCTGTCGACGATAGTATCGGCGATAATATCCGCACATTTGTCCGGATGGCCGGGTGAAACGGCTTCGGAAGTGAAAAGATACATAAACGATTCCTTTTGGTTTTGATCCAAACATGTTATCATGTGTGAATAAAATCATAGGAGTCCACAAGATGCGAAGAAGAGAGGATATCGATCTATCCCATTTCAAAAAGATACTCGAAGAAAAAAAGGCGGACCTGGAACGGCAGATCGCCAGCGTCAACGAAGAGATAGAGACGATCGCCGCACAGGGTGATATCAACGACGTCGAAGATCTGGCGACGCTGAAGATTCAGAATACGAGAGACAGATCGGTACTCGAATCGCTCAAAAACCAACTCGAAGAGGTAAAGGAAGCCCTCAAACGTATCGAGGAGGGAAGCTACGGAATCTGCGAAAAGACCGGCAAGCCGATTCCCGTGGAGCGACTCGAAGCCAATCCGACGGCCAGAACGGTCGTGGAAGCGGAGTGATGGCGGCCACCGACAAAAAAGATATGAAGATCGCCGTCTTGATCGACGCGGAAAACGCCCGCGCCGCCTCATTGGGATCGATCCTCACCGAACTCTCCAAACACGGCAACATCATCGTCAAACGCGCCTACGGCGACTGGAGCGCACCGGAGTTGAAAAACTGGAAAAAGATCGTCAACGAACTGGCGATCCAGCCGATTCAGCAGTTTTCCTACACACAGGGGAAAAACTCGTCGGACGCCGCGATGCTGATCGACGCGATGGATCTGCTCTATTCGGGAAAATTCAACGCTTTCGCCCTCGTTTCCAGCGACAGCGACTTTACCAAACTCGCCTCCCGCCTCAAAGAGTCCCAGATTCATGTATTCGGTGTCGGGGAGCGCAAGACACCCCTCGCGTTTCGTAACGCATGCGACGATTTCGTTTATGTCGAAGTCTTGCGATCCCTGGACGAGGAAGAGCGGACGGAGCCACAGAAGCAAAAGAGCGAAGAAAGCGGAAACGGCGGTACCAAACCCAAAACGCGCCAACAACTCGCGCAGGATACCAAGCTGATCAATATGCTCCGCAACGCCGCCGACGAAGTGGCAGACGAAGACGGCTGGGCACCCCTGGCGGAGAGCGGATCGCTGATCAAGCGGCAGTTTCCCGATTTCGATCCGCGCAACTACGGCTATCCGAAACTCTCCAAACTGATCGAAGCGACCGGTCTTTTCGAAATCAAGGAGGAGAAACTTCCCCACTCCGGACGCAAGATCCTCTTCTACCGGGACAGACGGCGAAACCGATAGGAGCGATCACTCGATCCCCGCCGCGAAAATCCCCCCAACCATACATACGAGCGTGATCAGATAAAACAGCCCCACCACCGCACCGAGTCTTCGACCTCCCAGCACGAAGACGATTCCCAGTTTGACGACGGAGTTGACGACGGTGGCGATCACGATTCCGTTGATCGCGGCGATCTGCGTGATTTTCGAGCCGGCGAGTTTGGAGAGCGAAAGGGTGATCGCATCCACGTCGGTCAATCCGGAAAGAGCCGAAACGACGTAGACACCGGCATTTCCGTACCGCTCCTGAAAAAATCCGATCGATCCGAGAATCAGCCCGAAAAGCAACCCCAGCTTGAGCGCTTCGGAGAGTTCGAGCGGATTGTTTTTAATCGCCCCCTCTTCGACGGTATGCCTTTTGGAAGTGGTATAGAGATACCATACGAAAAGCAACCCGCTGCCGGCCGCCGCCAGATAGGGAAACATCAACAGTTTCGCGAGCTTGAAATTGAACACCGTCGCCTCGAAAAGCACCCGCAGATACATGAACGTCGAAGCGATCGCGATGCCTCCCGCGTAGTTTTTGATCAACGCCCCTCTGATCGCGTAGAGCTTGGAGAGGGTGATCGAAACGGCCGTAGAGGAGATGAGCCCTCCGAAAATCCCGGTCAGATAGACACCCCGCCTCGTTCCCAGAATCTTGATCGCAATATATCCGACAAAAGAGATACCCGCCACCAGAACGACCATCAA
>CAYUEN010000016.1:0-45491 GCA_964443745.1 uncultured Campylobacterales bacterium | reverse complement strand
TAACACTCCTCCAGCGAGCCAGGACAGAGGGTGATGGAGGCGTAATCGCCGTGAGTCGGATATTTCGCCTGACCGATATCCGCCTGAGATACACGCGTGGGAAGACCGGTGGAAGGGCCGCCTCTCATAACGTTGGCGATGACGAGCGGGATTTCGGCGATAAAGGCCAATCCGATCTGTTCGGCTTTGAGGGAGATTCCGGGACCCGATGTGGCCGTCATCGCCTTCTTACCGCTCATCGAAGCACCGAGAGCCGCGGCGATACCGCCGATCTCGTCTTCCATCTGAATGAATTTGTTCCCTTTCTTGGGAAGCAGTTTGCTCAAATCGTGTGCGATTTCGCTCGATGGTGTAATGGGATATCCACCGAAAAATTCACAACCGCAATCATACGCCGCCAGGGCGCAGAGTGAATTACCACTTGAAATAATCTCTCTTGCCATACAGTTCTCCTTACGCACTTAATGCCATGTAGTGATTGGCTTTGATCGCTTCGGCTCGCGCTCTCGCCTCATCCGTCAATTTCGCGAACTTATACTCTTTTCTCTCGGCCACATAGATGGCAAAATCGGGACAATGGAGTTCGCAATCGTTACATCCGATACAAGACTCCGGTACCTGCACGCTGATGGTCGAACCCAATATCGTCTTGTCCGATGGGACCATCGCCAACACACCTGCTGGACAGACATCCACGCAGATATCGCACGCTTTACATCTGTCGACATTGACCCAAACGGGGGTATTTTCGGGGGCTTTCATTATAGCCATTGATTCTCCTTTGTATGATTTACTTTTTGAGTACTTCCGCTACCGCTTTTCCGATATCCGCCGGCGATACGACGACCTTGACACCGGCCGCTTCCAACGCATCCATCTTCTCTTTCGCCGTACCGGCACTGCCGCTGATGATCGCACCCGCATGCCCCATCCGTTTTCCTTTGGGAGCCGTCTGTCCCGCGATGAAGGCGACGACGGGTTTGGAGATGTGCTCTTTGATATATTTGGCGGCCTGAATCTCCAGATCTCCGCCGATCTCTCCGATCATGACGATCGCTTCGGTTTCGGGGTCGGCTTCGAACATCGGCAGCAACTGTTTGTAGCTAAGGCCGATGATCGGATCGCCTCCGATTCCAACGGCCGTGGTGATCCCAAATCCCTCCTTGACGACCTGGTTGGAAGCTTCGTAGGTGAGCGTACCCGATTTGCTGATCAATCCGACGTTCCCCTTTTTGAAGATCATACCCGGCATGATGCCGATCTTGCACTCTTCGGCCGTGATGATACCAGGACAGTTCGGCCCGATCGTCTTCATCCCTCTCTTGACAGCATAGGCTTTCGCCATCTGCATATCGCGTACCGGCGCCCCTTCGGTGATGATGACCGCCAGCTCGATTCCGGCATCCGCCGCTTCCATCACCGCATCGGCGACAAATGCGGGCGGAACGAAAACCATGCTAACGGTGGCACCCGTCGCTTCGACCGCATCTTCGACCGTATTGAACACCGGCTTGCCAAGATGCGACTGCCCTCCTTTGTTGGGCGTCACCCCTCCGACGATCTGCGTCCCGTACGCCAAACACTGCTCGGCATGAAAAGTGCCTTCTTTGCCCGTGAATCCCTGTACGATGACCTTGGTGTCTTTATTGACCAAAATACTCATTTCAACTCTCCTTTCGCCGCCGCGACCGCTTTTTTCGCCCCATCTTCGAGGTCGGTCGCCGTAATGATGTTCGGGATGTTGGCTTTTTTCAGGATTTCCGATGCTTCGGGTGCGTTGGTTCCGTCAAGTCTGACGATAACGGGCACGTTCACATCCACGATCTTCGTCGCCTCAAGGATACCGTTGGCGATTCTGTCGCATCGAACGATCCCGCCGAAAATATTGACGAAAATCGATTTGACGTTGGGATCTTTGAGAATGATCTCGAATCCCTTCGCTACCGTTTCGGGGTTGGCTCCGCCGCCCACGTCGAGGAAATTGGCGGGATGACCGCCGACATAGTTGATCGTATCCATCGTCCCCATCGCCAGACCTGCACCGTTGACCATACATCCGACGTCACCGTCGAGTTTGATATAGCTAAGCCCGTATTTCTTCGCCTCGACTTCCGTAGGCTCCTCTTCGCTCAGATCACGCATCGCTTCGATATCGGGATGGCGTCCGAGCGCATTGTCGTCAAACCCCATCTTTGCATCCAGAGCGAGGAAATCTCCCGAACCCGTTTTGATGAGAGGGTTGATCTCAATCATCTCCGCGTCGTTTTCCATATAGACTTTGTAAAGCGCCTGCGCGAACTTGATGAAGGCACGCTGCTCGTCTTTGGGAAGCCCGAGACCAAAAGCGATTTTACGACCATGGTATCCTTGGAATCCGATCGTCGGGTCGATGGCGACTTTGACGATCTTCTCCGGAGACTCCTCCGCTACCTTCTCGATCTCCATGCCGCCTTCGGTCGACGCCATCATCACAGGCATCTCGAGCGTCCTATCCAACACCATTCCCAGATAAAACTCCTCCTTGATATCGGCGCCCTCTTCGATATAGATCTTCTGGACCAGCTTTCCTTCCGGACCCGTCTGGTGCGTAACCAGCGTCATCCCCAGAATCTGTGTCGCGAGTTCTCTCACCTCTTCGATGCTTTTGGCGAGTTTCACACCACCGCCGAGCCCGCGTCCACCCGCATGGATCTGCGCTTTGACGACCCAGATCGGCCCTCCCAGCTCCCTGGCGTTTTCCACCGCCTCGTCCACGCTGAAAGCGACTTTTCCTCTCGGTGTCGGCACACCGTATTTCTGGAAAATCTGCTTTGCCTGATACTCATGAATATTCACACCTTCTCCTTTCTAACTGGTTTTTTCGTACTGTTTTCTACCCGCTTCGTAAAGATCGTTTCCGTGGGTGTCGTTGACGACGGTGACGGGAAAATTTTCCACTTTCAGCATACGTATCGCCTCGGGTCCGAGCTCTTCGTAAGCGATTACGACCGCTTCGGTGATCGTTTTGGAAAGCAACGCCCCCGCACCGCCGGTCGCACCGAAATAGACCGCTTTGTATTTTTGGCAAGCCTCTTTGACCGCATCGTTGCGTTTGCCTTTTCCGATCATACCGCGCAGACCATGCTTGATCAGTGTCGGCGAATAGCTGTCCATTCTGTAGCTGGTGGTCGGTCCCGCACTGCCGATCGGCTCACCCGGTTTCGGAGGTGTGGGGCCGACGAAGTAGATGACGGCACCGTCGAGTTGGAAAGGAAGTTCTTCGCCCGCCTCGATCAGATCCACCAGACGTTTGTGCGCCGCGTCGCGGGCTGTGAAGATCGTACCGCTGAGATAGACGATATCTCCGGCTTTGAGTTTCGTGACGTCCTCTTCGCTCAGAGGTGTCGTCATATGATATGTTTCGCTCATCGTCTCTCCTTCCTATATGGTTATGTGAGCATGTCTGCTGCTATGACACTGGACGTTGACACTGACGGGCAAACTGGCGATGTGGCAGGGATTCTTCTCTATATGGACAGCCAACACCGTCTGCGTACCTCCCATTCCCATCGCACCGATACCGAGATTGTTGAGCTCGTATTTGATCTCTTTTTCGAATTCGTCCAATGCCGGGTCCGGATTGGGAGATCCTGCTTCTCTAAAAAGTGCATGTTTGCTCGAAAGCGCCGCTTTTTCAAACGTACCCCCGATACCGATACCGACAATGATGGGAGGACAGGGGTTAGGCCCCGCTTCCGAAATCACCGATTTCACAAAATCGATAATGCCCTCTCTCCCCTGTGCCGGCGCCAAAACCCTGGCACGGCTGACATTCTCGCTACCACCTCCTTTGGCGGCGTATTCGATCTCTATCTTGTCACCCTCCACCAGATCGAAATGGATCACCGCCGGAAGGTTGTAGCCTATCTTCTCCTTCAGATTCTCACGAGTGAAACACTCACATGTGGAGGCTCTAAGATACCCCTCCTTATATCCCAGTTCGGTTCCCTCGTTGATCGCGTCCTTAAGCGTACCTCCCGTGATTTTGACATCCTGTCCCACTTTCACGAAAAAAACGGCAAGTCCCGTATCCTGACAGAGCGGTTTTTTTTCGTCTCTTGCGATATCCGCATTCAAAAGTAGCTGCTCTATCACCTTCTTCGCTACCGGACTCTCCTCTTTTTCATACGCCTCTTTCAACGCATTGAGCGCATCTTCGGGAAGATTGGTCGCCGTATGCATAATCATACGTTTGACCGCGTTGACGATATCTTTGTATTCAACCTCTCTCATCATACATCTCCAAAAAAATTGTTTTTATTCAATGTATCAACCAGTGTCTGTACCGATTGAACACTTTTGGCAAACTGTCTAGTCTGCTTCTCATCCAGCGAGATCTCTATGATGTTTTCGACACCGTTCGCACCGAGTGCGACCGGAACGCCGCTGACGATATTGCTGTAGCCGTATTCGCCCTCCAGCATCACGGCACAAGGAAAGATCTGTTTCGTGTTGTGCAGGATCGCTTCCACCATAATCGCCGTCGCTTTGGCGGGAGCGTAGTAGGCAGAACCGGTCTTCAGATATCCGACGATCTCCGCACCGCCATGACGAGTCTTTTCGACGATCTCTTCGATCTCTTCGTCACTCAGCAGATCCGTCAACGGTACACCGGCGATCGTGGAAAAACGGGGAAGCGGGACCATATCGTCGCCATGCCCTCCCATCACGGAAGCGCGGATCTGCCCCGCTCCGTATTTGACTTTTTCGTAGATGAAGTGTGCCATTCTCGCACTGTCGAGAATACCCGCCATACCGACGACACGATTACGCTCCCATCCGGTAATCTTGATGGCGGCATAGACCATCGCATCCAGAGGGTTGGAAACCGGAATCAATATGGCGTTGGGGGAGTATTTCTTGATATCGGTCACGACCTCTTTCATGATGTTGGCGTTGACCATCAAAAGATCGTCGCGACTCATTCCCGGAAGCCTCGGACTTCCCGCCGTGATGACGACCACATCACACTCCGTAAACTGACTCATATCTTCGGCCACGGTCACGACCGTATGGGTTCTGGCCGCATTCGCCGCCTGACTCATATCGAGTGCGATACCCTTGGCCCTATCGATTTTGTTGTCACGCAGTATAATTTCGTGACAGACCCCTTTCATTGCCAGGCTGTAGGCAACGGTCGCCCCTACATTTCCCGCCCCTACGATTCCGACTCTTGTTCCTTTCGCCATACGACTCCTTTTTCAACGTGTTATGACAAAACCCATAACTACAAGATCATCTCCAATCTTACAGCTATGAATTTTGCCATACCGGAGCAAGCCCCGGTATGGATTTGTTTTAGATTTGATCGATGATACTATTGAATGTCTCACTCGGGCGCATCGCCACTTCCGCTTTGGCATCATCTGGATGGTAGTATCCTCCGATGTCTTGTGCTTTACCCTCGATTGCAAGAAGCTCTTCGATGATTTTCGCTTCGTTTTCGGCAAGAGCCTGCGCAATCGGGCCGAATTTTTCGGACAGAAGAGGATTCTCACTTTGAGCTAGCGCTTCCGCCCAATAACGTGCCACCCAGTAGTGGCTTGCCTTGTTGTCCGGCTCGCCCGCCTTTCTGGAAGGTGCTTTGTTATTGTCGAGATAGCCTTCGTTCGCCGTATCGAGCGCTGCGGTCATCGCTTCGATGATCTTGTCGTTTTCTTTGCGACCAATCATACGCAGTGATTCCGCCAATGCGAGAAATTCACCGAGGCTGTCCCATCTGAGGTGTCCCTCTTTGAGGAATTGTTCGACATGTTTGGGAGCCGATCCTCCCGCACCGGTCTCGAACAACCCACCACCGGCGAGCAGAGGCACGATAGAGAGCATTTTGGCGGAGGTACCCAATTCCAGGATAGGGAAAAGGTCGGTCAGATAGTCTCTCAGGACATTACCGGTCGCGGAAATGGTATTCAAGCCCGCTCTTGTTCGCTTCAAAGTATAACGCATCGCCTGCTGGGGAGCCATGACATGATATTCGATAGGCTCTTCTTCGATCATGGAAGGTAGATACTCAAGTACTTTTTTGATCAGATTCGCATCATGCGCCCGGTTGCTGTCCAACCAGAATACGACCGGATCGCCGGTGAGTTTGGATCTCTCGTGTGCCAACCTGACCCAATCTTTGATCGCAACGTCTTTGGCTTTGTAGGCTCTCCAGATATCTCCTTTTTTCACCGTATGGCGCATAAGTACGTTGCCTTCACTATCCTTCACTTCCATCGTGCCATCTTCTGGAACTCTGAACGTATAGGGGTGAGAGCCGTATTCCTCCGCTTTTTTCGCCATCAATCCCACATTGCTCACGTGTCCCATCGTCGTGACGTCAAACTGTCCGTTGATTTTGCAATCTTCGAGAATTTCGCTATACATCCTCGCATACGTCCTATCGGGTATGACCGCTACACACTCTTGCAGTTCGCCTTCTTTGTTCCACATCTTGCCACCCTCGCGAATGACAGGAGGCATGGAGGCGTCGATGATGATATCGTTGGATGCATGCAGGTTGGTGATGCCTTTATCCGAATCGACCATCGCGATATTCGGTTTTCCAGATTCGACCACCGCCTTGAGAGCCGCTTCGATCTCCTCTTTTTTGTCCGATTTCTGGATTTTGTTCAATATGTCACCCACGCCCAGATCAGGATTGACACCCAGTTTTTCGAATTCGTCCGCATATTTCTCAAACACATCCTTGAAGAAGACTTCCACCGCATGTCCGAACATGATCGGATCGGAAACTTTCATCATCGTCGCCTTGAGGTGAATGGACCAGAGAAGATCCTTCGCTTTGGCATCTTCGATCGTCTGGGCCAAAAATTCCCTCAGCTCCGCTGCGCCCATGAACGAAGCGGAAACGACTTCACCCGGCTCGACACCTTCGATCGTCTTGAGTTCGGTACCGTTGAGTTGAATGCTCAATGTATCCGCATTGCCCATCACCACCGACTGCTCGTTGGCATAAAAGTCGTTTTTGTACATATAGGCTACATACGCTTTGCAATCGGGAGCAAAAGGTTTGAGTCTGTGCGGATGCTTCTGTGCGAACTTCTTGACCGCCACAGCCGCTCGTCGATCCGAATTTCCTTCACGCAAAACGGGATTGACCGCAGACCCCAGGCAGGTGGCATACTTCTCTCTGATCGCTTTCTCTTCGTCCGTCTGCGGATCTTCCGGGAAATCTGGAAGGTCGTATCCTTGAGACTGCAACTCCGCGATACACGCTTTAAGCTGTGGAATGGAGGCGGAGATATTGGGGAGCTTGATGATGTTGGCTTCGGGCTTTTGCACCAACTCTCCCATCCATGCCAATTCGTCGTTGATACGCTGCTCCTCGGTCAAGTATTCGGGGAAAGTGGCGATCACCCTTCCTGCCAAAGAGATATCGCGTAAATCGATATCAACACCTGCTTCCTTCACAAAAGCTTTCACTACGGGCAGTAAAGAGTAGGTCGCCAACGCTGGTGCCTCATCTATTTTTGTCCATACAATTGTTGGTCTTGACATATTCGTTCCTCTCAAAATAAGATTTTGTAAAAAGATAGTATCAGTTTAAAAATTATGATTTATTGAATGGGAGAGAAGATGTTACCAATAGTAATATTAGAAAAAATGAAGTGTTTCAATTTTTCCCATTTTTGAGTTTCTCTATCTGATGTAAATGGGATTTGTACCTCTTGGAGAACCGGTGCCTGCCGTCTCGACCACGCACGAAGTAGAGATAATCGACATCCGCCGGGTTGATGGCCGCTTCGATAGCCGCTTCGCCGACGGTACAGACAGGCAAATCGGGAAGCCCCTGATATTTGTAGGTGTTGAATTTGGTAACATCTTCTCGAATACGCCGTGGGGTGATCTTCTGATGCGAGTAGCGACCGTAATTGAGCGTTCCATCCATCTGGAGTTTCATCCCTCTCTTGAGACGATTTCGTATGACAGCGGAAACAAGAGGCATCTCCTGCCGCGAACCCGCCTCCTTCTGGATGACGGAAGCGGTCGTGACGACGGTTCGAAACCACTCCTTTTCGTCGTAATGGCCCAGATATTTGAGACTCAATTCTCTATGCTTGGCAATCGATTGCCTATAGAGAAAATCCACGATTCCCTCCTCGTCGATACCGATGGGTACCTGATACGTTTCGGGAAAAAGGAGCCCCTCCTCGATAGTGGTGCGTTTGCGGTAACTCTCTTCGAGGCGGGTACGATTGAGATCGAGAGAAGTGGCCAGTTGGTCGAGAAATACGACCGTCGTCTCTCCCGGAACGAGCGTCACCTCTTTGAGTGCGGCCTTGGCGTGCGTGAGTCGCTGAAAAAAAGTACCGAGCGTAATCTCGCCTCCTCCCGTTTCGATCCAACCCGCCTGCGGATAACCGTAAAATTTGATCAGATAGGTATCGATCCATGAAAGCGGAAGGTAGTGGCTGTCGATATAGGCGATCGCGTTTTTGGTGGATCCTTTGGGAATATAGAGAAGAGAGGGAAGAACTACACGGGAGGAGAGATGCTTCTGTACCCAGATGAGGGTACCCACCCCTCCGATCAGACCAAGCAGTCCCAGCGACATCAAGAGAGAAAAAAAACGCTTCATCTTAATCCAAGATGGCATCCGAAGATGCCATCACAACCTACTCGACCATCTCTTTGAGCATCTCTTCGTCGACTTTGTCGAAGTTGAGATAGCGGTAGATATCGTCTTTCATTTCGGGAGTGATCTTTTTGGGTACGATATTGAGATACTCCTCCTTCGACGGTATCCTTCCGAGTATCGCGGCTACGGCCGCCAACTCCGCACTGCCCAGATAGACTTGTGCGCCTTTTCCGAGCCGGTTGTCGAAGTTTCTGGTACTGGTGGAGAAGACGACGGCGTTGTCGTGCACTCTCGCCTGGTTGCCCATACAAAGCGAACAACCGGGAATTTCGGTACGTGCACCAGCGGCACCGTAGATCGCGTAATATCCCTCTTCTATCAACGTCTTTTCGTCCATTTTCGTCGGAGGGCAGACCCACAGGCGGGTGGGAACCTGTCCTTCGCCCTTGAGCACTTCGCCCAACGCCCTGAAAAGTCCGATATTGGTCATACAGCTTCCGACGAAGACTTCGTCGATCTGCTTGGGTCTTTTGGGATCGGCGAGTATCTCGCTGAGCGTCGCGACATCATCCGGATCGTTCGGACATGCCAAAATCGGTTCGGTGATCTCGTTCAGATCGATTTCGATCACCGCCGCATATTCGGCATCCGGATCCGGCTCGAGAAGCTCTGGATTTTCAAGCCATGCCCGCATCTTGTCCGCACGTCTTTGGAGTGTTTTGGCATCCTGATATCCCTCTTTGATCATCTGTTCGATCAATTTGATGTTGGAGTTGAGATACTCGATGATCGGCTCTTTGTTGAGTCTGACCGTACACGCGGCGGCACTCCGCTCCGCGGAAGCGTCGCTCAACTCAAACGCCTGTTCGCATTTGAGATCCCCCAGCCCCTCGATCTCGAGAATTCGGCCGGCGAAGATGTTTTTCTTCCCTTTCTTCTCGACAGTCAGCAATCCTTGTTTTATCGCCTGGTAGGGAATCGCGTTGACAAGATCACGCAGCGTGATTCCCGGCTGCATCTCTCCTTTGAATCTCACCAGTACGGATTCGGGCATATTCAGAGGCATACTTCCCGTAACCGCTGCGAACGCCACCAGACCCGATCCCGCCGGAAACGAGATACCGATCGGAAAGCGGGTGTGGGAATCGCCGCCCGTACCGACGGTATCAGGCAGACACATTCTGTTCAACCAGGAGTGGATGATACCATCGCCGGGCCTGAGAATGACTCCGCTTCTTTGCGTCCAGAAAGGAGGCAATTCATGCTGAAGCTTGACATCGGCCGGTTTGGGATAGGCGGCCGTGTGACAGAAAGTTTGCAAAACCAGATCGGCACCGAAACTGAGTGCGGCCAGCTCTTTGATCTCGTCGCGCGTCATCGGCCCGGTCGTATCCTGGCTTCCCACCGTCGTCGTGACAGGCTCACAGTAAGTACCGGGGCGTACCCCTTCCATCCCGCATGCGCGACCGACCATCTTCTGCGCAAGGGTATAGCCTTTGCCCGTATCTTCGGGTTGCTCCGGCTTGGCGAAAATCTCCTCCTGAGGCATTCCCAGCGTCTCTCTCGCTTTGGTCGTGAGATTTCTTCCGATGATCAACGGAATACGCCCGCCTGCTCTCACTTCATCCGGAAGCGTATTGGGTTCGAGTTTGAATTCGCTGACGACTTCGCCGTCTTTGTAGATTTTGCCTTCGTAGGGCTTGATCGTGATCACGTCTCCCGTCTCCAGCTTATCCACCGGTGCCTGAATCGGAAGCGCCCCGGAGTCTTCCGCCGTATTGAAAAAGATGGGAGCGATGATTCCTCCGATGATCACACCGCCCGTGCGTTTGTTGGGTACGCCGGGAATATCTTCGCCCAGATGCCACTGAACGGAGTTGATTCCGGATTTTCTGGAACTGCCCGTACCGACGACGTCACCCACATAGGCGACGGGATGTCCCTTCTCTTTGAGCTTTTTGATCGTACCGATAGGATCCTCCATCTTGGCGGCGAGCATGGAGTTGGCATGCAGAGGAATATCGCTTCTGGTAAACGCTTCGCTCGCGGGAGAGAGATCGTCCGTGTTCGTCTCGCCCGGAACTTTGAAGACCGTGACGGTGATCTCCTCTTTCAGAGGTTCGCGCTCCAAAAACCACTCCGCGTTCGCCCACGACTCCATGACCTCTTTCGCGAAACGATTCCCCTCTTCCATCAGATCTTTCACATCGTTGAACGCATCGTAAACCAGCAACGTCTTCTTCAACTGATCCGCCGCCTCCTGCGCCACTTCGACATGCGGGGATTTGAGAGCGTTGACCAGCGGCCCTACATTATATCCGCCCAGCATCGTACCCAATATTTTCGCGGCTTCGACCTTGTCTATAGCCTTGCAATGCGCATCGCCCATGATGATCGCGTTCAAAAACGCCGCTTTCACGTATGCGGCATCGTCCACACCCGGATTGATATGATTTTTGAACAGATCCAGCAAATATCCCTCTTCCGGTATCGGATCCTGCTTCAACAACTCCACCAACTCCGCCGTCTGCTCCGCGTTCAGGGGAAGCGGGGGGACCCCCAATTGTGCACGCTCTTTGGTATGTGCTCTATATGATTCGATCAATCCCATAAAATCTCCTTCAAAAAATTTACCTATTATACTCTATCGGCCGATGCGTATCCGTTAAAGGTTACGTTTCGTAACACTATTTTTTCCCGAATGTTACGTTACGTTACATCAAGATCTCACGCTGCCCCTTGTGGTTGGGGGCGGAGACGACACCCGTCATCTCCAACTGTTCGACGATGCGTGCCGCGCGGTTGTAGCCGATCTGGAGTTTGCGTTGGATATAGCTGATCGAACTCTTCTTTTCGCTTAGCACGATCTCTTTCGCCTCTTCGTAGAGTTCGTCAAAATCCCCCTCGCCTCCGCTCTCTGCGACAACACCGATCGCCGAACCGCTTCCGGGAGAAGGTTCGCTCAAAAAGGAGGGGTCGTACTCCACCTCACGCTGCACTTTCAGAAATTCCACGATCGTTTCGATCTCGTCTTCAGTGATGAAAGGGGCATGCAGGCGAATCAGGCCCGAACTTCCGGGCGGAGTGAAAAGCATATCCCCGCGTCCGAGCAGACTCTCCGCACCCATCGAATCGAGTATCACTTTCGAATCGATCTTCTGCCCCACCTTGAAACTGATACGGCTGGGGAGATTCGCCTTGATCAAGCCCGTCACGACGTCCACGGAAGGGCGCTGCGTAGCGACGATGAGGTGGATACCGCTGGCTCTGGCCATCTGCGCGAGTCTGGCGATATAAAACTCCACATCCTTTCCGCTCGTCATCATCAGATCCGCCAACTCGTCGATTATGACGACGATATAGGGAAACGGCTCGAATCCCTCTCTTTTGGCCTTTTCGTTGTAGTTTTCGATATTTTTCGTTTTGGTCTTGCTCATCAGTTTGTATCGCCGCTCCATCTCGACGACCATGTTGGCCAACGCCAAAATCGCCTGTTTGGGCTGTGTGATGACGGGGGTGAGCAGATGGGGAATGTCGTTGTAGATCGAAAACTCCAGCATCTTCGGATCGATCATCAACAGCTTCAGCTCGTCCGGAGAATTCTTGTAGAGCAAAGAGACGAGCATCGAGTTGATACCGACGCTCTTTCCGCTTCCTGTCGTACCGGCGATCAGAAGATGGGGAAGCTGCTTGAGATCGGTGATGAAGGGATTGCCGACGATATCTTTGCCAAGCGCCATAGTCAGAGGAGAGGTCGCCTTCCTGAAAAGATCGCTTTGGAGAATCTCTTTGAGAAAAATCGTCTGCGACTCTCTGTTTGGAATTTCTATTCCGACGACATCTTTACCGGGAATAGGTGCCTGGATGCGAATCGTCCTGGCTTTGAGCGCCATCGCCAGATCGTCTTGAAGCGTCAAAATTTTGGAGACTTTGATGTGGGCTGCCGGGCGAAATTCGAATGTCGTCACGACGGGCCCGGAATAGGTACGGACTACATCCCCTTCGATCTTGAATTGTCGCAGTTTTTCGAGCAAATCGGCAATTTTGCGATCGATTTCCGCCTCGTTGACATGGTGGCGTTTTTTGGGAGGCGATTTGAGAAAATCGAGCTTGGGAAGTTTGAAATTTTTGGGTTTGTGTACCCTTCCTTTCTCTATGCGTTCCATCAATTCCCGATTTTCTTCGAGCTCTCTGACGACCGTAGCCCCCGACTGCCGCTGCTTTATATCCACACTTTCGTCCACGATCTCTTCATCGCTATTTTTTGAATGGTTTTTTTCAAGCAGCGCTTCCACTTCCTCTTCGATACGCTCCATCATATCTGTCGTAGAGCCAAAAGCGGTATCTTCTACGTCATACGGCTTCAAGACGCTTTTTTCATCGGATGGCCGAAGCAGACTCTCCAAATCGGAAGGAAGCTGCAACCGAGGTGTATGGGTGGCGGGGTCTTCCGGTTGGGAGTAGATCTCTTCCCCTGTCGCCGAAATTCTCTCCTTTTTCGGCAGATAACGGCCGATCAGTCGCTCTGCCTCTCCGTTTTGGGAGGGTCGATATCGTCCCAAAAGAGCGATCCAGCTTTTTTTGATCTTTTCAAGGTCCTCCACCACATCGCGCTGATACACTTCAAGCAGCAATACCACCGAAAGCGTCATCAGGGAAAAGATGAACAGCCAGACACCGATACCACCGATATAGCGGTGTAAAAAGTGGACGATCCCAGCTCCTAAACTTCCTCGCAGCGTGCCTGTGAAAACATTTCCCTGCAGCATCAGTAGCGAGAGAAAAAGAAGCAGACCTGCAACAAGAAGTGTCCGGCGCCCCGCGTCGATACCACTCCTGCGAAAGAGAGCATAGACGGGATAGATCAGAAAAAGTGGATAAAAGAAGGCGAGATATCCAAAAGTATGGCGATTGAAATTGCCAAAAAGCGTACCGAAACGCCCTACCATCGGAGTGTCGGGAAAAAGGGTGGCGATCGCTGCAAAAAGAAGCGTCATAATGGCGACAAGCAATAAAACGACTCTAAGAATGGTGAATCCTTCTTCAGAATGGATGTGGAAGGGAAGCCGACGCGGCCTCCCGAATTTATTGATTATACCAAAAAAAATTTTAGGTTATTTGAGATAGTTTAAGAGAGTCAGAGAATTGATTTTCGAGACGGAGGAGAGAATCGCCTGGTAGTTGAGACTCAACTGATTCAACTCCATAATGGTTTCACCGATATCGGTATCCACCGTTTTTGATTTGAGATCGACGATATTCATCTCCAGCGTACGGGCGCGCTCCTGGGTACTCTGAAGCGAGGTCACCATGGTTCCCAACTGCGTCTGTTTGTTTTGGAAATGGCCGCTGATCTTGTCGATTCTGGCTATGGCGTTGCTTAGGCCCGGATTTCTGGGATCCTGATTTTCGGCATCCGGATAAAGACTTCCCGAGCGAACCGCTTCGATGATCTGGTCGAGTTCTCCGAAAAAATCGATATGGGGATCTTCGGTCGTAATCGCATTGTTGGCATTGAACGAGATCGAGGGGGACGAGGAGGAAAAATCGTCCGCATCCGTATCGTAGAATGCGAATTCGATTTGACTGTTCGTGAAGTTTTCGATTTCGAGATTACCGCCGGCATCAACCGAAACGGAGATCGACTTCTTCGCCTCTCTCAACGCGCTCTCGTAAGCCTCGACGGAATTGTCCGCAGGCAATCTCCCCGCCAGCGCCATGGAGATCACACCTTCGAGTTGACCCAACGTCATCTCATCGGCCTCGGTCGCATCCCCTTCCGCGTTTTTGATTTCATACGTGTTGCCATCCATCGTGAACGTCGACGTATCGTTCAACGCCAACCTGAGCGTATGGTCGCTTCCGTCGACACTCTTCATCTTCATTTCGAAAGTTTTACCATCGAGCGAACCGTTGGCGATATCTTTGAGCAGCGTGCTCTCTTTGGCGAAAGCTCCATTTAAAACCAAAGGTACGTTTCCCACGAGCCTGTTCTGACTGTGACGGAAATAAAATTGGTCGTTTTGCAGCGCCTCCTCTTCCGCGTTCACCCCCTCCATACCGCTTTTGACGAAACGGATCAAATGCGAACCCTCAAGCGCGGAAAGATCCTCGGCATCCGTATCCGATCCGACGAGCGTGAACGAGATCCGACTCGTTCCGGGCTCTCTGTCGGTAACGGTGATTTTTCCATCGACCAGTTTCACATCGACCTTCAGATCTTCCCCCTCGTTACCGAAGGCAACACCGATCTGCGTCAAAAGATCCGATACGGTATCGTCGCCATCGAGTCGAATCTTTTGTTTGAACGCCGTACCGTCCCTTTGGGTTCCTGAAAGATAGAAATAACCTTCCGCGAGCGACGGATCTGAAAAAATATCTTTGATCGTATCGGTCTCAACCGCGACTTGACTTTTTGTCGGATCGGCGGCATCCGTTTTTCGGAGTGTGACGTTGGTGGAGAGCTCTTTGTGGATACTCCGCTCTTCTCCCAAAAAAAGCGAAAGACCGTCCACACTGTATGCCATATCGACACCATCTCCCGTCATCACTTTCAGAGGTGTTCCGTTTCCATGGTATCTTCCTTGGTTGTCGATCGGTTTGGTATTGACCGCCGTACCGGCGAAGAGATACTGCCCGTCCACCTGCGTATTGGCGAGATTGATCAGATGCGCTTTTTGCTGTTCGAGTTCGGTTGCAATCGCTTCGAGGTTGTCCTCGTTCATCGTCCCGTTCGCCGCGGTTAAAAGCTTCGTTTTAAAGGATCTGAGCGTATCGTTGAATTCCGCCATCGCACTGTCGCTCGCACTGGCGATCAAAGAGGCTTTCTCTGTACGATCCTGGATATCTTTCTGTAGATTCCGTTCGCTTTCAAGCCGCATCGTCTCCACATAAATGGAGCTTCCCTGATAACCAGCGGAGATTTTACGTCCGGAAGAGAGTTGATCGCTCAATTCCGCCATTTTTTCCTGCGCTTTTTGATGGTCTTGAATGAAATGGCTATACAAAACTTGGTTGGTCACTCTCATGAGCGCTCCTGTCGTCGTTTGATTGGTTTGTATCTTTCATATCGACCACCGATAAAGAGAGCTTAATTATTTATCTCTTTTTTTGAATCTTTAAGTTAAAAAGTGTATGATAGTTCCGAAATTTCAACAAAAAGGATGGTTTTTTATGAAGAAAGCAGAATTTATCCAGGCGGTCGCGGACAAATGCGGACTCTCCAAAAAAGATACGCAGGCGGTCATTGACGCTGCACTCGAGACGATTGAAGAGGCCCTCGCGGCGAAAAAAAGTGTTAGTTTCATCGGTTTTGGTACCTTTACAACGACGACAAGAGCGGCACGTACGGCACGTGTTCCCGGTACGGACAAAGTGGTAGAAGTTCCCGCCACGACAGCCGTCAAGTTCAAAGTGGGTAAAAAACTCAAAGAGGCTGTGGCTAAAGCGTAATTTCAACCGAAATCCGGTATAATCTCGCCGGATTTCGGAAATCTGCCGGGGTGGTGAAACTGGTAGACACGTCAGACTCAAAATCTGATGGGCGTTAGCCCGTGCCGGTTCGAGTCCGGCCCTCGGTACCACTATCAACAAACTCCAACCTACAAAGCGTTATAATCCCCTCTTTACACTACCTGAAAAAGGGATTTTCATCATGGACTATCTAGAGATTACCGGCGGAAAACGACTTGGCGGAAGTATCGCCATAGACGGTGCGAAAAACGCCGCACTTCCACTGCTCGCCGCCACGATTCTCTTCAAAAACCCAGTCACCATCGACAACCTCCCCAATGTCAACGACATCTTCACGATGCTCAAACTGCTCGAAAATCTCGGTGCGCGTTTCGCGATCGTGGGAGATCGGGCGAAAATCGACGCCTCCTCGATCGACCGGACGATCGCCAAATACGATATCGTACGCAAAATGCGCGCCTCGATATTGACACTCGGACCTCTACTGACTCGATTCGGCCATTGCGAAGTATCGCTGCCCGGCGGTTGCGCGATCGGACAAAGACCCATCGATTTACACCTCAAAGCGCTCGAAATGATGGGAGCCGAGATTTTGATCGAACAGGGTTACGTCGTCGCAAGAGCACCCCAAGGACTCAAGGGAGCCACGATCGTTTTTGATAAAATCACCGTCACCGGAACGGAGAATATCGTCATGGCCGCAGCGCTCGCACACGGGCGCACACGTATCCTCAACGCCGCGAAAGAGCCCGAAGTGGTCCAACTGTGCGAAGTGCTCCGGGAAGGAGGCGTATCGATCGAAGGGATCGGAAGCGACGAACTGCTGATAGAAGGCACCGGAGGCGAGATGCTGAAGGTCGATCACATCACCGTCATTCCCGATAGAATCGAGGCGGGCACCTATCTGTGCGCGGGGGCGATCACCAACAGCAAAATCACCCTCACGCGCGTCAACCACTCCCATATGGTCGCCGTGATACTCAAACTCCAGGAGATGGGATTCGATTTCGATATCGAAAAAGACGCCATCACGATCAAACCCGCCTCGAAAATCCGACCCGTAAAGATCTATACCGCCGAATATCCCGGTTTTCCGACCGATATGCAGGCGCAGTTTATGGCGCTCGCCCTTACGGCCGAAGGGACGAGTACGATCGAAGAGCGGCTTTTCGAAAATCGCTTTATGCATGTGAGCGAACTGATTCGGATGGGAGCGCGGATCACCCTCAATCAGAACACAGCCGGAGTGGAAGGAGACGCGAATCTCAAAGGAGCGGACGTGATGGCGACCGATCTACGCGCCAGCAGCGCGCTCGTTCTTGCCGGACTGATCGCCGAAGGAACGACACGCGTCCACCGTATCTACCACCTGGATCGGGGATACGTGAAACTCGAAGAGAAACTGCGAACTCTCGGTGCCGATATCAAAAGACTCAAGGAGTAGGCGATAGAGAGACTCTCTTTTGCAACGCTTCGACATCGATAATCCTATCGCTCGCCCAGCGGGCGAGATCCTTGTCGTGAGTGATCAACAAAATTCCCACCCGATCGAGAAACCCCATCAACACCTTCATCACATCGAGCGCGATGATATTGTCCAGTGCCGATGTGGGCTCGTCTGCGAGCAGAAGGTCGGGTTTCATCAACAGCGCACGAAGGATCGAGCAGCGCTGTAACTGACCGCCGCTGAGTCTGTGGGGTTTTTGCCCGAGCAACTCCCGAGTCAATCCGAGTCTGGAGAGAAAAAGATCCAGATCCGCTGTCGAAGCCACCTCCTCTATCTGGGAGAAGATAGTGTAGCTGGGATGAAAAGAGCTGTAGGGATCCTGGAAAATTTGCGAGACGCTCCCTTTGCGGATATTCCCGCGAAGGGCTCTTCGCTCGCCGGTAATCAGCTCAAAAAGCGTACTCTTCCCACTCCCGCTGCTACCCGTGATCGAAACCACCTCACCGCGTTTGAGCGTCAACGAAAAACCGCGATACAACAAACGCCCCTTTTCGTATCCGAAATCGAGATTTTCGATCTCTAAAACGGTATCGGCCCCTTTCACGCCCGAATCTGTCCGTTTCCGTAGATTTTGTATTTGTAGGTGGTCAAATCGTTGATCCCCATCGGTCCTCTGGCATGAAGTTTGTTGGTGCTGATTCCCACTTCCGCACCAAAACCGAACTCCCCGCCGTCGGTAAACTGCGTCGAGGCGTTGATGTACACACATGCCGCGTCGATAGCATCGAGAAATTTTTCACCGGTCGTATAGTTTTCCGTCACGATCGCTTCGGAGTGTCCGGAGCCGTATCTTCTGATATGTGAAATCGCTTCGTCGACTCCGTCCACGACACGGATGGAGAGGATATTCGCAAGATACTCGGTATCAAAATCCTCTTCCGTGGCTTCGGCGATTTCGATGATCTCTCTGGTAAGGTGGCATCCTCTCAAATCGGTCCCGCAACTGTCGTAAATCTCCTTAATTTTGGGCAGTATCTCCTTCGCGATCGCTCGATCCACCAGCAGTGTCTCCATCGCGTTGCAGATGCCGGGGCGCCTGCATTTGGCGTTTTTGCAAATTCGAAGCGCCTTTTGCATATCGGCATCCCTATCCACATAGGTATGACACAACCCCTTGTCGTGTTTGACCACCGGAACGGTCGCGTTTT
The DNA here is from genome assembly GCA_964443745.1 of uncultured Campylobacterales bacterium. Lineage (GTDB taxonomy): Bacteria > Campylobacterota > Campylobacteria > Campylobacterales > QNZT01 > CAYUEN01. Next base: position 26,740 of record CAYUEN010000016.1, on the reverse strand, counting down.
CGCTGACATACTTGATCAGTCCCTCTCCGCCTCTGGGGATGATCAGATCCACATATCCATCCATTCTGATCAATTTCGCCACCCCCTCTCTGGAGCTGTCCGGAAGAAGCGAGACCAGCGCCTCGGGCAAACTATTTTTTTCCAGCACCTCCCGCAGCACACCGGCGATCTCCCTGTTGGAATACTCCGCCTCTTTGCCTCCTTTGAGAACGCAGACGTTTCCGCTTTTGAAACAGAGCCCGGCCGTGTCGCTCGTGACATTCGGCCTGCTTTCGTAGATGATGCCGATCACACCGATGGGAATACTCACTTTGTGGATGGTGATACCGCTTTCGACCCGCCATCCCTCCAGCACCCGACCTACCGGCTCTTTCAAAGCCGCGATCTCTCTTAACGAATCGGCCATCGCACAGATACGTTTTTGGTCGAGACTCAGGCGATCGATCATCGCTTCGGAAAGTTCGTTTTCATAGGCATAACCCAGATCGTGTTTGTTGGCATTGATGATCCGCTCTGTGTGCTCCTCCAGTGCATCCGCCATTTGAATCAATACGCTGTTTTTGATTGCAGAGGGGAGTGTCGCGGCGATTTGCGAAGCCGCTTTCGCCTCTTCCAGAAATTTCTCCATAAAGACTCCTTTTAGCCATATAGTCGATAAGCCGATTATAGACAAAAAGGGCTAAAACTCTTGCAAATTTAAGACAAACCTGATATAATCACGCATTAAATTTTATGCATAAGGAATCGATATGGCACACAAGAAAGGACAAGGTAGTACCCAGAACAATAGAGATTCGGCCGGTCGCCGGCTCGGTGTGAAAAAATTCGGAAGCGAATTCGTAAGAGCAGGGAACATCATCATCAGACAAAGAGGCACCAAAGTACATCCCGGTGAGAATGTGGGAATGGGGAAAGATCACACTCTGTATGCACTCGTCGACGGTTACGTCAAATTTCAGGTAAAAGACAAAAAGAGAAACAAGGTCTCCGTCGTACCTGCAGCCTGATACCGCCGATATCGACGAAGGGGGCGCTTCTTCGGAAGCGTCCCCTTTTTTTATGGATTTTTATCCGAAGAAAAAGCCTACGGCATCCTAGACGCCGCAGCTCCCTCCGCTTTGATGACCGCCTCCGGTCGAACAAGCGCTCACGCCGGGAGGTGTCGTCGGCTGTATCGCTTCGTTGTCCACGCCTCCCTCTTCGTTGATCTTTTCGATCGTCTCCCACAATTTGCGGGCGGCTTGCTGATAGCGTTTGGCGGTCTCGCTGGTGGAGTGGTGATACACGATCGGCTTTCCGCTGTCGCCTCCCTCTCTCACCTCCGGTTCGATCGGTATTTCGCCCAATACGACCGTATCGTACTTCTCAGCCAACGGCTTGGTCGTTCCTTTGCCGAAAATATCGTACTCCGTGCCGCTATCAGGACAGATGAATCCGCTCATGTTCTCGACGATTCCCGCGATCGGTATATGGAGTTTTTCAAACATATCGAGGCTCCTGGCCGTATCATCGAGAGCGACCTTCTGGGGTGTGGTCACACACACTCCCGCCGTCACCGGAACGCTCTGGGCGAGCGTCAACTGCGCATCTCCCGTTCCAGGCGGCATATCGATCACCAGCAGATCCAGATCCCCCCACAAAATATCCTGCAACAACTGCTGAATCGCTTTCATAATCATCGCACCACGCCAGATCAAAGACTGTCCCTCCTCCATCAAGGAGCCCATCGACATCACCTCCACGCCATGACTGATCAAGGGTTTGACCTTGTTGCCGACGATCTCGGGGTGTTCGCCTTCTATACCCATCATACGAGGTATGTTCGGGCCGTATATGTCCGCATCCAGCAATCCCACCTTTTTTCCCTGCATCGCGAGTGCGATCGCGAGATTGACGGTGGTGGTCGATTTACCCACTCCCCCCTTGCCGGAGCTGACCATTACGAAGTTCTTGATGTGGGGTACGATATTCTTTCCGTGAGAACTGGATTCTCTTGGCATTTTCGGTTTTTTGATCGCGATATCGATCCGACTCGCACCCGCAAGCTGCAACTTTTTGGTGATATCGTCACGCAACTGCTGCTCCACCTCCGGTGCGGAAGAGGAGATCTCCACCTCCACATACACACCCGAATCGTTCACTTCGATATCTTTGACGAATCCGAAATCCACGATACTCTTCGTGAATCCCGGATACATCACCTCTTTCAATCTCTCTTCGACACTCTCTTTGGTTAGCATTTGGCTCCCTCTATATGAATTTAATTTTAGAGACTGTGTTCTTCCACAATCGTCTGCGTTATTTTATACGAACAAAACTTTGGTCCACACATGGAACAGAATTCCGCCTCTTTGAAAAGATCCTGCGGCAGCGTTTCGTCATGATACTCTCTAGCTCTTTCGGGGTCGAGTGCGAGTTCGAACTGGCGGTTCCAGTCGAAGGCGTACCTCGCGTCGCTCATCGCGTTGTCCGGATCCATCGCCCCCTTTCGCCCTCTGGCGATATCGGCGGCATGTGCGGCGATCTTGTAGGCGATGATTCCCTCTCGAACGTCTTTGGCGTTGGGAAGTCCCAGATGCTCTTTAGGGGTGACGTAGCAGAGCATGCTCGCCCCGTGCCATCCGCCCACCGCCGCACCTATCGCACTGGAAATGTGGTCGTATCCCGCGGCGATATCGGTCACGAGCGGACCCAGTATATAGAAGGGGGCTTCATAGCAATACTCACGTTCGAGTTTCATATTCCGTTCGATCTGATTGAGCGGCACATGTCCTGGCCCTTCGATCATCACCTGCACATCCTTCTCCCACGCTCTAAGCGTCAACTCTCCCAGCACCTTCAACTCTCCAAGCTGCGCTTCGTCGCTCGCGTCGTAGAGGCATCCGGGTCTGAGGCTGTCGCCTAGAGAGAGCGCGACATCGTACCGTCTACAGATATCGAGAATATCCTCGTAGGCCGTATAGAAAGGATTCTCTTTGTGGTAGTGCATCATCCACGCCGCCATCAAACTTCCGCCCCGGCTGACGATGCCCATCTTCCTTCTGGCGACATAGGGCATAAATCTCAGCAAAAATCCGGCATGGATCGTGAAGTAGCTCACCCCCTGTCTGGCCTGTCGTTCGATCACCTCGAGCATCTTGTCGATGGTCAGATCTTCGATCTTGTTGTTGATATCATGCAGAATCTGATACATCGGTACCGTTCCGATCGGCACAGAGGCGTGTTTGATCACCTCCTCCCGTATCGCGTCCAGATCACCGCCCGTCGAGAGGTCCATAATCGTATCCGCACCGTATTTTTCGCTTACAAGCACCTTTTCGACCTCCTGGGCCGGATTGGATGCCAGGGCGGAGGATCCGATGTTGGAGTTGATTTTGCATCGCGCCGCGATACCGATGGCCATCGGCCTAAGATGGGTATGGCGAATATTGGCGGGGATGATCATTCTTCCTCGCGCCACTTCGCTTCGTACGAGCTCAGGATCGAGTCGTTCGATATCCGCGACGTATGCCATCTCCTCCGTCACGACGCCCCGTTTGGCGTAGTACATCTGTGTACGTACGCTGTCGTTTTCTCTCTTTTTGATCCAATCTTTTCTCATAATCGTCCTTCATCATGATACCTCGTCATTGTAGCAGACGCTTATGAAATTTACCCTGTAAAAGAGAAAAGCAAGCTCGATATTTGTATAATTTGGTAACACTTTTTTAAATAAAGGACAAAATTTGCCTGATTTTTCCCTGATCATCCTCTCGGCCGGCAATTCCAGCAGATTTGACGCACCTGTCAAAAAACAGTGGTTACGGATAGGAGAGAAGCCTCTCTGGCTTCATCTGGCCGACATGTTTCAAAATTACGCAGATTTTTCCAAAACGATCGTGACGGCATCCGCATCAGAAAAGTGGTATATGCAAAACCATTGCGACTATACGATCGTCGAAGGCGGCGACAGCCGGCAAGCCTCTTTGAAAGCGGCGCTGGATGCGGTGGAAAGCGACTACGTGATCGTCACCGACGTCGCTAGACCGTGCATTCCCGAATCGATGCTGAATCGCATTCTGTCGGCTGCAGGAGAGGCGGATGTCATCGTGCCCTATCTTTCCGTACATGATACGGTTGTCTACGACCGAAAAACGATCGATCGCGAAAAAGTAAGATTGATCCAGACGCCCCAACTCTCGAAAACGGCCGTTTTGAAACGAGCGCTGCAGAGCGAGCAAACGCATACGGACGATAGCGGTGCGATCAGAGCGGCCGGCGGGACGGTTCGTTACGTGGAGGGATCCTCTGAGGCTAAAAAAATAACTTTAAGGGACGATATAAAAGCGTTGAAATGTTTAAAACCGCCTGTCGGGCGCAATCTGACGGGATTCGGAGTGGACGTCCATGCCTTTGAAGAGGGTAGACGAATGATGCTCGGAGGTATCGAAATCAAAAGTCCGTTCGGCTTTCGTGCCCACTCCGACGGCGATGTCGCTCTGCATGCTCTGATCGACGCCCTTTTGGGCGCTTCGGGAGCGGGCGATATCGGACTTTGGTATCCCGATACGGATACGGCCAACAAAAACATCGATTCGGCTCTGATGCTCGAAGAGGTGACAAACTGGATACGGGGCGTGGGATTCGTGATCGGCAACGTCGATATTACGATCAACGCCCAAACTCCCAAAATCGGCCCCTACAGGGAGAGGATGCGAAAGCGTATCGCGCAGATATTGCAGATAGCGCCGAATTTGGTCAACATCAAAGCGACGACGACGGAAAAGCTCGGCTTTGTCGGTAGGAAAGAGGGAGTGGCGGTGGAAGCCGTCGCTTCGTTACAATATTACAACTGGAATGAAAAATGAAGATATTGATTATTGAAAACGAGATCTATCTGGCACAGAGTATCTCCATCAAATTGGGCGAGCTCGGACATACATGCGAGAGCGTAGCAAGCGTCAGAGATGCACTCAAGGGTGAACACTACGACGTGGTGTTGCTCTCTACCAACCTTTCCGGTCAGGATTTCTACCCGGTGATCAAGGCCTATCAGGATGCCATTATCATCCTGATGGTCTCCTACGTGAGCAACGATACGGTCTCGTCTCCGCTGAAAGCGGGTGCCGACGACTATATCCTCAAACCCTTCATGATCGAGGAGTTGATCAGAAAACTGAACCATCTGCAAGATTACAAAGCATACAAGAAGGAGAACGAAACCTACCGAAACTACATCGGGCACGTTCTCAAAAAAGAGACCCCCTACAGGCTCGATCCCACTACCAAGCTTCCGATTCTTTTCAAGGTCAACTATCAGCGAATCGCGGACGCGATCGTTTTCCGCTATGCCGAAGAGTACAACGAATCGTTCACCTTCATTTCGCTCGACGACGATGACGCACTCAGCCAACTCTCCAAAATCAGCGACGAAGAGTTGATCTATCTGATAAACTTCCAAAATCTCAAAAAGAGTGAAAAGAGCAAAGTTTTATCCCTAATACAGGACAAGCGTGTTATACTCTCCACAACCGATCTGAACGAGAGCTGTGATGATATCGAAGTTCAGGAGATCAGAGAAGAGGATGGTGTTTTCGAAAAGGGAGATATCCTCTCGATCGAAAACTACGTCAAGTATATCATCATGAAGTATCAACACAAATTTCCCGATACCGAGCTCTCCAAAAAACTGGGCATCTCCAGAAAGAGCCTGTGGGAAAAACGAAAAAAGTATGGGATCTCAAAAAAGAAATAACGAACTTCATATCGATAAAGAGGCGCTCGCGACACTCGCTCTCGTCAAAGAGGGCATCCTCTACCCCGTAGACAAACTCATGAACTCCCATGAAGCGGAGAAGGTCGACAAAACGCAGCGCTACAAAGGGAGTTTTTTCCCTTTCTCCTTTCTTCTAGCCCCTTCGGGAAGCCTCAACGAAGAGGTTCTCAAGGCGGCCAAACCCGGCGATATCCTCGATCTGGTCGTCGAGAAACAGCTGGCCGGAACCCTCGTCGTCGAAGAGGTGTTTGAGATCGACAGAATGGAGCGATGCAAACGCATCTTCGGAACGACGGATCCTTCTCATCCAGGTGTGAAGGATATGCTCAAAAGAATGGGTCGTTACGCCGTCAGCGGAAACTACGAAGTCGATACTTCCACGATCAGAAAACACAAAGAGCAGATCGAAACGATCAAAAGACGCTACAAAGCCAAAAACATCACGGCCATCATGATCGCCGCCAACCCGCTGCACCGCGGCCATGAACGGATGATACGCCTGGCACTCGAAAAAAGCGATTTTTTGATTTTGTTTCTTCTCAAACCCTACAAACAGGGGCTGCTCTCTTTCGAACTCAGAGAAGAGACACTCAGTTATTTCACCGAAAACTTTCTGCCCAAAAACCGTGTGATGATCATCCCTTTCGAAAACACCTACATCTATGCCGGCTACAACAACATCATCCTCGATGCGATCACCGCCAGAAATTTCGGTTGCAACAAAATCGCGATCGGCCAAAATCACGCCGGCATCGGAATGTTCTACGACAAAGAAGGAACCAAATCGATCATCGATAGTTTCGGCGACCTCGGTATCGAGATCGAAGTGACCAGCGAATTTGTCTACTGCAACGTCTGTAGAACGCTGGTAAGCACCAAGACCTGTCCGCATGGCAGCCACCATCACATCTCCTACAACACGGATTTCATTCTCGAACTCTTCAAGGCGGGCGTCCTACCACCGGCCGTACTTGTGCGCAAAGAGATCTCCGCAATCCTCCTTACGCGTCTCTTTCCCAACCGTTTCGAATCGATCATCAAACGCTTCAGCAACTTTTTCCCTAGCGAAGGGTTGATCCAGCAGATGGACGAAACGCAATTTTATCTGGAGATCATGAAACTGCACCAGACGGTCTCTTTGACATGAGAGATCTTTTTCTCACCTTCTTCTACAGCGGCTATTTCCCAAAAGCGCCCGGTACCGCCGGTACACTCGCGGGGGCGCTCGTCGGATGGCTCGTGCTTCGATATTTTCCGGTATCCACCCTCTTTCTGCTGACGATTCTCGTCACTATCGTCGCGATTCGCCAAATCGATATCGAAGAGGAAAAAAGCGGTATACATGACGCTTCCAGAATCGTGATCGACGAAGTCGCCGGTATCTGGATCGCTTTTACGCTTAGCTCCGCCACCTGGATTCAGATAGCACTCTCCATCCTCTTTTTCAGGTTTTTCGATATCTTCAAACCTTCGCTCATCGGTAGAATCGATCGTGAAGCAAAGGGGGGGCTCGGTGTCATGGGAGACGATCTGCTGGCTGGAGTCTTCGCGGGTATCTGCAGTGCTGGGGTGTACGATCTGTTGTGCCGTTTCGGATACCTCTGATTCAAGCCCTTACGGGAAATCGAATCGCGAAGGTAAAGATTTTCATCGGATTCTCTCCACCTTCAAGACTATGGGATCTTTTACGCTTTGACCGCCTCAAGCGACGATTTTGACTGACAAGCGGGACAGACACCGAAAAACTGCAGCGCCTCATCTTCGATTTTGTAACCGGAAGCTTCACTCACCTCTTCTAACAAATGGCGGGTATCGATCATGATATCTTCCACTCTTCCACACGTTTTGCAGATCATGTGGGCATGCGGAGCGGAAGTGAGTTCGTACTTGGCGTCTTGACCGACGATCTTGAGCTCTTTGATGAATTCACTCTCCAGCATCGCATTGATGTTTTTGTAGACAGTCGCCAGAGAAAGCGTGGGAAACCTTTTTCTGATCTTTTCGAAGATATCACGGACACTGATATGCCCCTCTTTCTCCATGATCTCCACGATCGCGATCCTCTGGGGTGTGACTTTGATATGGCGTTCTTTCAAACGTGCAATATATTTATCCATTTCTCATACTCTCTTCCGCTCATATTGAGACACTTTTTATCTGATTATAGCAGAAAATCGGTTTAGCGTCAAACAAATCCTTTTTTAGGAAAATTATTTTCCTTCAAGAGATCTCTCCATTGAGAGATATTGGAGGTATTCAATGAAAAAGTCCTTCGATCAACCTTTTTACTCCCCGCTCGATTCCCTTCGTCGCATTCGTCTCTTCAAATCCCATTTCGTTCAGACGTTTTTGCAATCTCTCTTTCGTTTTTTCCGTGATACGTTTCTTGATCTGCCGCTTCGCCTCCTTCCGTATCCGTTTTTCGAGATATTTGGAACTGTCGAAAACCACTTTGGGATGACGGATATCCCCTTCGATTCTACCGCTAAAATCCTTCTCTTCGTAGCTGAGTGTGAATTTCGCGTCGATCCGTTTCGTTGCACCGTTCAGTTTCGCATCCATCAATCGGAGGTGGGAACGCTCGCTTTTGGCATCGAGTGTGAAAAGAATACGCTCTTGCATGATCTGGGCATCAAGACGCGTAAGGTTGTAACGCTCTTTCGTCAGATCGATATGGCCAAGCTGTCTCAGAATTTCCGTCATCCGATTGGGCAACAACACCAGACGTTCCATCGTCGTTTCCACTTTTCCGCTTCTGTGTGCGATATCGTATACGATCCTACCGCTGACATCTCCTTTGGCGACAAGAGGATAACGAAGCAAATAAAGCAGCTTCTTCAAATGGAGGCGCTCCATTTTCACTCTGCTCTCTCCCTTCGTAAATACGATATGAAGCGCTCCTCCTAGGCTACCGCTCTCTCCTTCCAGATAGAAGCCTTTTTCGAAAACCATCGTCCCATCCATCTCAAACGCCCCTCGCATCGGAAGAGGAGTCAAACCATCCAGCTTCGCCAGATCCGGAATCTTCAACCCATAAGCGCTTTTGACTCTCTTTTCCGAAAAATCAAGACGGATATCCGATAGTATCACGTCTCCCACTGTCGTATGGACCGCTCCCTCGAATCTGCCCTCTTTTGGATAGAGAATACCCTCCATCCCTATGCTATAGCCAAAATCCTTGGGCAGGGTGAGATTGAAGTCCCTCTTAAGAAGCCGATGCTGTACACGGCCGTTTCGGATTCTCAGAGTCGTCTTTGCCCCCTCTCCTCTCCCGGAGAGCCTGGGCATCGTAATCTGCAGATCCATCACCCCACTCATATAGGGCGGGATACCGGCGATCAGCTCCAACGTCTTCAAATCGGCTCCGTGTATATGCACCACGACCCCTTCGAAAATTTCTCCCTCTTTTTCGAGATGAAAGTCGATTTTCGATCCCGCGATCTCTCCCGCACCGGAAAGTGCGATCTTTTCGGCCGTTCCTTCGATCTTTCCCTGAATATCGATTCCATGGGGAATGAGACTTTTTTGCCACTGTAATCGCCTCGCTTTCACGGTATATTCAAACGCGAAAGCTCTTTTGAGCAGATCTATCGGGCCATCAAGATGCAGATCAATCTGGTCGTTGTAGCGAAGCGACGCCTCTAGACTTTTGGGTTTGAGACGAAACGATTCGATCCGTAGATGTGTTGTTCGGGGCAGTTTCTTGGCCAGATAGCGGTTGAGATAGGGTAGCAGCATATCGTTGCCAAGCGGTGTAAAAAACAGTCCGTAGAGACACCCCGTCACCAAAAGCGCCAAAACCGTCAATTTCGATCTCACAACACCACCCTTCGCTTCGCTTTTACATCTTTTTTCAATCCCTGAAGAATCGACGTTTCCATACGGCGGATAGTCGCCATGACCGAAGCTTCCGGATCTTCCAACAGCGTCTCTTCCATCTCTTTGAGATAGGCTTCGATATTCTCACGCAGTATCGGCTTGTTGACTTTCTTCGTGTGGGCATGGTCGTAAAGATCCCATATAACGATGCCTATTCCGACGATGGGACCGAGCAGTTCTCCTCCCGCTTTGGCCGCGACTTTGCCCCCTGTTTTCGCAGCCATTTTCGCGGCGGCTTTGGAAGCGAGCTTGGCGGAAATCTTGCTACCGACACCCTTGATCGCGGGGGAGAGGCTTTTGACCACTATCATCGTGGTCGCTGCGCCTGCACCCGCGAGTGCCTTCAGCGAAAGTTCGATCTCTCTGCCGCCCTCCACATCCGCGCTCAGCAATGCGATCTCCTCCAGATAGGATTCCCAGAGTGGCTGGGGAATATGGTAGCTTTCGGGAATCTTCTCAAGCCCTTTTCGCAACCTTTCCAAATAGCGTTCGATGGCGTGGCGCGTGATCTTTTCGATCCGTTTCTGGGCGATCACCGGACGAAGCACCCTTTTGGCGAATGCCTCCTGTATCGTTTGCGTTATCTTCTCCTGGGGCGTGGGACGATCGCTGTCGACCCAGTGGATCACCCCCTGCATCAAAGCCCTAAGACCGATCTTTTGTTGATTCCAATATCCAAAATACCAGGGCAGAAAATCGCTATCCACCCGCGCCATCAACTCCGCAATCCACCGATCGAGTTCTCTTTTGGCCTCTGATTTCGCCTCCTTTTCAGCACTTTTAAGAAGTGCGACGACACTGCGATCCACACCCCTCCAGTCGATAGGTTTGACCACTTTTTTTTCGCTCGACAGGGTGATACGTTCGCTTTTGGAGCTTTTTTCATCCAAAAAAAGTCTTCCGACCGTCGCCAGGACGATCAAGAGCACGATCCCCCAGACAACTCTCGAGAAGAGACTGCCTACAGACGTGAAGAGTTCTCCCCATGCTCTGATACGTTCACTTTTCTGGCGGTAGTTGTCTGAAAGTTTTTTCTTCATGAAATTATCATACCACAAAAAAGGATCCCGATTTCTTTAATAAAAAAGAGTCCAAACAGCCAATTTTTTTAAACTTCGTTACTTTTAGTAAAATTAAACTATAATTTTAGCCTTTTCATATCGTTTTATTTTAACTTTTTTCGGATAATCTGTATGATAGATGTATCAACCAGAGGGAGAGCTTGATCATGAGACCCGCCACCAGACGCTACCTTTTGAGACCCCAGATCCATACATGGCTCCAAGAGCGGCGATCCACCAGGGTCAAATATCTCTGTTATTTCACCGAAATCGCACTCTGCAAAGAGCGGGAGTATTGCAAAAAAAGAAAAAAATACTTCAGAATTTCCAGGGAGGGAATCGGAGAGAAACAAAAAAGCCGAATCGAAAGGATAGACCGGGAAACTTTCCAAAAAGAGAAAAAAAACATCATCGGACAGGAGATTCGCAAAAACCGCCATCACCTCTCTCTTGGCGAAATCCCCTTGACGATTGACCGCTACAAACGGGCCCTCAAAGGAATCGCTATTTTGGAACTTCCGGAAACGACTCCTCTTCCCGAACCGCTCCGTCCCTATCTCCTCGAAGAGGTTACCCGCGACCCCAGATACCTCGAAAAGCATCTCGCGCTTTTTGGCAATCCTTCCGACACGCGCTACAACGTCTACGCCCTCTTCCGAGAAATCGAACGAACCCTACCCAAACGGACGGATACGCTCCTCTTTTCGCGGATGCGAACGATCGATGCGGTTCGTATCGTCCTTTACGGCTACTACAGCCGGATGCTGAGCCACAGGGAAAACTATCTTCGAGAAGGTCGAAAACAGGATTTCGAACTCTTTCGCAGCTACACCGGAAAATCTCTCGCGCTCCTTCGCCATTTTCCCAAACTTTTCGAAAAGTCTCTCTATCAAAAAGCGCTTTTGCACCTGATGCACCTTCGGGAAGCAACCACCCCCCTGAGAGATCTCTACCTGATACAAAAACAACTCAAAGCGAGCGAATCGCTCTTCGAGCCCGAGGAGTATTTCACGTTCGAAAAACGGCTGGAAGAGAAAATCGCACAGATCGGACACGATTTGGCACACTACCTGGGCACCAGAGAGTGTGCGATCATACTCAAACAGTACGAAATGATGCTCAAAGAGGGAACCCGAAGCAGATATCAAGACGACAACAGCGTCCCCATCTCCCATATCGTCACCCGCAAATTGGCCGAAGAGATGAAGAGAATCCAAACGCTTGAAAAAGAGATAGACGGCTGTCAGGACGAGGTGAGTTACCGCCGTCTGAGAAAGGCCCTGAAGAAAGCCGATGTTTTGCTGTATGCCTTCGGTGCGCTGCTGGAAAAGAGATGGCTGGATCTACACCGCACGCTTCATACGCTTTTGCAAAAACTCAAAGCGTACGAAAACCTCTCCAGAAAGAGCTTGATCGTCGCCACCTATCTCCAACATGCCGCGATTCCCTCCAAAAAAAGCAGACGTATGATCGATCGCACCTACGCCAAAAACGCCAAAAGAGAGCTCGCCCTCTCCAAAGAGATCGACGCGCTGACTAAGAGACTGCTGGAGCGCTACCAACGGGAATCTTAACTTTTTTGGCTATAATTGCCTATTCTTAAATTCGTTCGAGGATGGCAATATGTACAAAAAACCGCTGGCGACACTCCTCGCATCGCTGCTTGCGGCACTTCTCTTCGCCGCCTGCGCCAAAACCCCCTACACCCATCGAAACCAGTTGGTCATCTTCTCTCCGCAACAGGAGTTGCAGATGGGATATCAGGCTGCGAGAGAAATCCTCAAAAAAGAGCGTCTCAGTCGCAACAGACGCTACAACGCCATGGTTCAACGGGTCGGTAGACGTATCGCAAAAGCGGCGGCACAACCAGGATACAAGTGGGAGTTTTTCGTGATCGACAAACCGGACGTCCTCAATGCCTTCTGCCTTCCGGGCGGCAAGGTGTTCGTCTATTCGGGACTCTTCAAAGCGGTTCGAAACGAAGATCAACTCGCTACCGTGATCGGGCACGAAGTCGCCCATGCGATCGCCAGACACGGCGCGGAGCGGATGAGCATGATCCAATTGGGACGGATGGGAAAACAGATCGCCGCCAAGACACTCGGAGGAGGCAAATACGCGGGTGTGATCGACCAGGCATACGGATTGGGCGAAACGTTCGGCGTCGTGCTTCCCTACAGCCGAAAATTCGAATACGAAGCGGACGAAATAGGACTCTATCTGATGACGAAAGCGGGCTATAACCCGCGTGAAGCGCTCAGATTCTGGGAAAATATGAGACGGCTTTCCAGAGGCAAACGCAAACCTCCGGAATTCTTCTCGACCCATCCCGCCGACGTACACCGCATCCAACGCCTCAAAAAGCTGATTCCGGTCGCGGAAAAGCATTATCGATAATCACCAAGGACAGAATGTGGACAAACAGAAAAAAATCGTCACGATGTTCGACGATATCGCCAAAACCTACGATGTCGCCAACAGGGTGCTGAGTTTTGGCGTAGACAAGAGTTGGAGACGGGAAGCGTGTGAAAAGAGCTTCGACACCTATGCGCAAAAGAGAATCGACTTCATTCTCGATGTCGCCTGCGGAACCGGCGACATGTGCGAATATTGGGACCGTTTCGCGCAAAAGAGAGATATTCAAATCGACAAGATCGTCGGCGCCGACCCCTCCGTCGGTATGCTGGAGCAGGCGAAAAAGAAGGGGCTGAGCGCCGAATTCGTCAAAGCCGAAGCGAAAGATCTGCCCGTACACGACAACAGCGTCGATATTCTCAGCATCTCCTACGGCCTACGCAACGTCGTGGATAGGATGGCGGGCCTGGAGGAGTTTCATCGTGTTTTGAAACCGGGAGGATTGCTCGTGATTCTCGAATTTACGAAATTGCAAAAACGGAGCGTCGCCCATATCGCGAGAGATCTGTATATGAAGCGGATTCTTCCGGTAATCGGGGGAGTGCTTTCGAAAAACTTCGACGCCTACAGTTATCTTCCAAACTCCATAGACGGTTTCCTGACCAGGGAACATCTCATCGAAGAACTCGAACAGGTGGGATTTGACATCGTGGAGGCGAAAGGATACTCTCTTGACATCTCCACCCTCTTCATCGCGAAAAAAAGGAGTCAATCCAGCACCGAAGCCGAGAGTGAGTCGTAAAACTCCTCCACCTTCTCATCTACGTCTATCACCCTGCGCAGATACCCCTCAAAATCCCATCCGCCATATTCGATCCGAAGGCGTTTGGGATCGACGGCACGGCTGAGTGCGACGTAAAATTGGCTTTTGGCAAAAATGTGGTCGACATTGCAGACCAGATCGTCGATACTCATCCCCTGCGACTTGTGAATCGTGATGGCATAGGCAAGACGAAGCGGAAATTGCGAAACACGGCAAAGCGGACGACTCTGTACTGCGCCGTCTTCGGCGAGCACCGTCTGGGAGAGGACAAAGTCGTACCGCTCCACCTTTATCCTGCGCCCATCCACATCCACCACGACGCTTTGATCGTCGATATAAACGATCGAACCTCTCTGGCCGTTGTGATAACATCCCCACCTGTTCGTGGTGAAGATCACCTGCGCCCCCTCTTTCAACTCCAGCGTCTCGACCACCGGCAGCCTCTTTTTCCACGAAGCGACCCGGGAAGCGGAAAGATGCGGATCCAACGTTTCCACCTCCGCCCGTAGCGAAAAAGGCCGACCGGGAAGTGCGGCGACACGTTTGCGGTTGATCCGTTCGGCTTCCACATTCCGACCGAAAAGCGTCGTCGCATTCGTTTCGTCCGAAAACTCCGATCTTCTCAAATCTAAAAGGTAGGAGAGAATTTCATGATCGACCTCTCCCCGCCGAATCCTTTCGAGAATTTTCATAAATTCCCTGTCGCGGGTGCGTTTGATCTTTCGAAGTTCCACGCCTACGAAATCGAATGCTTCCCATGCGCTGCTTTCGAACGCATAGTGCGCCTCGTCGAAAAGCGTCCGCCCCTTTTCGCGGTTATCTACGGGCGGAAGCTGATAGAAGTCTCCCACGACCATCAACCGTCCGCCGTATTGCGCGTTTTTGAGCCGATAGAGAATCATCTCCATCGTCCGAGCGCTGACCATACTGATTTCGTCGATGACGATCAGTTCGGTCCGACGCAAGATTTTTCCAAGTTCCCTGAGCCTGCTTTTGGCGTAGCGATCCTGTTGGACGAGCGTTTCGAGCGAGTCGGCGATCCCGAAGAGAAAAAAGCTATGAAGCGTCTGGCCCCCCAGATGGACCGCGCTGATGCCGGTACTGCCGAGTACCACGATATTTCGATACTCCCTCTCGTAGTGGGCGATCACTTCGCGGGTAAGATGACTTTTCCCCACACCCGCTCCACCGGTGAGAAAGAGATTGCGCGTTTGCAGAAGTTCCACTATTTTTAAGAGCAAGGCATCCTCTTTTTTCTTCGATTATATTTGTTTTTTATTTACGCTTACTTGATATCATCTTTTCATGAGATACCTGATTCTGCTTCTTTTTCCACTGCTGCTGCATTGTGCGCACATCGATACGAAACTCTACCGATCCGAAAATCCCGACGCCCTCTATCGCCGTATCGCGGCCGATATCGACAAAAGCGAGAAACTCCACCTCAAATCTTCCAAAACGATCGCACAGGAGCGTCTGCTTCTTGAGCGTCTGCAAAAATTCGACCGCACAGAAGAGAAACTGCTACGATGTGATCTGGATTCGCTGCTGAAAAAGGAAAGTGTCAGCGAAAAAGCGTATCTGCAAGCACTCTACCGCGTTGCCAAACTCACGACCGCCATCGAAACGCTCACACGCAAATCGGCTCGGATACAAGAGCAACTCTATCAGCTCAAAGAGTCGATCGAAAAGATCGAAAAAAAGAGCGATCCCCAACTCCTCTCCCAACAGCTGCAATACGCTTTCTACAAAAAAACTCAGCAAAAAATCGCGAAAAAACTCAAAATCTACCGCAACCTCTACGCGCTTCGCCTCGAAACGCTCAAAAAGACACTTTTGCGCATTCGCCCTTCCACGCCCCACCCCAAAAAGGAGGCGATCAGAAAGATAGAGACGAAAATAACTAGAATCCAGGAAGAGAAGAGACTCGTCGAGATGGAAAAGGAGCAGTCGGCGATAGAAGAGGGAGCGATCAAACCGGAGATTCGCCAAAAGGAGCGCAATCTCACAGCGGCGCGTTTTCAGACGACGATCGCGAAAATCGACAACGAAGCGTTGATCGCACTCGCCCATCTGAAGCGGGCGGACAAAGAGCCTTTCTACGATTCGCTTGCGAAAATGGGCGAAAGTATCGAGGCGCTCCCCGAAGAAAAACGGCCCCTCTATCAAAATCTCCATCGACTCCTCGACGAACTCGCCACATGGCGATTCGGGCAGGCGACCGCCCTGCTCTCCTCCTCGACCCAGTCGCTCCAGAGTTTTTGGGAAAAACTGCTGGATTACGGCAAAAAACCGCTTTTTGTCTTTCAGGAGAAGGCGATCAGTCTCTATACGCTGCTGATCGTGGCATCGATACTGATCGCCGGCTCCTCTTTCGCCTCCCTCTACAAACGTCTCGCCCTCCGTTTTTTCGAAAAACGTCGTGCGACGACGCTCGCATCCGGAGCGCTGATTTCCAACTTCGGCTACTATCTGATTCTTCTGCTTTCACTCGTGATCGCCCTTCAGGTCGTGGGCCTGGGGCTTCGCGCGATTTTCGTCATCATCGGCGCACTAATCGTCGGTATCGGCATCGGCTTTCAGGGACTGATCGCCAATTTCGCCAGCGGCATCTGGCTGATGATCGATCGTCCTTTCAGAGTCGGAGACTTCATCGAAATCACACCCGAACTCAAAGGTCGCGTATACGACATCACCCTGCGTGCCACGACGATCCGAACCGGCGACAATGTCGAAAAACTGATCCCCAACATCACCTTCATCAAAGAGAGCGTCACCAACCACACCAGACAGATCAGCCTCAGACGCATCCATATTCCTTTCACCACTTTCGGCGACATCGATCCCAAACTCGTCGAAAGTCGCCTCCTTGCCGCCCTGAAGGAGAGCGATCTTCCCTACATCCGGGAAGAGACGCATATGCCAAAGGTAATCATCTCCAAAATCGGCAAAACCTCTCTTGGCTACGAATTGCTCATCTGGGTGCATTACGCGAAATTCGAAGATATAAAAGAGCAGAAAGCGAAATTCTATACCCTCATCTACGAAGTGCTTCACCGACTGCGTTTCGCTCCAAAGGGGCCGAAAACCTTGCGTCTGCTATAATGGGGCGAAAAACAGAGGCTTTGTATGCAGTTTCACATAGACCACACCGACGCGAATGCGCGAGCCTGTACGATTCAGACCGCCCACAGCCGCATCCATACGCCCGTCTTCATGCCCGTGGGTACCGTCGGCTCCGTCAAGGCCCTGGACGCTCACGATATGGAGGAGATTCTCCAGACCCAGATCATTTTGGCCAATACCTACCACCTCTATCTGCGTCCGGGTGATACCATCGTCGAACGCTTCGGCGGATTGCACGGTTTTGCCGACTACCATCGAAGTTTTCTGACCGATAGCGGAGGATTCCAGGCTTTTTCGCTCTCCGATATCGCAAAAGCCGACGATGAAGGTATCCGCTTCAAAAGCCACATCGACGGCTCGATGCACTACTTCACCCCCCAAAAGGTACTCGATATCCAATACAATCTCAAAAGCGACATCATGATGATACTCGACGATCTGGTCGCACTACCGGCGACGCGGGAACGCATACGCGAATCGGTCATACGCACAACAGCCTGGGCGAAGGCTTCGATCGCCCATCACAAAAAAATGCAAAGCCGCGGCATAGGTTTGCAGCAGCATATCTTCGCGATCGTGCAGGGCGGTACGGATAGAGCTTTCAGAGAGCGTTCGGCCAAGGAGTTGACGCAGCTTGATTTCGACGGATTCGCGATCGGCGGTCTGAGTGTCGGCGAAAGCAGCGAATCGATGTACGAAACCGTCGGCTATACGGCTCCGCTGCTTCCCGAAGAGAAACCGCGCTACCTGATGGGAGTCGGAACACCCGAAGATCTGATCGAAAACATCGCTTTGGGAGTCGATATGTTCGATTGCGTCATGCCGACGCGAAACGCCCGCAACGGCACGCTTTTCACCTCCTTCGGAAAACTCAACATCAAAGGCGCCGCCCACCAAACGAGCGACGAACCGATCGACGCGAGTTGCGGCTGCTACACCTGTCGGCGCTACTCCAGAGGCTATCTGCGTCACCTCTTTCGTGCGAAGGAGCTCGCCTACTTCCGCCTCGCATCGCTCCACAATCTGCACTACTATCTGCAGCTGATGCGCGAAGCAAGAGCCGCGATCCTCGAAAACCGGTTTACGGCGTTCAAAAAGGAATTCTACGCCAAAAGGGGGAAATAGATGCGTGAAGCGATCAAAATCTGGTTACCGCTCTTTTTCATCATCTTGATCGCTTTCGGGGTAAGCGCCCGTTTCGTCGAACCCGCACCGAAAAAAGAGTTGACGATCGCTACAGGACGGAAAGGGGGAGTTTATTACGAATACGCCAAACGGTACGCACAGATTTTGAAATCGGAGGGAGTCGAAGTCCATATCATCGAAACGGCCGGTTCTCTTCAGACGCGTGAACTGTTGCTGCGACACAAAGCGGATATCGGATTTATACAGGCGGGAACCGCCAAATCCGGCGATGAAGAGACGATCAATGCCATCGCCGCGATCTACCCGGAACCTCTCTGGATTTTCGTACGAAAAAAAAGCAAATTCCAACGAATCAACGATTTGAAAGGTAAGCGTATCGCGATCGGCGAACGAGGAAGCGGTACGTTTGCATTGAGTGAAGAGATACTCAAAGAGGTCGGACTCGATCAAAACAACACCGCCCTGCTCGATCTGAATGCCTCCGAAGGATGCCGACTCTTGAAAAAAAAGGAGATCGACGCCTTCTTCCGTGTCGTCTCCGCCACCTCTTCGGAACTTCGAAGTTGCCTGACATCACCCTCTCTACGTCTTCTTCCGATTGAGAGAATCGACGCGTTCCATCTTCGCTTCCCCTATTTGTCCGGTATCGTTCTACCGGAAGGGGCCATCAGTCTATCCAGAAACATTCCCGCACGACGCTTGCATCTCCTCGCCGCTTCCGCGATGGTGGTTACCCGCAAAACACTCGATGGAACACTCGTCAGACTCGTAAGCAAGGTGGTAAAAGAAGCCCAAAGACCATCCAACGAACTGCTCGTCACCGAAACCGACTATCCGAATCTCACCTCCGTTCAACTTCCTGTTCACCCGGCCGCATCGCGTTACTTCAGAGAGGGCGAAAGCTGGCTGGAAAAAATTTTTCCATACTGGATCGCCGCCAATATCTACCGTCTCAAAATCATGCTGATTCCAATACTTACACTACTGATCCCTCTGACAAAGAGTTTCCTTCCACTCTACCGCTGGCGTATCCGTTCCAAAATCTACCGCTGGTATGAAAAACTGGATGAAGTGGACAAACAGATCGAAAAGATCACGCCATCTAAAATCGACGACTATATCACGGAACTGGAATCTTTGCAGGAAGAGATCAAACGACATACGGACGTGCCACTCTCATATATGGGAGAATACTATCTGCTTCGAACCCATGTGGCGTTCATATTGGAACGACTACGGCAAAAACGACAAAAAAATCCGACTCTCAAAAATGTGACTTGACACACTCTATCTCCCTCTTCACCGTCTCCAGATAGGCGAGAACCTCACTGTTTCCATATCGTAGCGCCCCTTTCCAGAGAATTTTCATCTTCCTCTCGATTTGCGAAACCACCCTCTTATCCGGCAGGTGTTTGCGCAGCGCTTCGATACGATGGCGTTCGATGATCGGCGTGGCGGAGAGTTGATCCCGATGGCCTCCGTATTTGGTCACGAGCGGTACATCGATCAATCCAAGGAAATACGATCTGGTGATTCTTAGCCAAAGATCATGATCTTCGCAGATTCGAAACGTTTCGTCAAATCCCCCCATCTTTTCAAAAAGCGTCCGCGCGATCATCACCGAAGAGGGAGCAATTTTGCAAAAAGGGAGATTTTCGTAAAAACACCACCCCTGCGGTTTTTCATGATGCCTCTTCTGGAAAATCCGCCTGCCTCTTTTGATCCAGATCTCCGCCGTATGCGAAATCAGGATATCCGGATGCGTTTTGTGGAAGGCTGATTGGATTTCCAGCTTCTTTGGATCCCACATATCGTCCGAATCCAAAAAGGCGATCCACTCTCCTTCGGCGATCGCGACGCCGGCGTTTCTCGCCGCCGCCACCCCCCTGTTGGGCGTTCTGAGCGACCGGATGAGAGAATCGTACTTTCGCAATACGGCGGGAGTACGATCGGTGGAGCCGTCATCGACGACGACGATTTCATAGGGCGAAAGCGTCTGGGAGCGTACGCTCTCGATCGCCCGAACGACCATCTCGGGACGGTTGTAGACGGGAATGACGACGCTGATTTTCATAATTTAGCGCCGCTTCGTCGCCTTTTCGAAATAGAGCCACAAGCCACCTCCCAACGTGAAGAGGATGAGAGGAAGAAGCCATGGATTGTTTTTGACATAGCCGGCGAATTCCACGATCGAAGCACCGCCGTAATAGCTTAGTAGACCGAAAAAGAGTGAAAAGATCATCGAAGCGGGAAGATTGAGCAAGCCGAATCTGAAAAAGGGGTATTTGCTCAGCCCCATCACGATCGGCACGAGCGTTTTGACGCCGTAGATGAACTTCTGGATGAAAACGGCGAAATCGCCGTATTTTTTCACCAGCATATGGCTCAAGGCGAGTTTTCTGCGGTGATTTTTCATATAGGGCATAATCACCTGCCGGTTGTAACGCGCCAGATAGAAAAGGATCATATCCCCCAGATAGTTGGCGGCAAAAGCGACGAGAATCGAAACGGCAATATCCATCTTTCCCAGATAGCTGAGCGCACCCGCGGCGATCAAGCCGAAAAAACCGCCTCCCAACGAATAGAAAAAGAGGGCGATATAGCCATATGTGGAGAGCGAGCCGAGCAGATCTTCCATCGGTTATCTCAGCACTCTACGCAACCGCTCCACGATCGGAGGTTCGTCGATTCGATAGTCGTTGAGAATGTCGGTGATCGGAATGTGTCTGCCGTAAAAGCGTTCGTTGGCCCTCTCGTCGACGCTGATCACCCCGCTTTTGAGCGCGACACCGGCGAAAAGGCCCTTGCTTTTGGCGTAGGAGACCGCTCGGGCTTTGAGAAAAAGATCGGTATCGGCGCTCACATCCGTACCGGTCCCTCCCGCGGCGACACTCACATCCACACCCAGTGTCACTTTCGAGCTGATCAACCCCCGAATCGATGCGCGGTTCTTGAAAGCGATCACGATATCCGATTTGCTCGCTCCCGCCTGCAAGCCGACGCTCATGCCCGTCAATTCGATAAAGACCGGATCGCCCCATACGCCTTTTTCGTTCCGTGCGATCAAGATCCCCCGTCCATGACGCCCCCCGACGATAAATCCCACACGATAGCTTTCGGGAATGACGGCGACCGCTTCGGAGCGGCGAAAGAGCGAAGGGGGGATCTTGCTTTTTTTGGATCCTTTCATCTGCTCGATCACCTTGATCGCATCTAGTATGCGCTGCTCCTCCGCCGTCACGGCCCATAGCGTCGTCAAAGACAACAGCAGTATCAAAAGCCCTTTTTTCATCGGTTCGTGCTCCTTGATTCGGTATTGTGGTAATAGCTGGCAAAACGCCCCTCCTGCGCGATCAACGCGTCGAAGGTCCCCTCCTCCTCGATCTCGCCCGACTCCATCACGTAGATGTAATCGGCGTTTTTGATCGTGGTGAGTCTGTGGGCTATTATTATAGTCGTTCTCTCTTTCAGATACTCTGAGAGCGCCTCGAAAAGTCTGTTTTCGGTATGGGAATCGAGCGCGGAAGTCGACTCGTCCAGAATGATGACGTTGGGATCGGCGATCACCATCCTCGCGATCGAGAGACGCTGACGCTGACCGCCGGAGAGTTTGATGCCGTTTTTGCCCACCTGCGTCTCCAGCCCATTCTCCAACTCCTCCACGAACCGCTCCATCTGGGCGATTTTCAGCGCTTCGCGTATCTTTTCGTCGCTTACAGGTTTGCCGAAGGTGAGGTTGAATCGAATCGTGTCGTTAAAAAGCATCGGATGCTGCAACACCAGATAGACATGCTCTCTGATCACATCCAGCCCGATTTCTCGAAAACTCGCTCCGTCGTAGCGGATATCCCCCTCCTTGGGGTAGTAAAATCCCACGATCAGTTGCGCCAGTGTCGTTTTGCCGCTCCCGCTCGCACCCACGATCGCCACTTTGGCGCCTCTTTCGATCTTCATGTTTATCGATTTGAGTACCGGGGGAGCGTCGGCGTAGGCGAAGGTGAGGTCTTTGATCTCTATTTCGTTGCTTCTGCGGTTTTTGAAAGGATTTTTTCGGTGAGCGAACGCCGGCTCCTGCTCGAGCGCGAAAATCTGGTTGATGCGATCGAGCGCCGCCTTTGCGTTGTGGTAAGCGTATTGAATCCCGATAATCTCCTGTACCGGCGTCATGATCACCCACAGATAGCCGAATACCGCCAGCATCAGTCCGATGGAGAGATCCGAATAGGCCACCATCAGGATACCGGCCGCCCTGAAGAGTTCGAATCCCGAAAGAAAAAGAAGAAACGAAAAGCGTGCCGCCGCGTCGCTTTTGAAACCGAACGCAATCGCCGCCTCCTTGATATGGGAGGCCTTTTTGATCAAATCGTCTATAAAACGTCTCTCCTGATTGCTGGCGCGCACTTGATGAAAAAGATCGAGGGTCTCGCCGAGCGCCTCCTGGAAAAGGGCGGTTTTGGCGTTTTCGGCTTTTTTGAGTCTGGCCACCTTTCGGCCGATCTTCGTCGTCAGCAGAATGATGAAAGGATTCAGCAGCAGGATAAAAAGCGCGAGTTGCCAGTGGATCCACAAGAGCACCGCCCCCACGCCGATCACCGTCAAAACCGAAATGATCAGCCGGCTGATACCAACTCCCAGAAACTGCTCGATCGTCGCGACATCAACGACCATCAACGATGCGATCCTCCCGCTTCCCATACTCTCGAACTGACTCAGGCTCACCCGCTCGATATGCCGAAGTAGCGCCCGCCTGATGGTGTAGGTGATATGTTTGGAGATGACGCTAAAATGCCAGTTTTGCCAGACACTCAGAAGGAAAAAGAGAGCGCGCAGCGTCACCGTCAGACAGAGTACGACCAAAACGTAGAACCAACTCTCGTGCGGAGGCGCGAAAACGGCATCGATCGCCGAGAGCAGCTTTCCGGGCTTGTGAAGCAACACTTCATCCACCAGAAGCGGGATCAGAAGCGGTGCGGGAGTCGCTACGAGTACGGCGAAAATCGCGATGAGATTTGCCCCGATCAGACGACTCCTGTATCTGCCCAACTCTTTGGCGATCTCTTTGAAGGTGTATCTCATGCAGCCTCTTTTCTGAGGTATCCGAGTACCGTTTCGAGAATATCGTCATCATCCCTACTGGGAGCCTTGAGGTGACTTTTGCGTTCCCCTTCGTATAAAATCGTGACATGCTCTCGATAGCTCGAGATCTGGACGATCTTTCGGCGTGCGGCCAGAATCTTGATGACGATGATCTGCAGAAACTGTTTCGTGGGGGTATCGAGTCTCCCGAAACGATCGATCATCTCCTCCTCGATTTCATACACTTCCGCCACGCTTTCGCATCTGCTCAGCCTTCTGTAGAGCTCCAGACGTACCCGGTCCTCTCCCACCGATTCAGGGCTCAGATAGGCACTGACGGAGAGTTTGATCTCCACCTCTTTTTTCTGCGTACCCACTTTTCCCATCAATTGGTTGATCGCATCTTCGAGCATCCTCAGATAGAGCGAATAACCGATGTTCTTGATATGGCCGCTTTGCGCCTCTCCGATAAGATTTCCGCCTCCCCTGATTTCCAGGTCATGATAGGCCAGTACCGAACCGCTGCCCAGAAAGGAGTTGGATTCGAGTGCGAGCAGACGTCTTTTGGACTCTTCGCTCAAAGCATCCTTGTCGCGCACCAGAAAATAGCAATATCCTTGTCTGGAGCCGCGCCCCACCCGTCCGCGAAGCTGGTGCAGATCCGCCATGCCGAATTTGTCGGCCTCTTCGACGATCATCGTATTGACGTTGGGCAGATGGATCCCCGATTCGACGATCGAAGTCGAAAGCAGTAGATCGTAGGCCCCCTCTTCGAAAGCGAGAATCTCCCGTTCGCTCGTTGCGGGCGGCACCTTCGAATGAAGCACCAAAATTTTCAGATCCGGCAAAAGACGCAGCAGTTCGTTTCGCTTGGCTTCGATGCCGGCGATGCGGTTGTGGATGAAAAAGATCTGTCCTCCCCTCCGCTTTTCGCGAAGGATCACCTCTTTGATGAGATTTTCGTCGTACGCCTTGACGAAGGTACGCACATCCTCCCGATCGGCCGGCGGCGTGAGAAGTTGCGCATACTGCTTGATCGACGAAAGCGCCATATTGAGACTTCTGGGAATCGGGGTCGCACTCATCGAAAGAACATGAAGGTGTTCTTTGAGGCTTTTGAGTCTCTCTTTCTGTTTGACGCCGAATTTATGCTCTTCATCCAAAATTAAGAGCGCAAGATCGGCAAACTCCGCCCCAAAAAGCGCATGGGTGCCGACACAAAGATCGATCGATCCCTCCTTCAATCCTTTGAGCACCTCTCTTTTGCGGGCCGCCGTGACGAAACGGTCGAGTTTGGCGACACGAATACCGTAAGGCGCCATCCGTTCTTGAAGTGTTTTGAAGTGCTGGGAAACGAGCAGTGTCGTCGGAGCGACGAAGGCGGCTTGATAGCCGCTCTTGACGGTGGCGAAAATCGCGTTCATCGCCACCTCCGTCTTTCCGAATCCCACATCACCGCTCAAAAGCATATCCATCACGTGTCCGCTTCGCAACGCTTGAAAAATCCGCTCGATACTCTTCGTCTGATCTTCGGTGTAGTCAAATCCCGCGTCGTTTTGAAAAAGTGCGATCTCGGCCGAATCGGTTTTAATCACGGGGGCCTCTATCAATTCCCTTTTGGCGGCGATCTCGACAATCTCCCGTGCGATAGCAAAAAGCCTCTCTCTCGCTTTGGCTTTGAGTTTCTGAAAACTCCCTCTGCCCAGACGATCCACGACCGCCAGTGCGCCCCCCTCTCCGATATAACGGTCGATCACCTCCAGATTCTCCACCGGCACCAAAAGCCGATCCTCCCCCTGATAGGCGATTTCGACGAAATCGCGGACCACACCTAAAACTTTCGTGCTTTTGAGCCCTCTGAAGATTCCTACACCGTAGTTTTCATGCACGACGTAGTCGCCCGCCTGCAGTTCATCCAGTACGATCGTGGCCCTCTTGCGTCTTCTCTTGCGCGCGGTTTTGTTGAGCGAAAGGATCAGCCGATCGGGCGTGATCAGGTTGACGATCCCCTCTTTACGAAGCCACTCCATCTTCCCAAGTTCGAAAATCCCCGCCTGCTTCAAAAGCGCTTCGTTCGCGGCAAGCAGCGTGATTTTCTTCTCTTTGTGAAACGCTACGAGACTCTCGATATCGGCCGGTACGATCTCTTTGACACGGCTTGCTTGAGGAATAAGGGGAAGCTCGCGTACTCTCTCCAGCTTTCGAACTTCGCTCCCCTCCCATGAGGCGATCTCTTCCGTCTCTTCCGACAGTGCGCTTCCCGCTACCGCACGATAGCGATCCAAAGGCTCGAAAGCGTACTCCCCCAGCGCCCAGAGGCCGAGCGAAAGCAGATCCTTTTCGAACGCGTCGCTTCCCATCTTCATCACGCCTTTTCGAACTTCGGCGTACGCTTCGTGATCGAAACCGAAAAGAGCGGGAGCGAGGGTGATCGTCTCGATCTCCTCCTTGTGGCTCTTTTGGGTCTGAAGATCGAAACGCCTGATGCTCTCGATCTCCTCGTCAAAGAGCGAAATGCGATAGGGGGTTTGGGTTCCGGGAGGAAAGATATCGATGATATCCCCTCTAAAAGAGATTTCCCCTTTCTCCTGGATCACTTCGACGAAGCTGTACCCCCAATGGAGCATACGCTCCTTGAATGCGTTCAGATCGATCCGCTGCGCGAACGACAGAGATTCTCGTTTGAAGAGTTCGGCTTTCGGCCAGGCGATCAACGCGGTACGCAGCGGCGATACGAGAATCTTTTTGGAATCCTTTAGATGATAAAAACCATCCAGCCCCTCCAGCAGTGCGATCAACTCCTCCCTGTAGGGGCGCAGATCCTCTCCCCGGCGTACCCTCAGATCCGGCAACACGACCGCTCTATAGGAGAGCAGATCCAGCAGGTCGCCCGCCTCTTTCGCCTCCTTTTCGTCGCGTACGATCAAAAGTTCGATGTCGGGAGAGTGTATGAAGTATTCGTAGAGTCTTGCCTGCAAACAAACCTTTCAATATTTTAGGTGATTATACCATCCTGTGGTATAATATCGCAACAAGGAGAGTGTATGGGTATCTTCAAACGGCTCGAAAGCGAATTCGACTACGATATTTTGGAAGAATTTCTGGGCCATTTCGGAACGATGAGCGAAGCGATGGAGCCTTTGATCGTCAAGCTCGAAAAGCCGGAGTGGTTCGATAGAAACGTCAACGAACTTTTTCGCATTTTCCACAATCTCAAATCGGCTTCGGGATATCTGAAAATTACGCCGATCAACAAGCTGGTAACCCTCGCCGAAGAGGTGTTGGAGGAGTGTCGCGAACTGGAAGGTCCCGCCAGCGAAGCGCTGATTGAATGGCTGCTGAAAATAAGCGACCAACTCGATCGCTACAGGGTCGATCTCGAATCGGATGCCGAAAATTTTTCACCGTTGGACCATACGATCATCAAAGTCCCTCTCGAACTGGTACGTTCCTGAGATATTCGATGAAAAACCACCCTCCCAGGATACCAAAGAGTATTTCCATTATCGCTTCCTTCAC
>CAYUEN010000015.1:0-45830 GCA_964443745.1 uncultured Campylobacterales bacterium | reverse complement strand
ACGCCCACTTGAGGATCATTTCCCGATCCGTTCCCGCGGGACAAATTCCAAAACGGTCGCATTGATACAATACCGTCTCTTTCCTCCCGGCGCGTCGTCGAAAACATGTCCCAGATGGGCTCCCGACTTTTTCGCTATCACTTCGGTACGCCGCATACCCAGCGAGTGGTCATCCCTCTCTACGACGGCTCCGTCGACCGCCCGATAGAAGCTGAGCCAGCCCGATCCGGAATCGAAGCGATCTTTCGTATCGAACAGAATATCTCCGGAGATTCTGTCTACGAAGACGCCATCGGGCGTGTGTTTGAACCGTTCGTAGCGCCTGCAGAATCTCCGATCGGTATGGCTGTTGAACGCGACGTCGTAGGCTTCGCTCTCTTTGCCGAGTTTGAGCGCTCCCGCCATCTTGTAAAACGCCTTTTCGTCCAAATAGCCGATATGGGCGTAGCGCTCGCGTGCATCCTCTATGAAAAATATGGCCGGTGTCCCGATGATCTTCGAATGCAGATCGAATCCCCTGAGTTGTTCCGCGCTGGCTTTTCTCAACGGCAGTGTACCGTGGTAGCGGCTTAGCACCTCCTTTTCGAACTTTTCGCAAAAGGGGCAGTTTTCCGCCTCTATCACGACGATCTCCTTGCCCCCGAGCGGCGTGAGGGGTTTTGTGGCGGTTTGTTTCTCCGTGTTGGGAAACTTCACCCCCGTCGCATGGTTGGGGCAGTATCCGCCAGGATTTTTCCGGAGGTAGTTTTGGTGATACGCCTCCGCCGGATAGAACTTCTCCAGCGGTTTGATCTCCGTCGTGATTTTCCCGAATCCCGCCTTTGTGAGCAGTTTTTGGTAGATCTCTTGGGTTTCGTGCGCGATGCGTTTTTGCTCTTCGGTGGTATAGTAGATGGCGCTTCGGTAGTTGTTGCCTATGTCGTTGCCCTGCCTGTCTTTCTGGGTGGGATCATGAAGCTCCCAAAATGCCTCCAGAAGTTTGCGGGTGGAAATTTTCGTATCGTCGTAGAGTACCTCCACCACTTCGGCATGGTTGATCACCCCTTCGTCGGGATTTCTTTGCGAAAGCACCTGTCGGTAGGTGGGATCGGGATAGTTGCCGCCCGCATATCCGGCGGTGGCTCTCGTTACCCCTTCGAGGTTGTCGAAAAACTTCTCCACACCCCAGAAACATCCCGCACCCAATACGATCGTCTGCGTTTTTGCCGATAACATCATGACCACTCCTATAATCAAAATTAGCGATTTCATCGTTTTACCTTCTGGAAAGATAGAGAGAGTATAGCAGATTTTTCGAACGAAAGAGGGAACAAATGTTACATCTTCCCCTCCCGCTCTCTGCGGAGTCGGGCGAGTGTTTGGCGGGTGATGCCAAGATAGGAGGCGATGTGTGCGATGGGGACCTCTTTCGTAAAGAGTGTCGGAAAGTAGCTAAGCAGCGACTCCAGACGCTCTTTGGCGTTTTTGGTCAGCAGATCGAAAGTACGCTGTCTGATGGCGGCGTAGGCTTCTTCCGCCATTTTGGTGGCGAATCGCTGCCACTTGGGATCTTTTTCGTAGAGTCCATAGAGGTCTTTTTTGGAGATTCTCAGGAGCGTCACGTCAGTCAGCGCTTCGAACGCGAGCGTTTCGGGAACGTTTTGGGTGAAGCTTACATAATCGACGACGACGATATCCATCAGCATTCGGTGTTCGAGTACGTCCATGTTTAGACAGTGGAACGTCCAGGTAAAATCCCTGCCGTCCTCTTCGAGCTTGTAGGAGCGGACGATCCCTTCGGTGATGAAGTGGAGAGATTCTGAAACTTCGCCTTTTTGGTAGATATGTTGGCCTTTTTCGTAACGTACCGGTGTCAAATACGCCGAAAGCTCTTCCCACGCCGTCTCGTCCATCCCGACAAAATGGTCTATATACGCTTTTAGATACTCCATGCCATCATTATGCCACAAGATATCCTCACGTTTCAAATCACGGACGAAGGCAATAGAAGAAAGGGTGTGTCGCTCACCCGATTGATTAGAGAGCCAAAAAGAGCTCCAAAACGATCAACAGCGTAAAAAAGAGATCGTAGAGCAGTTTTTCTCGTTTGAGATAGTGGAGTCGAAAACGGCGGATCGAATCGCCCCTCCCACCACGTGTGATGCTATTTTTGACGAATCTCGCCTTGTGGACTTCGAGCGTTTCGATCTGCTCGTCGGTGAGCGGTCGCTTGCCCTGGGAGACGAGAAAGAGGGAGTATTGTTTGTTCAAAAAGCGTGCGATTTCCGTAGTGATTTCCCTGTGTTGCTCGAGAGCATCAAGAGCGTCGGCGATCAATTTTCTCGCTTTGAGCAGATTGGTCCCGATAAACAGATGCAAAATCAAGGCGACGAGCGAAAGGTTGATGTGATGGAGCGAAAGGATAAAAGAGAGATAGAGAAAAATGGAGAATACAAAAACGAACGTGACAAAATCGTAACGGCTCAGAGCGCTGAGTGTGTCCAGTTCACGTTCCTGCACGATCGTGAGTAACGATTGATAATCCTGCAACTGTTTTTTGAGGGCAAAGACCATTCTTTCTCCTGTCGAAGATAATATCCTACCCTCTATATCGGTCAAAAAGAGTTATACTTGAGGGCGCTCTTTAGTGATTTTTTTCTATAATGACAAAACCATTTTTCCTGCATCGGAGCTTTCATGACCCAAAAAGAGTACAACCAAAAGGTGGACTTGCTCAAAAAATACGCCTACGCCTACTATGTCCTCGACAACCCCCTGGTCACGGACGAAACCTACGACAAGCTCTATCGTGAGGTGGAAGCGTACGAAAAGGCCCACCCCGAGCACAGACGCCCCGACTCTCCCACCCAGCGTGTCGGCGGAGAGGTGCTGGAGGGGTTTGCCAAAGCGTACCATATCAAGCGGATGTGGAGTATGGAGGATGTCTTTTCCAAAGAGGAGATGATGGAGTGGCTGGAGAGGGTACGCAAAAGTGTCGGTGAAGCGACGTTTCGATGCGAGCCGAAATTCGACGGTGCGAGTCTCAACCTGATCTACGACAAAGGGGCGCTCAAACAGGCGATCACCCGTGGAGACGGGATCGTGGGAGAGGATGTCACAGCCAACGCCAAAACGATCCGCTCCATCCCTCTGACGATCGATTATCGGGAGTTGATCGAAATTCGAGGCGAAGTGGTGATTCGCAAGAAAGATTTCGAAAAGGTGAATCAGGAGCGTCTGGAGCGGGGCGAACCCACCTTCGCCAATCCCCGAAACGCCGCTGCGGGGAGTCTCAGACAGCTCGATCCTTCCGTTACCGCCAGAAGACGCCTTTTTTTCTATCCGTGGGGGTTGGGAGAAAACGCGTTGGAATTTCCGTTGCTCAGCCAGAAGATGTCGTTTGTCTACGATCTGGGTTTTATGAAACCCCCTTTGCAGCATGAGTGTCTTCGGATCGAAGAGATCGAGGCCGCTTATCAGGAGTTGATACGCAAGCGTGACCAGATCGCGATGATGATGGACGGGATGGTCGTCAAGGTCGACCAGATCGCGTTACAGGAAAAACTCGGCTATACGGTCAAATTTCCCCGTTGGATGGTCGCCTACAAATTTCCGGCCGTCGAAAAAAGCACTCGAATCAAAGATGTGTTGCTTCAGGTGGGGCGTACGGGTGTGGTTACACCGGTGGCGGTACTGGAGCCGGTGGAGATCGAAGGGGTGACCGTCGAGCGGGCGACGCTGCACAATTTCGACGAGATCGAACGGATGGACGTACGTATCGGAGATATGGTGATCGTGATCCGAAGCGGAGAAGTGATTCCCAAGATCACGAAGGTGCTTACCCATTTTCGCACCGGCAAGGAAAAGAAGATTCCGCGGCCGACACGCTGTCCCGTCTGCCATAGCGAACTGCTGGACGAAGGGGCGTTGATCAAATGTCAAAATCTCCGGTGCCCGGCTCGGGTGGTCAATTCGATCATCTATTTCGCGAGTAGGCAGTGTCTGGATATCGAAGGGTTGGGAGAGAAGATTGTGGAGCAGCTCTATCGTGAGGGGTTGGTGCGCAGTGTGCTCGATCTCTTCAGTCTGAAAAAAGAGGATCTTTTGAAGCTCGAAGGATTCAAGGAGAAAAAAGCGCAAAATCTCCTGGATGCGATCGAACATGTCAAGGGCGCCGAATGCTGGCGTTTCGTCAACGGCTTGGGTATCGAGCATATCGGAGAGGTGGCGAGCAAAAAAATCTGCGAAACTTTCGGACTCGATTTTCTGGACGTCACAAAAGAGGACCTGCTTGCGATCGAGGGATTCGGCGAAGAGATGGCGGAGTCGTTTCTGGAGTTTGTCCGTGTCAACAGAGGGCTGGTCCAAAAGCTGGCGGAACTCATCCATCCCACCGTCCACCACAAGGAGCGTATCGAAAACAACCCCTTCAAAGGTAAAACGGTCGTACTCACCGGTAGCATGAGCCAACCGCGCGAAAAAATCAAGGAAGCCCTCGAGGCGCTTGGCGCCAAAGTGACCGGAAGTGTTTCGAAAAAGACCGACTATGTCGTATACGGTGAGGATCCGGGAAGCAAATACGACAAAGCGAAACAACTGGGGGTCGCATTGATAGACGAAAAAGAGATGCGCAGAATGATGGAGGAGAGATAGGGTGTCTTTTTGGATCGAATTTTTCAAATACGGGGCGATTCTGACCTATCTGGTATGGGGATTTGTCGTGGCGCTGGAGACGGTGCTGGTGATGGCCCGAAGCCCCTTCGCGATCGATTGGGTACGCAAACGTTATACGCTCAAATTCTTCATGTTCGAAATCTATCTCTTCTATCCGATGATTCTGCTGGGATATCTCTTTTTGGAGGTGATTCCTTGGATGTTGCACAAAAATGAAAAATTGGCGAAATTCGATATCGCAAATACAATCTATGCCGTTTTCAAAGAGGAGTGTGACGCTTGCGCCAAAGAGAAGGAGGAGGGGAAAGAGCCCTCATGAAAAGGGCCCCGAAAGTTTGATTATTTGTCTCTGATACCCAGAGCTTTGATCACTTCCTGATATCGTTCGTAGTCTTTCTTTTTCAGATAACGCATCAATCTCTTTCTCTGACCGACGAGCTTCAAGAGTCCCAGACGGGAGCTGTGGTCTTTTTTGTTCTCTTTCAGATGTTCCGTAAGATAGGAAATTCTGTTGGAAAGGAGTGCGATTTGCACCTCTGGAGAACCGGTATCGTTCTCGTTTCTGCCGAATTGCTTGATGATTTCAGATTTCTTCGCCGAATCCAAAGCCATAATGACCTCCTGATTGGTATATTTGGAAAGCGGATTATAGCCGCAGTTACCTAAGAGGAGCCTTAATCTTGGCTTGGATCAGTCGAGCACACCGTCGGTATAGTGCCATTCGGCTTTGAGATTTCCGTTTTCGAAATACTCTTTGGTGATGCCGTTGAGCTTGTCGTTGTGGTACATCAATTCGTATCGCTTCTTTCCGCTTGGATAGTAGACGACGCTTTTTCCCTCTTTAAGACCGTTTTTATAGCGCCACTCGGCCTTGAGTTTTTCGTTTTCGTACTCTTTGACGATACCGTCGATTTTTCCGTTGTGATAATACATCTCGAACTTCAGTTGTCCCTTTTCGTAGCGCTTGGTGAGTCCTTCCTGACGGCCGTTTTTGAAAGTGATCTCGGCGGTCTTGATTCCGTTTTCGTCGTATTCGGTGCTGATCCCTTCGAGGATACCGTCTTTGAAGCGCCACTGCGCCTTGATTTTGCCGTTGGGATAGTATTCGGTCGAGATACCGTTTTTCTTGCCGTGTTCGTAGTAGTATTCGAATTTGACTTTCCCGTTGGGGTAGTACTCTTTGGAGATTTTCGCCAGCAGCAGTGTTTGTGTGCAAGCCAGAAGTGTGAGGATTGTGACAAGGGTGCGTTTCATAACTATTGTCCTTTTCTTGCAATTTAATGAAATTATTATATCATGTTCTATGATCTTGACTCTTTATCGACATATCGTGAAAATACTTTAATGCAAGGGTGGAATATGCGAATGGTGAAAGATATCGTGAAGGTGCCGCTTCTTTTGATGGTGATGGTGGGATGTGCGGCGAAAAATCCGCCCGAAGCGGAGCTTTCCAACGCCAAATTGGCGCTTGCGCAGGCGGAAGCTTCACAGGCGCAAAAATACGCCGCCGATCTTGTCGAATCGGCCAAACGAAAACTCGCCCATGCCCAGGAATTGGTGAAGAAAGGGGCGTACGAAGCGGCGAAAATAGAAGCTGAAGAGGCGTATGTGGATGCGAAAGCGGCTCTGGCGCGAAGTGAAAGTCTCGAGACCAAACAGCAGGTAGAGGCGCTCAAAAAAGAAATACGGATGATCAAAGAGGAGTTCACGACGATCGAGGAGGTACCGGATGAGACGGGTAAGTAGCCAAAAAACGGTGATGACGGTCGCCTTGATGATGATGGTGAGTGGGTGTGCTTCCAAGCCGGTGAATCTTCCCGAATTCCAGAAGGCCGAAACAACTTACGTGTCGATCCGAAAAGATCCACTGGTAAATCAGTATGCAGCCACCGAACTCTTCCAGATGTCCAAGCTCTACGAAAAGGCCAAAAACGAGACGGATCCCTCGAAAAAGCGCCATTTGAGTTATCTGCTCGAAAGAGAGAGTCAAATCGCCAAGGCGCATGCGGAAGCGAAAGCGAACAAAGAGGCGTTGATCCGTCTGAAAGAGGAGAAGCTCAAGGCGGAGCTCAACAAAAAAGAGGGAGAGCTTCTCGTATTGAAAAAAGAGGCGCAAAAAGCGAAAGAGGCGCTCAAACAGCTACAGGAACTCAACGCCAAGCAGACAAGCCGGGGACTCGTTCTTACGCTTGGGGACGTTCTGTTCGAAAGCGGAAAGGCCAAACTGCTTCCCGGTTCCGAGCGTGCGATCGAACAGTTGGCGACCTTTCTGGAAGAGAATCCCGACAGAGAGGTGTTGATCGAAGGCCATACCGACAATGTGGGAAGCGCGACGTTCAATATCGACCTCTCTCTCAGGCGGGCCGAAGCGGTGGCCGATGCGTTGGTCGCCAGGGGAATCGACGCGTCGCGCATCCATACCAGAGGCTACGGTGAGATCTATCCGGTCGCCAGTAACAAAACCGCGGCCGGCAGGCAGCAAAATCGTCGTGTGGAAATCGTGATTCTCAAAGCGGGAGCGGATGTCCAGAAAATGCAGCGGCAATAGCGGTGGAAAGAAGAGGGGATAAAGCAGTTTTGGTTATAATAGGAGAAAATTTCACCTATTTAGGAAAAAGATGTTACTGACCAAAGCGAGCGAATACGCACTGCTCTCCCTCGTGATGATGAGCAGGCAGGAGAAACCCGAAGATGTCGACACCCTCTCCAAAAGATTGGGGATTTCGAGGAGTTTTCTCGCCAAAATACTGCAGGCGCTTGCACGAGAGAAGATTTTGATCTCCTACAAGGGTGCGAAGGGGGGATTCGCACTGAACAAACCCCCCTCCGAGATTTCGATGAAACAGGTCATCGAGGTAGTGGAGAAGAAACCGATCACGGTTTTCGAGTG
Organism: uncultured Campylobacterales bacterium; assembly: GCA_964443745.1. Classification (GTDB taxonomy): domain Bacteria; phylum Campylobacterota; class Campylobacteria; order Campylobacterales; family QNZT01; genus CAYUEN01. The sequence continues at coordinate 38,287 of CAYUEN010000015.1, read as the reverse complement.
TTCCCCCTCGACCGATCACTGCCCCAACAACCGGGGTGAATTTTGTATGGTCTGGCCTTTTTTGCATCGTTTTCAGATGAAGATCGACGAATTTCTCGACGAGATGACGCTGCAGGATATCCTCTGACCCAGACTTCGTACCACAGGAAGGAACACTTTGGCTAAAAGCAGATCGAAGCGCGCCCGTGAAGGGATCCTCGCCTATCTCGAACCGATCGCCAGATCGAAGGATCTTACCGTCGTCGTCTTCGTCATCGCGATTCTGGCCATCATCATCGTTCCGCTTCCAAGCAGTTTTCTCGATTTTTTTCTGACGGTCTCGATCGCCGTTTCGGTATTGATTTTGATGATCTCCCTCTACGTTCCCAGACCCACCGACCTGACCACCTTTCCGACGCTGATTTTGATCGTCACCCTTTTTCGTCTCTCGCTCAATATCGCCACGACGAGAATGATTCTCTCCAAAGGATACGAAGGGCCCGAAGCCGTCAGTGATATCATCACCAGTTTCGGCCAGTTCGTCGTCGGGGGCAACTACGTCATCGGCGTGATCGTCTTCACGATCTTGGTGTTGATCAACTTCATGGTCATCACCAAAGGTTCCACCCGTGTCGCCGAAGTCGCCGCACGCTTCACCCTCGATGCGATGCCGGGCAAACAGATGGCGATCGATGCCGATCTCAACGCCGGCTTGATCGACGAAAAGACCGCCAGGCAGCGGCGTGAAGCGATCATCCAAGAGGCGAATTTCTACGGGGCGATGGATGGTTCAAGCAAATTCGTCAAAGGCGACGCGGTCGCCGGAATCATCATCACGATCATCAACATCATCGGCGGATTCCTGATCGGAATGTTCCAATTCGATATGGATCTGGCGGACGCGGCTTCCACCTTCACGATTCTCACCATCGGTGACGGTCTGGTATCGCAGTTGCCGGCGTTGATCGTCTCCACCGCGACCGGTATCATCATCACCCGCGCCTCCAAAGAGGACGAGAGTTTCGCCGAAGGGGTGATCAACCAGTTGATCGACGAATACAAGACGCTCTATATCGTCGGTTTCATACTGCTCATGTTCGCGCTTGTTCCGGGGCTTCCGACGATCTCGCTCGGATTCGTGGGGCTGATTTTCCTGGGATTGGGATACTTTATGCAACACTCCAAGGAGATGGAACAGGCGGTACCGTCGGTAAGCGCCGCGCAAACACTCCCCGGCGAAACGGCGGAAGCACCCGGCGGGGAAGCGGCACCTCCGCCGAAAGAGGAGGAGCAGAAGGTGCTGGAAGACATTCTCAAGCAGGAGGTACTGGAGCTCGATCTGGGGTATCAGTTGATCAAACTGGCCGATCCCGCGATGAAGGGGGATCTTCTCGAGCGGATCAAGAGCATGCGGCGCAAAATCGCGACCGATTACGGCTTTTTGATTCCTCAGGTGCGCATCCGTGACAATCTGCATCTGCCGCCCAACCACTATCAGATTTTGCTTAAAGGGGTCGAAATCGGAAGCGGCGAAGTCTATCCGGACAAATTTCTGGCGATGGACAGCGGATTGGTGAGCGAAGAGATGGAGGGAATCAAGACCAAAGAGCCGGCGTTCGGTCTGGAGGCGATCTGGATCGATCCGGAGGTGAAAGAGGAGGCGATTACCAAAGGATACACCGTCGTCGATCCTTCCACCGTCATCTCCACCCACCTGAGCGAGTTGGTCAAGAAATACGCCGAAGAGTTGCTTACCCGCCAGGATGTGCAGGATTTGATCGAAAACGTCAAGAAGGATTATCCGGTCGTGGTGGAGGATTGTCTGAAGGTGGCTTCCATCGGCCTCATTCAGAAAGTCCTCAAGGAGCTGCTGCATGAAAAGATTCCGATCAGGGATATGCTGACGATCCTGGAGACGATCAGCGACGTGGCGGAAGTGACCAAAAACGTCGATATCATCGTCGAGCAGGTCAGGGCACGTCTGGCACGGACGATCACGCAACTCTACAAAGACGAAAGCGGCGTTTTGAAGCTGATGACCTTCGCCGCTCCCACCGAACAGCGTCTGCTGGAGCATCTGCAGGAGAAAGAGGGGTACAAGGAGTTGCTGCTGAATGTCGGCCAGATCAACGATCTGGTACAAAAAGTCAGCGAAAGTGCCAAAGAGGTTCTCGGACGGGGAATCGCCCCCGCCGTTTTGATCGTCGATCCGATGCTGAGAAAAGCGCTGGCGAATATTTTCGAAAAATTCAATCTCGATGTCGTGGTTCTTTCACACGCGGAAGTCGATCCTACGGCCCGTTTCGAAGTGGTCGCGACGATAGATATAGAGGAGTTGTAACAATATGAAAGTCTACCATCTCTCCCATACCGATCTGGATGGGTATAGTTGCCAGCTTGTGACAAAGAGGGTTTTTGAGGATATCGAATTCTACAACGCCAATTACGGTCCGGAGATAGACGAGCGGCTGGAGCAGATCGCCGGTGATATCGAAAAGGAGGGGGGCGAAGAGAATCTGATCCTGATCACCGATTTGAACCTGACGATTTCACAGGCGCAAAAGCTCGAGACATTGCGGTCGGAGGCTTCCAAAAAGATCGATCTGCTGCTGTTGGATCACCACAAGACGGGCGAGGATGCGGCCGCGCTTTATAAGTGGTATCATCTGGATGTGACCAAATCGGCGACGAAAATGACTTTCGACCACTATAGCCAAACATCGCGGATCGGTCAACTCGCCCACTACGTGGAGGTGGTCAACGCGATCGACATCTGGCTCAAGGAAAGCCACCATTTCGAACTGGGCAAAGTGTTGATGCGAATCGTTTCGGGTGCCAAGGAGATCAACCGGACGATGTTTCCGAAAGAAAACAGCGCCTACATTTTCGCGTTGTTGGAGGCTTCGATGCCCTTTTTCGGCAAACCCAATCCCCATATCGAACTGGACAACCACATCCACTTTCTGAAAAAGGACTTTTTCAGAAAAGGGGCGGACAATACACTGGAGAATCTCGTCTCCGATTACGTGGTGGGAATGTTGAGCGCGAACAAAGAGCGAATGTCGATCGAATACAGCGGATATAGGGGAATTATGACCTACGGCATCGGAAACGTCTCGATCATCGGCAACGATTTTCTGGTCAAAAATCCGGAGATCGACTTCTTTCTCGATATCAACAGTCGAAAAAACGTCTCGATGCGGGCCAACAACAAGGTGGACGTAAGTATGATCGCCCAGAAACTCTTCGGCGGGGGAGGGCACGCCAATGCCAGCGGAGGACGGTGCGAACGCTTCAGGGAGAGTTTCGTCTACGATCGGATGCGCACATGGATGCAGACGTTTATGCAAGAGGCCCAAACGTTGCCTCTGGTGTGCGAAAAATAGCAAAGAAAGGATACGGACATGAACAAAAACGAAGAGATCGAAGTGTTGAAAGAGGAGATGGAGGAGCTTGCGGCGCATCTGGCGGATATGCTGGAAGCGGCACTCTTTTTCGCGGGTGTGAAAAAAGAGAAGTTGCAGAAAGCGGCCGGGCTCTATGTGGATGCGATCGACGAAGTTTTCGAAGATCAGGAGGGGGAGATGGGTGTCGATGAGATCATCAAAGTGATCGAATACCTCAAACGTAGTCACAAAGAGCTTTTCGAGTAGGAAAGAAGGTGGCGCATGTCGCTCTTTCGGTCGGAGGGATCTACCTCTTCATACTGCTTGGCTATTTCGTCAAACGCCGTTTTCGTGAAGAGATCGACGAAAAGAGCTTGGTTCTCGTTTCGATCTATGTCCTTCAGCCGATTCTGATTTTCTGGGGATTTACACACAGAAAGATCGATTTGGGAGTCGTTTCGGCACCGGCGATCTTCGTCGCGACCGTTTTGCTGCTCACGCTTATGGTCATCCCTCTGGCCCGCCTCTTTTTCGAGGATCAAAAGGAGCGCTCGGTCGCGATCGCGACCAGTATCGTGGGCAACACGGGAAACCTGGGGATACCGCTCGGGATCGCTCTCTTTGGCGAAGGATCCGTCATCTATACCTCCATCATCAATCTGGCGAACATCTTTTTGGTCTATACGATCGGGGTCTTTTTCTATTCGCGCGGTGCGTTTTCGGTCAAAGAGTCTCTCAAAAACATCTTCAGGCTCCCCGCGATCTGGTTCGGATTTTTCGCGATAGGATTCAACCTCTCGCATCTTAGTCTGCCTACGGAACTGGAGGTGCCGCTTCAGATGGGTGCTTTTGCGACGATGGTGATCCAGCTGTTGATTTTCGGGATCTATCTGGAGGGGGTGAGGCCGGCCCATATCAGCCGTCGCCTCTTCCTTTTTGTCGGAAGTATCAAGTTTTTGCTGATACCCCTTCTGGGGATAGGGATACTTTCGCTGTTTGCGCTGGAGCCGATGGTGCGCGGGGTGATTTTGCTGGAGTTGATCGTTCCAATCGCGGTGATGAACGTCAACCTCGCGGCGCTTTACGACTGTAAACCGTCCGAAGTGGCGTTTTTGACATTCGCCACTTCGATCTTCTTTCTTTTCTATCTTCCTATAGTGGTCAGTATACTCCGCTAAGCACGCTCTCTTCTGTGAATTCGTACTGCTGTGGGGAGCGTTGTGTCGCCATCGCACCAAAAGAGTGGAACGTTTTCAGATCCGCCTGCTCCGATTTTTGATGGATGGCATCCACCATCTGGGCGAACAGCGTTTTGGTTCGTTCCGGATGATAGATAGCGGAAGAGAGAAAAAAACCGATCAACATACCGAGTATGATCTTGCTCATGATATCTCCTTTTGCACCTCTATTGACTATATCGGGAAAAAAGGAAAAAATTTGAGCATTTTAGTACAAACTATTTAACTTTGTCAAAAATATAAATATTTTGAAAAAGTTTTGAAAAAAGTGGAGTTTTAAAATTCGAATCCACCCCCTTTGCCTTTGTTCATACTCATATAAACCGCCTTGACGTAGTGGTTGCGCAACTGACATCCAACGATCTGCGCACAGGTCATACAGCTTTTGTATCCCTTCTCCTCCTGGCAGCTATGCAGTTGCGTCAACGCTTCGTCCAGTTTTCGTTCGAATTCGTCTTTTTCTGCCGCTGCCGGCCGATCACTCATCTGCATAACTCTCTTTTACCTTCGAAATTTCCGCTTTCGAACCGAAAAAACAGGGTGTCGTATCATGAATGTGCGAAGGTGCAAGATCGAGAAGTCGCCGTTTGCCGTCGATCGCCTCTCCTCCCGCTTTTTCGAAGACATAGGCGAAGGGAAAGACCTCAAAAACCATCCGCAGTTTGCCCGCGGGGTTGTCGGAGGTGCCGGGATAGGAAAAAAGGCCGCCTCCCTTGAGCAGAATCTGGTGAAGATCGGGTACCATCCCTCCGGAATAACGCAGCCGGTAGCCTTCCTGAAAGAGTGCGTCGATCATCTCTTTGTGGTGGGGATACCAATGTTTCTGGGTGCCTCCGGGAGCGTTGAGTCTGCCTTTGGGATCGAGTTCGATCGTTTGGATGAAATGAAAATGGTGCTTGGCGTCGAGACGATAGAGAGCCACCTCTTCTTCGTTGGCGATCACCATCTCCACACGCGGCCCGTAGACGACATAGACGGCCGATTTGAGATTTTTGCCGCTGTAGTCCTCTTCGTAAATGCCGAAAATCGACCCTACGCTCAGATCGACGTCCACCAGGCTGGAGCCGTCCAGCGGATCGTATCCGATCAGATAGCGTCCGTTTTCGTAGATCGTTTCGGTATGCTGTTTCTCCTCGCTGGCGATCTCTTTGACGCTCAGCACTTTCGCGAACTCCTCTTCGATGATCAGATCGCTCTTGATATCGAGTTTGAGCTGTACGTCACCGGTGGCGTTTTGGTTGTGTGAATAGCCGGTTTCGTCGTTTTCGATCGCGAATCGGATCCTGATCGCCGCTCTTTTGATCGCTTCGTAGATTTCTGTCACGTTATCTCCTTTGTCTCCTTGCCGTGTCGCATAATCCATGCGATGACCGCCTCGGGATCGTTCAAATCGAGGATATCGATGTGTTCGGGAATCGTATATGCATCTATATCGACGCTTTCGTCGATCGCTATCGCTTCCGAATGGGGAAGATACCGCGTCTCTATCTCGCCGCGGAAGATTGCGATACGCGGAAGAGGGAGGGTTTTGAGGCCTTCTACCAGCAGTATGTCGAAGGTTCCGATCATCTTGATGATTTCACGCAGTGTCCGGCTGCGGTGGGAGAAGTAAGTGGTTCGGGTCGGAGAGACGACGACGGTTTCGGCGCCCGTTTTGGTGAAGATGTCGCTGTCTTTCCCTGGGGTGTCGAAAATAGCTTTGTCTTTGGGATCGTTTTTGACGATGGCGACTCTGTAGTTTTTCAGGAGGATCTGCGCCACTTTGGTAATCAGCGTCGTCTTGCCGCTGTTGGAGGGGCCCGTGAACGCTACGGCGATCTGTTTCATCGGCTCTTTGCTCGCTTTTTGGCGATTGTAACAAAATCTCAATTAACTTTGTGTAAAATCTCTATCATCAACGAAAAGAGGTTTGGCATGTATCGAAAACTCCTGAGTCTCCTGGCCGTCGCCGCGCTCGCTTTCATCTCCGGCTGTTCCGTGAAAACGGGGCTATTCGCTCCCGATCGGATGGAGCAAAAAGCGCTTCATCATACCCAGCGGGGCGAAATTTACAATGCGCTCGAGATCAAGGCGTCGATCGTCGCGACATACCTCAATCCCGTCTATCCCAAATACGACAATCCAAAGAGAGAGTATTTCCTGATAGGGATCTATATCGACAACGACGCTTCGGATATCGAGCATCAGGGAATCTACAACGAACAATACAAATTGAGGCTCGCGGGAGAGAAGCCGATCAAGATCACCCCTCTCAAAGAGAGCGACGCACTGGTCAAGAGTGCGCCGCTACGCAATCGGTGGAGCCACTACTATCTGGTCGAATTTCCTCCCCTCTCGACCCGAACGCTGGAGCTCACTTACTGGAACGATCAGTACGGGAAGGTGACACTGCACTTCGCAAAAGAGCCGTGAGCGAAACGGGTTTGCCCAAAAGCGCGCGATAGACGACATAGTTGGCGAGCACCTTCTTGCCGTATTTTCTCGCCTGCGCGTTGGGCATCATCTCCATACTCCAGAAGGGTTCGTATTTTCCTTCGCCGAAATATTTTCCGTTTAACACCCTCCTTTTCGTAAAGCCGAGTCCCGCATTGTAGGCGTAGGCGACAAACAACGGATGCGTGAGGCGACTTTCGAGCATATCCAGATGGATATTCGCGAAACGGATCGCCTTTTGGGGATCGAACATCCACTCCGCCCGATATCCGTCCATTTTGTTTCTTTTGGCGATATCCCGTGCCACGAACGGCATAAACTGCATCATTCCCAGGGCGTAGGAGGTGGAGACTTCCGAAGGGATGAAGTTGCTCTCCTGTCTGGCGAGTGCCAGGATCATCGCCTTGCGTTCGATCGGCATCGTTTTCATATATCGAAGATAGGGCATCAAGAAAAAGTTTCGCCGTTTTTTGTAGTCGTAGAGAAGTCTGGCGACATGCGGTTCGGTATCGGAGGAGTTGAGAGAGAGCGCCCAGGTTTCCCGTTTTTTCGGATCCGCCATCTTGTTGCGTTTTGCTTTGAGTTTCAGCCAGAGGAAGGGATCGGTGATATCAAACGCCGCTTTTTTCTTTTTGGGTAGGATGGCGGTCGTGATATGCTCCAGTGGAAGATTGAGCGACTCGTGCGCGTAGAGGGTGTAGATATCCACCTCTTCGTTCTCTTTGGCGAGTTCGCGAAGGATTCGGCGATCTTTGGTGGTCAGATAGCGCCACAGCTGCGCACGATGGCGGTAAAAGGCGTAATTTGCCTTCTTTTCGGCCATTTTCAGATACCACTGCGCGATCTCTTCATGACCTAGGCGAATCGCATTGAGCGCAAGCAGAAAGTTGGCGTCCCCACTGAGTGCGCCGCCGTCTATCTTGAGCAGGCTTTTGTGCAGGGCGGTTAGTTTCTCGTCCCGTACGATCAGCTCGACGCTGCGGGAAAAGGAGGGCTCTTTGATCAGGCGCGCGAGCAGGGAAGAGGGAAGCGACCGGTTGCAGTATTTGCGCCGGTATTCGCTGCCGACACCGTTGAAAAGGCGCAAAAAGAGTTTGGGAGAGTGTTCGTACCACTTGCTGCATGAACGGGAGGCGATCAGCCGATAGAGGCGGGCTCTGTCGGGAAAGGAGATTTCGATGCGCTCGGCGATTTTTTGCAGTTTTGTCGGAGGGAGCGTTCCCGCTTTGGCCAACGAGAGACCGACCATGATACAGGAAGGAGATGCGTCCGAAAATGCGTCGGCCGGAAGGCTGCGGCAGTGTCTGATCATCGTGAATGCGGGATCTTTCAGCCGCTTTTCGAATCTGTTGAAGAGTTTGGTGTTGAGGTTTTTCACCTCTCCAAGAAGCGTTTGTGCCTCTTCACGGGTGCAGTTTTTCTCCAAAAACCGCCAAATGTAGAAGTCTTTCGCAACGCTTCTGGGTTTGGTTAAAAGTTCGTCAAGAGAAGTCGGTGGCGTCCACGCCGCCGCAATCAGCGGTATCGCCACCGCAGCCAAGAGTCGCTTCAAGCCGATTATCCGATCCTTGCGGCGAGGTTGAAAAGCAGGCGTACCAGAAAGAGGTCGATAAACTGCAGCGCCAATATCACGACGATCGGTGCGAGATCGATTCCCCCGATGACGGTGGGAATATAGCGTCGAATAAAGGCGTAGACAGGCTCCGTGAGTCTTCTGAGGATCTGAACGATGGGATTGGAGGGATCGGGATTGACCCATGTGATGAGGGCGGCGATGATCACGACCCAGATATAGAGGTTGATCACCATCGAGAGTATCTGCGCGACAGCCTGTAAAAATGTGGAAACGATCATTTGATTATCTCTCCTAAATAGTGTTTGATATGCGGATAGAGATCGCCGAGATTCGGTCCGCTCGTCACGCCGGTGAGCAGTACCCTCAGCGGCTTGAAGAGCCGTTTACCCTTCAGTCCGCTTTTTCGGGAGAGTTCGTTTTTGAAACTCTCGTAATCTTCCGCGTAAGGAAGCGTTTTGGCGATCTTTTTGAGCGTTTCGAACTCTTCCGGAAACTCTTCGCACACCTTCGTTGAAAATATTTTATCTATTTTTTCTTTTATTTCATTGAGCGTACTTGCCTCTTCGGTGTAGAGTTTGGCGAGCGCTCCGATATCCCGGCTGCTGTAGCCGATCAATTTGGCCAGCTCCATCGATTCGAGCCGGTTGATATGGGCGCGGTTGATCTGTCTGAGTTTTGTAAGGTCGAATTTCGCCGGCGATCCGGAGAGTTTGGAAAGATCGAACCACCCTATCGCCTCTTCGATCGTGAAGATTTCGGTGGGGGGTTGGTTTCCGATCAGGATCAGATAGTTGGTGATCGCCTGCGGCAAAAAACCCTCTTCCAGAAGCCATTTGACGCTCGATGCGTCGTCTCTTTTGCTCATTTTTTTGCCCGCTTCGTTCAGGATGATGGGCAGATGGGCGTATCGAATCGGTTTCTCGTATCCGAGTTGTCGGCGAATATGGATCTGCTTGGGGGTATTGGAGAGGTGGTCTTCCCCACGAATAACGAAGCCGATATCATGCAGCATATCGTCCACGGCACAGGCGAAGTTGTAGGTCGGGCTCTTGTCATGGCGAAGTATAACGAAATCGTCCACACTCTCGGGAGAAAATTCCATCTCTCCTTTGATCGCGTCGACGAATCGGATGGCAGTTTGCGGTTTTTTGATCCGTACGACGAAAGGATTCTCGTTGTTCAATACCTCCTCGTCCGTCAGTCTCCTGCAGGTACCGTCATACCGATAGGCTCTCTTTTCTGCCTTGGCCGCCGCCCGTTTGCTCTCCAACTCCTCTTCGGTGCAAAAACAGGCGAACGCCTTCTTCTCCATCAGCAGTTTCATCGCGAATTTCTGATGGAAGGTAAGATTTTCACTCTGGTAGAAAAGCTCGTCGTAACCGATACCGAAAAGTTCGAGAAGCTGTAGAATCTCCATATCCTTTCCGGAGACGTTGCGCGCTTTGTCGGTATCCTCGATACGGATGATGAAACGCTCCCGCTCTTTTTTCGCCATGATATAGTTGAAGAGGGCGACACGAAGGTTACCGATATGCATATCTCCGGTGGGAGAGGGGGCGAAACGGTACATATAGCTCCTTTTGGATTGCAGTTGGATCTGTTCAGAAGGGCTAATATAACCAAAAATGTCTGAAAACGACTTGGAGTGACTGATTTCGTAGAGTGTGCGAAAAGAATCCTACATGGCTTCTGCCTTTTCGTCCTCCAATACGATTTCGGGATCGAGATGTTGCGTAGGAGGGGCGAAGTAGAAGCCCTGCATCAATCTCACGCCCATTCCTTCGAGCAAGTCGGCGATCTCTTTGGAGTGGACGAACTCCGCGACGACATACATATCGGATTTGTGGGCGAAGGAGACGATCGTTTCGGTAATGATCCGCAGTTGTTCGTTTTCATCGATATGTTTGACGATCGAACCGTCTATCTTCAGATAGTCGGCTCCCAGTTGAAAGATTCTTTCGAAGTTGGAGTAGCCGCTTCCAAAATCGTCGATCGCAATTTTGCATCCGTACATTTTGAGTCGGGAGATGAATTCCTGTGTGATATCGTAGTTGGTGATACTCTCGCTTTCCAGAATTTCGGCCGTGAACCGTTCGGGTTTGGGAAGTCGGGAGAGCTGTTGGATCAGATATTTGACGACGCCTTCGTCGGCCATATCTTCGAAGGAAAAATTGAGTGAAAAACGGTAGTCGTTGTTGGCGAATTTCTCGAAACTTTTGCGAATCATCAGTTTGGTGAGCGGTACGTAGAGTTTCGCCTTTTTCGCGATATCCAGAAAGAAGAAAGGAGAAATCGGCGCGCCAGCGGCGTCGATCATACGTATCAGCGATTCGTAACTGTGTATCTTCCCGCTGCTGCGGTCGACGATCGGCTGAAACCATGGTTCGACGCGGTCCTCTTCGATCGCCTCCCGCAGGCGCGTGAGCCACTGAATGTTCTTTTCGTAATCGGGTGTGATTTGCATGGAGGGGTCGTAGATCGCATAGGTGAAGCTGCTCTTTTTGGCGTATTTGAGTGCCAGATCCGCCTCGATCAAAATCGCCTGAGGATTTTTGGTGCCTTTGCCCGTGAAACTCACACCGGTGGAGAAGGTGAAGCTGATCTGCTGCTTCAAAGAGACGAAGAAGGTAGCCCGGGCGATATTCGCTTCCAATTGGCTGATCAGAGCACCTATCTCCTGTTTGGTACAGTGAGCGTCGATCACTATGGCGAATTCGTCGGCATGCATACGATAGAAGCGTTTGGGATGGTTGAGCGATACTTCGATCATGATCTGGGAGAATTTGACCAGGATATTGTCGCCTGCTTGCATACCGTAAAAGTCGTTGATCTGTTGAAAATCGTCTATATTCAGAAGTAGCAGTGTCTTTTCCGTTTCGATTTCTTCGAGATCTTCCAGCAGTTTGTTTCTGTTTGGCAGATGGGTAAGCTGGTCGAAATAGTGTTTTTCATAGATCTCTTCGTTTTTCTTCTGGATCGAAGCCTGGTAGAGTTTGTCCTGGGTGATATCGAGTTTGATCGCCATATAACTCAGCAGTTCTCCCTCCGCATCCGTGATCGGAATGATCGAAGCCTTTTCGTAATAGACAGAACCATCCTTTCGGCGATTGATGAATTCACCGAACCACCGTTTCTTCTCATTGATTTCCTGGGTGAGGTTCCGATAGAAATCGGGATCCATCATTCCGCTTTTTAGAATGGAAGGACGGTTTCCGATCGCCTCTTCTGCAGTGTATCCTGTATTCTTTTCGAAAGCGCGGTTGACATAGGTGATAGTGTGGTCGGGATCTGTCAGGACGATCGCGTTGTCGCTCTTGTCAACACCCTCCTTGAAAATTCTCAGCTCGTTTTCACTACGGATACGTCTGTAGTAGAGCAGCCCGCTGGCGAGTGAGAACAGAAGCAGCATGAAGATCATCAGAAAATCGATCGCCACCGCCTCTTTCATCTTTTGTATCAGATGCGAATGGGCACGTTTGGAGAAGTGATCGATCTTCGTATCCAGGTGGATGTGCGAAAGATCTCGCTTGATCCCCCGAAGAGCCTGGATTGTTCCCGCGACGGCGGAGATGTGCGCCCTGTAGAGTTGAACGATCTCCTGTTGTTCACCGGAGAGCGTATCGGCATTCTGTTCCAATTGATGCAGCAGTTCCCCAAACTCCAGCCGATCGAGATCCTCTCCCAACGCGTTCTGGGTGATTCTCTCGTAGAGTTTCTGGATGATTTCCCCAATATTGCGGTGTTCGAACGATTCGAGTTCCTGCAAAAGAACGGGCAGGTAGTGCAGGGAGTTGCTTGTGATGGCGATTCTGCTCTTGTAGCGTTCGATCAACTGCCTCTTTTCGGCATAGGTACGTTTGATGGCCTCGAGATTCTGTTTTACCAATGGATCGTCGGAGATTTTGAGATAGGCTTCGTCTTTTTGGATTTTCTCCAGGTGATTCTCGAAACGATTCGTCAGTTTTGTGGCTTGGTCGAAATTGAGGTAGTCCGCTTTGTTACGAATGAAGAGATTGAGATCTTTGTCGAGAAGTTGTAGCGTGCCCAGATCCTGGTGAAATTCGAAGTTTTCTTTTATCAACGTTTTCAGATTGTAGAAATAGAGTAGTAAAAAGAGTGAGAGGACTCCCATCACGATATAGAGTGCCAGAGGTTTTTTGAAATTTTTGTCGAGAAATCTCATCTCTCTTCTCCATTTTCGGGAAGTCTGCCGGTTAGGGTATGGAGGAATTTTTCGATTTTGGCGACATCCTCGTCCTTGCTGAGACGGCCGAGTTGATAATGAATCATGATCTTGATGGCTTGATCGAGTGTTTTGACCGAGCCATCGTGAAGATAGGGAGCGGTAAGTGCGACATTACGCAAAGAGGGAACTTTCAGATAGTATCTGTCTTCTTCGTTTTTAGTGATGTTATAGCGGCCTGCATACTCTTTGAGAGGATGGTACGGTTGGATGATACCGATTTTCTGATAGAGATTCCCTCCGATATTGACACCGTTGTGACAAGAGATACAACCGAAAGATTTGAAGAGTTTGTATCCCTCCTTCTCTTCGTCGCTCAACGCCTCTTTGTCTCCTTTGAGAAAACGGTCGAATCTGGAATCGGGTGTAATAAGGCTCTTTTCGTACTCCGCGATCACCTCCGCGACCTGGTCGATGGTGATTCGCTTTTGATAGATTCTGTAAAATGCTCTGCGGTAGAAGGTGTCGGATCTGAGTCTCTTTACCACTTCGGTAAGGTTGCTGTCCATCTCTTTGGGGTTGAGGATCGGTCCGATCGCTTGCTCCTTGAGATCTTTCGCCCTTCCATCCCAAAATTGTGAAAAATTGAAGACGGCGTTGAACACGGTAGGAGAATTAAGATCCCCCTTTCTGCCCTCCACTCCCGTCGATACGGGCGTGGCGTCCGCACCGTTGTAATCCAGATGGTGGCAGCTCTCGCACGAGATCGTTCCATCTCGGCTGAGGATCGGATCTCTGAAAAGCTTCTTCCCCAATGCCGCTTTGGCATGGTCGTAGGGGATCGTTTCGGGAATCGGCGTGATCAACTCTTTCGCAAAGAGGGGAAGGATCGTCCCCAGGAGGAGAATGACTCTGAAAATATGCATAAGACTCCATTGCGTCCCCCCTCTCTAGAGGAGAGTTTGTATATAGGCTATATCGGAGTCTGGAAGAAAAGTTTTAAACCTCTCAATATCCTTGTTGGACAAAGAGAGAACGTGCGAAATTTTTGAGACGGGAGTGATAGTTCTTCGCCGTTTCCACAGCGCTGTCGGCATCGATTTCACCGTAGCCAGCGTAGGCGTTCCAACCGTTTGCATCGTAACGGAGTCTGCTGCCGTTTTCATGCAGATAGATCTTTTTGGCGGTCTGTTTGAGGATAGCGATCACCTCTTCGCGTGTGAGATAGGGATTTGCCGAAAGCATCAGTGCCGCTACGCCGGCCGCCACGGGAGAGGCGGCGGAAGTACCGGAAAAGCTCTCTGTATAGTTGCCGCCGCTGTAGCCTGCCGAGCCGGTTTTGTCCGTCGTGACGATCGACTCTCCGGGTGCGACGAAATCGAGGCTGCTGCCGTAATTGCTAAAACGAGCGATACGGTGCTCTTTCGTGGTGGCACCGATCGAGAGAACCCATGGGGATTCCGATTCGTCGTCGATACCGGGATCGTCCATACTGCGTCCTTCGTTGCCGGAAGCGAAAAAGAGAAGCATTCCCTTTCCATCACGCCCCTCGATCGCCAGTTTCCGAAATATTTCGGTATAGGCGTCGAGATTTTCGTAGGTTCCCCAGCTATTGCTGACGACGCTTACCCCTTCGCTCATCATCCAACTGTAGGCATCGATATCGCGATCGACGAGATCGGAATAGCGTATGGCGTATAGATGGGCATCCGGAGCGATACCTACACATCCTCTCCCATTGACTTGGGCGGTGATGATCCCCGCGCAGGCGGTGCCATGCCAGTTTCCTGTGTCGGTCGTAGGGTAGGTCGAATGTATCGAAGCTTTATCGTCGACGTTGTAGTTGGCGAAAGCGTAGACGCTCGCTCTGAGATCTTCATGATCGATATCGATCCCCTCGTCGTATACGGCGACCTTGATGCCGTTTCCGGTGGCGTATTCCCATGCGCCATCCACATCGATACCGATGCTGTGCAGATGCCAACTTCCGGAATAGAGTGGATCGGAGATCGTCCTTTTTTTCTTCTCGATACGAAAGTCCGGATGGGCGAATCGGACCGGTTCGTTTTCCACGATGAGATTGGAGACTTCGAGTGCGTTATCACCTTCGGAGATACGATACAGTACCATCTTTTCCGTCAGATATTTGACGAAGCGCAAATCGTAACGACGCTGGATCTCTCTGGCTACGGAAAGATCGTCGAAGCCCACGATGATCCAGTCGGAGAGCCAGAGAGTGGTGCCAGAAGGTGTGAGAAAAGAGGTGATGACCGGTTCGCCGTAGGTGCGTAGTTTCGCTTCGCTCCGCGGAAGAAGGGGGATTTTCTTGCCGTGGCTATAATAGAAAAGATCGGCATGCAAAAGAGTGCCGAGTAAAAGCAGAAACAGCAAAAGTCGGTCTGTTTTCACGAAGCTTCCTTTTCGAAAATTGCAACTATTATACTATAAAAGTTGGCATTTAGAGAAATTTTTTAAGGATCGTCATGTATCGAAATCTTTTTACAACGATAAAAATATATCATTAACTCAATATTTCCCGTAAAAAATACAATTTATTTGAATAATTACAATTGGTAACTTTTCAAAAATAGGCCAGCGGGGTGTAGCGGGGGCCGGTTTCGGTGATGCGACTCTCTATCAATGCGACACGCTCATGGGTAAAACCGATTTTTCGATGACGATAACTTCGGATAATTTTGCGGTAATCGTCTCCGTTGGTGCGTTTGATACGCAGCAGAGTGATATGGGCGTTGTGCGGCCGTCGAGGAGTCCCGAACAATGCATCCAGAGCCCGAAGACTTTTTGCGTAGGGGTTGTGGCGAAGTTTGGCGTAGAGCATTTTTCGCCCTTTCGCACCCATGATCCCCACCCCCTCGATGATTCCCCTCTCTCTGGGGAAGTGGATTTGACGGAGCTTTCCGATGATCGGTTCGATCTCCTGCTGCTCTCCGAAAAATCGGAGTGTGTAGTGGAGGTTTTCGGACTCGACCCATTTGCCCTCCAGGGAGTCGGAGAAACGTCTTTGTAGCAGTGCGTATTCGGGAATCGTGGCGAACGTCGCGAGAAAGAGGCGCATTCAGAACCCCGCCTCTTCGGTTTTTGGATCGCATTCGCTCAACTCTTTGCGGCTTTTTTTGGGGAAGATTTTCAGCCAGGGTATTTCACTCTTTTCATGTTCGATGCTGAAGATTTCGTTTTCGTGGATCGTCATCGGGCTCCTTCGAAGAGTCGTGAGCATATTTTACAATTTTGTGTTAAAATAGAGAAATTTTAAAAAGGATCGAATTATGAAAAAGATAACGTTACTGACACTTCTGGCGCTCTTTTTGGGCGGATGCGGCGTGGGATCGCTCGTGGCGCTGCCGTTCAAAGTGGTCGGCGCGACGGTCAACGTGGTCGCACCCGATGCGGTGGGCGACACCATCTCCGGCGTGGGTGACGCGGCGGACGCGGCGATACCGTTTTAGAAGAGGGCGGTTTGAAAACATTTCTCCGCAAACTCGTAGAGGGGATCAGAAAAAGCGAAATCAGCCGGCAGGACGAAGAGGTTCTGCGGCTTTTGCGGGGTTTCAAAGCCCTGAAAGAGCGGGGGGATTTTCTGCGGCTCGATAGCAAATTCCGCGTCGGTATTCTCGATGTGAGCGGAAGCGGTACGGGATATCTGGAGAGTTTCGAAGCGGAAGGGCGCAAAGATCTGCTGATCGAACCCGATGATCTCAACGGCGCCACCAAAGGCGATATCGTATTGGCCAGACGGATTTTCACCCGCGGGGGGCGGGCGAAAGCCAAAGTGGTCCAGATATTGAAAAAGGCGTTTTCGACCTATGTCGTCTATCTTGCAAAAGAGGGCGGAAAGATCGTCGCGCGCAATATTATGACCGAGTTGCCGACCGTCGTGGCCGCTTCGCAAAAAGCGCTGCGCGAACTTCCAGAACATGCGGTACTCAAGATCGACTCCACCACCTCCCGGATTCTGGAAGTGCTGGGCGTGCTGGACGATCCGAAGGTGGACGAAAAGATTTCTCTCGCGATCTACGACAAAAAGGAGGCCTTTTCGAAAGAGGCGCTTTCGGAAGCCAAAGCGTACGGAGACCTTGTCAGAAAAGAGGAGCATCCCGAGCGCCTCGATTTGACCGCGCTCCCTTTTTGTACGATCGATCCGCCCGATGCGAAGGATTTCGACGATGCGATCTATTTCGACACGAAAGCGTACGCTCTGTATGTGGCGATCGCGGATGTGAGTCACTATGTACGCGAAAACAGCGCGCTGGACGAAGAAGCCAGAAGCCGGGGATTTACGATCTACTTTCCCCACAAAGCGATTCCGATGCTCCCCAGATCGCTGAGCGAAAACATCTGTTCGCTCAAACCGCGGGAGGATCGTTTGGCCTATACCTTCAAGATCACGCTCGATCCCGATACGCTTGATGTGAAGAAAGAGGAGCTTTTCGAAGCGGTGATTCGCTCCAAAAGACGCTATACCTACGACCGGATCGATCGGTTTCTCGCCGGCGATACGAGCGACAAGGACGCGACCGACGAGACGATTCTCTCCTTTTTGCTGCCGTTGGCGAAGGTGTTGGGAAAAATTCGCAAAAAACGTCTCGAGAGCGGGTGCGAATTTCGTTCGGCCGAAGTGAGGATGAAGCTGGATGAAAACCAAAACCTGATCTCCACGACGATTGAGACGGAGACCCCCTCCCACGCCTTGATCGAGGATGCGATGTTACTGGCGAACAAAGCGGCGGCCAAACGGTTCGAGAAGGGGCTTTTCCGTATCCATGAGCAGCCCTCTAAGGAGCGGATCGAAGCGTTGCTCGATGAGCTTTCCGCCGTGGGAATCTACAACGAAAAATCACTCCACGATATCTATCCGCTGATTCGGGGATTACAAGCCAAAGCCGACGAAAAGGGGATGCGCGAAGAGGTGGATACCCTGATCATACGGGCGCAGAAGCAGGCGAGTTACGCCGCCGAAAACATCGGCCATTTCGGGCTTGGATTCGAGACTTACACCCATTTTACCTCTCCGATCCGCCGCTACAGCGATCTGATCGTCCACCGCCTGCTCAAAGCGCTGCAAAAGAAGGAAGAGAAACTGGTCTCCTACATTCTGCAAAATCTCGAAATCGTCGCGGTCCGTGTCAGCGAACTGGAGCGTGAAGCGGCGAAGGTGGCGTGGGATTTTATGGATCGCAAATACGCCAGATGGGCACGGGCGCACCTACAAGAGGAGGTCGAAGGGGTGATCACCGATGCCGAGCGGGTGCCCGTCGCGATTACCAAAGCGCCGATTGTCGGAGCGCGCATCTTCCTGATCGACCAGGAGTTACAACTTTTCCAAAAAGTGAAAATCCAGCTGCTTGAAGCCCACATCACGACCGCCAAAATCATCGGTAAAGCCACGCAGATCGAGGGAATCGATGTATAAGCGCGATTTGGACAGGATGCTCTCTTCGCAGACGCTCCCCTCCTCGATACTGCTCTACGGAGAGCCGTGGTTCGTGGATCACTATACGGGGGTGTTGCTCCAAAGGCTGGGAGGAGAAGAGAATCTACTCTCTTTCTATTTCGACGAATACGACTACGAGAGTGCGAAAAATTTCATCTCCCAACCCTCGCTTTTCGGAGATCGCAACATTCTCCTCATTCGCCATGACAAAAAGCTCCCCAAAAAGGAGCTCGACACTTTCGTGGAACTCTGCCGGAAAAACCCCACGAGTTTCTTTCTTTTCGCTTTTGCCGGCACCGATCAGACGGGCAAGGATCTCTCCCGCTCCTTTTCGAAAAAGAAAGATGCCGATTTCGTCCGTTTTTTCAAACCCAATCTACGTGAAGCGGTGCAGTATCTTCGGCAGCGTGCGAACGAGATTGGTCTTGAGATCGAACCTTATGCGCTCCAACACCTTCTTCTGGTCCAAAACGAAGATCTCTCGCTGAGTATGAACGAACTGGAGAAGCTCTTGTTGGTAGGACGACGAATCAACGCCGCCGATATCGACACCCATGTCTACGGAATGGGCGAAATTTCGATGGACCGCTTCATCCGCCATCTGCTGGCGAAAGAGGATATCCGGGAGGAGTTGGCCAGATTGTTGGAGAGCGGCGCTACGGACGAGATCAGGATCGTCGGCGCCCTGCAGACCTACATCACCCAGCTTTTTCTCTTTCACAGCTATATCAAGGTGCACGGACGTTTCGACGCCCAGGAGATTCTGGGCTATCCTCTGCCGCCCAATCTCGCCAAAGAGCGCGCCGCGCAGGCGATAAAACTCAATCTCGCCACCTTCCAAAGAGTGCTGGAGGCGCTGCTGGAGGCGGAGTATACGCTCAAAAAAGGGGTGAATATCGATAAAAACAGCTACCTCTTTTCCGCTTTAATAAAACTTCAAACTTATTTGTAGTACAATCCGCGCGTAATCTATCGACCAGATTCTATAGATTCCTTGCTTTTGCGTCGCAAAAGCTGTCAAAACCACAAGGAGAAACAATGAGACATTACGAGTTACTTTTCGTACTCAAGCCGACATTGACCGAAGAGGAGGTCAAAGCGAAGTTCGATTTTATCAAGGATATCATGGAGAAGAACGGATGCCAGATAAAATCGATCGACGATATGGGCGTACGTAAACTGGCGTACGAGATTCAGAAGTTCGAGCGTGGACACTACTTCGTGATCTACTACCAGGCCGAGCCTGCGGCGATCGCGGAAATCCTGAGAAATCTCAGACTTACCGAAGAGGTGATCCGATTCCTGAACGTCAAATACGAAAACAAAAGAGAGATCGCCAACTGGGAGAAACTCGCTTCCGGAAAAAAGGCGAAAAAAGAGGAGGCTCCGGCAAAAGAGGAGAAGAGTGAAGCTCCTGCGGAGGAAGCAAAGAGCGAGTGATTCGCCACCGAAGGGATAGAGAATGTTCAACAAAGTGATCATGGTAGGAAATCTGACGCGGGATATCGAGCTAAGATACCTGCCCAGCGGTACGGCCGTCGGAAGCAGCGGCATCGCGACGACCAGAAGGTTCAAATCCGGCAGCGGAGAGCAGAAAGAGGAGACGTGTTTTATCGACATCACCTTTTTCGGCCGCACCGCGGAGATCGCCAACCAATACCTGAAGAAGGGTTCCAAGGTGTTGCTGGAGGGTAGACTTCGCTACGAGACGTGGGAAGATCAGCATGGCAACAAACGCAGCAAACACTCTATCACGGTAGACAATATGCAGATGCTCGATCCGAAAAGCGCCTCTGCGGGTGAGAGCGGCGGATACGGCGGACAAAGCGCACAAGGCGGCTATCAGCAGCCACAGACTCCCAAACCTGCGCCCGAGCCGAAAAACGAGATACCGGAGATCGACATCGACGATGACGAGATTCCGTTTTAGAACCATAGAAAGAAAAAGATAAGGAAACGAAGATGGCAGAAAGAAGAAAATATTCCAAAAAATATTGCAGATTTTGCGAAGCGAAAGTCGATTTTCTCGACTACAAAGATCCCAGCAGTTACAAATTCTCTCTCTCCGAGAGATACAAAATCATGCCCAGACGATTGACCGGAAACTGCAAAAAGCATCAGGAGATGGTCGAACAGGCGATCAAGAGAGCCAGACATGCCGCGATCGTGCCGTATGTCGTGACCAGAAAGAAGGTAATCGAAAACCCCTTCGCCGATTTCAAGTAAGTCAAAGCCGTTTTGCGGGTCTTGGCCCGCAAAACAATTTAAGTAAAATTAGCCGATAATACTCCAAACGCTACAGGAGTATATCTTATGGAAACCACCCTCACCGTCACCTCCCTTCCCATCGTACTAATACTCTTCGGTATTCTTTTCGTCTATTTCGCCGTCAAGATCGTTCCCCAATCGGATCTGTGGGTGATCGAACGGCTGGGAAAATATCATACGGTACTCAAAGGGGGATTCAATATCATCATACCTTTTATCGATCAAGTCCGCAACCGCCTGACGACCCGGGAGCAGATCATCGACATTCCCAAGCAGCCGGTCATCACCAAAGACAACGTCAACATACTGATCGACGGAATGGTCTACGTGACGGTGGTGGATGCGAAGATGGCCACCTACAACGTCGTCGATTTCAAACGGGCGATCTCGGCACTCGCGATGACGACGCTCAGAGGAGAGATCGGCTCGATGCAACTGGATGATACCCTCTCCAATCGCGACCGTCTCAACGCCCGTCTCCAATCGGAGCTCGATCAGGCGGGAGCCAACTGGGGAATCAAGGTGATGCGTGTGGAAATCAGCGAGATTTCGGTTCCGCAGGAGATCGAAGAGGCGATGAATATGCAGATGAAAGCCGAAAGAGAAAAACGGGCGATCGAACTCAAGGCCGAGGCCGACAAACAGGCGGTGATCAAAGAGGCGGAAGCCTACAAAGCCAGGGAAGTCCTCAAGGCCGAAGCGATCGAACGGATGGCCGATGCGAAAAAATACGAACAGGAGCGGATCGCCGAAGGGCAGAAGCAGGCGATGGAGTTGCTCAACGAAGCGATGTCCGAAAATGCGATGGCGTCGGAGTTTTTGCTCGCCAAAGACAGAATCAAAGCCTTCGACTCCCTGGCAGGAAGCGCCAGCAAGGACAAAGTGATCGTCCCGTTCGAGACGACCGAACTGATCGGGTCGCTCTCGATCCTCAAATCGTTTCTCGCCAAAACCGAAGCGCAGACGAAAAAGGAGGCATGATGGAGGCGTTGAGCGTTGCGATTCTGGTCGCGCTGGGGATCGCGCTGATCGTACTGGAGATGGTGATTCTCTCGTTTTATCTGATATGGTTGGGGATCGCGTTCGTGATCGTCGGCATCCTGACGCTTTTCTATCCGTTTGGCAGCGCCTATTCGCAGCTCGCGCTGGGGGCGGTGTTGGCGGTGGTGTTGCTGCTGCTTTTCAAGGAGAAGGCCAAGAAGCTGCTTTTCAAGAAGAGTCCCGAGCACGAAGATGTCTTTTTGAACGAAGGGGGCGAGGGGGTCGTGAAAGAGGGGCGTATCCTCTATAAAGGGACCTATTGGGATCCCTATCCGGGTGATTTGGTTCTTTCGGAAGGACAGCGGGTGAAGATCAAAAGAATCAGAGGCAACCGGGTCGAGATCGAGCCGTTTTGATTTTTCGGCTCCATTTTAAAAATCGCCTCGCGGGCGAAAGGCGCTCCGGTATTTTCTTTTGGGAGACGATCAGATCCCGCAGCAGTTTCGCGTTGTAGGGGGCGAATACGAATCCCCTCGAACCGAGCGCGGTATGGATATACAAACCCGGATATCTCAAAAAGCGTTCCTGCGGAATCTTCGCTCCCGTGGCGAGAGAAGGATAGCGGGCGAGAGTGGCCTTGTGATCGATCGCCTCGCCCACGAACGGAAAGAGATCGAAACTCGCTGCCCTATATCCCCATTCGTATCCCAAGATCTCCACCGCCTCCATCTGCACGATCTCCTTCGCGCAATCGAGCAATTTTGCACCGTCCACCCGCGCACTCTCCCGAAGTTCCGCCGGATTCAACCCTCTTTGAAAAGTGGCCCCCACGACCACGCGCCCCATCCACAAGGGAGAGACGGAGCATCTTTTAAAAAGAGTGTGCTTATGCTTTTGCATCGTCGCAAAACGCAGATCATAGCGATATCCGCCGAAACGTTTGATCGGCAAGTAGGGCAGGGGTATCGGCAATTCGTCGCTTCCGGTAGCCAGCAGAAGACGGGGTGCGCGATACTCTCCCAGGTGCCAGAGCCCCTCTTTGAAAAACGGTACGCCATCTTCTATGCGGATGATCGATGTCGGCTTTCGTGCGAGTCGCTCGCAGAGTTTCGCCGGATCGATCAATCCCGCATCTTCGAAGAGGTATCCGCCCCGCTCCTTTCGCCACCGCAGATCGATATGGGGTTCGTAGCGTTCGCATCGGATCCTGTCTTGTTCGTCCACCGGAAATTTCAACAACCCGCAACGGTTGAAGAGATCCGGAAAGTGTCGGTCGTAGAAATTGACGGCATAACCGAAGGCGTCGTTGAGATAGCTTTTGTAGGGACTCGGTTTGGAAATTTTGGGAGAGAGAAAGGCGCCGGCGGCTTTCGACCCGCCGCCGCAGATCTCTTTTCTCTCCACCACCAGCGTACGCAATCCGGCTTCTTGCAGGAACCACCCGCTCATAAGGCCCGCTATTCCGGCTCCGAGAATGATGATATCGTAATTATCTCTCAAGAGCGGGGAGATTTTTCCGTTTCAACGACTCGTAAAACCGCTTCATCAACGGCACCTCTTCGTTCAGCTTTTCGCCCTCGTGTACGATATAGCCGCTTAGGGATTCGAGTTCCGTGGGTTTGCTGGCTCCAAAATCTCTTTGCATCGACGTTTGAGAGTCGAAAGGGACGTTTCGGGCCTGTTTGAGCGCCTTTTGGATCTCCTCTTCATCCAGCGGGATCCCTTTCGCGTTCGCGACGGCCACGATCTCATCGAGCAGCTTTCGCGCCTCTTGGGGTTTTTCTTCCATGATCTGACCGATACTCTTGTCGTAGTAGGAGGTAATCGTCGCGAACGCGCCGATGAAGAGGTATTTTTTCCAAGTTTCATAGACGATGCGATCGCTCGGCTTTGTCTTCAGACCCGCTTCGTTGAAAAGGTTTGCCAGTCGGACGACGGTGTCGTTTTCGCCTCTTCTGTCACCGATCACCATATAGAAAAACGCTCCTCTCTTGCGCACGACACCCGGCTTTTGGAGCTCGGAGAGGATGTAGACGCAGCCGTTGAGCGTATGGGCGTGAGGATACAGGGCGGCGAGGGTGAGGTCGTGATCGACACCGTTGAGTAGCGGCAGCAGAATCGTATCCTTCGTGATCGCGCCGCCAAGTTGGCGTGCGCTTTTTCCAAGATCGTAACTTTTGGTGCAAAAAAGAATCAGATCCTGCGGAGGAACGGATGCGAGATCCTTCGTCGCATAGGCGGGGCGGACGACGAAGCGGTCGTCGTCTTCTACGACGGCGAGCCCCTTTTGGGAGATCGCTTCCAGATTCTCTCCTCTGGCTATACAGGTGAGGGTGAGGTCGGGGTGGGCTTTGAGGAGTTTGGCGCCCAGATAGCCGCCCACGCCTCCGGTGCCGACGATTGTGATTTTCATGTTATAATTGTACCACTTCAACATTAAGGGAGCGGGGAGATGAAAAAGAGCGCATGTCCGCTGGATTGTTACGATGCCTGTTCGGTGATATATGAAAACGGCAAGCTCATGGGAGAGCGGGAACATCCGATCACACAGGGTGCGCTCTGCCCCAATCTCAACGCCTTTCTCAAGACGCCCAGAATCACGACGCCCACATTCAGGGGAGATCCGATCACGATGGAGGAGGCGCTGGACATTATCGTACAGCATCTTGAAACCTGCGATCCCGCCAAGGCGCTCTTTTTCAAAGGGAGCGGCAATTTCGGCAAGATGCAGGATATCACCCAGCTCTTTTTCGGCCGCTTCGGAGCCACTTTCACCAAAGGATCGCTCTGTGACGGAGCGGGTGCGGCCGGTATCGTGGAAGGAAGAGGCAAAAATCTGCTCGTTCCGCCCGAACAGATCGCGAAAAGCGAAGTGGTGGTCGTCTGGGGGCGCAACCTCACCGTCACCAATTCCCATCTGTGGGAGTACATCAAGGACAAGATTCTCATCGTCATCGATCCGGTCAAAACCGAAATCGCCAAGAGGGCTCATATCCATATTCAGCTCAAACCCAGAAGCGACATCTATCTCGCCCTGCTTTTCATCCGTTTCGCGTATATCGAGCAGATGGAGGACGAAGCCTATATCAAAGAGCGTACGGAAGATTTCGACTACTTCATCGACTTCGCGAGAAGTTACGGTATGAAAAAGCTGATGGCGCTGGTGGATGCGCCCATAGACGAGATCATGACCGCGCTTGCGTTGATCGAAAACCAAAAGACGGTATTTCTCGTCGGCGTGGGAGTACAGAAGTATACGATCGGGGATGCGGTGTTGCGGGCGATCGACTCTTTTGCCGCGATGCTGGGGCTTTTCGGCAAGGAGGGATGCGGAGTGAGCTATCTGGGAGAGAGCGGATTGGGATTTGCGGATCCGTTCGATCCGGGAAAAGTCGGACGCATTCCCAAACCTACGGTCGATTTCGGCGCGTTTGATTTCGTTTTCATCCAGGGAGCCAATCCCGCAGCGCAACTGCCCGATAGCGGCCGCGTGATAGAGGGGCTGAAAAGATGCGACTTTAGCGTCTATTTCGGACTCTACGAAAACGAAACCTCCGAACTGGCCGATCTGGTGATCCCGGCGAAACACTTTCTCGAAAAGGAGGATATTCGCCTCTCCTATGGGCATGAATACGTCGAGGATATGCCAAGACTCCTTGAAAGCGAGGTGGGTATTTCGGAATACGAGCTAACTGAACGTCTCTTTCGTCGTTTTGGTTACGGGGAGCTTTCGAGCGAGCGGGAGTATATCGACCGAATCATCGCGAGCAACACCACCACCCGAAAGGGGCGGCTCATCAGCCGCAGTTACGAAGAGATTCCCTATGAAGAGGGGTTTTATACCGACGAAGAGGCGTTTGTGTTCCTCGATACGCTCGATGATCCCTGGCAGGAAGAGGAGGGGTATTTTCTCATCACCCCCAAGCACCGCCACTCCCTCAACAGCCAGTTCGCACGCGAGCGATGCGCCAGGCTTCCAAAAAGCGCCGGTATCGAAGAGGGAAGCTACGTTCGGCTGGTTTCACCGTGGGGATCGGCCGAGTTTTGCGTGAAAATCTGCGAAGATCTCAGAGACGACACGATCCTGATCTATTCGGGCACGCCGGGGGTAAATCTGCTGACGCCGAGCCTTTTGAGCAACGAGGGAGACTCCGCGGTGTATCAGGAAGTGAAAATTCAGCTGGAAAAAATATAATATACTCTATTTTTTTAGTTTTTATTTAAAGAATTATTTGATAGAATCAGTAGTGTGTTTATTTAAGGAGGGTTTATGGATTTGTTGTCCGAAGAAGCGTTGCTGAAGCAGCTGGGATATACGGTGACCAACGGTACCATGAGAAAGATCGAAAAAGTACTCGAAAACACTCCTGGAATCGCCCATATCAAAAAACATATGATCCAACTCAACGATGCGTTGAAACTGCATGACTCCTTCGTCGCGATCTCCAACAGCGAAGACTATTTCAAGATCAAAAACGAAGCCAAAAGCGAAGAAGAACGCGAAGAGGTGAGAAATAAGATCGAAAAGTGGGGAGAGAAATACAAAGTGACACTCAAAAAAGTGGAAGGAAAAGATACCTACTACATTCTGGGGCACAAACTGAAGGAGCCCGTAGTCTGAAAAAAGGAGGGATCAGATTCCCTCCGTATCTCCCTTTTGGCGCATCCGCTCCTTCATGTACAAGAAGGAATTCAGCGCGTTGATATAGGCTTTTGCGCTCGCGATCATCGTATCGATACTCAAACCGTGGCCGATGACGGCCGGTCTGGTATCGTCGAAAACCACCTTGACCGTCACCTTCGCCAGGGCGTCTTTCCCCTGCGAGACGGAGCTTACCTTGTAGTCGTTCAGCCATCCTTCGATACCGCTGATTCTGTCGATCGTCTTGAAGACCGCGTCGATCGTTCCCTTTCCGATTCCGGCGTCCGTTCGCTCTTCGTCGTTGAAGGCGATCGTCACCGCCGCGCTGGGAACGCCTCCCATGCAGTCGTTCAGCTGCAGGTTTTTCAGCGTGTAGATTTGCGGAATCTTCGCGATCTCCTCGCTGACGATCGCACGCAGATCGTCTTCGTAGATCTCTTTTTTCTTGTCCGCCAGTATCTTGAAACGCTCGAACGATTCGTTGAGCTCCTCTTCGCTGAGGTGGTATCCGAGCGCTTCGATCTTCTCCTTGAAAGCGTGACGTCCGGAGTGCTTGCCCAGTACGATCGTATCGATATTCTCCAGTCCGATATCTTCGGCTCGCATGATTTCGTAGGTTTCCTGATGTTTGAGCACGCCGTCTTGGTGGATACCGCTTTCGTGCGCGAAGGCGTTTTTTCCCACGATCGCCTTGTTGGGCTGGGGCATAATGCCGGTGATATTGGCGACCAGTCTGCTGGAGGGGTAGATCTCCCGCGTGTTGATGCGGGTGTCGACCCCCTTGAAGTAGTCGCTTCTGGTTTTCAGCGCCATTACGATCTCCTCCATCGCCGCGTTGCCCGCACGTTCGCCCAATCCGTTGATCGTACACTCCACCTGTCTGGCACCGTTTTCGATCGAAGCGAGCGAATTGGCGACGGCCAGGCCCAGGTCATTGTGGCAGTGGACGGAGATGACGGCACGCCCGGCGACGAACGCACTTAGCTCTCTGATCATCTCTCCCATTTCGCTGGGCATTCGGTAGCCGACCGTATCGGGAATGTTGAGCGTCGTCGCTCCCGCTTCGATCACCGCATCCAGAATCTCTTTCAAAAAGCTCATTTCGCTGCGTCCCGCATCTTCACAGCTAAACTCCACATCCTGCGTGAAACTCTTGGCGTAGGTGACCGCTTCGACCGCTTTTTTGATCACTTCGTCCGGCTTCATGCGCAATTTGTACTCCATATGGATGGGGCTGGTGGCGATAAAGGTGTGGATACGCTGAAGCGGCGCTTTCTTGATCGCCTCTCCGGCGGCCCTGATATCCTTCTCGAGCGCTCTGGCGAGCGAACAGACGGTCGAGGTGGTGATCACTTCGCTGATCTTTTCGATCGCCTCGAAATCTCCCGGACTCGCCGCCGCGAAACCCGCTTCGATGATGTCGACGTTGAGTTTCTGCAGTTGCAGAGCGATCTGGATCTTCTCTTCGATATTCATCGAAGCGCCGGGGCTCTGCTCGCCGTCTCGAAGGGTGGTATCGAATATTTTGACGATCTGATTATTTTCTGACATTTTTTATCCTTCTTCTTTGAGGATATTATAGTCAATGAAGGTTAAAGAAGGTTAATGCAAGATTCGTCCACCGAAGGCTCTCTTGGGTGGACGTGTTGTGGCCGTTTAGGGCTGGGGCTGAGAGACGGTACGGTATGTAGAATTTGCCGTGACCGTGCCCGACGTCAGGAGAGTTTCAGAGGCCTTTCCCTGAATATTTTGAGCAGAATGTAGTAGAGGTTGTCGTTGCGGTGGCGATAACGAAATTCGGATTCTTTGATATGGAGTTTCCGGCTGCTCTGGGGGAGTCCACGAAATCTCGCAAGTCGTGTTTTGGTGAAAATCCAAAACGCCTCCATGTCGTTGTCCAGATCAAACTTTACCCCGTTTTGTTCTCTTCTCTCCTCCTCTTCCATAAATTCGGCGATCCTAATACGCATCGCCTTGAGGTAACTGTTGATCGAATTCCGGCTGATGCCGGTCAGCTGTGCTATCTGGTTCGCCTGCATGTCGAATGCGTAGAGTTTGACGATCTGTCTGAATTTCGCTTCCGATATTCTGGCTCTGATGATATATTTGTTTTTCATTTTCATAGTGGAAATATAACAGGTGAAGGCTTGTGTTTCTATATCCAAACTTATGAAAAAAAAGTAGTAAAATTATTTAAAATTCAATATATTGAAATTTACATGAAAAGATTAAATATATTTGTTTTTTAGATTTTGGGGTCTTTGGGGAATTTTTTTGAAAGTGTTACGAAAAGTAACATCAAAATGAAATCTCTTGAACTTTTTCGCAGCGAATATAAACTATTTTCAGCCGTTGCCGACAGAAAAGAGGAGGATCACTCCTCGCTCTTTCTATCCTCTTTGCTTTCGGAAGAAGACTCCTCTTCGCTCTCCTTGCGCTCTTCACGCTTGGCTTTGGCTTCTCGGATATCGTCGTCCTCCTCTTCATGGTCGGCGAGTTTACTTTTCATACCGTGTTCTTTTTCGTATTCGCGGATGATTTCGACGACCTGCTTGCCCTCTATCGTCTCCGTTTTGAAGAGCGCTTCGACCATCTTTTCGATCGCGCCGCGATATTCTTCGAGTCTCGCTTTGACGTGTTTGTAGCGTTCGTCCAATAGCTGCTTGACGAACATATCGACCTCTTCGGCCATCTTTTCGCTGTACTCTTTGGCGACGGTGCCGCCTCCGATGAACATGTTGCGCTGCTTTTCCAGTACCATCAAGCCCGCGACGTCACTCATACCGTAGAGTCCGACCATGCTTTTGACGATGTCGGTCGCGCGCTCGAGGTCGTTGCCAGCACCCGTGGAGATCTCACCCAAAAAGACTTCTTCGGCCGCCCGACCGCCCAACAGCACGTCCACTTCGGCGATCAATTCATGCTTTTGCATCATGTATTTGTTCTCTTCGGGTTTGTTTAGCGTATAGCCAAGCGCAGCGAGACCTCTTGGGACGATCGAGACTTTGGAGACCTTTTTGGCTCCCGGTGTCGTCTCCGCGATCAAAGCATGTCCGCTCTCATGGTAGGCGACGATCTTCTTCTCTTTTGGATTGATGCGGCGGCTTTTCTTCTCCAGTCCGGCTATCGCGCGTTCGACCGCTTCGAGAAAATCCTTCTGTTCCACATACTCTTTGTTGGCACGTCCCGCCAGCAGCGCCGCTTCGTTGACGATGTTGGCCAGATCCGCTCCGGCCAGACCCGCCGTGAGTCTTGCGATCTCTTCGAGATCGACATCGTCGGCCATCTTGATCTTCTCGACATGCACCTTCAAAATCTGCACACGACCCTGGAAGTCGGGTTTGTCCACGAGTACCTGTCTGTCGAATCGGCCGGGTCTTAGGAGGGCGGGGTCGAGGACTTCGGGGCGGTTTGTGGCCGCCAATACGATGACCGGCGACTGATCGGAGCTAAATCCATCCATCTCCGCCAAAAGCTGGTTCAGCGTCTGTTCGCGCTCGTCGTTTCCTCCCACCATGCCGCTGGCGGCACGGCTTTTTCCGATCGCGTCGATTTCGTCGATGAAGATGATCGAGGGAGCCTCTTTTTTCGCGTTTTCGAACAGATCTCTCACGCGGCTCGCGCCCACACCCACGAACATCTCGATGAAGCTCGAACCGGAGACCGAGAAGAAAGGTACGTCCGCCTCTCCCGCGACCGCTTTGGCCAGAAGCGTCTTACCGGTCCCCGGAGGGCCCACGAGCAGGACGCCTTTGGGGATCTTCGCACCCAGCCTGATGTAGCGTTCGGGATATTTGAGGAAGTCGACGATCTCTTTCACCTCCTCCTTCGCCTCCTCCACACCGGCGACGTCGTCGAATTTGACTTTCGGTTTTTCGGAATTGACGAGTTTCTTGGCGCTTCCCATTCCGAGAATGCCGCCGCCCATACTCTTTTGCATCCGGCTGGTGAGCAGGATCCAGATACCGAAGAAGATGAAAATAGGAATCACCCATGAAAAGAGGATTTCCGTAAACCAGTTGGTTTCGCTGTATCCGCCGTAGGGGATTTTGTGTTCGTCCAGAAGGGGGATCAGCGTATTGTCCTGCCCGACTTTCTTGACGTAGTAGATCGTTTTCACGCCTCCCTCTTCGGAGACCGCCTTGATCATACTCTGGCCAATCGCGACGTAGTTGATCTTGTTTTGCTTGATGAGCTGTTTGAGTTCGTAGTAGTTGATGTTGGCCGTTTTGGTCGGTTGTGACGTAAATGCGCCTCCGCTCATACCGCTTTCGCCCATATTGCCGCCTGTGGGTTCCACCAGACTCTTGAAGAGCAGAATGATGACGACCGAGAAGATGGCGAAGATGATCAGGGGGTTTTGATTGAAAAAATTGTTGTTTTTGTTGTCTTTTTTTTGTGACATTTATCTCTTTCTCAGCACGAAGGTGTGCCACTCCTCTCTTTTGATATTTTCAACGGTTTCGTAATCGCTGAATTTCTCTTCGATTTTAGTAAAATATTTATCAATTATCCCTGACAGGATCAGAAGTCCGCCCGGTTTGACCGCTTTTTGCAGATCGCGCCGGATCATCAGGATTACGTCCGCGATGATATTGGCGATCACGATGTCGTAGGTTCGCTTCGCATCCGCGGCGGAGCCGATCCAGCTTTCACGAAAGGATGTTTTGTTGAGTTTGAAATTCTCTTTCGCACTTTCGATCGCGATCTCGTCGGTATCGCACAGATCGACGATCGCCCCTAGCTTGGCGGCGGCGATCGAGAGGATGCCGCTGCCGCATCCCACATCCAGTACCCGATCCCCTTTTTTCACAAACTTCGCGATCGCCCTCAGACAGCTGTAAGTCGTCTCGTGATGGCCCGAGCCGAAGGCGAGGGCGGGATTGATGATGATATCGGTTTTGCCTGATTTTGGTTTTTCCCACTCGGGGCGGACATAGAAGGTGCCCACTTCGATCGGACGGATCGAATGTTTGTATCGCTCTATCCAGTCGACGTTCTCTCTCTTTATTATGACGGTTTTGACGGGTATTGCGGCTTTTTGGGCGAAGGTCTCGACCGCCCAGCGAATATCGTCAAGAGGGGTTTCGGAGCGTGCGATGAGGCTGCCGGAGCGCTCCTCTATCGCGTTTTGGGTCAGCTCCAGCAGCAGCTCTTCGAAAATTTCGGGATGGGAATCGGGGGTGACGGTCAGTTCATAATAGTGGTTCTGCATACAGGAGGATCAGAGAACCGCTTCCAGTTTTTCCTGGAGTACCTGTGGTGTGAAGGGTTTGACGATGTAGTTGTTCACACCCGCTTTGAGTGCGGTGATCACCTCCGCCTTTCCGCCTTCGGTCGTGACCATGATGATCGGCATATCTTCGTATTTGGAGTCGGCGCGCACCTTTTTGACCAGTTCGAGTCCGTTCATCTCCGGCATGTTCCAGTCGGTGACCAGGATATTGATATCGGGGTTTTCACTGAGGATTTTCCACGCCTGCGCGCCGTCTTCGGCTTCCAGGATATCTTTGTGCCCCAGCCTCCCCAGTGTATTTTTGATGATTCTTCTCATTGTCGAACTGTCGTCTACCACTAAAAACTTCATTCTCTTCCTTTATTGACTGCTTTTTTCTATCACTCTGCTGCGATCCTGAAGGCTTCTTCAAGATCGAGGGTACCTTCGTAAAAGGCTTTTCCGACGATTACGCCGGCGATTTCACCCGTCTCTTTGAGTGCGGCGATATCCCGGATATCCCTCACACCCCCGCTGGCTATCGTGTCCAGGCCGCCGGCTCTGGCGATCTGTAGGGTGAAATCGACATTGACGCCGCCGAGTGTCCCGTCTCTGCCCACATCGGTGCAGATGATCGCCTCTACACCCGCGTCGGCGAATTTCCGGGCCAGATCGGTCGCTTTCATCGTCGACTTCTCCGCCCACCCTTCGACGGCGACATATCCGTCGATCGCGTCGATACCGACGGCGATACGGTATTTTTCGCTCACCTCTTTGACGAAATCGGCGTTTTTAAGCGCCACCGAACCCAGGATGATCCGATCGATTCCGATATCGACATACCGTCTGATCGTCTCTTCGTCTCGGATCCCCCCGCCAAGTTCTATCTCTATATCGCACATTCGCCGAATTTTTTTAATCTGTTCCAGATTTTTCGGCTCACCCGCGAACGCGCCGTTGAGATCGACAAGATGAAGCCATTTTGCGCCCATCTCCTCGAAACGTTTGGCCAGTTGCCACGGCTCGTCGCTGTAGATTTTGGCGCTTTGCATCAGCCCTTTCGTGAGGCGTACCGCTTTGCCGTCTTTGAGATCTATCGCCGGTAGGATATCCATCATGTCAGCTCCGTGAAGTTTTTGAGGATCGCGAGTCCGTTTTTGTGTGATTTTTCGGGATGCGGTTGCAATCCGTAGATATTCTCTTTTTGTATCGCGCTGGGAAATTCATACCCGTAGATCGTCTTCCCGACGATAAAGCGGTCGTCCGTATCGGCATGATAGCTGTGTACGAAATAGAGATAAAATGCCGCCGGCAATCCTGAAAACAGCGGCGTCTCTTTCGTGACGAAGAGTTCGTTCCACCCCATCTGCGGTATTTTGTGGGGTGTTTCGAACCTCTCCCGCTCGAAACGCTTCACGCTTCCGGGAATCAGCCCCAGCCCTTCATGAAAACCGAACTCCTCGCTCGATTCGAGCAGCAGTTGCATACCCAGGCAGATTCCCAGCATCGGTTTGCCGCTTTCGGCGAACGCCTTGATCGCTTCGTCCATCCCCGAAGCGCGCAGGTGCGCCATCGCATCCCCGAACGCCCCCACACCGGGTAGTATCAGCTTGTCGTAGTCGGCGATTCGCTCGCTCTCCTTCACGATTTCCGCTCCGGCTCCGATCTTCTCAAGGGCGTTGGCGACACTGCGGAGATTTCCCATATTGTAATCAACGATTGCGATCATAGCGTCCTATCTCTTTTTCGATATGTTCGGTGAAAACAGCCGTGTAGGATTTCTGTTTTCCCAGTTTCCCGCGCATGATATCCAAATTTTGTAAATAGTCTTCCAACAACATATTGCCTTTCAGCAGCTCGTATTTGAGATAGAGCCAGTAGGTGTTCAAAACGTCGCTTTCGCAATATTCGCGAATTTTCTCCAACTCCTCACGGTAGAAAAGCGACATCACCTGGTCGCCGCTGACGTCGTATTTTCCGGGCAGATCCAACATAGCGCAAAGAGTGTCGAGGTTGAGTCCCCGCGCCGCACCGAATTCCGCGATATGGTCCATCAAGTCGACATGAAAACGGTCGCTGTAGCGATAGCGGTAGTTGTCCCATTTGCTTTTGTTGAGCATCTGGTTCTCTTTTTCGAAGTAGGCGGGGCAGGAGAGGTTGTATTTCATCGCGCGGATCATCAGCATCGGCATATCGAAATTCCGGCCGTTGAAACTGACGAGTTTTGGGTTTTTGCGATCGATGAACTGCAAAAAGTTCGCGATCATCTCCTCCTCGCTTTCGCCTCCGATGGAGCTGACTTTTTCGAAGACACCGAAGTTGTTGGCGATCACGGCGGAGATCGCCACGACCCGGTGGTAGGGCAGCGGCAGAAAAGTGGTTCCGCTTTTGGCTTCATGCAGCCCCATCGCTTCCAGCGAGATCGCTTCGGGTTCGCCTTGCAGGCCGAACGTCTTTTCGATCAGAGCGGTATCGGGAATCGTTTCGCAGTCGAAGATACAGATCAAGTTTTTTCCTTTTGTGATAGAGATGAAACAATCGAACGGAGAGGGGGAGGTGAATCGGCCGCAAATTCGCTTCGCATCCTACGGGGTATGCGGGCGCGTAGCCCGCTGCGAACCATAATATGATATTTTACGATTTTTTCTCTTTGTTGTATCGGTCGATCTCCCCTTTTTTCACTTTTCGGCTGAATTCTGTGGAACCGCCCGCGGCGAGGAGTTTGGCCTGGGAGACCCAGTCCTCCCTGTTGACTCGCCCTTTGAAAGCGAGGTAGTCGTCGATCCAGCTGATATTGTCCTGTGTCCAGTTGGCGATCTGATCGAAATGGTAGATGCCCAGACTGTTGAGCGCCTCTTCGATCTTCAGACCGATACCGCTGATCTCCTTGAGGTCGTCGGGGATGCCGTTTCGGGGAGCGTCGAGGCTAAGAGGCTTGATACCGGGGTGTTTCTTCTTCGCAGACTGCTCCTCTTGCTCTTTCGGTTCGGGGGTGGAGACCGCCTTCTGGACGACGGGCGCGGCCGGTTGGGATTTGGCGTATGCGCTCAGATCCTCCTCTTTGAGCTCGGAAGAGCGCTCTTCGCACTTGCCGATGCGTCCGAGCAAAAACCCGATGATACCGCCCAGAATGGCGGCGATCAAGAGACACAATACCATTTGCATTGCCAGTTCCAACATTACTTCTCTCCTATGATTTTGAATTCGACACGACGGTTCATCTGTTTGTGTCTGGGGGTGTCGTTTTTGACCAGAGGCCTGCTTTCACCGTATCCCACCGCTTTGAGCCGCTTGGGTTGGATTCCTTTTTGGACGAGGTACCTCTTCACGCTCTGTGCTCGCTTGCGACTGAGGACCAGATTCATTTTCGCATCGCCGTCCGAATCGGTATGGCCGCCGATCTCGATCGCGATATCCGGATATCTTTTCAGGATTCGTGCCACTTCGTCGAGCACTCTTTTCCCGGAGGCGTCGAGTCTCGATTTGCCGGTGACGAAGGTGACCCTCTTCGTTCGCAGCAGCGCGTCGAGTTCCTGCTGCATCTTTTTGCGCTGCGCCATATGGTCGACCGGTTTGGGCGGGGTGATCTTTTTGGGTGTTTGGACTTCGACTTCCTCTTCGACCGAGATTCCCGCCTTTTTCAACTTCTCCAGAGAGATCTCCACCAGCGCTTTCGCACTTTTGCGCCGGGCTGTCCCCTCGATTTTCAGTGTCGCGTCATGATAGCGGATCGTCCCCTCCGTAAAAGATCTGGAAAAAGGTTCGCTCAGCTCCGCAAACGCCGCATCCCACGGTTTGTGGGAGAGATTGGCGTCGATCACGATCTCGCCTCGCTCGATGCTTTTGTTCTCTTTTTCGAGTGTGGCGACCAGCTTCCTGACCACCTCTTCGGAACTGAAGTGGCCGGAGATCGTCACATGTTCGCCCTTTTTGGCGATTTGGAAAGATTCGTCCATTTTGGCGGGCGGTGCCGGCGTCGGCGCAGGGGGTGGAGTCGTCTCCTTTTCATGAAGCGGTGCTACAGCTGCCGCCGGAGCTGTGGCGGTTTGCGCTTGTGTCTGCGGTCGTGGCTGTGTCTGCGGCTGTATCGACTGGAGCTTCAGCCATACGCAAAACACGATAAAAAAAAGCAAGAGCCATATCCAGAGCCACATCCACTGACGTCTTGTCATGAGATCTCCTTGGGAAGGTTACGATTGATACAAGATAGTAACAAAAATCTTGCAAAATAAAAATTATTTTTCACACTATCTAGCAGGGTTCATGCTGCCTTAAGGCTTTGACGGGAGGGTTCAAGGTACCAAAGAGTAGTCGAAAAAGTGGGATTTGAAGCCGCTGTTTCCGATTTTGTGATACTGGATCGCGGCGGCCTCGAGGTTTTTCGCTTCATGATAGAGGATCCCCAGTGCGAACCGGCTTTCCATATTGGAGGGTTCGGTCAGTTTGGCCAGCTCCATCAGCGCGATCGCGTTGGCGTTGTGGCCGGATCCGATCGAGGCGACGGAGGCGAGAAAGAGCGTATGGGTGTCGGATTGTTTGTAGCTGTCGATGAGGGTGTTGTAGGTCTGGTACGCCTCTTCGAAATCGCGTGTGTATATATCCAGATAGGCGAGTGTCTGGAGTGCGGCCACCGGATGGTAGTCGGTCGTCTGCATCCGCTTTTGCAGGAGCTTTTTGCCGTAGCGGGTGATTCCGGCGATGTTGAGGATGTTCACGAAGAGTTCTCGCACCACCGCGCCACCGTAGAAGAGGGGGGTGAAATCGAGCTTTTTCGTGGTAAATGTCTGCTGGATCCGGTGGGCGTAGGTCTTGATATCCTCTTTGCCGTATTTGGCGTCGAGATAGAGGATGTTCGCGAGGATACTTTCGGGATGTTCGCGGTAGAGGTGGCGTGCCATCGCGAAATAGTCGGCGGCATTTTTCTCCTTCTGTGCGATCAGCAGGGCGAGTACCCTGTCGAAATCGTCGCTTTGCGGGGCCTTGGCCACCTCGTTGAGAGAGATTTCCACATCTTCGTCCGCGACCTTCAGCATCGCACCCAGCCGTTTTTGCAGATGGGAAGGAGGACGCGAGAAGATATCCGTTTTGAGCCTCTCGACGAATTTTTCCGGCAGCTCTTTGTGTAGCAGCTTCGCGCAATAGAGAGTGAAAACCGCCGCCATATGGTTGTTGGGATCGAGGGCGTAACTCTTCTGGAAGTGTTTGAAAGCGGCCGCGAAGTCGAAAAGCCGGGCATAACTGAGTGCTAGATCGTAATGGAGCACCGAGTGGTGGGGAAAGAGGGAGAGGTGCTTTTTGAAGATTTCGTTGGCTTCGTAGAGTCTGTGAGCGTTCGCTTTTTCGATCGCTTCGGTGATCGCGAGGTTGATACGGGAGATCTTTTCGCCTCTTTGCAGATTTTGCATCGCGGGGGTGGTTTCGTCGATGGTGAGCTGACGCGCGCCTTTTTTGATCTGGTCGAGTGTCTGGCCCGCATCGAAGAGTCTGTAGGGGGCGTAGTAAAAGAGAAGCCCGTAGCGCGTCTGCGGATCGGAAAAGAGCCGACTGGCGAACTCACGCTGCGCGACCACGGGATCGAAAAGCGCTTCTCTTAGATGGGCCCGGATCGGATAGAGGGTGGCGGGGTCGGTTTTGGCGGATTTGAGCAGGTTTTTCAAGTTGGTGGAGGCGTCTTCGAAAAGCCCCTGTTTCATATTCACCAGTGTCAGCGCCATCGCGGCTTTTTCGCTTTGCGGCCCTTTGAGAGCGGTGCTGAGGTGTTTGGCGGCGACGTCGTACTCTCCCGTTCGCGCGTGCAGCAGCCCCAGCGCCAAGGCGTTTTGCTCCTCCGGAAGTTCCTCGAGTACGTCTATCGCGGCTTTGTCGTTTTGTAGGGCGGCGTAGAGTTTGGCCAAGATGAGCCTACGTCGCGTCGCATAGTAGTCGGAAGTGGGGTGGTTGAGCGTCAGCAGTGTTTCGGGATATTCGTTACGATAGTAGTGTATCAGTGCGCGCAGGTAGCTGTAGAGGGGAGTGTTGTATTTGAGAGGGAGGTATTTCCACGCGATATCGAGAAATCTCCGAAACCGTTTACGGTCATTCAGTGCATAGGCGGCGATCGCGGAGTTGAGCGCGCTTTCGCATTTGAGCCGGTCGCTCTGCATCGCTTGGCTGAAGGCTTCGATCGCCTTTTCGAAACGGTGTTCCTTGAGGTTGGCGACACCGATGTTGTAAAAGGAGAGCGCTTTGTTGTAGTGTGCGATTTCGCGGTAGATGGCGAGCGCCTCTTTGGATTTGCCTTCTTCGTAGAGTTTTTTCGCTTCCTGCAGCAGCTTCTGTACTTTGCTGCGTTTTTCCGCGCCGGCTTTGGGGCGTTCTCTCAGTTTTTCGATGATTTGTGAAGTGTTGACATCCGTTTTCGCGAGTCGTTCGCGTACTTTTTTCTGGTAGTACAGATATGCCAGCGCCGACCCCAGAAAAATCAGTACTACCAGTAGCGCGACGACGAGATAGAGGAGCTTTTTCGGACGCGAGGAAGTCTTCTCCGACGAACCGCTCTCCTCTTCGAGCAGTTGCCCCTCTCCGGCGGACTCCTCCAGATCCTCTTCGTCGAGTATGACGATCTCGTCATCCGCCATCTTTTATCCTCTCATCTCATATAGGGCGTCAGGACCTCCGGGATCCCGATCGAGCCGTCTTCGCGCTGGTAGTTTTCCATGATCGCGATCAGGCACCGTCCCACCGCGAGCGAAGAGCCGTTGAGGGTGTGTACGAGCCGGTTTTTCTTTTCGTCGCGAAAGCGGATTTTCGCGCGTCTGGCCTGGAAATCGCGCGTGTTGGAGATCGAGCTGATTTCGCGGAAGCGGTTTTGGCCCGGCAGCCACACCTCCAGGTCGATCGTTTTGGCGGCTGAAAATCCAAGATCCCCCGTACACAGGAGCACTTTGCGATGCGC
>CAYUEN010000014.1:0-45985 GCA_964443745.1 uncultured Campylobacterales bacterium | reverse complement strand
GGATTATTCCCTTTATATGGTTCAGTATTATCTTATGGCTCTCTCAACCGGCATGATAAACAAGGTTTACTGGCATCAATTAGTGGCAGCTGGATATGGGCTTGTCGACGAGAGGAATGGAAGAAAATATCCGGCATTTGAAGCATTTATGACTATGACTAAATTTATCAACAAGGCGAAATTAATCAAGTTTGATTTTAGTGGAGAAATAAAATATATGAGCTTTGAAAAAGATGAAATTATCGAAGTTTTATGGTCAAAAAGTGGAGAATTTCAAAAGCGAGAGTTGGGTAAAATGTTTAATATATATGGCAAAAAATATACGAATGAAAATTTTGTGTATGCCATAAGGGAGAAAAAGTGAAAAAAGTATACGTAAGCCTCATAGCGGATCTACTTCATGCAGGACATATCAATGTATTGAAAGAGGCCGCAAAACTAGGTGATGTTACAGTCGGTTTGCTGACACTCAAAGCTTGTGGCGAGTTGAATGATATACCGTATCTTGATTATGAAAAAAGAAAAATGGTACTAGAGAATCTTTCGATGGTGAGAGAAATCATACCTCAAACAAGTGCGAGTTATAAAGAAAATCTTTTACGATTAAAACCGGATTTTGTGGTACATGGTGACGATTGGAAAGACAACCATCAAAGAAAATACAGAGAAGAGGTTATCGAGCTTTTGAAAGGATGGGGTGGAAAGCTTGTCGAAATACCGTATAGTTCGGATATCAATGAAATACAAATCAAAGAGCAGATGACAAAATTAGGCATTACAACCAATGCAAGACAGGCGAGACTTAGAAAACTCATAGCGGCAAAGCCGGTTGTAAAAATACTTGAAGTACACAATGCATTGAGTGGGCTGATCGCTGAAAATGCAAGTGAAACAGTGGAAAATGGTGAAGTTGTTACTTTTGACGGTATGTGGTCAAGCTCTCTTACAGACTCCACATCCAAAGGGAAACCGGATATCGAGGCGGTGGATACAACAGCGAGATTGACCACAATAAACGAAATTTTTGAAGTTACCACAAAGCCGATGATATATGATGCCGATACGGGCGGGAAACCGGAACATTTTGAGTTTACGGTCAGAAGCCTCGAGAGAACGGGTGTAAGTGCTGTGGTTATAGAAGACAAAACTGGACTGAAGAAAAACTCTTTGTTTGGAAATGAAGTGAAACAAACTCAAGATAGTATAGAAAACTTTTGTCGTAAAATCCAGGTTGGAAAACATGCCCAAGTGACCAAAGAGTTCATGATCATAGCCAGAATAGAAAGCCTTATACTTGAAGCAGGTATGGACGATGCACTAAAAAGGGCATTTGCATATGTGGAGGCTGGTGCAGACGGACTTATGATACACTCTCGTCAAAAAGATCCAAGTGAGATATTTGAGTTTGTAGAAAAATTTAGAAGCGAAGACAAGCATACTCCTATCGTTGTTGTTCCTACTTCGTTTAACAGTGTGACGACAGACGAGTTTGCACAAAGAGGAGTGAATGTAGTGATTTATGCAAATCATATGTTGAGAGCTGCATATCCAGGCATGATGAAAGTGGCTAAAAGCATACTAAGACATAAAAGAAGCCTTGAAGCGGAGCCTGATTGTATGCCCATCAAAGAGATATTGGAATTAATTCCGGGGACGAAATAATGTTGGATACAAAAGAATTTATCAATAAGTTGATAGAAAAAGGTTATTCCCACCTATGTGTAGTTCCTTGTTCGTTTGCAAAAAACATCATAAACGAAGCCATTAACAACGAGAAAATAGAATACCTCCCTTGTGCCAGTGAAGCTGTCGCCGCTTCTGTGGCCGCGGGTCTGAAAATGGCAGGGAAAAGACCTGTAGTGCTAGTTCAAAGCTCAGGTGTCACAAATATGGGAAGCAATATCACCAGTCTGTTAAAACCCTATGGCGTGACGTTTCCTATCATTACCAGTTGGAGAACATACAAAGAGGGAGATAGCGAAATCCAGCATCAGCACTTGGCGACCGAATTGCCGAAGCTGATAGAAGCTTACGGTTATGAACATACGATCTTGGATCAAGAAGATATCGACCGGGCAATAAAACAGATTGAAATATGCGACTCCACACACACGGTAGCTATTTTGAAAAAAGATACTTTTAGCAAAGTGGAGTTGGATGATAAACACAAACTGGATTTGTCACGATACGAACCTAGAAGTTCTTATCTAAAAGCATTGGATGAAAGATTCGGTGGAACGGAGACGCTATTTATCGGCACTACGGGCAATACCGCCAGAGAGATGTATAGCTTCATGCCAAATACTAATAATTTTTATATGGCTGGAAATATGGGAGGAGCATTGTCTTTGGGGCTTGGTGCGGCCCTTGCGGGTAAAAAAGTGATGGTTCTAGGCGGAGATGCGGAGTTTGTCATGCATATGGGCGGACTTACGACAGCCGGAAGATACAAAGAGATAGATCTGACTTATATACTTTTTGACAATGAACAAAATAAATCGACCGGCGGTCAAAATACCTACCAATCCCATGTGGACTACAAAGGCATAGCCAAAGCTTCGGGTTTCAATACCGTTGAGCGAACCCTATATCACATAGATACGTTTAAAGACAATATTGACAAGGCAAAGGGATTGACTTTTATGCATGTAAAATGTGCGATTGATCCTGAAGTGCCTAGACCGCCTGTTGATGTGGTGAGAGTAAAGGAGTTTAAGTGAGTAAAAGAGTTATGGTTGATATGTCCGCAACACTCATACATCATGGGCATATAAGACTTCTAAAAAAAGCAAAAGAGTATGGAAAAGTAATAGTAGGACTTACTACGGATGAAGAGATACTCTCCAAAAAGGGATATGAGCCTGAGTTGAAGTATGATGACAGAAAAGAGATACTGGAGTCCATCAAATATGTAGATGAAGTGGTACCGACTCCATGGTTGATAGACGAGGATGTGCTGCATAGATACGATATCGATTTGCTTGTCCATGGCAATGATAATTCAAACGAAATAGACAAGGAAAGGCTTTTGATTTTCCCAAGAACGGAAGGCATCAGCAGCACTATTATCAGAGAGAGAGTATTAAAAGCATACGCTTGGAAAAAAAGTCAAAATATTCTTTTAAATCCGGGACCTGCCACTACGACTCCAGCAGTAAAATTGGCTCAAATAGTAGATGATATTTGCCCAAGAGAGAAAGAGTTTGGTGATCTGATGGAGTGGGTAAGCAATGAGCTAACTACCATAGTCGCAAACAAAGAGAACTATACCACCATACTCTTTGGTGGAAGCGGAACGGCGGTTGTAGAGTCTATGCTTACTTCAACAGTGCCGTATGACAAAAAGGTTATTATTGTCAATAACGGTGCTTATGGTAAAAGAATGTGTCAGATAGCAGATAGATACGATATGGATTATATTGAATTCAAAAGCTCACCGATTGAACCTATCGATCTTGATAAGTTAGAGCGAACCATAAAAGAAAACAGCAATATATCCCATCTGGCGGTCATACACAATGAAACGACAACGGGACTGTTAAACAACTTGGATGAACTGGGAGAAATTGCAAAAAAATACGACTTGGAATTGCTCGTGGATGCGATGAGTTCATATGCGGCCATTCCCATCGATATGCAAAAACAAAACATCTCATATCTTGCTGCAAGCAGCAACAAAAACATTCAGGGAATGGCGGGAGTGGGATTTGTTATCGCCAAAAAAAGCTCGCTTGAAAGTTTAAAAGATATAAAACCAAGAACGTTTTACCTAAGTCTCTATGAACAGTATCAAAATTTTGTAAAAAACCATCAGATGCGATTTACCCCACCGGTACAAACACTATATGCACTAAAACAGGCGATCATAGAAGCCAAAGAAGAAGGCATAGAGAACCGTTATAAAAGATATTCGAAATCTTGGGAAACATTGACAAACGGATTAAAAAAATTAGGACTCAAATATTTAGTAGACGATAAGTGTCACTCCAAAATCATCACTTCTATTTTTATACCCGATGGAATAGACTTTGATGATATGCATGATTATTTTTATGAAAGAGGCTTTACCATATATCCCGGAAAAGTTGAAGAGTTTAATACTTTTAGAGTGGCGAATATCGGGGATATTGACCATAGTGATATGGAAATGTTTTTAAAGCTTTTCAGGGAGTATTTAGATGAAAAAAAAGGGTAAAAAGGATAAATATCTGCTGCAAGGTAAAAACTTGGAAGTCGCTGAAAAGATGCTTGAAGATGTTACAAGGATCCTTGAAAAACATAACGTTAGATATTGGCTTGATTTTGGAACGCTTTTAGGCATAGTCAGAGAGAGAAGACTACTTCCTTGGGATTACGACATGGATATCTCAATCTTTGAAGATGATAGACAAAAAGTCCACGATGTCGTTATGCCAGAGATTAAAAAATCAAACTATAGAATCTACTCGAGATATCATCATATTGAGAATCACGATGTTATAAAAAAAGGAGAATTTAGAGCTTTTCGCGTTAAAAACTATAGATGGAAATTTTTTAGAGGTTATGTGAATATGGATATCTTTGTAATGTACAAAAAGGACGACTATCATTATTGGTATGAACTACACAATATACACAGAATACCATCAAAGTTAATAGAAGAGTTTGACACTATAGAATTTAACGGTAAAATGTACACGATACCAAAGCTTTATGATGAATATCTAACATATCATTATGGAAATTGGCGAATCCCAGTAAAAGATTATAATTCGGCAGTAGATGGTACAAAAACGGCGATAAAAGAGTAGTTTTGAATAGATACTTTGCTTCTTTTTATGTAGCTTATCCTTACTATTTTCCTCACTTTTTGCCAATTTACGAGGAGTTGAAAAGTAGAGGTTACGATACTCACTTTATACTTGCCAATAATCAAAATACTAATCTTATGAAAAAGATCGCCAATGAAAACTCTCTTGATTACTCATTTTCCAAGGAGAGGGTTTTTGAGATAGATACAAAATTTATTTTTTTTGCCAACCCTTTTGATGGTGCCGATAAGCTTGAAGCAACTACAATATTTTTAGAGCATGGAATAGGTACCAAATCGGTTAGTTTCTACCACGTTATCGAGTATATAGATATCTATCTTGTTGAGGGGTCGTACAAATATAATAGATTAAAAGAGCTTTACCCTCGCTTTGAAAACAAATTAAAAACAGTGGGCTTTTCGAAACTTGATCCGATAGCAAATTTGGATACCAATACGAAAGAGGAGCTGTATAAAAAATATAACTTGGATAAAAACAAAAAGACAATTCTCTATGCACCTACATTTTTCCCTTCGTCTATCGAAAAGATGCTTGATAATTTTCCCGATGATTTCAAAGAATGCAATATCCTTATAAAAGCTCACTATTTAACTTATGAGCGAAAAAGATATAAAAAACAGAGAAAAAAGTTGGCTCATTGGGAGAGTTTTCAAAATTGCAGGGTGGTTGATGTTTACGAGTATGACTTAACACCTCTTTATGCAATAAGCGATGTTATGATAAGTGATGAGAGTTCTGCCATGTTTGAATTCGCTTCACTTAACAAACCGGTCATCTCAAATCGTTACCATAAACTAAGACTCTCCTACTACTTAATGCCTTGGAAATTGAAAAAAAGGATCGACACCAAAAAAAACCGATATAGACAGATGTTGGCAAATGCATACGACTACAAAGATACACTAAAACTTACCAAAGAGGCATTGAAAGATCCGGATAAATTAAAAGATATTCGTCTGAAACTTTCACAAGAGATATGTGGAACAATCGATGGAAAAGTATCTAGTAGAATTGTTGATATATTAGAGGAGTATCATGAGTAAGAGAGTGATAACTTATGGAACATTCGATATGTTTCATATCGGTCATTTGGAGCTACTAAAACGGTTGAAAAGTTATGGAGATGAACTTATAGTGGCAGTGTCTACCGATGAGTTCAACGAAATAAAAGGTAAAAAAACCATCATCCCCTACTCTCAAAGAGCAAAAATCGTGGAAGCCATCAAATACGTTGATAAGGTAATTCCTGAAAATAGTTGGGAACAGAAGATTGAAGATATTAAAAAATATGATATTGATCTTTTTATCATGGGTGATGACTGGGAAGGTAAGTTTGACTATTTAAAAGAGTATTGTGAAGTTATCTATCTACCTCGAACGGAGGGTATAAGCTCAACTGCTCTAAAAAATACACTAAAAACAATCTCTTCGATAAATATCCAAGAGTTGAACCAAGCATTTGAAATACTCAAAAGGATAAAAGAGAATCTAGAATGACACATGTAGGAATAGATGAAAACCATAAAGAGTTTAGAGAGTTTTCACATAACATAAAAGAGTATTTTTCAAAAAGCGATGATATCATCACGGCTAAAAGAAATATCATTAAAATTATCGAATATCAAGGTAAAAAAGTAGTCGTGAAATCTTTTAAAATACCGAACCTTATAAACCGGTTTGCATATAGATTTATCAGAGACTCAAAAGCAAAAAGATCTTTTCTAAATGCCAAAAAGCTTCTCAAACTGGGCATCAAC
Organism: uncultured Campylobacterales bacterium; assembly: GCA_964443745.1. Classification (GTDB taxonomy): domain Bacteria; phylum Campylobacterota; class Campylobacteria; order Campylobacterales; family QNZT01; genus CAYUEN01. Next base: position 39,417 of record CAYUEN010000014.1, on the reverse strand, counting down.
ACACCTGCACCCATATCATATATAGAGTTTTTCTCCCCTCTTTTAAAAGAGAGTTTTTTTGTATGTGAATATTTTGATTTTGATTTCGAGATACGAGATGTGTTGAAAAATAAAAACTTTAAAAACCGAGATAGAATATTAAAAGAATTTGTAGCATTCAGTTACTCTCTTCATCAAAAAGGTGTCTATCATATAGATTACTCACCTGGAAATGTTTTGATAAAAATGAAAGATGGAGAGTATCATTTTAGCATCGTAGATGTAAATCGGATGAAGTTCATAAACTTTACTCAAAACCTTCGATTTAAAAACCTATCAAGATTTTCAGCCACAAGAGAGGATACGACAACTATCGCCAAAGAGTATGCAAAAATAGCAGACATAGATGAAAAGTTTGCCATAAATCAGCTATTTTTCTACCATGATAAACATCAACGATATTTACAGAACAAGAGAAAACTCAAAAAGGTCAAGAACTTTTAGATTCCAAACTATCTAAATACAACATGCTTAGGACAAAAGCATAAAAGAACATATATTTGATATGCATAGATATGGGTGAAGCTGTCATCATGCCAGTAGTGGTCACAGTTAACAATATAACCATCGGTAGTGATTTTTGTTCATTTGCTATCTTAAACTGACTAGCCAATATAGCAACAAGAGCTATCAGCCCAACTATACCGAATAGCATAAAAAAGAGCACAAAATTGTTGTGTGGATTGAACTCATATTTTAAACCAAGCCCGCAATCACTAAAAAGTTTATCAAAACCGTCTTTTCCTAAAAGACGATTCATCTCTTTTATACTATCTCCCGTTCCTATACCCAAGGCTATATTATCCGAACCGAGTCTTGTAGCGTAGTCCCACATTTCAAATCTGCAAGCTATACTGTCTCTTTTGCCGGTCCCCACAACTTCACTGAACTCATAACTTGCTTTATCAAACCTCACCTTAAACTGTTCACTAAGATTATAAGCCGCCAAAAACAGAGCTGAAGATATGACCATAACGATAACTATACTTTTCGAAAAAGAGAGCTTGAACTTTCCAACTGCCAGGATAAAAAGTACGGGCAATATCGCCATCTGCCCCACTCTTCCCTTATTTATGAAAAGCACAACTACTGTAAGTATGGCAAAAAACAGGTAAAAGAGTTCTCTTTTTTGTAGAATATTTTTAAAGTCTATCTCGCTGACAAGATAACCGAATGTAAAAGCCAATATCAAAGAGTAGTGCATATGATGCATAAACGGGGATGGCCAGGAGATAGATGAGTTTTCATCAGCATAGAAATAAAGATAGATGGAGTATATTTCGGATATGAACATGGCAGCTAAAAACGCACCCAAAGCATACTTTGCAAATCTTCTATCAATAAATGAGATCAATATAGGGGCAAAGAGGTAGATTTTCTGTTTCGAGAGTATTTTAAAGCCCTCATCATAACTCTCTGTCCAGAGTAACCCTAATAAATGTATAGCAAAAAAAGCTAAAAAGGTCAATCCCAATCTATCGCTGAAAAAAGCTTTAACTCTCTGTTTCAAATCCCCATTTAGGAACCAGAGCACCAAAACAATTGTAGAAATGGCATACGAGATGGAGTGGTTTATCGTGATCGTAAAAAGTAGTAAAACTATGAAGTAGTTGTGGATCTTGTCGAATGTCACCATCTAATCAGCCCATACTTTTTAATCATCTTGATCTTTCTCATTATCGGTAGTTTTCTTTTATCCGGTACCTTATACTTATCGATATACTCTAAAACTGCATCTACCATCCGAGAGGCGGATTTTCCATCCCCATAAGGATGATAAAGGTTTATAATTTCTGTTCTTTTATCTTTGAATTCATCGTCACCAGCAAAGATATCGTCAATTTTCTGCTCTAAAATATCCGGATCGTCTATATCTTCCCATAATATATTTTCAGAATGGCTTTTTAGCGTGACAACCGGCTTGTCTAAAAGCAAAAACTCATAGACGACAGAAGAGGTATCGCTAATCATAATGTCAGAAAATTTCAAAGCATCAGTAATATCATCATCTTTTAAAACCAACAATTTCTGACTCTGTCTATCTTCATAACGCTTCCGAATCTCTTGATCCATTTTGTCATGAAACTTGATGACTATGAGATAATCATCTCTTTGTGATAGTCTGACAATCTTCTCATAGAGTTTTTCGGCGGATGTCAGCGAGGGCGAGAATGTTGGAGCATAGAGGATGATCTTCTTCGCTTTGCCTCTGTTTAACAACTCTCTTTTTTTCTCTTCTATCTCCCCATCTTGGGAGTAAAGCTTGTCCAACTTGCACCAACCGGTCTCTTTGACCACAAAATTTTTATGTTTGTCCGCTAGCTCGACAAATCGCTTGGTAAAATATGGGCCTTGAGTAAGATATAGATCAAAATAACCCCTAATTCTAAAATGCCCTTTCTTCTCTCCGGCAAGTCCATGAAAGATTTGTACTTTCACGCCTCTTAAATACCAGGGAAGATCATTGCCAGGAACAAATATCATATCACTTTCAAACGATTCAATCTCTTTTATGTTGCTCTCGATGGGCTCTTTGCGATAAGGAAATTTAGAGGTTAGCTCTTTTGGAATATACCAAACATAATCGAAACATCTATTTTTCAGCTCATCTGCAAGAGGTTTTAAAATAGAGAATGCATAAGGCAAATTACAAAACAAAACAGCTTTCACTTATATTTCCGATCTTTTTTCATATCACTATTTTCGGTGTATTTCAGCACCTTTTCATGGGAAAATACCCCCCATCTCCCCATCCTTTTTGCGCTATGCAGATTTTTCAGGGCAGGAATGATTGTATATTAGGCAACATAAGAGCTATCTGAAATCTATATCGATATTTTTTTGAAAGCTTTCCGTGTGATCTTTAATGACTTTGACCAAGCCATAAGATAACGGCTTTTAATGTAAACTCCGGTCCGCTATTTGATCTGATAAACTACCCTTTTTCGTATAAGGCCATAAGAAAAAAGAAAGGAGGTATCAATCAGACGGTTTGATCAAATCGATTCTACCACTTCCAGTCTCAAATGTTCTCCGGTATATTTATCGATTACCACAAAAATTTCAACTAAAGAGCCCGTGATGGTCACCGAATAGCCATCTGACACTCCTGCTTGGAGTAATGAAGCAAAATTTCAGGAGAAATTGTAGAATGTCAAATCGAGTATCGGCTAATATGTTAATACAACATATTAAAGTCAGTTTTTTTTCTGTAATATTAAAAAGAACTGATAAAAATCCGTGTCAATCTGATAGATTTGCACTTTTTAAAGGAAGGGTGCTTGAACAATCGATTCGATCTAAATGAAGCTTCTAAAATGATAAAGAAACGTGCAAAAATGAACGGCAAAACCGACATCCCCGCGCTCGCCTCCATAATCGCAGGATGCGATCTTTTCATTACCGGAGATAGCGGACCGATGCATATCACCGCCGAAGAGGTGATCGCGGCGGCCGAAAAAGCGGCGAGCTTTTCGAAAAACCCTACATCGGGAGTCTGATATGAAAGAGCGTCGCGACTTCGCAAAGGCCTCTATGCTTCCGGATCCGCAGATCTCTTCGATAGAGGCGTTTGGTCTCGTATTCGACCGCCTCACAACTGCCTTATACCCGCTTTGTCACGCTATTCTCGCTCGAAACGACCCCGAAGATCTACATCGATTCCGCGTACATCTGCGAAGGATTCTTTCACTGTTACATATCGCCGACGGAGTACTCGAGAAAAAAATCCGCAAACGGTTCGAAAAGGATCTCAAGCGCATCCTCTCTTTTACCAACACCAAACGCGATCTTGACGTCCTAATGTCACAAGTTCGGGAAATCGGGGGAAAATCCTCCTCTTTGAGCGCATTCGCGCTCTTCTTACAAAAAGAGATCCAAACCGAATACGATACGATCGTCTCTTTTCTTCGCACCGACACCTATGCGCTTACGATACGCCGATGGAGAGATTTTCTCGAAAACGAGTACCGTTTTTTTCTCGAAAGCGACTATGACGAGCAGATTTCACACCTTGTCTCCGTTCAATTGCGCCGGCTTTTGGGAAAGATCGAAAAACGAATCGAAAAAATAGACAAAAAACGCCACTTCGATCCGCACAAACTGCACAAACTCCGCATCGATTTCAAGCGGCTACGCTACCTGATCGAAGCGTTCGAACCGATTTTTCCGCGCAAGTTCGTCCGAAAGGAGCTTGCATCCGTGAAAAAATTGCAGGATCTGCTGGGAATTTACCACGATAGCTATCGGCAAGAGAAGCTACTCGAACATTACCTAAAGGCGTGGAGGGCGCGAAACGAAGAAGTACGTATCGTCGAAAAACGGATATTGCCGACAATCAGGCGAAGACGAAAAAGGAGCGCCGCACGGATCGAGAAGGCGCTAAAGCGCTTCTGCGAAGAAAAGGCGCGTTACGAAAACCTCTATACCACAAGCTGATCGACCGCCTGGCAGATAATATGGCCGATCATGATGTGCATCTCCTGGATTCTGGGCGTATCGTCACTGGGAACGACGATATTCAGATCGCAAAGTCCGCTCATCTTTCCGCCGTCTCTCCCGCTAAATCCGATCGTTTTGCATCCGATCTCTCGTCCCAGCCGAAGAGCTCTACAGACGTTTTCGCTGTTGCCACTTGTGGAAATCCCGATCAACAGATCGCCAGGATTCGCCAGCGCCTCCACCTGCCTGTCGAAGACGCGTTCGTAACCGTAGTCGTTGCCGATGGCGGTGAGCGCAGAGGTATCGGTCGTCAATGCGATGGCGGGCAACCCTCTTCTTTCGGTTTTGTAACGCCCCGTCAACTCCGCCGCGATATGCTGGGCGTCGGCCGCCGAACCGCCGTTTCCAAAAAGCAACACCTTCCCGCCGGCACCCAGCACTTCGGTCGTGATCACGCACGCGGTATAAACGAAACTTTGCATCTCGTCGATCATTCTGCGCAGTGTCGCTTCGTGCCCTTCCATCTCTCTTAAGATCATCTCCATCATGACGCTTTTGCCTTCTGAATGATTTTGGTGGTGCTTTTACCTTCGACGAAACGCACCAATCTCGTCTCTTTGGCAATATCGCTGCCGACTACCTCTTTGCCTTCGTAGTCTCCTCCTTTGACGAGAATGTCCGGTTTGATCCTCCCGATCAACTCATACGGCGTATCTTCGTCGAAAACGACAACGAAATCGACCGCCTCCAGCGCGGCGAGAACGACGGCCCGATCCTCCTGGGAATTGATCGGTCTGCCCTCCCCTTTCAATCTACGCACCGACGCGTCCGAATTGAGACCCACAATCAACATATCGCCGTAACTCCTCGCCTCCTGAAGATATTTGACGTGCCCGGCATGCAGAATATCAAAACAGCCGTTGGTGAAAACCACTTTCTGGGTGCGGTTGCGCAATATCGTCTCCAACTCATCGATCCGTTTGATCTTTGCGGCGGCATCCCCGGTACGCAAAGCTTGTTCGTATCGTGCGATTTCATCCAGCGTCACCGTCGCGCTTCCCACTTTGGCCACGACGACGGCGGCCGCGGAGTTGGCAAATTGCGCCGCATCGATGATATCCATCTTCTGCGAAAGGGCAAAACCCAACGCCGCCAGCACCGTATCCCCCGCCCCGGTCACGTCGTACACCTCTCTGGCGACCGTAGGGATTTTGCGCATCTTTTCCGAAAAGATCGCCATACCATCTTCGGAGAGGGTGATCACCGCATACGCAAGATCAAGGCCGTTTTTCAGCTTCTCTCCCGCTTCTTGCAACGCTTCGTCGTCTTCAAGATCGATACCCGTCGCTTCCGAAGCCTCCTTTTTGTTTGGGGTGATCAACGTAGCGCCCCGATATTTGGCATAATCGCGCCCTTTGGGATCGACCAATACCGGAATCCCTCTCTCCTTCGCAAGCGCTATCACGGATTGACAAAGCGGTTGGGTCAATACCCCCTTGGCGTAATCGGAGAGCAGTATCGTTTCATAGCGATCGATATCGGCGCGAAGATACTCCAAAATCGCCTCCTGCGTCTTGGGAAGGATCTCCTCCCGACTCTCTTTGTCCACCCTCACAATCTGCTGATGTAGTGCGATCACACGGCTTTTTTTGGTCGTCTTACGCCCTTTTTCGACTACCAGCCCTCCGTATGCGACTCCCTTTTTTTTCAGCCTCTCTTTGATGAAATCGCCGCTTTCGTCATCCCCGACCACCGAACAGACACCCACGCGCGCTCCGAGCGAGAGGAGGTTGTTGACGACGTTTCCCGCGCCCCCCATCAGATACTCCTCTCTTGTCACCTCGACCACCTGCACCGGCGCTTCCGGCGAAATACGATCGCATCTGCCCCACAGATAGTGGTCGATCATCAAATCGCCGATCACCAAGATCGTGGGAGTGGCGCTTTTGAGCCTATCCACGTGCCACTTCCTCCGCATAAAGGCGTTTGATTTCGGGAAGATAGTCGCGTATTCCCGCTTCGAGCGAAAAGCGGGGCTGATAGTTCAGATAGGTCCGTGTTTCGGAGATATCGGCTTCGGTATAGGTCTGGTACGCTTTATGGGGATTTTCGAAATACTCCGTGCCGTAATCGACTCCCAACTCGCGCTGCAGGATATCGGCGATATCTTGGAAACTTCTGGGCTTGCCCGTACCGACGTTGTAAACGCCGCTCTTTTTGGGGGACATCGCTTTGACGTTGGCTTGGACGACATCCTCTATATAGACGAAATCACGTAGAATCTTGTCCGAATCGTAAAAGAGGCGCGGCGCCTTTCCCGAAAGTATCTGGTGTCCCAGTTGCACGACCATCGACGCGGTGGAGTTTTTGAAAAACTCTCTGGGACCGTAGACGTTGAAGTAGCGCAATCCCACGATCACACGGTCGGGAAATTTTTCCATATACTCCATAGCGATATTGTCCATCATCAGCTTGCTGAAACCGTAGACGTTCTGGGGTGCCTCCCTACCGACACGCTGGGGGGAGGGGGCGTTGCCGTAGGTCGCTCCGCTGGAGGCGTAGATCATACCGGCCCCCTTTTCGATCGCCAGATCAAGAAGCGCTTTAAAAGCGTTGACGTTGGTTTCGATCATGATCTTCTGATCCATCACCGTCGTATCGGAAATCGCCGCTTCATGAAAGATATAATCCCAGTTGCGACCGTGCAGTCGCTCCATCGTCATCGGATCGTTGATATCCCCCGCCATCACCTCCCCGTTGAATCCGATCAGATTTTTGAAATGGCCGAAACTCTTGAGGTTGCCGTTGGAAAAACGCTCTTCGGTACGGAAAAGATCGAGTACCGTCACCCGCGCCTCGGGATGTCTGCGCTGGAAATAAAACGCCAGATTGCTACCGATAAAGCCGGCACCCCCCGTAATCAGAATATGTTTGCCTTTTAGATCCGAATCGGTATATCGCATCGTCCATCCTCTGTCACTTGATGATCTTCATTGTATCAAAAATCGCGTTAACACAGAATTTCGCCCCTTTTTTGTCGCTGCAGTCGTCACTTACGAGGATCGTCTTTTCGATACCGGCTCTCTTGGCCGCCTCGATATCGGTAGGCTTGTCTCCTATCATCCATGAGTTTTTCGGATCGATATCGTAGCGCTCGATCGCCGCTTCGAGCATACCTGGAGCCGGCTTTCTGCAATAACACCCCGCATCCGGATCATGCGGACAGTGGTAGACCGCTTCGATATTGATGTGCTCTTCCAAAAGTCGATCGAGCATCCATCGGGTCAGTTTTTCGAAATCCTCGCTCGTATAATAGCCCCTGCCGATTCCCGACTGATTCGTGACGATTATCAGCAGATACCCCAATTTCCCATAGTGACGCAACACATCGAACACGTGAGGAACAAACTCGAAATCTTCGATTCGACTGACGTAGGATTTGTCGATATTGATCACACCGTCTCTATCGAGAAATACGGCGCGTTTCAAAATCTCTCCAGCATCTTGGCCAAATCGTGTTCGAAAAAGGAGCGCTCGTCCTTCTTTTCGAATTTAGGATGTGAAAATTTGAGCAAATAGGCGGCCATCATCAGATACCTCTCTCCTTCGGAGCGGTCTTTTAATTCGTTGACGAGTATCTTTCCGAGGTAGTAGTTGGCGTAGAAGTTGTAAGGCTCTTTCTCCACGACACGACGCAGTATCTTCACCGCTTCGACCGACCGGTCCGTATTGGCGTAACTGATAGCCAGCAAAATCTCTATTTTGGTCTGTTCGGGTTCGATTTTCAGGCTCTCTTCGTAAGCTCTGGCCGACTCTTCGAAGATACCGATCTCGAAATAGGTATCCCCCAGTTCATTCCACAAGGAGTAGTCCCCGTTCTTTCTCGCCAACTCCTGTAGACGGCTCAGTCTAAGCGCGAGATCGAGGATCTTAGAGATATTTCTACTCTCGACATATTTGGGATCGAGCGTATAGGCGCGCCGGATCAGATCGAATCCCTCGGCAACTTTGTCGGTACGCAGATAGACCGAAGCGAGTTTGAGCATACATTCGACGTTTCCCGGATCCTCTTTCAATATCTTTTCCAGAAAACTCCGTTTTTGCTCTTTCTCCCCCTCCTCTATATAGAAATACTCTTTGCAAACCGGAAACTCTCTGGCCATCGATACCGTCGGCAGGAACAGAAGCAAGAGGAAGAGTAGATACTTTTTACCCATCAAATTAAAGATTCCTACAATTTCAAGCTATAAAATAAATATTTTAGATTTTCATCAAAAACAGTCATTTTATTTTTACTTCCTAATTATAGTAACTCTTCATTAAACCGGCTCATTCAAAGATTTTAACGATCATATTTTAAGCAAAAAGTAAGATCGTCATGAGTCTCAATCGGGGGGACGATACGACTCTTTTCGCCTCTTTAGCGCCTCTTTTCGTTTTCTCTCCATCTCGACCGCATCTTTGAGATCCTCTTCCGAATCGTTTCGCGCACCATCCAAAAAACGTGTCAGATCTTCGAATTGACCGGTTTTGAGACCCCATAAAAGCGCTAACAGACCCAGTGCACCCAAAAAGGTCGACACACCTAACATCAAAGCGACGATTCCACTACTCATATTGCAACTCCTCTTTCGAAAACCGTTTGATCCGCATCGCGTTGGCCACGACCACCAGCGAACTGAGAGACATCGAAAGCGCCGCTACGAGCGGGATTACAAAGCCCGCGACAGCGAGCGGTATCGTAATCATATTATACAACAGCGAGAGTGCGAGATTCTGTTTGATGTTTCTAAAAGTGAGTCTGCTCAACCTGATCGCGTTCGCGAGCGAACCCATCGTATCATGAAGCAGTACCACATCGCTTACCTCCACCGCGATATCCGCACCGCTACCCATCGCGATCGCAATATCGCTTTTGGCGAGCGCTATCGCGTCGTTGATACCGTCACCCACCATAATGATCGTATGCCCTTTTTCATGAAAGCGGTCGACCCATGCGGCTTTGTCCGTCGGAAGCAGGGAGTGGTGGATTTCCTCGATCCCAACCTCCGCAGCTATCTTGTTCGCGACCCTTTCGTTGTCTCCCGTGAGCATCACGGGGCGGATACCCATCTTTTTGATCGCTTCGATCGCCCGCTTCGTATCGGGTTTGGGTCTATCTTCCAGATCGAATTCCGCTACCACCTCTTTGTCGATCGCAAACAGAAAAACGGATCCGCCGCTTTTGGATTCGTATCCGATTCCCTCTTCCGAAATCAACTCCGGGTTGCCGCCCACCAGCCGTCTATCCCGATATGTCGCCAGAATTCCTCTGGCCTGTAGATGTCGGATACCGTCCAGCCGCAGGTTCTCTTTCGGCGAAAAGCGTTCCTTGAGATAACGGGCGACCCCTCTGCTCACGGGATGGGTCGAACTCTGCACCAGCGCATACAGCAATGCCGGATCGTAGGGGCGTATCTCACGATACGCGACTACCGTCGGCTCACCGAGCGTAAGCGTTCCCGTCTTGTCCACGAGCAGTATATCCCCTTTGGCCATCGTCTCCAGATAACCCGCCTCTTTGAAGAGCAATCCGTGTTTGGCCCCCTCTCCCAGCGCGACGAGCGTCGCGACCGGCGTCGCGAGCCCGAGCGCACATGGACAGGCGATCACGATGACGGAAATCGCGACGATAAGGGCATGTTCGAAACCGCTTCCGTAAAGATACCACCCCGCGAAACTCAAAACCGCCACCGTCAGTATCGCCAGAGAAAAATAGCCCGAAATCGTGTTGGCGATTTGCTCGATTTTCGGCTTTTTGGTCATCGACTCTTCCAGCAGCGTGACGATCGTCGAGAGCATCGAATCCTCGAAACCCTTGGACGCTTCGTAGCGAAGCACGCCATCAAGCACGATCATACCGCCAAGAAGAGTATCCCCTTTCTTTTTCACAACCGGTTCCGACTCTCCGGTAAGCGAAGAGAGATCGACGGAAGCCTCACCCGAGGAAACGACACCGTCAATCACGATTTTATCACCCGAGCGAACTTCGAGGATATCGCCGGGCTTGACCTCTTCGACCGCTACCATCACCTTCTGCGCATCTTGTACGACGATCACTTCGGTCGGAATCGAGCCGGTCATCGCATCGAGCGTATCGACCGCCCTCTTTTTGCTGAGAACCTCCAGATATTTTCCGACGAAGACGAAGGTGATGATCATCGTAACCGAATCGAAATAGACTTCACCCCTATGGGTGATCATCGCGTAGATCGAATAGAGCCAGGCGAGCGTGGCACCCGTGGCGACGAGAAAATCCATATTTACGAAACGGTTTTTCAATCCGTACCACGCACCTCTGAAATAGACCCACCCCGTAAAAAAGAGCGTCGGCGTCGCCAGGACGAATTCGGCGACATTGAGGACATCCTTGACATCGCTTCGCATACCGGTGAAATAGCCGGTATATTCGGCAATCGCAATCCACATAATGTTCATCGTCGCGAAAATCCCGACCAACAATCTGGCGTAGTAGTCGCGTCTGGCTTTGTTCGCGCGCTCTTCCTGCAAAGAGGCGTCGTAGGGATAGGCCTGGTAGCCGATGGAGGCGATCGTACGAAAGATGTCGGAGAGTCTGATCTGATGAGGATCCCAGACGATCTTCGCCTTGTGGGTGGTGTAGTTGATCTCCGCCTCTATGATTCCCTCCGTTTTGTGGAGTACCTTTTCGTTGAGCCAGACACAGGCGGAGCAGTGGATTCCTTCGATGATCAGACTGATCTGCGAAAATCCCTCCGGAGTGGTTTTGACATACTTCTTCGCGAAACCCTCCAGGTCGAATTTCGCGAACGTCTCCTCCTCCAACTCTTTGGGACGGTCGAGTTTCGTCTCTCCACGCTTTTCGTAAAAACTCTCCAACCCCTCGGAACGCAATAGATGGTAGACCCCCTGACACCCTTTGCAACAGAAATAACATCGCTTTCCCTCCACCTCTTCGACGATGAGCTGTGACGCGTCAAATTCGAGATGGCAGTGTGTGCAGGCGATTTTTTCCACGCTCTCCCCCGTATGATTTCTCGTTAGATGGCCAAATTGTATCTCATGATGGTTTAAGGGATTGAAGAAAAACGGTCCGCTCTGTCTCTCTTTTCTTGACAATTAATCGACATACCGCTAAAATACGGCATAACTTGCAGATTCGTATTTTTCTCCTAACTATATAATATTTCGAGAAAAATCACTACCGAATATTCCAATTTCTAAAGAAGGCCCAATGGAGAGAACCGCCAACAACCAGACCAAAAACAGCAAATCCAGAACCCATGTTCCCGTAGAGGGATACAAGATCGAAGATCTCAGAAACAAACCGCTCGAAGAGTTGCTTTCCATCGCGGACGAACTGGGTGTGGAAAATCCGCACCAGCTCAAACGTCAGGATTTGATCTTCGAAATTCTCAAATCGCAGGTAAGCAAAGGCGGCTTCATTCTCTTTACGGGTATTTTGGAGATGGCTCCCGACGGATACGGCTTTTTGCGCGCGACCGACGCCAACTTCAGCGACAGCTCCCACGACGCCTACGTCAGCGCCACCCAGATCAAGAAGTTCGCACTCCGCACCGGAGACATCGTCACGGGGCAGGTACGGCCGCCCAAAGACCAGGAGCGCTACTACGCCCTGCTGAAGATCGAAGCGATCAACTATCTGCCGATGAAAGAGAGTAGAAACCGGCCGCTTTTCGACAACCTCACCCCTCTCTACCCCTCCGAGCAGATCAATCTGGAATATGACGCCAAAAAACTCACCGGCCGCGTGCTCAACCTCTTCGCGCCTTTGGGCAAAGGGCAGCGGGGATTGATCGTCGCCCCTCCCAGAACCGGTAAAACCGAGCTTCTCAAGGAGCTGGCCCACGGAATCAGCCACAACCATCCCGAAATCGAACTGCTGGTACTTCTGGTGGATGAGCGGCCCGAAGAGGTGACCGATATGCAGCGAAGCGTCAAAGGCGACGTTTTCAGCTCCACCTTCGATCTTCCCGCGGCCAACCACGTGAGGGTCGCCGAACTCGTGATCGAACGGGCCAAACGTATGGTCGAGATGGGAAAGGATGTCGTGATTTTGCTCGATTCGATCACCCGCCTCGCACGTGCCTACAACACCGTCACCCCCTCCAGCGGAAAGGTTCTCAGCGGCGGTGTCGACGCCAACGCCCTGCACAAGCCCAAGCGTTTCTTCGGCGCGGCCAGAAACATAGAAAATGGCGGCTCCCTGACGATCGTCTCCACCGCCTTGATCGAAACCGGTAGCCGTATGGACGAAGTGATCTTCGAAGAGTTCAAAGGTACCGGCAACTCCGAAACGGTTCTGGACCGCTATATCGCGGACCGTCGTATCTACCCCGCGATCAATATCCTCAAATCCGGCACGAGAAAAGAGGAGTTGCTGCTGCCCGAGGATGTGTTGCAAAAGGTGTGGGCGCTAAGAGCCGCGATGAGCCAGATGGACGACCTGGAAGCGCTCAAATTCCTCTACTCCAAGATGCAAAACACCAAAAACAACGCGGAATTTCTCGCGATCATGAACGAAGGCGCCTAAAAAGATGCGCGCGGGGGTTTTTGATAGCGGTGTGGGAGGCCTCACCGTCGTCAAAAGCCTGCTCGAACACGGGCTCTTCAGCCAAATCGTCTATTTCGGTGATACCGCCCGCGTTCCCTACGGCGTCAAAGACAAAAACACGATCATCCGCTACTCTCTCGAAGCGCTCGAATTCTTCAAAAATTTCGACATCGACATTCTGATCGCAGCCTGCAACTCCGTCAGCGCCTATGCGATCGAAGAGCTTCGCCACAACGCCCCCTTCCCCGTCACCGGAGTGATAGAACCTGGGGTGATGGCGCTACAGCGGCGAGTCCCGAACAAAAACAGCTCCATTTTGATTCTGGGAACCCGTGCGACGATACGCAGCGGAAAGTACGAGCGGCTGTTGCGCAAAGAGGGGTTTTCGAACATCACGTCGCTCGCCCCAACGCTTTTCGTACCGGTGGTCGAAGAGGGCCTTTTCGAGGGGGAGGTGCTAAAGAGCGTGATGGCGCACTACTTCCGAGATATCGCCCCTCCCGAATACATCATTCTGGGATGCACCCATTTTCCTCTCATATCCGAAGCGATCGGCTCCTATTTTCCCGATGCGACCCTGATCCATTCGGGAGAGGCGGTAGTGGAGTTTCTGGAGCGAAACCACGGCTTTACGCAGCGATTCTCTTTCCCGGATCTCAAACTCTTCGCCTCCGAAAATCCCGACCATCTCAAATCGGTCGCCGCCCACTGGCTGGAAGGCTACCTGCCCTGATTGGCTCTATGTAGCGGATGCTGATAGTCGTTGCGTTCGCAACCCTCCAGAAAAAGTCCCAGCAAAAACAGGCTCAAAACAGAAATCATAATTGCTTTCATACTTCTCTCCCTCTTCCTTTTTGGATTAAATCGTCCGCTTTAGTTAAATCTTTATCAGGTTGTAGTACAATGAAACATTCGCGAAAAAGGAGCATCCTTTGTCTCAAGTACTGGCACTCAAATATCGCCCCGCGTCGTTTGACAAGTTGATCGGGCAGGAGACGATCACTCAGACGCTCACCCATGCGCTGGATCAGAACAGACTCAGCCATGCCTATCTCTTTTCGGGACTTCGTGGCAGCGGCAAGACATCCACCGCACGTATCTTCTCCAAAGCGCTCGTTTGCGACCGCGGTCCCACTTCCAAACCGTGCGAAACATGCGAAAACTGCCGAATGGCCAACGAAAACCGCCACATCGACATCATCGAGATGGATGCGGCGAGCAGCCGGAAGATCGACGATATCCGCAACCTGATCGAACAGACCAAATACAAACCCAACAGTGCGCGTTTCAAGATCTTCATCATCGACGAAGTCCATATGCTGACCAAGGAGGCGTTCAACGCCCTGCTCAAAACCCTCGAGGAGCCTCCGGAGTACGTGAAGTTCATCCTCGCGACGACCGATCCGATGAAGCTTCCTCCCACCATACTATCCAGAACGCAACACTTCCGGTTCAAGAAAATCGCACCCGCCGAAATCCAAAAACACCTCTCCCACATTCTCAATCTCGAAGAGGTCGACTACGACGAAGAGGCGCTCGGAATGCTCACCAGAGCCGGGAACGGATCGCTGCGCGATACGCTGACACTGCTCGATCAGGCGATCATCTACACCAGAGGCTACGTCGACGCCAAAAGCGTCGCCTCGATGTTGGGAATTCTCGATCCCGAATTCATCGACGGGATTTTCGACGCGATCCTCAAAAACGACACCGAACGCGTCATCGAATGTGTCGGAGAGTTGGAAAACTACGAAAGCGAAGTGGTGATCGACGAATTGATCGCCTATCTCAAAGAGCGCTTTTTCGAAAGAGACGCGCGCTTTTCCACGATGATCGCCGACCGTTTTTTTCGTATCCTCTCCGAAGCGAAAAATCTCCTCTTTCTCAACGCCGACAACACCTTCGTACTCACCCTGCTCTTTTTCAAGATGCTCGAAGCGACGAAAATCAAGGAGATCGACGAAGCGATCGAAGCGCTGGAGAGGGACCGCTTTGGGGCCGCATCCGCCAAAACGAAAATTCCGCCCGACTCCTTTGAACCCACACTCTTTGTACCCCAAACACCCGGCGAACGAAAGGTGGAGCGCTCCGACGGTGCGCTCTTATACGACCGCCTCGTTCAAAAACTCTACGATCGAAACTACGAAGTGGGAAGCTGCTTCCAAAACTCCGTCGCCTTCTCTTCCTACGAAGCTCCGATTCTCACGCTGGTCTCCTGCGCGGACAAAGCATGCAGACAAACACTGCGTCATGCCTCCGGTATCATCAAACACTTCGTACAGGAGATTTTCGGTTTTGATACCAAAATAGAGATGAAACCATGCGACAAATCACCCGAAGAGCTCGAAGAGACGATCCGAAAAGAGGAGCTTGAGGCCAACAAAGAGAGCGGTTCGATGCTGGAGGATATCGAAATGGGAAGCGACGATGCGGGCAAAAAGAGCTCGCTTGATACGCAAAGTTTGAAAGAGACGAAGGAGACCGATCCGGAAAATATCCTCGAAAACCCCTTCGTCAAGAAAGCCGGAGAGCTGTTTCAGCCCTCCAGAATCGTGGTGAAGTCGAAGGTTTAGTGCGTTTTCACACAGCGTGCACGACCGAACGAACCTGAATCGGTATTATCGTCTGCCGGACCGTTATGGATCGTTCCATTTGGTGAATAGTAATAACGATGACCAGTAGCGATCGCATTTCCGTTGGCATCTATATTGCTATCAGACAACCAAAATCCTGCTTGAGTTTCTTGATCCATACTGAAAGGATACGAAGTCGAATCCCCACTCGTTTTTGCAATCAAGACATTACCAACATTGTTCGGATCGATTGTTTGCACCTGACTATCATCTGGGTTGGAGAAAGTTGCTCCAAGTTCTTGAGCCGAAGGAAGATGCCAGCTTCCTATTGGACTAAGCCCTTGACAGTAATCATTTGCATCATTCCAGTTTGATGGGGCATGCGCGCTATTTTGCCAATCAAGTGTTCCAATTGTCGTATATGCACCTGGATCTTCACCACTTCCGGCATCGACTGCCGTACCCGTAATGTTTTTATCCACACTTACGCCACCGTTCGTTGCACGGACCGTAGCGACATACGTTCCAGCACTTCCAGGATTGAAAGTGAGCGTTACGTTGTTATCGAACGTAAAAGCACCGTTTGCACCATCAACGAGAGTAAATGTAGTCGTTTCGTTACCTTCTCCGTTATCGGCCAGCGTGATCGTTTTGGGCGTTCCTACGACAGTGGAAACGGTGGAAGGAACGCTTGATGCGAAACCGAAGGGTACATCGGTTACAGAAACCGTGAATTCTTTCGTATCACTATTTCCGGCACTATCCTTGGCCGTTACACTGACATGGTATTCGTTCTTGGTCTCAAAATCGGGTGCCGTTTTAAATCTCAATGTAGTACTGTAAATCGCACGTGTCTGCACCGGTGTCAATTCGAAAGCGTCAGCATCGTCTCCACCCAATGAAAACGTTACCTCACTGTCATCGGTTACTTCGATCGTCGCCACATCCGTCGACCCTTCCGCCAGTGTATAAGTGTTGTTTGCAGGGGGATTGTTAAAAACGGGAGCAGTCGTATCGGCCGTTCCGCCACCACCGCCACCGCCGCCGCATCCGCTGAAGAGTACTGCCGCTGCGATCAGTGAACCGTAAACAAGTTTTTTCATGTTTTGTCCTTTGTGTGAAATTTTGTTTGACAAAAGTATTATCGTCAAAACTGAAAAAACTTTAACATATTTTTGCAAATAATTCGTAAATAAATTTTTCAAATAAATTTAATATATTTAATTTTTAGCTTCTTTCCCATAATTTATCATTTTTTTCGGTTCGGCCACTGGACAAATCCACCGCTTTAGGCATTCGCTTCGCTGATCAACACATCTTCGATCACCTTGGTGATATCTCCGTCGAGAATGGCGTCGACATTGGAGTAGGCGATGCCGGAGCGGTTGTCCTTGACCTGGCGGTAGGGGGCGAGCACATAGGAGCGGATCTGGTGACCCCAACCGATTTCGCTCTTTTCCACCCCCTCCTCTTTGGCCCGCTTCTTCTCCAACTCCAATTCGTAGAGGCGCGATTTGAGCATTTTCATCGCGTTGGCGCGGTTTTTGTGCTGGCTACGGTCGTTTTGGCACTGCACGACCACCCCGGTAGGCAGATGGGTGATCCTAATCGCGGAGTCGGTTTTGTTGACATGCTGACCGCCCGCTCCGCTGGCGCGGTAGGTGTCGACACGTATATCCTTCTCTTCGATCTCGATATCGATATCTTCGTCCACTTCGGGCGAAACCATAACGGAGGTGAAGGAGGTGTGGCGGCGGGCGTTGGAATCAAACGGTGAAATTCGCACGAGGCGGTGGATCCCGTTTTCGGCTTTCATGTATCCGTAGGCGTTCTCACCCTTGATGATGAAACTCACATCCTTGATACCCGCCTCCTCGCCCGGCTGATAGTCGAGAACTTCGACTCTGTATCCCATCCGTTCCGCCCAGCGCAGATACATACGATAGAGCATACTCGCCCAATCCTGGCTCTCCGTCCCCCCCGCTCCCGGATGGATCGTCACGATCGCGTTTTTCGCGTCGTTCTCATCGGAAAGCATCATCTCCACCTCAAGTTTGGTGATCAGATCCTCCAGATGGGAGGCGTCTGAAAAGAGTTCGTTCAGGCTCTCTTCGTCTCCTTCCGCTTTCGCCATCTCGAAAAGCTCCGCCGCATCCTCCACCGACTCCTTGGCGGTGTGGTATTTTTTCAGGATCGACAAGATACGGTTTTTCTCCTTCTGGATCGCGGCCGCCTTTTTCGCGTCGCTCCAAAAATCCGCTTCCCGTTCGCTCGCCTCGATCTCCTCCAACCGACGATGCAATCGCTCGGGGTCGACGATCTGTTCGATATTCGCTATCTTGGTCTTGAGCTTCGTCAGCAATTCGTTGTATTCGTAACTGTCCAATCTTTCTCCTGCTCTATGCTATAATAGCCCGAAGTTTACATCAAAGAGTCTTAATCATGCAAAAAGCGACCACCGTAGCGGCCTTTCGCACACTTAGAGAGGCGTTGAGAGGGAGCGTCGGATTCGTCCCGACGATGGGGGCCCTCCATGAAGGCCACATCTCTCTGATCAGAAGATCCGCCAGAGAAAACGACCATACGATCGTCTCGATCTTCGTCAATCCGACGCAGTTTCTCGAGGGGGAGGATCTGGAGAGTTATCCGCGCAGAATCGAAGCCGATACCAAAATATGCGAAATGAGCGGCGTCTCTCTCCTTTTTACCCCTTCGATCGAGCAAATCTACGGCGAGGACGAGATCTTGGTCAAATCCCCCGATATCGCCGGCTACATCCTGGAGGGATATCATCGTCCGGGCCACTTCGACGGGGTGTTGCGGATCGTGCTGAAACTGCTGATGCTCGCTCGACCGGAGCGCGCCTATTTTGGCAAAAAAGACGCCCAGCAACTCTTTTTGATCCAAAAGATGGTCCAAGACTACTTCCTTCCCGTCACCATCGTCCCGTGTGAAATCGTCAGGGATCCGGACGGACTGGCTCTTAGCAGCCGCAACCTCTACCTGAGCGCCGACCAGCGCAAAAAAGCGCTCGCCCTCTCCCGATCGCTCAAACGGGCGGCGAAGATGGTCGCGGAAGGCGTACGGGATACGGAGACGATCAAAAAGCGTATGGCCGAGATTCTCGCCGATACCGATATCGAATACGTCGCGATCGTGGACCGAGCGTTCAAACCGCTCAAGAAGGTGGAAATCGGCAATACGATCCTGCTGGTCGCCGCGAAAGTGGGCACGACCCGCCTGATAGACAATCTATGGATATGAGAATGGAAAAAAAACTGCATCTGGTTTCATTGGGCTGTACCAAGAACCTCGTCGATTCGGAGGTGATGCTGGGACGCCTCAAAGCGTATACGCTCACGAACGACGCGACGGAAGCGGATCTGATCATCGTCAATACATGCGGCTTCATCGACGCGGCGAAGGAGGAGAGTATCCGAACGATTCTCGATCTGCACCGGGTCCGAAAGGACTCCTCTTTATTGGTGATGAGCGGATGCCTCTCCGAGCGCTACAAAGAGCAGTTGATGGAAGAGCTCGGCGAAGTCGACCTTTTCACCGGTGTGGGGGATTATGACCGTATCGACGAACTGATCGAGACCAGACAGAGCCATTTTGCTCCCACATCGTACCTGATCGGCGACGAAGAGCGCGTCATCACCGGTTCGCGATCGCATGCCTATATCAAGCTGGCGGAGGGTTGCAACCAAAGATGCTCCTTTTGCGCGATTCCCTCTTTCAAAGGAAGACTCCGCTCCAGACCTCTCGAAAATGTCGTAAAAGAGGTCGAAAGATTGATCGGCCGGGGATTTTACGATTTTAGTTTCATCTCACAAGACTCCAGCTCCTATCTGCGCGAAAGAGGCGTCACGGACGGTCTTTACGAATTGATCGAAGCCATAGAGGCGATCGAGGGGGTCAAAAGCGCACGCATCCTCTATCTCTACCCCTCCACGCTGAGCGAACGCGTCATAGAGCGCATCGCCGACTCCCGCGTTTTTCACAACTATTTCGATATGCCCATACAGCATATCAGCGATCGGATGTTGAAAATCATGCGGCGCGGCAGCCCTCGAAGCGTCATCACCCGCCAACTGGAGCTGATGCGACGGATGCCGGACTCCTTTTTGCGTACCTCCGTGATCGTCGGCCACCCCGGAGAGCGCGAAGAGGATTTCGAAGAGTTGTGCGCGTTTTTGGAAGAATTCGATTTCGATCGGATCACGATTTTCGCCTACAGCGACGAAGAGGGAACCGACGCTTTCAAATTGGAGGAGAAGATCGACCAAGAGACGATAAATAGCAGAATCGAGCGAATCGAGAAAATCGTCGAGAGCAAGATGGAGGCGTCTCTTGGGCGGGATGTGGGCACCCAAACACCCGTCATCCCCCTGAAAGAGAGCGAAGAGTCCTCCTTTTTCATCTCCGCCAGAAAGTTGATCTGGGCGGAAGAGATCGACGGCGAAATTCTGATCAACGAAAATCTCACCGACGCTCCGATCCGACTCGAACGCCCCTATCTGGCCAAAATCACCCAACGTGCGGGAGACAAACTCGTTGCGACCCTCCTTCGACCCCTTTGATCCCGCACTCCTCAAAAAGCTCAAAGAGGGAAAAAACCTGCTCGCATTCTCGGGAGGAGCCGATTCTACCGCCCTCTTCTATCTGCTGTCGGAGCGGGAAATCCCCTTCGATATCGCGACGATGCACTACACGCTTCGCCCCGAAGCGAAGGAGGAGGCAGCCTATGCGCGAAAGTTGGCCCGAAAATTTTCCAAGCGGTGTTTTATCAAGGAGGTTTCCCTCTCCAAAAAGAATTTCGAACACGAAGCCAGACGACTGCGCTACGCCTTTTTCGAAGAGATAATCGAGAAAAACGGGTATGAAAATCTCCTCACGGCCCATCATCTCAACGACAAGACGGAGTGGTTCTTGATGCAGTTTTGCAAAGGGGCGGGCCTGGTGGAGATGGTGGGTTTCGAAACGATCGAAAGGCGGGATGGGTATTGTCTGATACGTCCGCTGATCCACACCCCCAAAGCGGCGCTGCTTGAATTTCTGCATCGCCGAAAGATCGACTATTTTCAAGATCGTACCAACTTCGATCTCGCTTTTCGAAGAAATCTTTTTCGCCATCGCTTTTGCGATCCGCTGCTGGAGCGTTTTCAATCCGGTATCCAAAAGAGCTTTCGCTATCTGGAAGCGGATGCCAAAGCGCTCTTTACCCCTCCTTCTCTTTTGAAGATCGAAGCGTTGAGGATTTTCAAACGGGGTATCTCCCCAATAGAGGATCAGCGGCGGATCGATTACGTTCTCAAAAGGATGGGGTATCTGTCGAGCGGCGCGCAAAAAGCGGAGATCGTCCGTCAGAAAGAGGGGGTGGTGGGCGGAAAAATCGCGATCGCGATCACCCAAAAAGAGATCTGGATCGCCCCCTACATGAAACTTGAAGGGAAGATGGACAAAACGTTCAAAGAGCGATGCAGAATCGCGAAAATCCCCGCCAAAATACGCCCCTACCTCTACCATGAAGGAATCGATCCTGCAAAGATTCGCTATCATGACGATACTTCGACAACGAATAATCGGGAGGAACCTCTATGAAAGTAGCCAAAAACATCACCGAACTGATCGGTAACACCCCGCTGGTCAGACTCGATCGCGCTTCGCGAACGACGGGCGCAACGGTCATCGGAAAGTGTGAATTTATGAATCCTACCGGTTCAGTCAAGGATAGAATCGGACTGAGCATGGTCGAAGCGGCGATCGAAGCGGGCAGAATCGACGAAAATACGACGATCATCGAACCTACCAGCGGAAACACCGGCATCGCCCTGGCAAGCGTCTGTGCCGCGCACAAAATCGGACTGATTCTCACGATGCCCGAATCGATGAGCGTAGAGCGACGCAAACTCCTCGCGCAGCTGGGCGCGAAGCTGGTGCTCACCCCCAAAGAGCGGGGGATGAAAGGCGCGATCGAAAAGGCGAAGGAACTCAACGCCCAAATACCCGATTCGCTGATCCTTCACCAATTTTCCAATCCCGCCAATCCCGCCGTCCACAAAGAGACGACCGCGATGGAAATCTTCAACGATTTGAACGGGAAAGTGGATTTTTTCGTCGCGGCCGTCGGTACCGGCGGAACGATCACGGGAACCGGCGAAAAGCTCAAGGAGCTGATTCCCGGACTGGAGGTGATCGCGGTGGAGCCCGAACGTTCCGCCGTCCTCTCCGGGGGAGCTCCCGGCCCCCACAAAATCCAGGGAATCGGCGCGGGATTCATCCCGAAGGTTTTGGATACGAAAGTCTACAGCCGCGTTTTGCGGGTGAGCGACGAGGCGGCTTTCGCCACCTCCAAAGCGTTGGCGAAGGAGGAGGGGTTGCTGGTGGGAATCTCCGCCGGCGCAAACGTCTGGGCCGCCACGCAAATCGCGAAAGAGAATCCGGGCAAAACCGTCGTCACGATCCTCTGCGATACGGGCGAGCGCTATCTGAGCACCGAACTCTTCTCCTGACTTTCGTTTTTGTTCGATCGAAAATCAGCGCGCGTAGTCGACGGCTCTGAGTTCGCGTATCACGTTGACCTTGATGTCTCCGGGATACTGCACTTTCGACTCGATCTCCTTGGCGATCTCCTTGGCGAGCAATACCGCTTCGTCGTCGTTGACCAATTTGGCGTTGGCGATCACCCGAATTTCACGACCGGCATTGATCGCATAGGCTTGCTTGACCCCCTCTTTACCCGTCGCGATCGCTTCGATATCCTGCACCCGCTTCAAGAAGGCTTCGAGCACTTCGCGTCTGGCTCCGGGACGAGCGGCGGAGAGTACGTCCGCGGTGCACACGGCCGCCGCTTCGATACTGGTGGGATCCTCATGGCCGTGGTGGGCGTAGATCGCGTTGATCACGGAGGGGTGTTCTTTGTAGCGTTTGCAGATTTCGGCCCCCAGATCCACATGGCTGCCGGCAAATTCATGCGTGAGCGCCTTGCCGATATCGTGTAAAATGCCCGCTCTTTTGGCCAGTTTCTCGTCACCGCCGCATTCGGCCGCGATGATTCCCGCCAGATTGGCCACCTCCAGCGAGTGCCCCAATGCGTTTTGGCCGTAACTCGCGCGAAATTTCAGGCGTCCGATCAACTTGACGATCTCCGGATGGATATCCGTGATCCCCAGATCGAAGACGATGTTCTCCCCCTCTTCGAGCATCTGCTGTTCGAACGCTTCGGAGACCCTCTTGTAAACATCCTCGATGCGCGCCGGTTGTATACGGCCGTCCGCGACGAGCTCCTCGATCACTTTCGTCGCGATCGCACGGCGGTAGAGGTTGAAAGAGCTGAGAATGATCACGTTGGGAGTGTCGTCGATGATCACGTCCACCCCGAGTATCATCTCCAACGCTTTGATATTTCGCCCCTCTTTTCCGATGATACGCCCTTTGAGATCGTCACTGGGCAGATTGACGGTGTTGATCAGCCTCTCGGCCGCGAAATCGCCCGCATAGCGGGTCGTCGCCTGAGCGATGATGTAGTTGGCGCGCTTCTGGGCTTCGCGCTTGGCTTCGGATTCGTATTTTCGGACGATATGGGCGATATCGCTTCTGGCCTCCTCTTCGGCTCTTCTTAGTACGACCCCTCTGGCCTCCTCTTTGGTCATACCCGCCGATTTTTCGATCAACCGATCCGCCTCTTCGATCTTTTTTTCGTACCTCTCGATCTGCCTTTGGACCTCCTCCCTAAGAGATTCGGCCTCCTGTTTTTCTTTCTTTATCAGATCTTTTTCGAGCGTGATATTGCGCAACTCCTCCTTGAAGAGGTTGTTGAGATCCTGATCTTTCTGCTCGAGCGAAGCGAATTTGGTTTCGAATTCATCGTTGAGCTCTTCGAGTCTTTTTTCGTATTTCGCCTTCGCTCCAAGTTCGAGCTCCTTGGCTTTGATCTTCGCGTTTTTGAGCGCGAGCTCCGCCTCGTGCTCGATCACTTTCGCTTTCGCTTTGGCTTGTTCGATATAGATTTCGCTTTTGGCTTCGTGTATTTTTTTGGCGGCGAAGAAAGAGATCAGGCTACCGCCTAATACGCCACCTCCGGCCAACAATATCTCTGTTATCATCTGTTTTCCCTCTATATAGTGTCATTTCCGGGGTGATGTAGTAGTCGGCCTCGATATCGTAACTGTCGCACAGAGGCATTTTCGTCATACAGGCTCTTCTCTGCACGAATACGACGACCGGCTTTTTCTTCAACGTTGCATAAAATCTGTCATACATCCCCTTGCCAAACCCTATCCGCCTTAAATTCCCGTCTACCCCGACGACGGGAACGATCATCAAATCGATATGTTTATCTCTGCGTATGGATTTGGGAGGCTCATAGATACTGTATCTATTTCGCGTCAAAGGTAATCGATATTCTACCATTCGAAAGCTTGTACCCTCTATAAAAGGAACAAATATTTTGCATTTTTTTCGCCACTTCTGCACGAGCGGACGGATATCGACCTCTATCTCCATGGGTAGATAGAGCAGTATGGTTCGCGGTTTGATCCGTGTCAGCAGCCGATCGAGTTTTGCAAGAACACTCCTGTCACTGCGAACAGGGTTTTTATGCATCGCGTTTTTCAGGCGTTCAAGACACTTCTGCCTGAAAATTTTTTTATCCATTTTAAGCCTTTGTACCCTATAATAGACAAATTTTATCATAAGGATATGTATGATCAGCAAAATCACGGCATTCTGCCTTACCGGCATACTGCTTTTAAGCGGCTGCGAGAAGAAGGAGGAGCCGAAATCTCCGACACCCCAAACGCAAGAGGCTACGGAAAAGCAAACCCAGGAAGCACAGACGCTTACACTCGTGACGACGCAAAACCTTCCGATCAAACTGACCGCCACAGCCAACGGTATCAAATTCGAAGGCTACGAAGGGAAAGTGGTGCTACTCGATTTTTTTGCGACATGGTGTCCCCCCTGTAAAGCGGAAATCCCCCATCTGGCCAACCTTCAGGAGCGATACAAGGACAAACTTCAGATCATCGGTATATTGATGGAAGAAAACAAGGACAATATGGAAGTCGAGGCGTTCATAAAAGATTTCAAGATGAACTATCCTGTCACCAACTCCCCCGCCAATTTCGAACTTTCACAAGCACTCGGCGGCGTCAGGAGCCTGCCTACGATGGTGATGTACGACAAAAACGGCAGTTATTTCACCCACTATGTGGGAGCGGCTCCCGAAGAGATGATCGAAGCCGACATCAAAAAGGCACTCTCCAAATAATGTTCGATTTTTTCAAGAAGACCGCAAGGGCGATCCGGGAAGTCGCCCCCAAAAAGAAGCGGACGATCAACAAGGAGGAACTCGAAGATATTCTGCTCGAAGCGGATGTGACCTACGAACTGGTCGAAGAGATCATCTACTATCTTCCCCCTTCCAACGTAGTGCGCCGAGAGGATCTTAGGCGTATACTGCTCTCCTATTTCATCGATCTCCCCAAAGAGGAGGAGATCACGGACAAACCCTACGTCGAGTTGATCTTCGGCGTCAACGGTGCTGGCAAGACGACGACGATCGGAAAACTCGCCTTCACCTACAAAGTGCACGGCCAAAGCGTCATTCTCGCCGCCGCGGACACATTCAGAGCCGCCGCGATCGAACAACTCAAAAAGTGGGCCGAAAGAGTCGGTGTCCCGATCGTGGCGACCAAGCAAGGACACGATCCTTCCGCTGTCGCCTACGACGCTATCCGATCCGCGATCGCCAAGGGTATCGATCGCGTCCTGATCGATACCGCCGGACGTCTCCATACCCAGCAAAACCTCTCCAAAGAGTTGCAAAAAATCGTCCGGATCTGCGCCAAGGCAAAAGAGGGAGCGCCCCACCGCAAAATCCTGATTCTCGACGGTACCCAGGGCAATTCTGCCATCAATCAGGCCAAAGCGTTCGATCAAATCGTCGGGATCGACGCACTGATCGTCACCAAACTCGACGGTACCGCCAAAGGGGGTGCGATCTTTTCAATCGTCAAAGAGATGCACAAACCGATCCTCTATCTGGGCGTGGGAGAGGGCAAAGCCAATCTGATCCGTTTTGAAAAGGAGAATTTCGTCGACGCGCTTCTTAGTGAAATCTTCGTAGAGGAAGCCTAAGCCGACATGGCCAGAAAAAAGAAAATACTCTACGAATGCCAGGCATGCGGCTTCCAAAGTTCCAAATGGATGGGCAAATGCCCAAACTGCGGTGCGTGGGACTCCTTTTTGGAGTTGAGCGAAACCCAACAGCAAATCCTCAAATCTCAAAGCGGTACCGCCAATTTCGAAAAAGCCAGACCCATCACGCAGATCGAAGAGGAGTCTTTCGAACGATTCTCGACCGAAGATCGCGAACTCGATCTGGTGCTGGGCGGCGGAATCGTCCCGGGGTCCCTGACGCTCATCGGTGGAAGTCCCGGTGTCGGTAAATCGACCCTGCTGCTCAAAATCGGCGGCAACCTCGCTAGAAGCGGCAAGAGGGTCCTCTATGTAAGCGGCGAAGAGTCGCCGGGGCAAATCAAGATGCGTGCCAATCGCCTGGAGGCGAACGAAGAGCGTCTCTATCTGCTCAACGAAATCGATCTGGAAAAAATCTTCAACACACTCCGTCAAAAGAGATTCGACATTTTGATCGTCGACTCTATCCAGACACTCTACGCCCCCCGACTCACGGCGGCCCCGGGCAGCGTCTCCCAGGTGAGGGAGATCACGTTCGAACTTATGCGCTGGGGAAAGGAGAGCGGCAGCGCCATCTTCATCATCGGTCATATCACCAAGGAGGGATCGATCGCCGGCCCCAGAATTCTCGAACATATGGTCGATACCGTACTCTATTTCGAGGGTGATAGCTCCAAAGAGATCCGAATACTCAGGGCCGTCAAAAACCGTTTCGGCTCCACCAGTGAAGTGGGTATATTCGAAATGGGCAAACGAGGATTGCTCAGCGCCACCGACGTTTCGCAGAAATTCTTCTCCCGTGGTGCGCCTCAGGCGGGTTCGGCGCTCACCGTGGTGATGGAGGGAAGTCGCCCGATCGTGCTGGAGGTGCAGGCTCTCGTCTCTCCAAGCGGCTATCCCACCCCCAAACGGAGTGCGACGGGATTCGAACTCAACCGCCTCAACATGCTACTCGCACTTCTGGAGCGCAAACTCGACCTGCCGTTGAACACCTACGACGTCTTCGTCAATATCGCCGGGGGAATTAAAATAAGTGAAACTGCAGCCGATTTAGCTATAATAGCTGCAATTATCAGCAGTTTCAGGGAGCGTGCCATCGCGAAGGAGAGTCTCTTTATCGGAGAGGTTTCCCTGATCGGAGATATCCGCGAAGTGACCTCTCTCGATCAACGGCTCAAAGAGGCGAAAAACCAGGGCTTCACCAAGGCGATCATCCCTCAAAGACCGCTTGAGATCCCAAAAGGAATCAGATGTTTCGTCGCGGACGAAGTCTCGAAACTGATAGAATGGATGTAACTATGCAAAGGAGAAAAGACGTGAGTCACAATCAAAAGAGTAAAAAAGAACCTGCGGAAAAACCCGCCTGTATAAAGGCGTTTCATGAGATGGAAGAACGCTATTCACGGATGGATCTTGAGTATCATGATCTGCAGCAAAAAGAGTTGATTTTCAATGTCGCCAACAAGCTGATCAAGAAATATGGCATCTATCCCACCAAAATCATCACCCCCAAAGGGGATTTCGAAGGGACGTTCTGTCTTGAGTTTCATGACGATTATGACAGAAAGAGCGAAAAATTTTTCGAAGAGATGATCAAAGAGTTGGGAATCGACCACTGCGAAGTGGGATAAAATGCTTCGTGTCGTACTCTCTCTGCTAGTCGTCGTAGGGCTCTATGGCGCTTCACTCGAAGGCATCTGGCAGATGGATGCGAACTACTCCATAGCACGGACAAAAGACGATTTTGTCAAGATACTTCTCGTTTTGATGGAAGATAGCCCTCAAAAACTCCGTTTCGAAAGCAACGGAAGCGTCTTTTTCGAGGCGGGAGACGGAACCGTCGAAAAGGGAAGATATTACCTGCACAACAATCGTCTGCGACTCCGCTTCGGATCGAAAGTACGCGAAGGGGAATTGATCTATCCCCACCGACTCTATCTGCGCTATCCTATGGGAAAGAGCGATTTTCGCCTCTATTTCACCAATCTTCTCCTCTCTCCACCCTCAGGCACCCGATTCTCTACTTGCCAGAAAAAAGAGCACAATCTCACTGCCGAAGCCAATCAGACCAAACCACTCCCCTCCAAGCGTACCGAAACGGTACATGCCAAAAAAAGCGCTTTCCCACTCATCAAAGACAAACTTTACCGCTCCGTCAAAAAGGTCGGTAACGCCTACATATACGCTCTTTTTTCCAGTGGCGGGCATTTTAGCTGGATCGCCCTCTCTTCCGCGAAGACTCCCACACCAGGAAAGCTCAGACATCAGGAACGCTACTTCTTTTATGACGGCAAGGTGATTCTCGAAAGCGACGGCCACCGTATTCGTGTACAGAGCCCATCGCGTTTTTCACTCATCATGAAAGACAGGATCGTCGACTTCAAACGGAACTGATCACCACTCCATCTTTGTCTGTCCTCGTCTTCTGGAGACATTCAGATCGAGTACCGCGCCTCGCTCCCCTTTTCCCGCCCATTTCGTTCCACTGGAAGAGAAATTGACTTTGAAACTATGCATCATAACCGTATCGCTCCAGCGGTTGTACCGCAAATACCCCTCCGGCTGGTAACGTACTTTCTCTATAAAGGGAAGTTTCGGAGCTTTCAGAGAGATAGTATCGTCACTCCACCCTCTCACACTTCCGTTCGCGTTGATGCCGTAGGCGTTGCATATCGCACCGGGTACGGAATGTTCGACGATATGCCAGTGGATCGTATCCATACTCTCCCTTCCATGGAGGAGAGGGAAGACATCGGGGTTGGAACGTTTCGAATAGACTTCATAGAAGATTTTGGCATCGAAGGTATCCCCGACATGGGTATAATCGGGAGCATGGAGCCTACCGTAGTAGAAGTTCTCACTTTTGGTCGCGACCAGTCCCTCTGAAGGAGTGTGTATCGCATTGGTAGCGGCGATTTGCGTGATCTCAAAGCGCAGTGCTTCTTTGGGAAGATTCGCTTTGCGATCGAAATTGAGCATGATCGATTCGTTCGCCTCTCCGCCAACGAAATGGGAGGGATCGACACTGTAGACGAAACTTCCGGTACGAGATCCGCTAAAGATTATGGAACTCCCCGTAGCCTCACTCGTATGGGAAGGAGTGATCAGATCTTTCCAGATCAGTTTGTGTTCTTCCATGCCGACTGTGAGGATATTGAAAGAGATATTTAGATCGGTCGTTTCCGCATAACATGAAGCGGTATAGTTTCGTACCGCCGCCCCATCCTCCGACTGTGCCTGAACCCTGACTTTGATCTTCGCACCCATCCGATCCAGATCCGCAGCGGAGGCGTAGTAGGTAACCGGGGTGGATGAAACGAGATCCCACGAGAGAATCTTCAATCTGGCAGGAACGAACATTATGCCTGTCGCCACTGCAGGAGTGATATATCGCATGTTATCGGGGGTATCCACCCGATCGACCGCCGCAAATTCAAATCCGGGAATTTCGGAGATATTCAAATCGATCTTGCCGATTTCACTATAGGTGACATTCAAATCCCACAGGCCATTCGAAAATCGATTGTTGCCATTGAATGTCAACACTCCCTCGTTACATCCACTTTGCTGCTCTCTGTATCCGATACGGAAAGAGTTTCCTTGCGTCGCATTGTATCCAGGCGTCGCTGCATTATATTCATCTTGTGCTTCGGCATGGAAGGTTACAGCCGCTCCCGCTATATTGTGAGCGGGGATGATGAAACCGAAGTGATCGGGACGTATCGCGAAATGATCGGAGCTGTTGTCTTCATATGTACCCCCGTAGAGATTTGCATGAATCAGCAATCCCGCATCTTTGATCGCCATTGGGGAGTTTAGACCATCGATTCGGGCCACTCCATCACTGCCGGTTGTGACATCTGGCCCACTCCACCAATCCACAACCGTCCCCGACGGTGTCAGAAGATCGATCGAAGTGATATTCAGATCCTTCAGTGGTATATTGTTGTCTATATCGTAAGCGACGAGATTGAGAGAAAAGCTGTGATTGACGATTTTTGTTCCGATCGTTCCGTTGATCTCGGCCGTATCGGCCGCAATAATCTTCAAATGATAATCGTCGTTTACGATCACTCCTCTGGCGTAGTTGTCTGCTATGATCACATCGTCCCTGCTGCTCAGATAGAGAAAAAGATCTTCATCAGGTTCGATCCGCGTATCCCCTTCGACAGGTACGGATACCGTCACACTGTCGCTACCACCGGACAAGGTGACACGAAGTTTTTTGAATCCCCTATAGTCGCTATCCGCCGTCGTCGCGCTACCGTCTCCTGTACTGCAGTCGATCGTCACATCCCCGGAAAGTATGCGATCCGATGAAATCGTGAAACGTATCTCTTTCGTACCGCTGTTTCCTTCCGTAATCTGGCTGTCCGCAATCGAGAGAATCGGTTTGCCCGTATCGCCGCAGTAGCGGGATACGGCCGGCTGATCGTAGGTGATCACCGCCTGAGGGTCGACATCTATCGATTTGCCGGTCAGGGCGCCGCTAATCGTATTCCCCTGTTTCACATATACCAGATCTTCGCTGTAGAAGAGTCCCCTAAGCTCTCCTTTCGTTCCTATGTCGATCCTGCCTTTGGAAAAGATGATGAATTCTTCGCTTCGCTCGACAAGACTATTCGCAGCCGAATGGTTCAGCGAAGCGTAGTTGGTATAGACCGTCAGCGAACCACTTTCGACATTGATCGTGCAGTCTGTTCCCATCAAAAAACGGTCCGCATGGATCGTCACGTTTCCATCTATATTGAGTGTCGATCTGGAAGCGAGGCTAAATTCCTGTTGGGTTTTGATCGTCATATCTCCACGAATAGTGAAAGTCGCACCGCTATCACCGTCGATGGAGCTGAATTCCCCGCTTTCGTTGATATCGACCCGATCGCCGGACCTGGTGATCGCGCCGTCGGTACCGTTGCCCGTATCGACCGTGAAACTGTACTTTCCGGCGAGGGTATCACTTTTAAGACATCCATCTCCGTCACAGAGCGCATCGGGACCGGTAGTCAGTATCTGCGTGATGAGCGTATTGTCCGTCGTGTTGTAGACACGTACGCCCGTATCGATATCGATCGTATCGGCGGTCGAGCTAAGCGCAGCGGGAAAAGTGGCGAGACATTCGGAAACGCTCGGAACGGAAAGCGTAACGATCTGATTGGGACCAAATTCGGAAGTGTTGTTGGAAATATCCGTCGCGGTGGCGGCGACCTGATCGTTTTCGGCGACGAGGTCTGTCGTGATGTTACAGTCGAAATTTCCATCCGAATCGGAAAGACAGCTGCCCAGGTACCATCTACCCTCTCCATGACTCTCCCCATCCGATTCCACTTTGAAGATTTCTACGGTGGCATCAGCAAAAAGTGACTGATTGGCTGTACTTCCCACATATCCGGAAAGGTGGAGAATTCCACCATCATACGTGGCTGAGGTGAAAACCGGTGTATCCATTCCCATATTGGATGTGTTTGCATCGATTTGTCCGTCATTTGGCGTGATACCGTCACCATTGTAATCGCTCGATCCCAGATCAAGATCGATCGCCATCCCTCCATTGCGATAGATAGCGTTTTGGGTGAGGAGATTGCCGGCTTTCCCTCCGGTCACGACCAGGGCGTTACCGGGGTGGTCGTGTATGACATTGTGTGAAACCACATTGTCGAATCCGAAAATTCGGATTCCCCCACGTTCGTTTTTGTTGGCTTCGGTAGCATCCTGGCCATTCGCGATCAGTGTGTTTTCCAGGATCGTCACAACACTCGGAGAATTGAAGCTATCGATACCGTATCCGGAAGCCCCTTCGATCCGGTTGTTTTCGATCCGGATCTGAAACCCACTACTCAACTCCGTCGTGATCGCGTCACCTGTAGGTAACGATGCCGCTTTGTAGAGATCGTTTTTATAGATAAAGGTGTTGTCCGCCGCCCAGATACCGGTAAAGAGCGTATACGAAACGAAATTTTTCATAATCGCCGAAATCGACGCGTTGAGTTGGAGTATGCCGTTTTTGAGATGCTCCCCGGCTGGAGGCTCGCTCCCATCCGCTCCACAGCCTATGAAGTTCTCCGAAACCAGCACGTTCGTTCCACTTTTGATCAAAATGGCCGTATAGATATCCGGTGTCGTTTCATCGTTGGCATATGCGGCATCTTTGAGTGCGATATGCCGTATCGTGATGCCATCCGCATCGATCACGAAAACACCGGAAGCGTTATTATCGTATGCCGGTACATATCCTATAGCATCCAAAGCCGTATTGAAGTGGTCGTTCATATCTATTTCAAGTTCCGGATTGGCGAAATAGGGAAGTGTGGCTTCATCCCCACTCCCTTCCAGTGCATCCATACCCGTTCCTACCGCCTCTCCACCATGTCCAGAAAAACCACTGTTTTCGTCTCTGATCGTTCCATCACTGTAGTAGGCGGTACCGTCGACGATCGTTCCCGCATCGGTGAACACCGGAAGAGGATTTTGCAACTCTACCGTCCACCAATCACCGGAATTTGGCTTCACCATCGGTATGAAGCGCATTTCGTTCGGCCCACTGATAGCATTCGCATTTTGGATGAACTGCCTGAATGTCCCCTGCCCCCCATCAGCTGTATGAGTGACGATGTTTGGACTAAAACCGAAGTAGAGGCCGGTTACGTCTTTACCATCGATTTCTACCGTAGCGATATGTTCGCTTGTAGAAATCGCGGAGGCGTCATCCAAAACCCCGCCCCTTCGCCCACCATAACAGAAAGATGCGACACTCAGTTCGTGAGTGACTCCACTTCCATCGTCACACCATCCCCCTGCGGGAGCAAAGGTCTGTTCCATCCAGATCTGGGGATAACCTTCGATCGTTCTGGAATCGACGACCAGGAAATAGGTACCGTTTTGTTCGTCGAAAAGAAAAGTTCCATTTTCATCACTTACCGTGGAAGAGATGAAAGTATCTCCATCATCCGGCAAAGCGTCGGCATTGGCGTCTTTATAGAGTTTGACCGTTACACCCTGAAGTCGGGTTTCGTCCGTATTGTCGAAAAGGTGACCTTCGATACGATACCCATAGAGAGAGATGACAAAAAGAACGAGAATCGGAATGGTTTTGGACATACTGTCGCCTTATCGAAAAATTGGCTACAGTAGTATCGTCCAAAGGAGAAAAAAATTTAACCCAAAAATCCGCCGGTAGGCGGACTCCGGGTCAGTGCAACTCTTCGTTGAGTTTTACCTCTCTGGTGCTGCGCAGCGCACGGATTTCACCTGTGGTGCTGTCCTGTCTGAAATGGATACCGTTGAGTCCGGCGAGCTCCGCCCCTTTGAAAAAGCTCTTTTCGGGCAGGTCGGCGTCTGGATTGGCTTCTTTGATTTTCACGAGCTCCTCGGGCGCGATATGGACTTTCGTCCCCGCCAGTATCGCCACGCCGGCATCGACGATGCAGCCGTCTCCAAGCGGTATACCCGTGACCGAATTGGCGCCCAACAGCGTATTCTCTCCGATCGTGATCGGATTGCCGTCCGTTCCACTGAGTACACCCAGAATACTCGCTCCGCCCCCTACGTCCGAGCCGCTGCCGACGACGGCCGAAGAGCTGATACGCCCCTCCACCATAACCGGTCCCGTGGTGCCGGCATTGAAATTGATATAGCTTGCTCCCGGCATCACGGTCGTACCCGGTGCCAGCTGCGCCCCCATCCGTACTTTGGAAGCATCCAGAATCCGCGTGTTGTCGGCGGGGATGATATGCTGCAGATATCGAGGGAATTTGTCCACCGCATCGATGGAGGGATACATACCGTCTAGTTTGAGAGTCATCTCCTCTTCCCTCAGCCACTCCAGTTCGATCGGCATGTTACCGCTCCAGGCCACATTTTCCAAAACACCGAACGCACCGTTTAGATTCAGACCGCGAAGCGGTACCTTGGCCAAAGAGAGTGCATAGAGCTTCAGATAGACCGCCTCGACACTTTGGGGGGGCATATCTTCGAAAAGAAAGACCACTTTGTAATCACTCTCCGGTACGGCGGGACCTTCCAGAATCTCGCTGAGAAGTTTGATTACCTGCACGTTTTTGTGTGCTTCGCCGGTCGCCTCTTCCAAGTAAGGTGTAAAGGCACGCTTGGCATTGGCCACGAATTCACGGCTCAAAGGCGCGACGAATTCGCTCCCACCAAAGTCGACATCGACCCCGCTATGTCTGAGTGCCGCGATGAAAACCGCCGCACTTCCGTAATTCTCTTTCCAGTTGATCGTCGGATAGGTCGCCTGTAGAATCTTTTCACTGTTTTTCTGTCCGCGATCGACTCTCGCGATACCGAAGGCGATCGGATCGCGATACCCTTTCATCTCTTTTGCCTCCGCCACGAAATCGGCGAACGCTTCTTTGCTTTCGATTTGATTGATTGCCATAGCTTCTCCTATCTCTCTTTTTTTCGTGATTTCTCTCTGGTTTTTCTACCACTGTGTCTGCTGCCGCGTCCACGTGGGTTTCGGCCTCTGTTTCGGCCACCTTTGCCTGTTCGTCTCTCCTCTTCGAAACGATCCAAGAGACGACTCACTTCCGAAAAACTCATTCCGATTTTATCAGAACCCTTGATGTCGCTCGATTTGTAGAGGATGGAGGCGAGCTTGAGGGCGATATCCTCATCCACGAACTCCTTTTGAAGCGCACCGACGAGTTCTCTTGCAAGCTGGCTCACCTTTTCGTTTCTAATTCGCTCAAGCAGCTGATCTTTTTGCTTCATCTGCAGATCCGCTATCGTCGGAATCACCCTCGTCTCGAGTTTCGAACCGACGTTTTTCTGGATCTTTTTGAGGGCGTTGAACTCATGGGGCGTAACGATTGTGATCGCCAGCCCCTCCTTGCCGGCCCGTCCCGTTCGTCCGATTCTATGAACGTAGCTTTCACTGTCGAACGGAATATGGTAGTTGAAAACATGGGTGACATCGCTGACATCGAGCCCTCTTGCCGCAACGTCCGTCGCGATCAATGTCTCGAGTGATCCTTTTTTGAAACTCTTGATCACCTCCTCGCGCTCTCTTTGCTCCATATCCCCATGCAGTCCTCTGGCGGAGAACCCCTGAGAGACGAGAAACATACTCAGGCGGTCGACCTCTTTTTTGGTACGGCAGAAGATGATCGACTTGGCGGGATTTTTATAATCCAACAGCCGCAGCAAGGCATCATCACGCTCTTTTTCGGAGACGACATAGTAGTACTGCTTGATATTTTCGTTCGTCACCTCTTTTTGGGTGATCGTCACAAATTCGGGCTCGTACAGAATCGTTCGGGCAAGATCCTTGATCTCCCCCGGCATCGTCGCCGAAAACATCAGCGTCTGACGGGAACTTGGCAGATAGGTGAAAATCTTTTTGATATCGTCCAAGAATCCCATATCGAGCATTTCGTCCGCCTCGTCCAGGACGACGAATCGCGGATTGATATCGATTTTTCCGCCGGAAAGCAGATCGAGCAGCCTCCCCGGCGTCGCGACGACGACGGCGGAGTTGGCGATGTGCTTGATTTGTCTGTGGTAGGAGCTGCCGCCATAGACGGTAGCGGTATTGATTCCCAGAAATCTACCGAAACGGAATATCTCGTCACTCACCTGTGTCGCGAGCTCACGGGTGGGAACGATGATCAGCGCTTCGACGCTGCCGTCAAGATCCAGCATATTGAGAATCGGCAGACCGAACGCGGCGGTTTTTCCCGTACCGGTATGCGCCTGGGCGACGATATCCTTGCCCTCCAGGACGATTGGTATCGCCTCTTTCTGGATGGGGCTTGGCTCCTTGAAACCCGCCTCCTCTATCGCCCGATAGAGTCTGGGTTTGAAATTGAAATCTTTGAAGTTCATTTACTCTCTTTGGTGGTCCTTGCGACCGGATTTGGGGGACTGAAAGCGACCCGGATCCGAATCGGCGACTCCCCTCTGGGCGGGATGATACCCAAAATTAGCTTGAAAGCAGATCTTTGAGAGAGAGACGGGGATCTTTCCCATGCAAGATACGGTAGACTTCCGTCGCGATCGGCGTATAGATATTTCGCTCCGTCGCGATTTTGCGCACCGCTTCGGTGGTAAGCACCCCTTCGGCGACCTCTCCGAGCTCTTCGAGAATCGTCTCCAGAGGCTTCCCTTCCGCCAGCCCCATCCCGACACGATAGTTTCTAGAAAGCCTGCTCGAGGCGGTCAAAAAGAGATCACCCGCACCGCTGAGCCCCAAAAAAGTACGATCCTGCGCACCGAAAACCCTCCCGAAACGGTCCATCTCCACCAATCCTCTGGAGATCAGGCTAGCGCGGGCGTTGTTGCCCAGTTGCAATCCGTCGCAGATACCGCTCGCGATCGCGATGACGTTTTTGTAAGCGCCGCACACCTCCGCCCCTATCACGTCGTCGGAGACGTAGGCCTTGATCCACTCCGGAAACGCATCCGCATATTTTTCGGCCAGCTCCCGATCCTGGGCACTCACCACCAGCGCACAGGGAAGTCCCCGCATCACTTCCGCCGCGAAAGAGGGGCCGGAGAGAAAGGCGAGTCTGTTTTGAGGGATAAAGTCGGCGAAAACTTCGTTTAGAAATTTCCCGCTCGAAGCTTCGATCCCTTTGGAGGCGATCAAAATCTTTTGTCCTCTATCGACGAAATGCTCTTCAAGCCAGCCTCTTGCCTGCTGAGCGGCGATCACGAAAACAAGATACTCCATCTCCAGTATCCGATCAAGCGAAACGAAACGGGTAATATCGCGAGGATGCCTGGAGGTGATGTAGACTTCGTTCGAAGGATTTTCGCTTAGGGCAAAATGGAGAGCCGTACCCCACTTACCCGCCCCTATGACGCCTATTTTCATTTCGATCACTCCTCTTTTTCCGTTTTCAACGCTTTTTCGAACGCCTCGATCTCCTCTTTGTAACCGATCACCACGAGAATATCTCCGGCCTTGATTTTTCGAAAGACTTTGTGTGTGTTGTATTCAAACCCCGCGTCGGAAGCGGCCTGCTGGATCCCGATCACGAGTAGATCGAAACGTGTTTCGACATCGTTTTGCTGGAACGGGATGCCATCTAGATAGGAGCCTTTGGGTATTTGCACCTCCGTTATCATCAATCCCGACGAAGAGAAGAGTATCGAATCCATCACGTCAAAGACGGTGGGCTTTCGTATGAGTCGATAGACGCGGTGTCCGCCGATCTCCTGGGAGCTGATCACCCGATTCGCTCCGGCAAGAAGCATCTTTTTTTCGTCTTCGATCGTCGTCGCCGTAGCGATTATCTTCAAATCCGAATCGAGATGGCGTGCGGAGAGGGCGACAAAGAGATTTTTATGATGATCGACACTCGCACAAAAGAGCGTATCCACATCCCCGCCGATTCCAACTTTTTTGAGATTGGCGTCTTCTCCAAGATCCAATACTTCCGCATCGAATCCATCTTGCCTCGCATCGTAGACCTTCAAGGGATCCGTAGCGGCGATTTTGATCTCTATACGGCGTTCGGCAAGCAGTTGTACCAACTCTCTCGCCATCTTGGAGTATCCGAATATCACTACCTTTTTAATATCTCATCCTTTAAAGATTTTCAATTTGAAAGAGGCGATCTCGTCAAAATCACCGATCACGAGCAAAATATCTTGTTCTTGGAGCGTGAACCGGTCCGCTCTGGGATGGAAATAGAATTTTCGGTTCTCTTTTCCCCGAATCACACCCATCACTTTCAGATGGTATTTTTTGATTCCGATCCGGGAGAGTTTCTGTCCGCATATCTTCATA
Organism: uncultured Campylobacterales bacterium; assembly: GCA_964443745.1. Taxonomy (GTDB): domain Bacteria; phylum Campylobacterota; class Campylobacteria; order Campylobacterales; family QNZT01; genus CAYUEN01. The sequence continues at coordinate 1,820 of CAYUEN010000014.1, read as the reverse complement.
TTTTTGCCTATTTCGATCTCTTCGATGACCGGATCGTGACGTTCGAGAAGGATATTGTCGATCGCATCGAACGCCACCGGTTTTCCCAGATACTCGATCGCGGCGATGCTGGCCGATTCATAAGGAAAAATCACCTCTTTCGCGCCGGCGAGATAGAGCTTGGGTTTGTTTTTGCGCTCATTGGCCCGGGCATAGATCTCGATCCGGGGACTGATCGATTTGAGGGAGAGAATGATCGAAGCGTTGATCGCATCGTCTTGGGTCGCTACGACCGCTTTTTTGACCTTTTTCTCCACCTGCAACTCCCGCAACAACGCGATATCGGTCGCATCGGCCTGCATAGCCAGATACCGTTTTTTCACCGCGTCGGCAATCTTCGTCTCACTGATATCGAGAATCAGAAATTTCTGCCCCTCCTGGATCAGATTTTCGGCCAGAACATCGCTCATTCTGCTGTAACCGCATATCAACAGAAACTGTTTGAGTTTTCCTGTCTCCTGCAACATATGGTGTGCCTTGACTTCGTTGAGCTTTTCGGTCATCGATGTGGTGATGATCGAGGTGACGAAAGAGATGATGCCCAAACCACCGGCAATCAGAAAGATCGTAACGAAACGCCCTTCGAGCGTATGGGGAGTGATATCGCCGAATCCCACCGTGGTAATCGTGACGACCGCCCAATAGATCGCATCGAAGAAATTGTTTACATTGGGGTTTTCTCCGCCCCCTTCAAAAATGAATATCACGGTCGCCGCGAAAAAGACCATGAAGGCAAACAGAACGAGCAGCGTAAAAAATTCGAACCGTTTTTCTACGAAAACGCGCATCAGAAAATTGATACTCTGGGTGTATCGAAATATCTTGAAAAGGCGAAAAAGGAGAAAAAAGCGCAATATCCTGAGCGGACGGTAAGAAGGCAGGATCGCCAGCAGATCGATGATCGACATCGGCGAAAATATGAAACGCATTTTCTGTCGGAGAGCCGGACGGATCAACATCCAGATCGAAGGTTCGATCTCTTCGAGTTCGTAGCGCTGCTGCTCTTCGATGATGCTTACATGCGCATCCGAACTGACCCAGAGCCTCCCCAGCCACTCCACAATGAAGATGACAACGGCGATGTTTTCATACAGATAGACGATGGGAGGCAAACGGTGCTTGATCTCCAAAACCAGTATCAACACGGTCGAGAGCACCAGAAAGATCATAAAATAGTCGAAAAGATGTTTTTTGTGGGAGGTTTCATCCTCCAGTATTTCATAGGTACTCTTTTTGATCTCTCTGTATCGCGGCGATGCCGCCAGTCGATAGCAGAGATTCAAAAGAGCGTGTTTGAGGGACATCGATTCTAACTGCCGAGCTTCTCTTTCAGCAGTTGATTGACTTTAGCGGGATTCGCACTCCCTTTGCTGGCTTTCATCACCTGGCCGACGAAAAAGCCGAACAGTTTTTCTTTGCCCGCTTTGTATTCTTCGACCTTATCGCTATTTTGTGCGAGAATCTGTTCGACGAGCTCGAGAATCGCCCCCTCGTCGCTTACCTGTTTCAGTCCCAATTTTTCGATTACCGCATCGACCGTTTCATCGTGTTCGAAGAGGTAGTCCAACACCTCTTTGGCCGCTTTGCCGCTGATCGTACCATCTTCGATCCGTCCGACGATCGCCGCCAGTTTGGCAGCGTCCACGGGAGAGGTATCGATCGTCATACCGCCTTTGAGCCTTCCTAGCAACTCGACCGTAAGCCAAGTCACCGCCAGTTTCGCGCTTGCCCCCTCTTCGATCATCTTTTCTATCTTTGTGACGGCATCATTCGCCAGATAT
>CAYUEN010000013.1:0-46978 GCA_964443745.1 uncultured Campylobacterales bacterium | reverse complement strand
GCAAAACCCAAAATATGCGCTTTCTTTTGCAGATGATCCTCTGGGGATTTGTCGTTTATGGAATAGGTTTGCTACTCTATTTCTATTGTGTCTAAGCAAAAACCATTATAAAATTGTCACACCCTCTCGTCGTCGTCGAGTTTCTGTATGAATTTGCCGCCCGCATAGAGCGCCACACCGTCGAAAACGAGGCTGATACCCACAAAAAGACCGACCAGATAGAGGGAACTAAACGGCCATCCCACGACAAAGAGAACACCCATCGCCAACGAAAGGAGCGCATTGATCAGCCAGAGCCACCACCCTTTGTTGGGATGCATCGTAGACGCGATCCCGAATCCCGCGAACGCATCCATAAAAAAGTAGATCGCCAACAACAGCCCCACCGTCGCGACTCCGCTCATCGGATAAAAAAGCATAAAGAGCGACACGCCGACCAGGATGAAGGCTTTGAGCCATCCCAGCCAATCGCTACGGTCGGTCAACCAGGTGAAATAGCCCGCCGAAATTCCGGCAAACAGCATCAGCCACGAGACAAAGACGACTACCGCCATCGTCATGAAGACGGGAAATAAGATTCCGGCGATACCCAGCAATACGAAGATAATGCCGGCGATTTTGGCATGTTTGCCAAACTTTTTGAAAAACGATTCGTCGATCGGATAATTCCACATTTTACGCTCCTTTGGCGAGGGGTGAAGTACTTCCCCTCATGATATCCTATTTTTCCTCTTTCGAACTCTTTTCGAAAGTTTTGTTTTTAAACTCTTTGAGTTTTGCGATAAACTCTTCAAACAGTTTTTCGGCTTTGTTTTTGCCTTCGATCTCTTTCTTGAGCCCCTTGATCATCTTGTAGAGGTTTCGATAGGTCGTCGTACTCTCGCTCACATAGCCGAGTGTCTCCGCGAGTTTGATCTGCTCCTCGGCCGCATCGAGATAGGCGAGCGCCCGTTTTTTATCCTCTTTGGCGATTTTCGACGCCGCAACACCCAAATCTATCGCTTTGAGCAGCGGCAGCGGCACCACCTGCGTCACTTCATCGAAAGTACTCAATGCGATGGCAAGTACTTCCTTGGCTTTCTCCGGTCTGTTTTCATGAATATACTTCGCCGCCAGTTTTAGCGCGTCGGGATAGGAGAGGAGAGGTAGATTGATGACGGTGATGTCCATCTCGCTTTGAAGCGTGTTCAAAAGTCGTCTGGCCTGCTGCACCCTACCTTGCTTTAGAAAATCCTTGACCAGTTTGATCGCAGCTTTAGCATCTTCACTGCTTCCCGCATACTCATGAATTACGATGGCCCCATCTACCGGCAATAGCTTGGGTGCCTTCTCGGCCGCCAGAATCACCTCCAGCTTCCCCAACGCCTCGGCGATATCCTCCGTCGCTTTTTTGGTATCGTTTTTATCGAGATCCACCAGCGCGCGATGGGCGAGCTTGAGAGAATCGACCGCCTCTTGTACCAACTTTTCCCTATTGCTTTCTGCTTCGCTCTTGGCATGCGATACCGCCGATTTTTTGATCATCGTGATCTTCTGGTCGGTCGTGTTTTGCGATTTGGGCTCCGCTTTGGCAAAAAGAGCACCTTCCGCGATCAATACCGCCGCCAATGTAGAGAGAACGACTTTTTTCATAGTTGACTCCTTTACGCTAAATTTTATTTATGCGATAATTATAAATAAAATTGGTAAACAGAGCATTAATGTTCGAAGAAATCGTGAATCAGTCGGAACGATTCGCAAACCAAGCCAAAACTTCCGCCTTTTTTCCTCTGAAAACGATTCTATCCTGCCGTTTCGAGAGTTGGTAGTCGTACATCGGATCGTAATACTCCCGCAAAAGTCGTTCGATCCACTCCTTGTGTCCGCTCGCATCTGCACTTGAGCGTTGCTTTCGTATGGCTTGGTCGAAGATATTTCGGATTTGGCCATGGCGCTCGCTTCCCAGACGCTTCTTGATCCGATCGACGCTTGCAACGATCGACTCGGCCCACCGCGAGAGCCCCTCCTCCCCGTAGGCGCGACGGTAAGCTTCCTGGGCCTGGATCACATATTCGGCGAACGTTATCTCCACGCGCTCTTGTATCGAAGCTTCCAAAATCACGAGATCACCCGTGGCGATATGGGCGTAGAGCTTTTCGGGAAGATAGAGGCGACCTATATTTTTGCCCTCGTCTTCGAATACGAGCGTACGAAATCCCCGCTCCAACTGTCCGATCAGCGCGAAAGCGAGGCTGTTTTCGAAAGCGATCTGCGTAGGCTGCGGGAGGAGTTTTCTGCCGAATGCGGAGCCGCGATGGCATGCGATCGCCTCAAGATCGATCATATTGGGAAGCTCTCTTAGCAACAACGTCTTCCCGGATCCCGTCCGTCCACCCAGCAGAATCGGGGTGAATCGTCCTTCCATCGTCTCGAGTTCGTGAATCAAATAGGCGCGAAACGCTTTGTATCCCCCTTTGATTCTGGGAATCTCATAGCCCGCCTCCGCCAACCACCGCTGGGTGATTTTCGACCGCTGGCCTCCGCGAAAACAATAAAGCATCGCATCGGGATGATTTTGGATAAAATCGATCCACGCTTCCATTCTGCGCGCTTTCGTCTCGCCGCTGACAAGCTCGTATCCCAGCTTCACCGCCGCTTCGTTTCCTTTTCGTTTGTAGCAAATCCCCACCTTTTCGCGCTCTTCGTCGCTCATCAGCGGCAGATTGACCGCAGTGGGGAAAGCGCCTCTGGCAAACTCCACCGGAGCGCGCAGATCAATCAGCGGGGTCTTTCGAAGAATCAGGCTTCGGTAGTCATCAAACAAAGAAAGCGCCACCTACACCACCTCTATGAGGTGTTCGCCCCTCGCATGGGTCTCTCCGATCGACTCCAGATCGAGTCCTTGGCTCTTCGCCACTTCCAAAAATTCCCCGACCCCCTCTTTGCGCACGATCACGAGCAGACCGCCGGAAGTCTGCGCATCGCACAAAATCTCTCTTTGTCGTTGCGTCATTTCGGAGATTTTATGGCCGTAACTCTTGAAATTTTTGCGCGTTCCGCCGGGAATACATCCCATTTGACGATACGTTTCCACTTCGGGTAGCAGCGGTACACGCTCGAAACGTACCGTCGCACCGATTTCGCTGCCTTCGCAGATTTCGCTCAAATGCCCCAGCAGCCCGAAGCCCGTGACGTCGGTCATCGCGACGACCGCTTCCAGCGGCGCGAAGACCGCTCCCGCCTTGTTGAGCGTGGTCATCGCTTCGATCGCCGGTTCGATATCCCCCGGCGCGATCTTCTTCTGCTTCTGTGCGGTAGTGAGGATCCCGATTCCCAGAGGCTTGGTGAGAAAAATCTCGCATCCTTTTTCCGCGGTGTCGTTTCGCATCAGATGGCTGTTTTTCACCAGCCCCGTCGCCGCCAATCCGAAAATCGGCTCGGGAGAGTCGATCGAATGGCCGCCAGCCAGCGGAATTTCGGCATCTTCGCAAACTGCGCGCCCCCCTTCGATCACCTCTCTGGCGATGGTCGTGGAGAGTTTGTCGATCGGCCATCCGAAGATCGAAATCGCCATCAGCGGACGGCCGCCCATCGCGTAGATATCGCTGAGCGCGTTGGTCGCCGCGATCTTTCCGAAAACGAAAGGATCATCCACGATCGGCATGAAAAAATCGGTCGTACTCAGCACCGAAGTACCGTTTCCAAGATCGTAGGCGGCCGCATCGTCCCTGCTCGCATTTCCCACCAGCAATCCAGGATAGGCGATCGTTTCTCTGCTTGTGGAGAGTATCTCTTCAAGCTGCATCGGAGAGATTTTGCATCCGCATCCCGCACCATGGCTGTATTCTGTCAGTTTGATCTTCTTTTCCATACGTTTTTTGTCCCTCTTTCGTTATACTTATGAAAATAATTATACCATTTTGGAGCCCGGATGATCACCATACCTCATTTCAAGATTCTTACGCTCGAACATATCGTACTCGATTACAACGGTACGATCGCCAAGGACGGCCGCCTACTACCACAGGCGGGAAGATTGATAGAGGAGTTGGCGAAAAGATACCGCCTTCACCTCATCACAGCCGACACTTTCGGAAGCGTGAAGCGAGAAATGAACGGATACGATCTGCAAATCGTACAGCTTGAAAGCGACGCCCACACCAAAGAGAAGGCCGACTTCGTCGAAACGCTAGGCGCATCCAAAACCGCCGCCATCGGAAACGGAAACAACGACGCCTCGATGCTCTCCGCCGCGGCGGTTTCGATCGCGATACTCGGAGAGGAGGGATGCAGCAAAGAGGCGATGCTCTCCGCCGATCTACTCTGTCGATCGATAGAAGATGCGCTGGAGCTCTTTTTGTATCCCAAAAGATTGATCGCGACGCTTAGACGGTAGCGCTCTTTTCTTTGACGAAATACTTCATGATGCCGGTGATCTTCTCTCTTCCCGTCATCACGTAGTGGAGTTCGTAGTAGTTGTTGAGAATATAGGCCAAATCGATTTCGCTCTCTTGGTTGCAAACGACCAGCATCTCATCTTCCGGCGCGATTTTGAAATCGTCAGGCGGCAGCAGAATCGATTCCCCTTCTCGTACGATCATCAAAAAAAGCAGATTATTTTGTCTGGTATAGTCTTCGCGGCGGCGCTTGAGCATCTCCAGCGTGATCGTCGCTCCCTTTTCGAGCTCGTTGCAGACGGCGAACGCCTGATGAGGGGTGATTTTTATTTCGATAAGCGAAGGATTTTCACCCATCTTCGAAACGATCCGCTTCACCAGCGCCTCCCCCCACGCTTCGGTTTTGGAGTTGAGGTGTTTGATGAAGATATTCGCCAGCGGCATCGCCAGATAGTTGTAGGTTTTGTTGATGATGATCTCTTCGAGAATGTAGTTTCGGTCGATTCTTGCGGCTTTGAAGACTTGAAGATCCGCCAGCTCGTTTTCCCGGCTGATCGTGTAGATGTGGGGATTGTGTTTTTTGGCGAGCGCGATGACGGCCAGATTGACGATATCGTCCCGCGTACCGGCGATGATGACCGAAGCGGTTGCGATATCGGCCTCGAGTAGTTTATTTTCGATCTCCTCCTCTCCGACCAACTCTCCCGATTCACCGTTTTTGGTGCCCGGAACGCGCGCATCGATGAAGGTGTAGGCGACACCCGCCTTGGCGAGCCCCTTCTCCAACGCTTTGCCCATTCTGCCGTATCCGTAGATCACATAGCGTCCCCGGGGAAGTATCTCCCGCTTTTTGATCTTCAACAGATGGCCGTGCACCCACATCTCCAAAACCCACAGATGGGGAGCGGTCAAAGCGAGATAGAGCCGGCTGGAGATGACGTTGAACGGATTTTCGATGTGTTCGATTCCGATATTGTAGAGAAATTCACTGTTTTGCATCGTGGACGAACGGACGATCAGTTTCATCTTTTTGTTGAGGTGGCGACACATCATAGCGAGTTTGGTGTTTTTTTTGTCGTTTTCGAACAAAATCACCGCCGCCTTGCATTCGCGGTAGCGGATCCCCGCCATCTCCAGCGTTTTGGGATCCAGAACGTCGCCGCTGATAGCGGGGATCGCGGGATGGTAATGCTCGAGATTGAGCGCGTCGATCGCATGCTGATCCTTGTCGATAACGACCATTCTGGTGTGATTCCGGCTCAGTTTTTGTATCAGTGCCTTCGTGACGTTGTTGTAGCCGAAAATCAGGATAAAAGGCTCCTCCATATCCCTGACGGCATTGTAGAATCTACTTTTGGCGATCTCCTTGTGCAGCATTTCATCCTGAATCAGCGCCACGATCGTACCGATCCCGTAAAACCATCCGATAACCGTCAAATAGATGCTAAAAGAGACCCAAAGCTTCTGGGGATAGGTAAAGGCGTAGGGCGACTCCCCGAAGCCGATCGTGGAGGCCATATAGCTGACGAAATAGAAAGCGTCGAAAAAGTTGAGGTGGTATATCTGCCCTTTGTCGTCCACCCCGGGAATAAGCATCATCCCCAAAATCGAGATGGAGAAGGTGAGAATGATGATCAGAATGGGAATGCGCAGCCGACGAATGACGATCCACGCGGAGAGGTTCTCCATCTTCTACCTTTTGGATTTGAGCGTATCACCCACGAAAATCACGACGGAGGTGATATTCGCCAGCAGCGCACCTCCCGAAAGCGAAATGATCGCCGTCGTGCTCTCGATATCCATATGGCCGATTCCATAAAGCGCGAACGCCCAGATCGAAGCGGAAGCGATCAACTGGATATCGGCGACCAGGCTCGTCGCCAAGAGTACCGAGCCCACTTGTGTCTTGTCCCCGAATTTGAAGATCGTCGCGATCAGGTTCACCACGATCGCCGCGAAAAGCTCGTATTTGCTGTGTTCGGCCAGAATCTCGGGCGAGCCGTAAAAAAAGCCGAAATTGAGCGTCATCGCCAAAATGAAGAAAAAACCGGATAAGACTTTATGCAGATTCATCGTAGCACTCCTTTGCAGACATGATACTTTAAAAGCGTTTAATCCAGATAATGCAAACCGTCGAGTATCTCCTGTCTGATTCTGTAGGTGCGGGAAGTCACTTCGTCGATCGACATGAAATGAAACGCATCTTCACGATATCCGATCGCGACGTTGGCTTTTTGGTGTGTCAGCAGATATTCGACGGATTGAATCACGAATTCAAACGCCATGAAACGATCCATAACCGTGGGATTTCCACCGCGCTGGATATGTCCCAGAATCGTTTTTCTGGTTTCCATTCCGATCGTCTTCTCCAGCCATTCGGCGATCGCATCCGTCTGGCCGGTTCCTTCGGCGACGATGGCGAGAATATAGTTTCTGCCTCTGGCCACCTCCTCCTTGAGCCTCTCTTCCGCCACCTTCTGATTGAAAGCCACTTCGGGAATCACACAGATCTCCGCGCCGCTGGTGAGGGCCGAGACGGCCGCGAGATATCCGCATTCGCGACCCATCGTCTCAACGACGAAGGCGCGCTTGAAAGCCGATGCGGTATCGCGAATCTTGTCCAGCGCGTCACGGATGACGTTTTGCGCGGTATCGACACCGATACAGTATTCGGTACCGTAAATATCGTTGTCGATCGTCACGGGAATCCCTACGAATCTCAGATCGAACTCTTTGCAAAGAATCTCCAGCGCACGAAACGATCCGTCGCCTCCGAGTACGACAAGGCCGTCGATACCGTGTCGTTTGAGATTTTCGTACGCCCGCTTGCGATAGGCGTAGTCGTAAAACCGTTTCGATCTGGAGGAGCGGATGATCGTACCTCCCCGATGCAAAATTCCGGCCACGTCGGTATATTCCGCCCGTACGATCCTGTCGTCTATCATCCCCTCCAGACCGTCGTAAATGAAATAGGGAGTCTCACCCTTTTCATAGACGATATCCACGAATTTCTTGATCGCCGCATTCATACCGGGAGCGTCGCCTCCCGAACAGAGAATCGCCAGTGCCATCACCACTCCTTTATTTGGAGCAATCTTAACAAAGTTTGTATTCGAAACGGTTTTGTGTTACAATCGCTTTCAAATGAGGAGAAACGCAATGAAAAGATCGTTACTGTTGTTTATACTTGTTGCATCGTCGCTTTTCGCCGCCCCCTCGGCCAAAACGATAGAGGAGAAGATCGCGGCCCAAAACAGGGAAGTACTCAAAATGGCCGTCTCCTCCATCAAACCTCAACTTCCGCAGAAAGTCGACGACTACACGCAAATCGTCGATATCGAAGCGGAGGGTGAGCACCTGATCTACACTTTCGAAATCGACACCGGACCCAAAAGCGACCGAGCCGTCATCGAAGAGGCGAAAAAGCGGATGGTGCCACGAATCAAAAACGGAATCTGCCACTCTTCCAAACGTTTTTTGCAAAGCGGCATCACCATCTCCTACCGCTACCGAAACGCTTCGACCCATAAAAAACTCTTCGGTGTGACGGTTTCCCAAAAAGAGTGCGGATCCGATTTTCAGTGATATTTTAAAAGATTCAACGACGATTCAATAATTTCACATTGTCGACGGATACGGCGATTTTGGGAAATTTTTTTTACATTTTTCTCCCCAAACGACCCCATTTTATGCTATAATACACCGCCCAACCAAGGAGAAACGATGATCAGACATATCGTCTTTTTCAAACTCAAAGAAAATACGACCGCCGCCAAAGAGGCGCTGCGCGAAAAGCTCTTGAGTCTCGAACCTCGAATCGAAGATCTCAAAGCGCTGGAGGTGGGACTCAATTTCAAGGAGAGCGAACGGGCTTACGATCTGGCGCTGATCGGTGATTTCGAAGACGAAGCGGCGCTGGAAAGATATGCGAGTCACCCCTACCATCTCGAAGTGATCGCCTATATCAAAGAGGTATGCAGCGATACGAAAGTGGTTGACTACAGATATTAAAGATTTAATTAAATTGATATTTAAACAAACTTCTGATACTTTAATGGAGTTTTTAAGAAAAAATTTGCTAAGGAAAGAGGCTATATGAGAATATTAGCAGTAGGTGTCGAAGAAGAGTTGTCAAGATCCCTTGCAACGAATCTCAGAGTCATCGTAGACGAATCGTACGATATCGACGACAGTTCGAATTTTCTCAGATTCAGAAACTACGATCTGATTCTACTCGATTACGATCTGGAGTACAACAAAACGAAAAAATTCATTAACAAAATCTCCAAGAACTACAAAGTACCTCTGATCGTGCTTTCGATCATCGACGACAAGGATACGGAAATCGCTTTTTTGAAAGCGGGTGCGGACGACTTCATCAAAGAGCCGTTCGATGAAGACATCATCGCCGCACGTGTCGAGACCAAGCTCAGACGCACGATCGACAACCGTATCAAAATCGGTAAACTCACTATCGATATCGGAGAGGAAAAAACCTCCTATCAGGACAAGGAGATCGAGATCAAAGGAAAACCTTTCGATATCCTCGTCTACCTCGCGGAGCATAAAAACCAGGTCATCTCAAAAGACAGGCTGCTCAACGCGATCTGGGAAGAGCCGGAATTTATCACGCCGAACGTCGTGGAGACATCGATCAACGCGATTCGCCAGAAACTCGACAAGAGCTTGGGAATCAAATGCATCGAGACGATCCGCAGACGCGGATACAAATTCTGCTACGCGGAATGATGCCTAAAACGGCGAAAGGGTATGAATGAAAACCAACCGATCCTCCCAAAAGGGAGAGAACGAACAGGATCTGATCTACAAGGCGCTCGGTGCGTTGTTGCTGATCAAGGATAAATTCGAAGACGAATTCGAAGATCTCTACCGCAAAGCCACCGCCTCCAAGGAGGAGATGGAACAGACGATAGATACGACCAAAAAGCGGGCGGAAGAGGAGAAAAAAGAGATGGAGGATCGTCTCAAATCGAAAATCCGATCCGTCATCGACGAAATGGGTCTGGCGACCAAAGAGGATATCGAATCGTTGAAAAAGATGATCGAATCGCTGAAAAAGGATAGCGGCTAAGACAAAGCCGAAATCGCCCCGAAAGCGACATCCGTCATCTTCTCCAACTCTTCGTCCGTAACGATATAGGGCGGCATGAAATAGACGACATTTCCGAGCGGACGCAACAAAACTCCCCGCGAAAGCGCATAGCGGTAGATTTCCAGTCCGATCCGACGAATCGGATCGTACCCTTTCAGCTCCACGGCGGCAATCATTCCGCGTTGTCTTGTCTCTTCGACGTTTTTCAGAGTGTCGAATCTCTTCAGCGATCTTTCAAGATGTGCGATCTTTTCACGATTTTTTTCCAAAACCTTCATATTTTCGAAAAGATCGAGTGTCGCATTGGCCGCCGCACAGGCAAGCGTGTTTCCGGTATAGCTGTGCGAATGGAGAAACGATTTTCCTTCGACGTAGTCGCAGTAGAACGCACCGTACACCTCATCGCTCGTCATCACGACCGAAAGCGGGAGATATCCTCCGGTGATCCCTTTGGAGAGGCAGAGAAAATCGGGAGAAACACCCGCCTGTTCGAAGGCGAACATCGTTCCCGTACGCCCAAACCCAACGGCTATCTCGTCCGCGATCAAAAATACGCCGTATCGCTCACAAAGGGCTTTGAGACGGGTGATATAGGAGGCATCGTACATCGCCATGCCGCCCGCACACTGCACCAGCGGTTCGATCACGACCGCACTCGCTCTTCCTCGATACTGCTTCAATCGATTTTCCATCGATTCGAGCGCTTCATCCTCCTCGACCAGAGCCGGCGATTTCGCCTGCACGCTTTTGATGAGAATCTCTCCGTATGTCTCTTTGTAGAGTGCCACGTCTCCGACCGCCAACGCTCCCATCGTCTCACCATGGTAGGAGTTTTCGAGCGAGATAAAAATATCCCTCACCTCACCGCCGTTTTTGAAATATTGGAAACTCATTTTCAGAGCGACTTCGATCGCACTCGAACCGTTGTCCGCGAAAAAGAGTTTTTCGAGTCCCCGTGGTGCCAGCTTCACGAGACGTTCTGCAAGCTCCACGGCCGGCAAATGGGTGAAACCGGCGAAAATCACATGTTCGAGGTTTTCGAGTTGTGATTTGATCTTTTCGTTGATATAGGGGTTGGCATGGCCGAAGAGATTGACCCACCAGCTGCTGATCGCATCCAGGTAACGATTGCCGTCGAAATCCTCCAGATAAGCGCCCGAGCCCGACTTGATCGGTATGAAGGGAAGCGTTTCGTAATCCTTCATCTGGGAGCAAGGATGCCAGATGTGGGCCAAATCCCGCTCTCTCAAGAGGGCGTTGCTCAGCAAGTCGCCCCTTTGATCTTGTCCGGATCGAGTTTGAGCGCTTCGTTGTCCATCACGGTAATGCCGGCATCCAGCACCCTTCTGGCGATTTCTTTGGCTTCATCCAGCGAATGCATCTTGCAACTTCCGCACTGGTATTTGTTGAGTTCGGGAATGTCGTTTTGCGATGCGACCGCCAATACGTCTTTCATCGAAGCTTCCCACGCTTTGACGACACGCTCCGGTGAAGGTTCACCGATCACACTCATATAAAATCCCGTTCTGCATCCCATCGGAGAAATATCGATGATCTCCACATCTTCCGCGTTCAGATGCTCACGCATAAATCCGGCGAAAAGATGTTCGAGCGTATGGGTTCCTTTTTCCGGCATCTTCTCCACGTTCGGTTTGGTAAAGCGCAAATCGAAAACCGTAATGGTATCTCCACACGGTGTTTTCATCTTTTTGGCTACACGTACGGCGGGAGCCGGCATTTTGGTATGGTCTACCAGAAAACTATCCAACATCGGCATATTCGATCCTTTCTATTCGATTATAGCGCCGTTTTTTAAAGTACGCCTGAAGGGGTGGGCGAGATAGGTGCCCAATATCCTCACCTCTTCCGCGAAAAAAGCCAACTCTTCAAGAGCGAACTTCATCGCTTCCGTTGCGGGATGGCCGTCGATATCGACATGGAACTGGCTTGCTTGCATGCTTCCGGGAGCCTGGTAACTCTCCAGTTTGAGCAGATTGATTCCATTGGTCGCAAATCCGCCCAACGCCTTGTAGAGTGCGGCGGGAATATCCCTCACCTGAAAAAGAAGCGAGGTGATATAGTTTTTTCGGGGATCGTACTCGGGCACTTCCGGAGTCGCCGAGAGGATGAAAAAGCGCGTCGTATTGCCGCGAATATCTTCGAAATGCTCCTCCAGAATCTCAAGATCGTATATTTCGGCGGCGAGCCTGGAAGCGATCGCGGCACGTGAACCATCCCGCAGCTCGCTGATTTCTCTGGCCGCTCCGGCGGTATCGAGCTTCGCTTCGGCGACAAGCCCCAGGCGCATAATGTTGTAATGACACTGTGCCAACGCCTGGGGGTGTGAGGCTACATATTTGAGATCTTCGATACTGCTACCGCGAATACCCAACAAAGCGTGTTCGACCGGCTCGAAATGCTCCGCGATCACATGCAGAGCCATTTTTGGAATCAACCGATAGATCTCCTCCACACGGCCGGCGGTAGAGTTTTCCAGGGGAATCATTGCCAACGCCGCATCTCCCTGCTCCACCATCCACATCGCCTCCTGAAACGTTTCGCATGCAATCGGCTGCATATGCGGATAGGCGCTTTTGCACGCCTGTTCGGAGTAGGCACCCGCCACGCCCTGAAAGGCAATTTTCTTGTCTGTCATACTGTTTTTTTATTTTTCGTCAGAGTGGTAGATGAAACCGTCGGGGAGATTTCTCCCCGACATTCTGTTATACGGAGGCCTCTTCGCGTCTTTGGAGATATTCCCATCTCTTGTCGACATTTTTTTGCCACTGTTCGATAATGTGTTCGTTCTCGGGTTTGAAGAGGTGTCTGAATCGACCCTGTGCCGCCAGATAATCTCTGACCGGAACGACATTTTTCGGTCTGTATGTGATATTCAGTTTCGTTCCGTCGATGATTTCGTAAAGCGGGAAGACGAGCGAATCGGTCGCCAAATCCGTTATGTCGATCGTCTGATTGGGAGAAAATTTCCACTCTGTCGTACAGGCGCTGATCGCGTTGATAAAACACGGTCCCTCGGTATCGAGCGCTCTTTGGAACGCTTTGACCATATTTTTCCATTTGTTCGGTGCCACCTGCGCGACATAAGGGGCTCCATGGGCGGCCATGATACCTACGATATCCTTCTTCATCATCTTTTCACCGTAACTGATACGCCCGGCAGGTGAAGTGGTCGTACTCGCACCGATCGGCGTGGAGGAGCTTCGCTGGCCACCCGTATTGGCGTAGACCTCGTTGTCCAGGCAAATATAGGTAAAGTCATGCCCTCTTTCTATCGCACCGCTGAGCCATTGGAAACCGATATCGTATGTCGAACCGTCTCCACCGAACGCGACGAATTTAGTGGGAGTCTCAGTATCTTTGAGCGTTCCTTTGCGCTTGCGCGCTTTGTACATCGCTTCGGCACCGGTTACGGCAGTCGCCGCATTTTCGAATCCGATATGGATCCAGGAGGTATCCCATGACGTATAAGGGTAGACGGCGGTTGATACTTCCAAGCATCCCGTATTGGTCGATATCACAAGGTTATCATCGGTACAGTTCATCAACTCCCTGACGATGATCGAGTGTGCACATCCCGGACAGAGCAGGTGTGCACCCTCCAACCTGTCGTTCGATGTCGAAAATTCTTTTAGATTTTTGATTATTTTACTCATCACTTCCCTCTCTATTCGAAAAACTCTAACTTCGGTCCTCTCAGACCGCTGAAGCGCTGCAGCTTGCCCACAACTTTCCCCGCATCCGCACACTCTTGTATCTCTTTGTATATCTCTATGAGATGCTCGATGGTCATATCTCTGCCGCCGAGTCCGTAGATGTAGTTGACGATAGCGGGCCGGTTGTCGCTTGTATACATAGCCGCGCTGATTTCGTTGAAGAGCGCTCCCATCGCACCGCCGGGTGCGCTTCTATCGAGTACGGCGATCGCTTTGACATCTTTGAGCGCCTCTCTGATATCATCAAACGGGAACGGTCTTGTGACTCTTGGTGCCACGACACCCGCCTTGATTCCCTCTTTTCGCATCTCTCTGGCGGCGACTTCCGCACTTTCGACGGTCGTACCGAGCGCGACGATCGCAACTTCGGCATCTTCCATATTGTATCGTTCGACACGTCTGTATTTTCTTCCCGTCTTCTCTTCGAATTTGGCGAAAACCTCTTCGATCACCGCTCGCGAATCCATCAACGCTTTATGCTGTTTGGCTTTGTGCTCGAAGTGCCAATCCTCCTCCGTCTGCGCACCGTAGGTGACCGCCTTGGAGAAGTCGAGCATATCGTTGAGGGGTTGATAGTCACCGACGAATGCATAAGCTTCTTCGTCACTGAGAGGATGGACGTTTTGTGCGGTATGGGAGCAGATGAAACCATCCTGATGTACCATCACCGGAAGTCTCACTCTCATATCCTCTCCGATTTTAAACGCCATCAACATCAGATCGTATGCCTCCTGAGGGTTGAAGGAGCAGAGATTGATCCATCCCGCGTCGCGTCCCAGATACATATCGGAGTGGTCGCCGTTGACGTTCAGCGGAGCGGCCAGCGCTCTGTTGACCACCGCCAAAACGATCGGAAGTCTCATACCGCTCGCCTGATAGAGTACTTCCACCATCAACGCGAATCCTTGCGAGCTCGTCGCGGTCGCGACACGTCCGCCCGCGGCGGCGGCACCTACACATCCGCTCATCGCGCCATGCTCACTCTCGACCATGACGAATTCGCCGTCGATATATCCATCCGCCAAAAATTTCGAATAGTTCTGTACGGTCGGTGTCGAAGGGGTGATCGGATACGCCGCTACGACATCGATCTGCGCCTGTCTCATCGCCTGGGCGAAGGCCATATTACCGTCCCAGACCTCCACTTCCTGTAATTCCAGTTTCTCTGCCATTATGAATCCTTGCTTTTTTTCTTTTTTTCGGGCCATTTCGCCAATGCTTCGTCGTTATCTTCGTTCTCTTGAAACATCAGCAGGGATTTGGGATTGGTCGGACACACCTCCACGCAGACACCACACCCTTTACAGTGGTTGTAGTCGATACCGATCATCTGCTTGTCTCTGGAGATGATAGAGGTATCCGGACAGAAGACCCAGCAGTTTTGACAATCGATACAGATATCCCTGTTGTAGACCGGCTTGATGACGCGCCAGTCTCCGACGTAGGCGTTGAAAGAGTTCGTCGGGGCATAGAGCCTGTCTTCTTGTTTGGTTTCCACCGCTTTTCTCGCATCAAACTCCTCTTCGAAAGAAAAAAGCAGTGTTCCCTCGCTAACTTCATCCCATCCTACATATTTATTTGCCATAATCTCTCCCTACTCTACTTCGTTATAGGCTCTCTCGATAGCAGCCATATTCGCATCTATGATCTTCTGCGGAAACTTCGAAAGCACCTTTTTCATCGCGTTTTGGAAATAGTCCAGTTCGAACATACCCGACACTTTCATCAACGCTCCCAGCATCGGTGTATTGGGAATCGCCCTACCGATCGTCTCCTGGGATATTTTCATACAGTCGACCACATAGACGTCTTTGCCTTTGAGTTTCGGCAGCGACTCGATAAACTCCTCTTTGGAGAGGTGTGTGGTGATGATGTATTTGGTCGTCTCTTTTTCGTTGGCCGTAATGTCGGCGGTATAGGCCAGTGCGGGATCGATGACCAGTACGTAGTCTGGATGCATAAATTTTTCATGATTGAGAATCGGTTTATCATCCACTCTATTGTAGGCCGTCATCGCAGCACCCCTTTTCGCCGATCCGTAAAAGGCGAAAGCCTGTACCTCTTTGCCGGTGTTTGCCACAACATCGGCCAAACCTTTGGCGCCGGTGACAGCCCCCTGCCCTGCGCGACTATGCCATCTCATTTCAAGCATGGACTCTCCTTTTTACTTATTACCTGAGTGTCGGTTATTTTAAGTTAATCTCTCTTAACTTCGGCTTTATTAAAATGTTTTATAAACTGTATAGCTTCGTGTGAGGTTTTTCTTATAAAATGTGTGCATTTTCGTAACGACGAGGCATCGGCATATCCCGAAAGAACACCGACGGCCAAGATACCCGCATCCGCCGCGCTTTTCATATCCAGACAGGTATCCCCCACCATCCATACGTTTTTCGAACTACCAATCCCCATACGATGAAGCGCTTTTAAAATCGGTTCGGGATGGGGTTTGGGGTGGACTACATCTTCGCTTCCGATCAATACTTCGAAATGGTGCATCACGCCCATATGTTCAAGCAGTATTCTGGAATACAGACCGGTCTTTGTCGTGACGATCCCTAGCCTCGCGAACGAAGACGCCTCCTCTATCGCCTCTTTCGCACCGGGCAGAAGACGGGTCATAGGTTTGGATCGGACACGATAGTGCGATTTGTATCGCTCCACATAACGCGCCACGCTTTTTCGAGGCACTCCCAGATGCGCGAACATATACGTCAAAGGGTGTCCGATCAGCATTTCAATTTCCCCCGAGGGTGGAGCGGGATCACCGAAATCGCGAAAGGTATCGGCGAAACTCGAGAGAATCGCTTCGGTCGAATCGATCAGCGTACCGTCCAGATCGAAGAGAATGGTGCATTCGGTATGCTTTCTCACGGTTTGATCCAGTCGATGACGTTGTGCATCACACCGACGATGGAGGGGGAGACGTTTTTGATCTGTTTGTTGACGACGGTGATGGAGTTTGGAATGTAGAGAAAGAGATAGGGATCGTCATGCACGATGACGGCGAAGAGTTTCTTGTAGATTTCGCCCAGTTTTTCACGATCCACCGTCCGCTCCGCCTTTTCGATCAGACGATCCACTTCGGGATTGGCGTAGTGGATGAAATTGAACCCCCCTTTCGTATCCGCCTTGGAATGCCAGATACTGTAGGCATCGGGCATCAGTCCCAATCCCCACCCCAACACGACCGCTTCGAAATTTCGAGGCATCACCACGGTATTCAAAAACGCCTGCCACTCCATCGCACGGATCGTCATCTTCACTCCCGCCTTGGCGAGCTGGTGTTGGATGATCTGGGTGGCGTAGAGTCTGGTTTTGTTGTTGGAGTTCGTTACCACCTCGAATTCCAAAGGATGCGCGCTGTCGTAACCCGCCTCTTTCAGAAGAGCCTTCGCCTTTTCAAGATCGCGTTTGGGGGATTTCACATCGGGATTGTAGGCGAAGGTACCGGGCATGAAGGGACCGTTGCAGACGCGACCGTGTCCGAAAAAGAGAATATCCACCAACTCTTGCCGATCGATCGCGAGCGAAAGCGCACGGCGGACCCTCGGGTCTTTGAATTTCGGATTGCGCAGATTGAAACCCAGATAGGTATAACCGTGCGAAATCTGTTCGTAGATGTTGTAGAAACGTCTAAAATCCTCATCGAGCTGCCGCTCCCTTTGCAGCGGCGAAAGGTTTCCGACATCGAGTTTGTGCGATTTGAGCATCAGAAATTCCGTCGCGGGATCGGGGATGAAGTGGTAGACGATTTTCCCGATACGGGGCTCGTGCTCGAAATAGTCGGGATTGGCGAAGAGTTCGATATCTTTGGAGATTTCGAATCTCTTGATCGTATAAGGACCGGTACCTACCGGATGCTGATTGAAACGGCTGGTCATGATATCCTTTTCGTTTTCGAGGATATGTTTGGGTACGATCGCCGTCATCCAGGTCTCCAGCGCTTTGAAATAGGGCTCTTTGTATCGAACGACCACTTCGTAGGGACCGGGAGTCTCGACTGCGGCGACGTAACGGAATTCGTCGGCATAGGGGGTGAAAATCTTCGGTGAAGTGATCAAACGGTAGGTAAAGCGCACATCCGCGGAGGTAAAAGGGGTCCCGTCGCTCCATTTTACATCTTTTCTCAATCTGAAACGAAGCGTTTTGTCGTCTATGAACGTATAGCTCTCGGCCAGTTTGCAGCGTATTTTCCCCTCTTTGTCGTAATCGAGCAATCCGTTGAAAATCCAGTTGGCGATCTCACCGCTTGCAGAATCGGTCGCGATCAGCGGATTGAGTTTGGCGGGATTGGAGGAGATCGAGAGGTGTAGGGTCGAAGCGGTTAAATCTAATATAAAAAATATAGATAAAATTAAATATTTCATAATAAGATTATAATGAACATTGTCTTAAAATCGATCCGTATCAATACCTTCAATTCAAGGATGAAAAGATGAAAAAAATTGTATTTGCATCCCTGCTCCTCGCAGCGCAGCTTTTCGCGTTCGAAAGAGGCTCTTTCGGCCTGAATATCAACGATTCCGACCTCGAAGTGGAAGGACGAAGCTCTCTGGCCAATTTCGTGACCAATCCGATCTATCGCAATTTCTATATCGACGCCAACTTCATCAATGCCGACGATTCGCTTTTCGGTGTGGGATTTTATGTCGAAAACTCTCCGATCAACTACAACAACCTTCTTTTCGATATCGGATTGAGAATGATCTTCAGCGAAAACGAAGACGACAAATTTTTCGCGATACCGATCACCGCGGCCGCCAAAGCGAGACTCTATCTCGGCGCGCTGCCCAAAAGTCATCTGGGTGTCAAACTCGCTTTCGCTCCTTCGCCTCTGACGTTCCAGGATGCCGACTCCTATTTCGAGTATCGAATCGAAGCGGATATGCAGATCATCCAGAACGTGGACGTCTACGTCGGATATCGTCATATCGATACCGATTACGACTCACACGACTACGAATTCAACGATGCGGTATACGCCGGATTCAAATTTCTCTTTTAGAGGACGGGGCCGACAGAAGGCCCGTTCCCACCATCGAAAGCAGCACGTACCCCAAAAAGAAGTAGAGTCCCACATCGATGACAAGAGCGGTGTGGATATCCTGTTTCGTCGAAAAGAAGACGACCAGAAGTGCGACCACGAAGACATCTAGCATCGACCATTTGCCGACTTTTTCGATCCAGCGAACCATCCTCGCCCCTTTGCCGCTCTCTCTTAAAAGTCCGTACACCACGATCAACATGCTTTTCGTCATCGGCACGAGGATACTGAAAACCGATACGATCAGGGCAAGCAGATAGTTGCGATCGAAGAAGAGTTTGGCGATCGTCGTCGTGATGCTCTTGCTTTCGAAAGAGAGCGTCACCTCTCCCAAAATCGGAAACTCCTTGTAGACGACCATCATCAACAGCGGAGAGAAGAGTCCGAACAGAAGGCTAAGAAGCGAGCCTATTCCCAAAAAGAGAATCATCAGATCGTAATCTGTCAGGTAGAAAATCAACAACGCCAGAAAGAGAGCGGCATAAAAATAGTAGAGAAACCTCAAGCTAGTACGGTGGGCGGTATAGGCGCGATCGCGAAGCTCTTTCTCTATTTTTCTCTTTTCCGAAAAGTCGCCGTAAACTCCCAAAGAGAGGGTTTCGAGAAGCTCATCGAGTCTCTGTGCGATCACGGCATCCGTTCCTTTTTGAGCGGAAAGCTCTTTGGATATCGTGATATTGAGCGTTTCGTATTTATAGGCACTCGATCCAAGATAGAGCAACAAAGCGGTCACAGCGACCAAAAGTAGATTGAGAGGAGATGCCTGCATCTTGGCTCCTGCCATAATCCGAACGGGACATCGCCCGATCGGAATGGAGATTAACGTTTCGAGAACTGAGGACTTCTTCTCGCTTTCTTTTTTCCGTATTTCTTTCTTTCGACGACTCTGGCGTCTCTGGTCAACAGGCCTGCAGGTTTCAAAATCGCTCTGAAATCGGCATCGAATTCCACCAATGCTCTGGAAATTCCGTGTCTGAGGGCATCGGCCTGTGCGGAATATCCACCTCCGAGTGTCGTCGCGATAACATCGACCGACTGCTCCTGCTTGGTGAGGTTGAGCGGCTGCATCACTCTCTTTTTGATGATATCATGGCCACCGAGCCACTCATCCAGACTCAGACCGTTGATGGACATCTTTCCGGATCCTGGTTTGATCCATACTTTCGCGATCGCACTTTTTCTTTTTCCGGTTGCATAGATTTTCGACATTATTTCTTACCTTCTGATTTACTTACTTGCGCAGTGTGAGGATGTTCACTGCCTGCATAGACTTTGAGTTTTTTGAGCATCTCTTTGCCCAGCTTCGTTTTGGGAAGCATACCGCGTGCACCGAGTTTGAAAAGTTTGGCCGGGTTCGTTTCCAGCAGCTCTCCGAATTTCTCGCTTCTGACACCGCCGAAATATCCGGTATGTCTGTGGTAATATTTGTCTTCGAGCTTGTTTCCGCTCACCTCAACTTTGTCCGCATTGATGACGACGACATAATCGCCACAGTCTACGTTTGGAGTGTAGCAAGGCTTGTGTTTGCCTCTCAAAAGCGTCGCGATCTCCGTCAGGACACGACCGAACTTTTTGCCGCTCGCGTCGATTACGACCCACTCTCTCTCTACTTCGTTCGCTTTTACCATTCTTGTCGATTTCATGGATGAAAACCTTTTACTTTGATTGAAGCGTGATTGTAGTGTAATAAAGCTTATATTTTACTTAATTTAAGTTGATTATAAGTTTTTTAGACTTGAACCCACTCTATTTTTTCTCTATGTAGGTAACAAATCCACCCTTCGACGGACTTGGATTCGATTTTCGAAATCGCCTCTTTGTAGTTTTGTACCTGGATACGATGTTCGCTTCGTCTCTCTCCACCGCTTTTGTAATCGATGATGATGATACGATCCTCTTTTTCGACGAGCAGATCGACTACACGCAACTCTTCCCGATAAAAGAGCGGCTGTTCATGCAGGCATCTTCCTTCTGTCAATCTGCGAAATTGGGAATCTTCCATCAATCTCACGATACGGGTTTTGATATCCTCTATCTCGCTTTCGTCGAGAATCGCGGCAAACCGGTTTCTCATCCCCCAATAAGCCTGATCGAGCATCCGGAGGTCAAAATCACCCATCAACTCCAGCATATAGTGCATCGCTATACCGAAATGAACCGAAGGCAGATCTTTCGCCTCTTCGCTCTTTTCGCTTCGCTGTTTTTCCTGACTTCCCACCGAAATTGGCTTATATACAAGAGGAGGTACGCTACGTGACGATTTTTCGTGTCTATCCGGTTCGATCCCGCCCCGCTCCTGTATCTGAAGTCTCAAATTTTCAAATTCCGAAGATTTCTCTTTTTTGCATACGAATAGAGACTTTTTCGCACGGGTAAAAGCGACGTACTGTACATTGAGTCTGTCCTCTTCGGAAAGTTTTCGTTCTTTCTCCCATGCGTTCTTGTATCGTTCGTCCACATATTCACGTTTGGAAAATCTAAAATAGTACTCTTTCAATTCGATATCTTCGTATTCAAAAAGCATAGCGTCACCTCGATTGTTCGGTCTTTTGATTCGGTCGGCGACGATGACATGATCGAATTCGAGTCCTTTGGATTTATGGACGGTAAGAATACGTATCCCTTCGATTCGATTGCCGGGTGCATCCTGATCGATCTTTTCGACATCGAAAAGAAAGGCTTCGATATCGATATAATTCTGTGCGAGTTCCACAAGAAGCAACAGATCGGAATCACCTTCGAAAAGTTCGAATTTCCCTATGATCGTTTTGATCAGTCGCGCCAACGGCATATGGATCGAAAGGTCACTCAAATCGGGCCGTTCTTGCCATGACAAGCCGATAATCGTCAGAAAATTGACAAGAAAGAGGCGTTCATCGAAATAGAGAAATTTCAGTAGTTCGATAACGGCTGCGACTTTGGGTTTGTGGATCAGTTTGACACTCGTTTCGGTCACGATCTGCAGGGTAGGATGGTGTTTTAGCAGTTGCGATCTGATCATGAACGCATCGTCGTTGGTCTGCGTGAGAATCGCGACATTTTCGGCCAAAACACCCCCCTCCAACAATTTTTCCACACACCATTGTACCTGTTTGGCCACATCTTCGTTTTCATAGATACCGACAAAACCACGTGATCGGGAATCGTTGCTGCGTTGGGGAGTGTAGTGGGAGATCTTTTCTTCGAACACTTCATTGACGAAGTCGACGATCTTCGCATAACTGCGGTAGTTCACATTCAAAATTTCGGTTTCGATTCCATAGTGGTGTTGCAAAAAATAGAAGAGTTCCTTCGCACCGCCGCGAAAGCGGTAGATCGACTGTTTGACATCTCCAACATAGAAAAAACTCTTGAAATCCCCGGTACCGACTCCAGCACTAATCTCGTCGATGATCGGTTCGAGAATTCGAAACTGCAATATATTGGTGTCCTGAAATTCATCGATCAAAACATGGTCGATCTTCGCATCGAGTCGGAAATAGAGAAATTCATTCGTCACTTCCCTCCGAAGCAATTCATACACCATGTTACTCACGTCATCGAACGCCAGACTCGATCGGGTGATGTTTTCGTACCTTCTGGCATTTTTATAGATGTGGTAGAGTATCGAAAGCTCGTTTTTGAAATAACACTCTTTGGCGATAAAATAGCGTCTGATCAGCGATTTGAGTTCGAAAAAATCTTCATCCATCGAAGGTTCGAAACATTTTTTGAAATATCGATATTCCGCAAGACTCTCTTTGGTCAGCCACGTTTGGGATAAGAGCGCTTCGACATCTTCGATATTCAGTGCCTTTTTCCCGCTTTCGGAGAGGCTTTTACATCGAAACATCGATTTTTTAAGCTCTTTGACTTTCTTTAAAATCATCCTCTCCAGTTTGAGTTGGTTCTCGCAACTGCGCTGCTCGAATCTAATTTCATGTTCTCTGGTATAGAAAGATTTGAAGTAGTCGAAAATATCCTTCATCTTCTTGGCTTCGAATCTGGCAAAACGCCGCAGGGATCCATACCGTTCGTGTCTGATCGTCTCTTTGATGAACCGATCGATCACTTCTTCCTCGACTCCTCTGGCATCGGTGGAAAAATCGGGCATCAAGCCCAAATGCAGCGAAAATTTACGCAGAATACGGGTCAAAAATTTGTCGATCGTGGAAATTTTTAGATCCGCACCAAGATAGCGTTGGAGAATTTCATGGCGTCTGGCGAGGATTCTCTCTTCTTCAATATCGAGAATCCGGGAAAGTTCTTGCAATTCGGCCGCTCTTTTTGGCTGATGAAGCTCTTTGAGTACCGATGTGATTCTCGCTTTCATTTCATTGGCGGCTTTGTTCGTAAAAGTGAGAGCCAGAATCGAAGCGGGATGCGCATCGAGATAGAGAAGAGAGATATAGCGGATCACGAGTGCGAACGTTTTGCCGCTTCCCGCACTCGCCTCATACGCAAACAGTGTATAAAAAGCCATAGGAGATTATACACTCCAAAGGCTTACAACGTAAGCGTATGCGATCAATCGTAATCGTTGTTCTTGATTTGATCTATCGCATCGACATAACGCATTCCCTTGAGTCTGAAATAACTCTTGATCGCGATCTCATGTAGTGCGAACATCAGAGGGTCCAATACCACTCTAAAGGCATATCCTTCCACCAGTCGCGGCCTGAAACGCTCCTTGAATCTTCTGATCGCCGCCTGTTTCGTACCCGGTTTGACATTAAGCCTGACACCTACCATATCGTAGCTTTTGATTCCCATTTTCTGAAGCCGTTTCATAATTTCGTCCTGAAGCATATTGATGCTTCCCGGGACCGGATTGGCTGCGCTGCCGCTGTATTCGTAGTATCCATGTTTTTTGTCGTAAAGTACAATCGTACTTCCCTGAACCTCATCACCCGATTTTGCAATGAACAGTTTTGTATTGTTCGGAAGATTTTTGACCAAATTTCGAAAAAATGTAACCGGTGCTATATAGGGGCTGTTTTGACGTACGAAGGTATCTTTCAAATACTTGTATACCAGATCGATATCGTCCGTCTCTTCGACCGTCACGCCCAGTTTTCTCGCTTTTTTGATGATATTACGGCATTTGGATTCATAACTTTTGAAAAGATCCTCTTCACTCCGATCCAAATCCACCACCATCGTTCCCCACGGTACCGCTTCCGCCTCATCCGGATACGTTTTAAAAACCGCTTTGGATTGTGCTTTGGAGATGAAATGTGCGAGTTTTTCTCTTTTGCTCAGTTCTACCATCGCATTCAAAAACGCTTTCTCTTCTTCCAGTGTCGCATCCTCGACTCTTCTAATTGTTTCCGACGTAAAAACCATACGACGAAAAATCATACGCTTGTCTATGAAAAAGGGAAGTACGAACTTCTCATCGACAAACCATCCATATTCGTCACTTCTGGATTTGAGCATTCCTTCCATCGCATGTACCGGGACATCTTCGATATAGTTTTCGATTTCTTTTTTGACTACTTTAATCACATTGTTGCCTTTAATTTTTATTGCATACCCATATGTAAGGACAATATCGGCAATTTTTCAAATCTTCTGTCATGGTGAAATTCTGCTCTTTGGATTTGAGCATTTGGAGTTTTTCATCCAAAAGAGAAAGCTTCTCTTCAAAAAGTGCCTCTTCGACATTTTGACCGTTTTTCAAATCGTAGTAACTGCATACGACGTGATCATATTCCTGTTTCGCCAATAGATAGTAAAACTGCAATTGGAAATCTGTGCTTTTTTGAAGTTTTTTTGGAGTGACATTTTCCGGAAGCTTACCCGTTTTATAATCCAAAACATGCCATACATCTCCTTTTTCATCGATTCTGTCGATCTTTCCGACAAGCCGGAAGCTGCGATAGTTTCTTTCGTACTCTTTTTCAAGAGCCACGATACGATATCCCTCCAAAAATCTTCTGATCTGATCCTCTGCAAAAGATTCGAGATGATCGAGCCAAAGATCGATCTCGAATTTAAATTGATCTTCCTTTTTTATTTCACTATAGAGCAGTTCACGCAAATCACCGAGCAAAATCTCTTTCTTCGAGTAGCGGGGAACGGCTTCGAAGAGTCTTTTCAACGCGTTATGCAGTATTATGCCGATTTCACGTTCGCTTCTCTTGTCGCTGGGAAGTTCCGCCTCTTTGATTTTGCAAATATATCGAAAATAGTAGCGGCGTTTGCACTGGAGATAACTTTTCAATTTCGTACTCGATAGCGGTGTTTGCGTAAAATCGTATTCCATCGGCAAATCAACGGGCAGAAAATGGGACCGCGGATTCGATTTGCAAAAAAGTATGGAAGAGAGATCTGGATGTGCAGATGTACGACTTTCGAGACCCATCTCATCCAAAAAACGACTCGGTTGAGAAATTTCATCTTCTACGTACGAGACAGAGACGTATCTGGCTTTGTCGATGACCCTTTTGTAATAATATTTTTGCAGGTTTTCTCTATCCTGCATCGTGGGAAGTCCCACTTTTTGTCGTAGAAAACTGGAGAGAAAGAGGTCTTTTTCACTTCTGCTGGGTACGAACTCCTCATTGAAATCTACGATGACGACACCTTCGAAAAAGACCCCTCTGCTCTCAAGCAATTCCATAACCGTGATTTTTCCGCCTCTGACATCATCGAGTCTTCTCTTTTCAAGCCTTGTCAGAAATAGATG
Source organism: uncultured Campylobacterales bacterium (assembly GCA_964443745.1). Lineage (GTDB taxonomy): Bacteria > Campylobacterota > Campylobacteria > Campylobacterales > QNZT01 > CAYUEN01. The sequence goes on along the minus strand of CAYUEN010000013.1, from coordinate 22,038 downwards.
CACCACTTTGAAAAAAGGATAGTGGGTGATATGGGGGAGAAGGCGTTTGAACAGATACAACTCCTCCTCAAAGATCTCCTTTACTTCAAGACGTTCCTCTTTTTCACAAAACGAGGAGAGTAGTTTCGTCGCTTCCTCTTTTTTCAGCTTCATATGCCAAAGAGACAGAGTCGTTTCGATATCTTCCTCTGGGATACCCAGCCGCTTCAGTCTCAACCTGTTTTCGATCGTTCTATCTTGAAAATAGCGCAACAGCGCTTGCATAATCTGAAACACTCTCGTCTCTTCGAAATCGAATCCCATAGCGAAGTTGAAGTTGTTCTCTTCATCGAAAAGTGCAAGCTGCGCCGCAAAATCACGTCGGGGTAGTATGACGGCGATCTTTTCGGGGGGAATACCCGATTGAATATAGTCATAAACCTTTTTTTTCACGAAGGCAATTTGTGCGATTCTCGTAGAAAGCGCAACAGCTTCGACATTCAGAGTGCTTGGGTGCAAACGCTTCTCTTCCAGAATCTCTCTTTTGGAAAAGTCGAGCAGATACGCTCTATCCAACTGCAACACAAAGCCGTATTCGGCATATTTCTCCGCCATTTTATGGCTGAATCTGTTGAGTTTGATATCTATTTCTACCGGTACGTGTTCGGCGACCTTTTCTATGAGTTCAAATTCGAAGCGGCTGAAATACCCCTCCTGATAGATTCTGATTCGGTCGAATTGTCTGAGATATGTGTGGTTGAGACTGTAGTGGAGCGGAAGCGTCGATTGATCGACATAACCTTTTTGTTCCAAAAGTCTATGATATCGACGGCGTACTTCTTTCAGAATTTCGAGATGTTCGGTAAATTCGGCATAGATGTCTCGTTGGGCGAGATCTTCCAACTCTACGCCTTCCAATGCGAGTTCATTGAACAATCCAAACAAAAATTCGCTGTTTTTGAGAAATTTGAAAAATTCACGCTCTATTTTCAGCGTTTCGAAGGCTTCGAATTTCGTAGCCTCCTTCAACAACAATAGACGTGTATCTTCATCTACAAACGTTTTACCCGGTACGATCAACGCCTTTTTTTCAAATTCACCGATCGTCACCATTTTGGGCAAAAGTCTGTTTTGTTTCTCTGAGTTGAGAAGCTCTCTAATCGCTCTGGAGGTGGGATAGATCTCCAGTCTGTTATTTGGTAGCATTTACCTCGGTTTTTTTGAAGGCTGCACTCTCACCAAGAGTGATTTTCGTCAAAATTTGCCATCTACCGAGTTTTTCGATGTCAAATTGGTCAAACACATAACGTCCATTTTCAACCGATTTTGGTTTCAGTTTTTTATCGTATACATCCGTATCGGGCCGTGTGATAAGTACGGTGATATTCGCGTCGTTCACACTTTCGGTACCATTGATCTCTTGAATCGTGATCGTAATGGTGTTGTTTCCGACAATAAACCGTTTTGGTTCGATCGCAATCGTATACCTGCTATCGAAAAGCCTCTCTTTGGCCACTAACTCATTGATATTCGCATCTACGTCTCGATAATCGGTCAAATAGGCGTTGTCCATATAGACGGGGTTTTTGGATGCGATATTGATCGTCCATATACTCAGTCCCAAAACACCGAATGTTGCCAGAATGATACCATGAGGCCAGTAATTTCTCTTTTTGTCACTCACTGCTTTTCCTTTCAGTCAATCTGTTTTTCAGATACCAAAGTACGAAAAAGAGAATCATACCATAAAAAACGATACGAAAGATATCGACGGTCACACGATTTTGACTACCGACACTCGATTTCAAAGTCACACCATAGCTTTTTGCCAACATATCCACAAGATCCGCATATCCATTCAAGAAAGCTGCAGAGGTGATATCGCTTTTGGATTTTTTTACAACGATCAGCTTTGTAAAACTACCGCGGAAGGGACTAAAGAGCGCATCTTCATCATATTTTCCATCCAGATCGGGCGAATGAAACATCTGGTTGATACCGATATCTTTTCTATCCATATAGGTTTTAGAAAAAATCCACAGGATATAGGGCGGTTTCAGCGTTTTTTGATAGTGCTCTTTCAGTTTTAAAAACTCATCTTTGTTTAGATGCTTTTTTGCAATAACAGCGGTCGAAATTCCGGTTTTCTCATATAATTCATCTCCCATCTCTTTCATTTTTTTGAGTGTTTTCTCCATAATGATACCATCGCTTTCATAATGAAACTGCGCCGATAAAAGAGGAGGAAAAGAGAGAGAGATAAAGAGAGTGACGTAAAGCGCCACTCTCTTTGAAAAAAATGTCGACACCAATTAACCCACAAAAAGGTGATTGGGTGTAAATACCGCCCACAGGGTAATGGCGGCCATAGCCACCATACCCCAGCCGATTACATAATATAAAAGATTTGCCATCTTGACTCCTTACTTCACGAGTTTGTAATGCTTGGCATTTTCGGTACTATTAAATTTCAAACCTGCAGGGTTTTCGATTTTGTAGTATGTCTCAGCATTTTCCTGCTGTACTTGGATCGCCCACATTGTCAAATATGCAAGGATAGCGAGCAACAGCAGTGTCGCAATCACCCCTCCAGTCAGACCATTGATGTTACAAAATACTCTTCTTGTTTTGTTTTCAGCCATCTCTCATCCTTCCTATTGCTTCAGTGACCGCAGATAAGTGGCCACCGCTTTTTCCTGGATTTTAGTCAATCTGCCATCTTTGAATGCAGGCATTACACCGATATTACCCTTTTTGCCATTTTGCAGAACATGCTCGACCAACGCATCGTCATATTCTGTCAGATTCGGTGCCTGACCACCCATACCTTTGCCATCGGGTCCATGACATCCGGCACAAGTCGCCCAGGCTGCTGGTGCTTCACCTTTCATACCACCGGCTACATATTTGGCAACCGCTTTCGCATCGTCACCCTGTACCAAATTCGGCGGCATCGCCCCCATCGGATATCCAAGCTGATTCTGACCGTTTTGGATGACATAAAGCACCTGATCTTCCGTCATACGCTTGTCGAATCCCTGCGCTTTTCCTTCGATACCATCTCCGGCGATACCATGGCAAGGCGCACATTGGACGAGGAAAACACCTTCACCCATTCCCATCAGTGTCTCCTGGTCGGGATTGGCCCATTTGCTCTCAAAAGCCTTGTTGTATTCGGCGACCTCTTCGTTGTATTGCCCGATCTGGGAAAAGGCGTTCAGAGGATATCCGACAAACCAATACCAAACACCCCAGATCATCGTCGCTACATACATAACCGCCCATCCCAATGGAATAGGGTTTTTATATTCACCAATACCATCCCAGTTCTCTTCTGCAAGCTCACCTGTCGCTGTATCGGTCTTCATCTGTCGGATATATTTACCGGCGACAAAGACGGTCAGGATGATAATCGCTGCCGCACCAATCAGTGACAATTGGTTGACATAATCGCTTAACCAGCTCATTTATTCTCCTTTTTTTGACTCTTTTTTAATTTCTCTTTCTCTCTGAGTGTCATCGTCTCAACAGGCTCGGAGGTAATCTCGTCATCGAGCGCAATCTTTCCATATTTTTCGTAATTGCGAATCCCCTTCTTTTCACTGCTATAGAGATGATGAATGTACCCATAGAGGATAAACACCAGAAACACTGTAAAGAAAAAGTAGGCATACGCCTGAAATTCCCTTAACGTTTCGTAATCGAACATCACCCTACTTCAAACTATTCAGATAGGCGATCAATGCAACGATCTGTGGAATTTTTCCATTCTCAACTGCTGCTTTGACCTCTGCATTCTTCATACCGGCAGCGATTTTTTTCGCCTCTTCCAGCGCAGCTGCACGTGCCTCCTCGATCGTACCGAGTTTTGGCATACCCGGTTTGTCATAAGGTACACCGAATATTTTCTTGACAGTGACCGCTTCCGCATAGGCGGTATCGATATCCGCAAGATTTGTAAACATATGCTTGTATGCCGGCATAATGGAACCGGGAACGACGGAGGTGGGATCCCACATGTGATTTTCATGCCAATCGGTCGTTCTATAGTTTCCTACACGATGCAAATCTGGACCCGTTCTTTTCGATCCCCAGAGGAAAGGTCTGTCATAAGCGTATTCACCACTCAGGCTATACATACCGTATCTGTCCGTCTCACTCTTGAACGGTCTGATCAGTTGTGAATGACAGGCGTTGCAACTGTCTTTGATATAGACATGCCGTCCTGCCAACTGGAGTGTCGTATAGGGTTTTGTCCCTACATAGGGACGGGACGCTTTCGCGAAATCCGGAAGGATTTCAACCAATCCGGCAAATGCAACGACAATGAATACACCTACCGTAAAAAGGAATGGATTCTTTTCTAACCAATGAAACATTACTCTACCTCCTTATGCCATAGGTGTAGCACTGACTGGCTCACGCTCGATCGCTCTACCAGCTGCATATGTTTTATAGATGTTGTATGCCCACATAAAGACACCGACAAGATACAACAATCCACCTACCGCTCTGATCGTATAGTATGGTTGCAAGACCGTAACCGTATCGATGAAAGAGTATGCGAGGTTACCGTATTGATCCGTCGCTCTCCACATCATACCTTGTGTGATACCGGCGATCCACATACTGGAGAAGTACAGAACGATACCTGTCGTCTGAATCCAGAACTGTGCGTCCACCATTTTCTTGCTATAAATTTCTCGTTTGAACATTCTGGGTGCCATATGGAAAATCGCAGCGATCACCATAAAGCCGACCCATCCTAGCGTACCATCATGAACGTGTCCGGGAATCCAGTCTGTAAAGTGGGCCAAAGCGTTGACGGATTTGATGGATTGGATCGGACCTTCGAGCGTGGAGAACATATAGAACGTCGACGCGAGAATCATAAATTTGATCAAAGGATTCGTCTGGAGTTGTCCCCATTCACCTTTCATCGTCAAAAGCATATTGATCGCACTACCCCAGGATGGAAGGATCAATACGATCGAAAATATCGAACCCATCGTCTGCATCCAGTCAGGAACCGTAGAGTAGATCAAGTGGTGGCCACCCGCCCAGAGATAGACGAACATCAAACCCCAGAAAGAGAGCAGAGAGAGTTTGTAGGAGTAGACCGCTTGTCCGGACTCTTTGGGAAGGAAGTAGTAGATCATCGCGATGATCGGCGTGGTAAAGACGAAGGCGACCGCATTGTGCCCATACCACCACTGTACCAGCGCATCGTTCGTGCCTGCGTACATAGAGACCGAGTGCATCCAGTCACCATAGCCACCAGAAGCGAAATAGGTGGGAACTTCCATATTGTTGAAGAGATAGAGCATCGCGACCGCTACATAGAATGCGATGAAATACCACATAGAGATGTAGAGATATTTCTCTCTTCTAATACCGATCATACCGAACAGATTGATACCGAAGATAACCCAGACGACAACGATCGCAATATCGATCGGCCATTCGAACTCAGCATACTCCTTGGAAGTGGTATAACCCATAAAAAGCGTGACGACAACCGCCGCAACCCCAAGAATGTAGAGCCAGAAGTGGAGTTTTCCGATAAACATCAGAAAAGGAGACTCCGCCATCGAAACTTTTAACATTCTCTGACCGGCATAATACCAGCTTGCCCAGATGCCGCTTAGTGTGAAACCGAACGCTACGCTGTCCGTATGCAGTGGCCTGAGCCGACTGAACGTACCATATTCGCCCGCCAGATAGTTCAGATCGGGAAATGCCAGCTGGAATGCGATGAGCACACCAATGGTCATACCGACGATACCCAATACAATTGCGGCGACCATAAACATCTTCGCAACTGTATAATCATACTCTAATGCAGTAGATGATTGCATTAAATACCTCCTTGAAATTTTATGCCGCCAAAGACGACACGATGCTAAAATTATAGTCAAAATATCTATGAAGTAACTTAAAATGGGGCTATAGTGTTAACTTTTTGTTAACTTTCAAATTTCGAATGGACGCTTTTTTATTATCTGATCTATCCGGAAAATCAGGCCCTAACAGCCACGCGAAGGAACCACTTCGATTCTTCATATACTTTCCTCACTCCCGGCAGTACTCCTTTTTGAGCTTGGCTATGCGTCTGCGCTGCAACTCTTCGGTAATCGCCCGTCCTTGGAATCCTTCCCGGATGATGTCGGCAGCGAAAATCCCTCCTTCATACGCTTTGTCGTAGACACCGATTTTTCGTGCGATCTTTTTGACCCCATCCAGATAGTTACCCAACCACTCTCTGATGGGATAGTGCAGTGCGATCATCGCGATATGGCATCGATCCAGCGTATCGGGAGGCGGAAGTTGTTTTGCCAACATCCTTCTATAGTGTCCCGGTGCGGAGAGCTTTTCTGGGAAAAAGGTAAAAGGTAGCGAAAGATTGTAGGAGAGAATATATATAAAATAGTAAGGATAGTAGGCTTGCACAAAATGGCGCCGACCATGTTGCATTTCCAAGGCCGTTTTGATGAACATTTCACGTGAAAGTTGCAGATCGAACAATTTTTTAGCAATACAGAGTTCAAAAAGATAGTAAAGACCAAAATGGAGATAGTCGGCTTTGAACATCTTTTCGAATTCCCAGAAGATTCGCTCCTTGCTCAGATCACCCAGATCGATCGATCTCATCAGCTCAGCCGAAGCGTGTTCCACCCGGAAACCGAGTCTCGCCGCAAACTGCATCGCCCGCAAAACCCGAAGACTGTCTTCTCGAAACTTGATCGGATCGACGATGCGGATAGTTTTTCGCTCTATATCTTTCAAACCTCCCCAGTGATCGACCACTTCCCCCGTAAAAATATTGAGCATCAATGCATTCATCGTGAAATCCCGCCGCCTGGATGCCTCTTTTTCATCATGGGCGAGCGATACCGCGAATCCTCTGTGACCCGCGGCAACCTTTCGTTCGAGTCTGGGCAGCGCGATATCGATCCCCTCCCATTTATAGACGAAAAAACTCTTTCCCACCCCTTTGGCACCGATCCGCTCCATCAATACGACAAATTGTGCTTCGTCGATATCGTAGATCTCCACATCAAGATCCGTGATCTCTCTACCCAAAAAGAGATCACGGACACATCCACCGACGAGATAGGCTCTGGAAGTAAGTGGCCGAAGTACCTTTTTCAGCTTTTCGAGACGTTGACGCTCACTTCTGGGAAGCTTCTCTTCGATCAGTGTTCGGACGATGAGAGCCTCTCTTCGATCAATCCCAGATAGTACTGGAGAAATTTGAGCGTCATCTCGAGTTTGGCCTGCTGATTTCCTTCCTCCTGCTGCAATCCTTCGAACAAAACACATAACCGCTCTCTGGTATGCAGGAGAAAACGACGCTCCTCTTCGGAAAGAATGTATGGTTTTTGCCCTTTGCGGACTTCCGGGACCGATTCCGCATCACCCTGTTCGGTCTTTACATCTTCGGTATGGAGTTTTTCATCCAATTCCGCAAGGGTGGAGAGTACGAGATCTTTCAATTCCATGTTTGAATCAGCCACCTTTCAAATCGTTTGCACTCGAGGTCATCCGCCAGAGAGTTGAAGAGAGCGAGCATCTCTTCATCACACCGCATGCTTTCCTTCACCAGAAGCTCCTTGAGCGCCTTACGCGCCGCTTCATTCTCCGGCTCCTTTTTCAAAATAGCCCGATAGATCTCTTTCGCTTCTTCGAAATATCCCTGTCTGGCATAAATTTCGGCTAATGTGAGTGTCTGCATTCTTTTTTGGAAACACAATCGGCGATGATCGATCCAAGCTCCGTCGTCGAACAGATCTCTTTGGCACCGAATGCGGAAAGATCCTTGGTGCGGTACCCCTCTTCGAGCACATCTTCGATCGCTTCGTCGATGCGGTCGGCGGCACTCTCTTCGCCCAAGCCAAATCTAAGCATCATCGATGCACTCGCGATCGTCGCGATCGGATTGGCGATTCCCTGACCGGCGATATCGGGAGCGGAACCGTGGATAGGCTCAAAAAGCCCCACTTTCCCACCCATCGAAGCGGAAGGCAACAGTCCGATCGAACCGCTGATCATACTCGCTTCGTCGCTCAGAATATCTCCAAAGATATTCCCGGTCAGAATCACATCGAACTGTTTGGGATCGCGCACAAGCTGCATCGCGGCATTGTCCACGTACATATGCGAAAGCGTCACGTCCGGATATTGGGTCGCGATCTCCTCCACCGTTTCACGCCAGAGTTGGCTCACTTCCAAAACGTTCGCCTTGTCTACGGAACAGACTTTTTTGTTCCGTTTCATCGCGGCCTTGAAACCTTCGTGTGCGATACGTTCGATCTCCTCTTTGGTATAGACCATCGTGTTGTAAGCGGATCGCTCCCCTTTCTCCCTCGGTTCTCCGAAATAGATCCCTCCCGTCAATTCACGCATCACCAGCAAATCGACTCCCTTGACCACTTCGGGTTTGAGCGTGCTCGCTTCGACCAGTTCGTCATATACCTTCACGGGACGGTAGTTGGCATAAAGCTCCAGCGCTTTGCGCAGCCTGAGCAGTCCCGTTTCAGGGCGTTTCTCCCGCGGCAGGCTGTCCCACTTCTCACCGCCGATCGCACCGAAAAGCACCGCATCGGCCTCTCTACAACCGTCGATCGTCTCCTGCGGAAGGGGATCCCCGGTGATGTCGTAAGCGATACCTCCCATCAGATACTCTTTGTAGGAGAGTTCGAAATCTTCGTTGACACTCACGGCGTCGAGAACCTTGATCGCTTCGTCCACGATTTCCGGACCGATACCGTCGCCTTTGATGACGGCGATTTTGTATCTTTTCACATTGACTCCTTCAGCATCTCGGCCTTGGCGTAGTTGATCAGACCGCCACAAGCGATCAACTCCTGCATAAACGGGGGAATCGGGGCGAAACGGAAGCTTAGGTGGGTATCGAGGTCTTCGATCGTTCCCTCTTCCATATCGATTTTTACGAGATCTCCTTCGTTTATCCGATCGCTCTCTTTAAGTTCGAAAATCGGAAGTCCCATATTGAAGGCGTTTCGGTAGAATATTCTGGCGAAACTCTTGGCGATGACGGCGGAAACGCCGGCCGCCTTGAGTGCGATGGGGGCATGCTCGCGGCTGCTGCCGCAACCGAAATTCTCCCCCGCGACGATAATGTCGCCCGGTTTGAGATTTTTGCTGAAATTCGGATCCGCATCCTCCATCACATGTTTGGCCAATTCATGAGGATCGGAAGTGTTGAGATATCTGGCGGCGATGATCAGATCGGTATCGATATTGTCGCCGAATTTCCAGACGTTTCCTGTAATGACGTTCATAGGAAGCCTTTGTGATTTTTGCGTATTTTAGCAAGATTATACCAAAATACCAATGCAAATCCCACAAAATGTCCCTCAATAAAGCGCGAGTTCCTCCTTCTCCAAAGCTTCAAGACCCGTAAAACGGAACCAGAAATAAAACGCCGTATACAAGAGTGCCGCAAAGGAGCATCCAATCAAAAATGTCACCTATTCTCCTTTTTTATCGTTTGAGCTGATTGACCGTCTGCAGCATCTCGTCGGATGTGGTGATCGCCTTGGAGTTGGCTTCGTAGGCACGCTGTCCCGTGATCAGATCGGTCATCTCTTCGACGAGTTGGACGTTACTCATCTCCACAAACCCCTGTTTGATCTGTCCGAGCCCGGCCAGTCCCGCGGTTCCGGTGATCGCATCTCCGGAAGCGACGGTATTGATGTAGTTGTTGTCTCCAAGGGAATGCAGACCCGCCGGGTTGATGAAATTGGCCAACTCGATCTGTCCGATCTGGTTGGGCTCGGTCTCTCCCGCCTGCAATACCGTCACGATTCCGTCGGTACCGATCGCGATTGTCGTGGCGTCTTCGGGAATCGTGATTTCCGGAATCAGTTTGTAACCGTCACTGTTGACGATCGTTCCGTTACCGTCGACTTTGAAGGCGCCGTTGCGGGTATAGGCGATGTTTCCGTCGGGAAGCTCTATCTGGAAAAATCCGTTGCCCGTGATCGCCAGATCCAGTTGATTGCCCGTCTCCTTGAAATTGCCCTGCGTAAACTGCTTGGTGATCGCGGTCGGTCTGGCACCCAGGCCGATTTCGATACCGGTGGGCGAAACGGTCGTCGTACTCGAAGAGATTCCCGCATGTTCCATCACCTGATAGAAGAGGTCGGCGAACTCCGCCCTCTGTTTCTTGTATCCGATCGTATTGACGTTGGCGATGTTGTTCGATGTCGTATCGATCTGCGTCTGCTGCGCCAACATACCCGTCGCCGCGGTATAGAGTGATCTGATCATAAATTATACTCCTTCTTTTATGCTCTTGGCGTCGCCAATTTGGTGATCGCGTCTTTGTTGAGATCTTCCATGTGGCTTGTCATCACTTTCTGGTAGATTTCCACCAGTCTGTTGATCTCTATCAACGAAGTCATCTCCTTGACCGCGTTGACGTTACTGAGTGTCATATATTCCTGTCTGAGGAAGTTTCCATTTTCCATCCGGGTGAGGTTCTCCGTCAGATTCTCCATCGTCAGGAGAGTGTCTCCCTCTTTCTTCAGCGCTTTGAGGTTGTCGACCCGACCGATAAAGATTTGGCCGATAGGTTGCTCACCGTTTTTGATATTGCCTTCGGGATCTATCAAAATCGTCGCGTTCGCGGGAAGTACGATTTTTCGTTCGTTGCTTTGCAAGAAATCCGCCGGAAGCAGTCTGTAACCCTCTTTCGTGACGATCGCCCCTTCATGATCTAGGGTGAACGAACTTTGCTGTGTCAGTCGTACGCCGTTTGGGGTGTCCACCGCGAAAAAGAGATCGCCCCCCTGCAACGCCAGATCGAGCGGATTGCCCGTATGGTGAACGTTCGCCGGTGTGAAATCGATCGTACGTTCGACGATATGAGGCACTCTATCGAGCGTACGGTTGAGAAAGCGGGCTGCCTCTTTCGTCTGGTTTGGAAGCGGAAGAGAGTCTCTGCGCTCTTGGAAGATTCGTTCGAAATCCCCGATTACGACATCGTCTTTTTTGAATCCGCTGGTGTTGACGTTGGCGAGGTTGTTCGTCGTTACATCCAATCGATTGAACTGCGTTACCATCGCGCCTACGGCCTGGTAGTATCCGTTTTGCATCGTTCCTCTTTTTGAAGTTTTTGACTTTTGAAAGACGAACTAGCACATAGTGTTCCAGAATTATTTGCCAAGATATTAAGTACTTAAAACAATATTTACCTTTTAGTAATTTTTAAGTATTTTTGGGTATAATATCTGATTCATTGTTAAAAGAATTATAACAGTTGTCTTTTCCCACCCTAATACAGGAGATATACCTCTATGTCTGCAAAAGAGTTGACCAAAAAACTGGAAGAGCTATTCGAATCCCACAAAAACGATTATGTCACCTTCGAGGAGCTGATGGATCTGTTTCCCAAGCAGCCTACCGCCGCCAACGCCAAAAAGATCCTCGCTCTTTTGAAAAAATACAATGTCAAACTGATCTCTTCCGCCGAAATCGCGAAACTCAAAAATATCAAAGAGGCGAAAGAGGCTGAAGAAGAGAGAAAGAAGATCCAGGACGAAGCGCTCGAAGAGGAGTTCGATCTGGCCAAGGACAAGGAGCTGCTCGAATGGTCCAAGAGCGACTCGCCCGTACGAATGTACCTGCGGGAAATGGGCCAGGTCCCGCTTCTGACCAAAGAGGAAGAGATCGAAATCAGCAAACAGATCGAACTGGGTGAAGATATCATCATCGACGCCTTCTGTTCGGTACCCTATCTGATCGATTTCATTCTCGACTACAAGGATGCGCTGATCAATCGTGAAAGACGGGTCAAGGAGCTTTTCAAAAGCTTCGACGACGGCGATCAGGAGGATGAAGAGGAGGAAGGCGAGAGCAAAAAAGGTGATAACAAACGCGAAAAGAAAGTCACCGAAAGTTTCAAAGCGCTCGAAAAGGCGAAAAAAGAGTGGATCAAAGTCTCCTCTCAGCAGCTACCCGAAAATGCCGGCGAAGAGGAGAAGATGCATCATGCCCTCGTGCTCGCCTGGAAAAAGAAGATTCTCAAAGAGAGACTGCTCGATCTGGGACCTACCAGCAAATTGATCAACGAACTGGTCCGGTCGATGGAGACGGCGCTCAAAAGCGATTCCGGTTTCGAGAAGGAGCTCAAAAAGCTGGAGTACAAACTCCCGCTTTTCAACGAACAACTCAAAGAGAACCACCGCAAAATTCTCGAGAACATCACCCATATGTCCAAAGAGGATATCCTGGCGGCCGTTCCGGAAGCGACGATGGTCTCCACCTATATGGAGATCAAGAAACTTTTTATGACCAAAGAGGCAAGCAAGAACAGCTTCAATATGGAGCCCGAAAAACTGAAGGAGATTCTCGAGCAGATCAAGCGGGGCAAAGCGATCGCCGATCGTGCCAAAACGCGTATGGCCAAATCGAACCTTCGCCTGGTCGTCTCCATCGCCAAGCGTTATACCAACCGCGGGCTGCCTTTTTTGGATCTGATTCAAGAAGGCAACATCGGTCTTATGAAAGCGGTGGACAAGTTCGAATACAAAAAGGGATATAAATTCTCCACCTATGCGACATGGTGGATCAGGCAGGCGATCAGCCGTGCGATCGCCGATCAGGCGAAGACGATCCGTATCCCGATTCATATGATCGAGACCATCAACCGAATCAACAAGATCACACGCAAACATCTGCAGGAATTCGGAAAAGAGCCCGATATCGAAACGATCGCCAAAGAGGTAGGCCTTTCGGTGGACAAAGTGAAAAACGTGATCAAGATCACCAAGGAGCCGATCTCTCTGGAAGCGCCGATCGGCAACGAAGACGATGGAAAATTCGGAGATTTCGTCGAAGACAAAAAATCGATAGCACCGATCGAATACATGCTCAAAAACGATCTGAAATACCAGATCGACGATGTACTCGATCAACTCAACGAACGCGAACGTGCCGTCATCAGGATGCGATTCGGCCTTCTGGAAGACGAGAGCGACCGTACCCTCGAAGAGATCGGGAAAAAGTTGAACGTCACCAGAGAGCGTGTCCGCCAGATCGAAAATTCTGCGATCAAAAAGCTCAAGCACCCCAAAGTGGGGAGAAAGTTGAAAAACTACATTGAAGAGTGATCCGCACTTTATCGAAAGCTGGATCGAATACGACTTCAACCCCTTCTTTCTCTTCGATCATGAAGGGAGGGTGCTCTATCTCAACAACGAAGCGCAGTTTCTGACCGGGAAGGTCGAAACTTCGGTCATTTTCGAACTCTGCCGGAATTTCGCCAGCCATTCGTTCGGATTTCGTACCACGATGATGGACCTCGAGCTTGGAAACAGCGGGTTTTTCGGGATCATGGTAGGATACCTCGACGAAAAGAAAATCGGCGTCCGCCTTTACAAAAAGATGCAAAAACGGTTCAACAGAATCGACGAGTCGGGTACGCCGACCAACATCTACAGTCTCATCGACCTCTGTGCCTGTACCCTCTCCACCACCCATCCGATCGAATTCAAGAAAGAGTTCGATCCCGCTTTTCCGGAGATTAGAATCCTGATCGATCCCTTTACGAAGGTTCTGAGCAAAATCTACCACTGTTTCCGTCAAAGCGACACGATCACCACCCGATTGACGCTCAATATTGGAGAGTCGATTCGCTACAACGGCAAACGTTATCCCATTTTCAGTATCCGCATCTTCGGAGAGAAGATGGATCTTTCCGAATGGAACCAGATCAGAAAGATCGCCGAAGAAACCAACTTCACCGTTTCACACAAAACTTCAAGTGTGATACTCAGCGCTCCGATGATTACCTGAAACGGCTGCCAGAAACGAACCGACCGGTACGACGGCAAGCCCCGCCAGAAAAGGCCAGATCACAAACACACCCTGTCTGTTCAAAAAAAGAAACGCCAACACCAATATGAGATAGGCACCCAGCCGCCAGGGAGAGAGAAACCCTTTGGCACTTTTTTTCAAATGTTCTCCGGTTCTCCTAAAAGAGCGTAGTTTCGCTTTCTCTTCGGTGATCACCTCTTTGAGAGATTCGGCGGAAATCTCCGCCTCTTCGTAAAGTTCATGGGGATCTTCGATTCTATCCAGAAGATCCCGCTCCTCATAAATAGAGACCTTCTTGTCGGTAGCTTCGTGTGCGACCATTCTGCGGTAGGCGAAAAAGGAAGAGAACGTCACGAGCAAAGAGGCGATGAAAGCAACCTGCGCATTCAACAACCACAGCCATCCCCCTTTGGCGAAAACCGCCGCCATCAGCAGAAGATCGAGAATCAGATAGAAACCGAAAAAACGCCTAAAGCCCTTCATCGTCCTCATCTTCGTCGGCTTTGGGACGGTAGTCGCGATAGCGGGGATCGTCTCTTAGTTTGTCGAGTTCCCGCTTTTGCTTTTTGTAGGCTTTGTAGACATTGAGCGCGGCTCCGCCGACACCCCAGAAGACACCCAGCCACAATAGCCAGTCGATTTCGAAAATACGCTTCATCGCGATACCGATTCCGATTCCCAACAATACCGCTACCACGATCGAAATTCCCAATGAAAGTTGTTCGGCCCCCTCTACGATCTTGCCGAATTTGGGTTTCTTTTCCTCTGCGTTCATGCGATCTCTTCGAAAACGGCGTGTGCGATTTCGACGACTTCGTCTATCATCTGATCGGTGATTTTGTCACAGATGAACCCCGTCTCGAATTGACTACATGCAAAATAGACGCCTCGTGAGAGCATTTTGGCATGAAAATCCGCGAACCGATCCAGATCGGAGGCGAGTGCGTCATCGAAATTTTCGACGGGGCGTTCGTTGAAGAAAAATCCGAACATGCTTCCCCGTACTGCCGTCTGCAAGGGAATACCCGCCGCTTTGGCACCGGCTTCGAATCCCTCCGTCAACCGTTTGGCTTTCGCTTCGAGCGTATCGTACAACGCAGGAGCGGCTTTGAGTTTTTTAAGCGTGGCCAGACCCGCACTCATCGCGACGGGATTACCGCTGAGGGTACCCGCCTGATAGACAGGGCCCTCAGGAGACAGCCGATCCATAATCTCCGCTACGCCGCCGAAAGCACCCACCGGCATACCGCCGCCGATCACCTTTCCGAATGTCACCAGATCGGGTCGGACGTCGTAAATTCCCTGCGCCCCTTTCAAGGAAGCCCTAAATCCGCTCATCACTTCATCGAAAATCAAAAGCGCACCATATTCGTCGCAGAGACTTCTAAGCTCCCGTAAAAAGGAGGCTTTCGCGGGAACGAGACCCATATTTCCCGCGATCGGCTCGATAATCACACAGGCGATAGCATCGGAGTTTTCGAAACAGCGTTTTACGCTTTCGATATCGTTGTATTTTGCCAGGAGCGTATGCTTGGTCAAATCCGCGGGAACTCCCGGTGAAGAGGGACTCCCGAACGTCACCGCACCGCTGCCCGCCTGAACCAGTAGCGAATCGCTGTGACCATGATAACACCCTTCGAATTTGACGATATCGTCCCTCCCCGTGAAACCTCTGGCCAGCCGGATCGCACTCATCACCGCTTCGGTACCGCTGCTGACAAAACGTACCTTTTCCACGTTTTCGAACAACCCTGTAATCTCTTCGGCCAGTGCCGTCTCCAGCAGCGTCGGCGCTCCGAAACTAAGCCCCTTCTCCACCGCTTCGATCACGGCCGTCTCTATGGTCGCGTCCGCATGGCCGAAAATGAGCGGCCCCCAACTCTGTACGAAGTCGATATAACGGTTTTCGTCGATATCGATCAGATAAGCTCCCTCTCCTCTGTCGATGAAGATCGGCGTGCCTCTTACGCTTTTGAACGCGCGAACCGGCGAATCGACTCCGCCGGGAATCACCCTTTTGGCCGCTTCGAACGCCTCCTGGCTCTTTTCAGTCGTCATGATTCTCCTTTTGTTTAGATGCTTTACTCAGATAGAGATACAAAAATGCCTTCTCTTTGTCGGTCAGATAATATTCGGGCATCAGCTTGCCCCCTTTTCGAAGCGCTTCGTAGAACCGTTTCGCGGAGATATTGTTGATACGCGGTGCACGCAACGCCTTGATGACACCCTTTTCCCGATAGGTTGCGATCACCTTTCCCTCTCCGTAGGGACCGTGACATTTGTCGCATCCGATTCCCCTGGGGTTTTGGTAGAGTAGTTTCGCGTATTCGTCGTTGGTGAGAAAAGTGTCTGAAGCTTGCAACACAGAGACCGCCGCGAGCGCGGACATCCCGATCACCACACCCCTCATACACTCTCCTTTTCTAGGTCACCTCTAAAATTAAAATGGTATAATACCAAAAATTCACTAAAGGCGTTGGATGCAGATACTCGACGGAAAGGCGCTCGCTCGGCAGATCCGGACGGAGGTGGCGGAAGAGATCAGAGAACTCAAGAAAAGAGGGATCACCCCGGGTCTGGCTGTCGTACTCGTCGGAGACGACCCCGCCAGCCATACCTACGTCAAGATGAAAGAGCGTGCCTGCGAAGAGGCGGGTATCTACTCTATCGTCCACAAAATGCCGGACGACATCTCTCAAGAGAGGATCTTGGAAACGATTTCGATGATGAATGCCAATCCCAATATCGACGGCATTCTGATACAGCTTCCGCTTCCTGCACATATCGATACCACCAAGGTTCTGCAGGCGGTCTCTCCCAAAAAGGACGTAGACGGTTTCCACCCTTTCAATGTCGGTAATCTCGTACTCGACTTGGAGTGTTTCGCCCCCTGCACACCCCTGGGCGTGATGCGCCTACTGGATCATTACGACATCGATCCCAAGGGGCTTGACACTTGTATCGTAGGTGCGAGCAACATCGTCGGAAAACCGATGATGCACCTGCTACTCAACCGATTCGCCTCCGTCGATATCTGCCATATCTACACCAAGGATCTCGCATCGCACACCCGAAGGGCCGATCTGCTGATCGTCGGTGTGGGCAAGGTGAATCTGATCACCGAAGAGATGGTCAAAGAGGGGGCGATCGTCGTCGACATCGGAATCAATCGCCTGGAAAGCGGCGAACTCACGGGAGATGTCGATTTTGAAAACGTCGCGCCCAAATGCTCTTTCATCACGCCGGTACCTGGAGGCGTCGGTCCGATGACGATCGCGATGCTACTAGAAAACACCCTCGAAGCGGCCCGAAAGAGACTCTCATGCTGAAAAAAGTCTACCACTTCTCCAACAGTTGGACCGGTACGATCGTCATCGTATTGCTGGTGATCTTTTTCGTCGCACAGGCATTCGTGATCCCCAGCGGATCGATGAAAAGAACGCTTCTAATCGGAGATCACCTCTTCGTGAAAAAATTCGCCTACGGAATCCCCACTCCCCATATCCCTTGGATCGAGCTGCAGGTACTCCCCGACTTCGACGGTGACGGCCATCTGATCCGCGGAGAAGGACCCAAACGGGGAGAGATCGTGGTCTTTCGTTATCCGATCAATCCCCGCACCCATTTCGTCAAGCGATGCGTCGCCGTGCCAGGGGACAAACTGATGCTCAAAGACAAAATTCTCTATATCCATCCTCATGAAGGCAACGACTTCGTCAAAACACACTACGATGTCGAGGATATCGTGGATATCGCGGGCGAACTCTGGGTCAAAAATCCCTATCGCCGACAATTTCCGGGCATCCAGAACGATCCCGACGTTATCGACGACGGACGCCATCCCGAGCAGATTTTCAACTTTCCACCTATCCAACTGGAGGAGGACTATTACTTCATGATGGGGGACAACAGAGATCACTCCAACGACAGCCGCTTCTGGGGCGCGGTACCTTACAAACTGATCGAAGGAACACCATGGTTCATCTACTTCTCCTGGGATCAAGACTACAAGATCCGTTGGAGCCGCATCGGAAAATTCGTCGAATCCCTACAGGTGGACAAAGCCTTCATCGACAAAACGGTACCGCTTGATTGAGATGCCCATAGCAGAAACCATCGAAATCGTCAGTATCGTTCTTTCTCTGATGGTGGCGATCATCGGGCACGAGATCATGCATGGACGTGTCGCTTTTCACTACGGTGACGACACCGCCAAAAGTCTCGGCCGTCTGAGCGTCAACCCGATCGTCCACATCGATCCGATCGGCACCATTCTCGTTCCGGCTCTTCTGTACTTCTCCAACGCCGGTTTTCTTTTCGGCTGGGCGAAACCCGTTCCGATCGATATGCGCACCGTCATTCGAAACGGCGGATACAAGGGTGCGATCGCCGTCAGTCTTGCCGGTATAGCCTACAATTTCATCCTCGCGATCGTCGCTTCTTCGTTGCTGCACTTCATCGGAAAACCGGAGAGTTTCACGTTTTTGTTCATCGATCTTTTTCTCACCTATACCTTGATCTACAACGTCGTGCTCGGTTTTTTCAATCTCCTGCCCATCCCACCCCTCGATGGCGCCAACGCCCTGATGTTCTATCTTCACAAAATCGGGCTCCACCGGGCGGCCGAAACGATCCAGGAACTCTCTCGCTACGGTATGATTTTTCTGATCCTCATCATCGCCACCCCGTTGGCGGGATTGATTTTCATCCCGATGCAGTATATAATAGATTTGCTGCTTCCCTGAAACGGTGTTACCTCGTTTTACACTATCATGCCTTTTTATTTTACTTTTCCATTTTTATTTGCCCTAGATGCCTCAAAAAGGGTATCCTGTTTCTATACTATACTATGGATAAAGGATCGAGTGATGCATTATCAATATCTCAAAAACTTCATCGGTGAACGCGTCAGAAAAAACGATATTTTCGTTCCCGCTATGATTCTGTTTTTGATCAAGAACGAAGGGGAGGGAACGATCCAGGAGATCGCAAGACTGCTCTATATTTTCGATTTCAGATACGATTTGGACCACTACGACACGATCGTGGAGAAATTCGCCGGTGTTCTTCTGGAGGAGTACAATATCGTCCGCAGAGAGAAGGATAGATATTTTCTACAGACTTGGCCACTGAGCGAAAACGAAATTTTCTCGATCACGAAACAGTGTATGGAGATTTCCAACGGTTTTTTCACCAATCTTCACGAGAGGAACGAACCGCTTCGAAAAGCAAGCTAAAAGACTACACCTGTAAAACGAAACGGTATCCCTCCTCTTTCAAGCGTTCGGCGATCTCTTCCTGATGCGCTTTCCCTTTGGTTTCGAGCGCCAGCGTAACATTCGCATCCCCGTACGAAAGCGTCGTCGAGATCCGGTCGTAATCGATCTGTATGATATTTGCCTGCAACTCCGTGAAAATATCGGTCAGCTTCATCAGCGCTCCCGGCTTGTCGATCAGCGTGACGACGAATTTCATCTTTCTATGGGCTTTGATCAAACCTTTTTCGATGATCACCGAAAGCATCTGTACGTCGATATTGCCACCGCTTAGGATCGTCGCGATTTTCGCACCCCCCGGATAGTGGAATTTATGATGCATAATCGCCGCCACACCGACCGCGCCTCCCCCCTCGACGACCAGCTTCTGTTTTTCCAGCAAAAAGAGGATCGCGTTGGCGATCTCTTCATCGTCCACGGAGACGATATCGTCAACCGTCTCCAGTATAATTTCCAGATTCTTCGCGCTCACATCGCGCACCGCGATACCGTCGGCTATGGTCCGAACACTCACCGAATCGAGAGCCTCCTTTCGACGAAACGACTCCATCATCGCGGGTGCGCCTTCCGCCACCACTCCGATCACTTTCGTTTGCGGCCGCACCTGCTTGAGATAGGAGGCGATCCCGCCGATCAATCCGCCTCCACCGATAGGAACGATCAGATAGTCGGGATCGGGAAGCTCTTCGAGGATCTCGATCGCGATCGTCCCCTGCCCCGCCATGATCTTTTCGTCCGCAAACGGATGGATGAAAGTGAGTCGGTTACGTTTTGCGTATTGGAGCGCATAGGCGTAGGCTTCATCGTAGTTTTCACCATGCAAAATCACCTCCGCACCGAGCGCTTTGGTGTTGAGGACTTTCAGCAACGGCGTCGCTTCGGGCATCACGATCGTCGCCGGTATCGAGAACATCTTCGCACTGTAGGCGACTCCCTGCGCATGATTTCCCGCACTCGCCGCGATCACGCCGCGCCGTCTCTCTTCATCGCTCAACGAAGCGATCTTGTTGTAGGCACCCCGTATCTTGTACGCACCCGTCAGTTGCAGATTCTCTTTTTTCAGATAGACCTGCGCACCGCATTTTTGGCTAAGTAGCGGCGCGAGCGCGAACGGTGTGCGGGTTACGACCCCCTCGATCCTCTTTTTGGCCGCAACGATCTCCTCAAGAGGTATCATCGCAGCTCCAATGCGCGGTGTTCGACCATCGAGCAGCGGTTTTGCACGACGATCAATCCAAGCTTTTCGGCTCTTTGCGCCGCAGCGTTGTTGACGATACCTTTTTGCAACCAGAGCACTTTCACGTCGTCTCTTTTGGCGATTTCGTCGACGATCGAATCGGCCACCGCCGGTTTTCGAAACATATCCACCATATCGACGCGCTCCTCGATCTCGCCCAGGGATCGATAGACCCTCTCTCCCAGTATGGTCTCCCCTTTGGGATAGATCGGTATGATCCTGTAGCCCTGCTCCTGAAGATACTTCGCGACACGGTGGCTATCTTTTTCGGGATTGGGGGAGAGTCCCGGAATCGCGATCGTTTTGACCGTCTCGAAAATCTCTCTCATCTGCTCCGGATTCGCGTTGATTGTGGGAAATTCACACTCCATCTTTGCTCCTTTAGGGTTTGAACCACTTTTTGACCCGCTCGAAAAGCCCTTCGAACTTGCTCTCATGAGGCAGGCTTTCATATCCGAAAGATTTCTGCAGCTGCTCCAGCAACGCTTTTTGTTCGTCGTTCAGCCGCTTGGGATAGAGGATCTTGATCTGCGCGATCAAATCCCCGTGTCTACGGCTGTGGACATTCTCCACACCCTCTCCTTTGAGAACGAATTGCTCTTTGTCTTTCACCCCTTGGGGAATTTCGATTTCCCGTTTTCCTCTGAGCGTCGGAATTTCGATCTTGCCGCCGAGCACCGCCTGGGTGAAAAAGATCGGAATCTCGATATAGATATTGTCCCGGTCTCTGATGAAGTGTTCGTCCTCTTTGACATGGATATAGATATAAAGATCCCCGCGTCTGCCGCCGGGAGCGACGTTTCCTTTACCGCTGACACGCAGACGGTTTCCGTCGTCGATTCCAGCCGGTATCTCCACCTTCGTTTTGTCGGTCACTTCGACATAACCCCGCCCCTGACACTCCGGACACTTCTGCCTGATGACCCTGCCTTCGCCGCGACACACCGGACATGTCTGCGAAAAGGTCATAAACCCCTGGCGGTAATAGACCTGTCCCCTTCCCTCACATTCCGGACAGGTGGAAGGCCGCCCCTCTTTGTCGCCCGTGGCACTACACGCTTCGCACGGCATCTTGTATCGATAGGTGATCTCTTTTTCACATCCGAAGATCGCTTCGTTGAATTCCAGCGTCACCTCCGTCTCCACATCGAGCGGATACTTCTGCTGTGGCCCGCTTCGCGAACCGAAACCCCGGCCGAATCCTCCACCGAAGACCGATTCGAAGATCGATCCCAGATCCCCCATGATATCTTCCATATTCATATCGCTGAAGTGGCTGAATCCCTGGTTTTCGAGTCCCTCGACACCGTATCTGTCATAAATCTTTCGTTTCTCTTCGTCGCTGAGGACCTGATAGGCTTCGTTGATGAGTTTGAATCTCTCTTCGGCCTCTTTGTCTCCCTGATTCTGGTCGGGATGGTATTTCAGAGCGAGTTTTCGATAAGCTTTCTTGATCTCGGCACCCGAAGCGTTTCTGTCGATCTCAAGTATCTCGTAATAGTCGATTTCTCTGGCCATGGAAAACCTCTCTCCTTATTGTCTTAAAAGTGTTGATTTTACCTCTTTTTTGATAAAAGTGCACTCACATCCTCTAAAAAAAATTCCCCGCAAAACCGATATAGAGAATATTACAAAAGGAATGACCGTGAATTACAAGCAGCTCAAACTCATCACAGACGACACGCTCAAGGCACTCAAAGC
>CAYUEN010000012.1:0-49220 GCA_964443745.1 uncultured Campylobacterales bacterium | reverse complement strand
ACGAAAAATCTATTTCAGTTTGAAATATTTTTTTCCGTTATGCGGCCGCTTTGGATATACTGATCGCATGAGAGTTTCCAAAGAGAGAATCTACATCACCGAGCTGCTGGAAGATCCGGTGACGCTATATCCTATGTATTATACCGTGAGCGAGCGTCTGGCCAAAGACGAAATGCTGCTGGATGCGCTGCGCACGCTGCATACGGGCGAGTTCGAAGCCTACCGGATGCCGCCGGATGCGTCGGAGATATTCGCCGCGCTCGGCCGGGGAGGTTTCGCGATCTACAGGGAGGCGTACGTGGTGGGGAGTTTCGGAGGGAGGCTGATGTATCTGGAGTCGAGCGGATGGAGGAGTATGACGGTGACGGAGGGGGTTTTCGATATGTCCAACTGGCTGATTCCGTAGCGAAATCAGCTGTTGATCTCCTCTTTGATCGTGCGTGCGAGTGTCTGCATCTCTCTGATCTTTTCGTCGTAGGCGAGCGTTTCGTCGAGCATGATCCTCACGAAGGCGCTTCCGACGATCACGCCGTCGACCGCTTCGGCCTTCTTTTTGGCGGTCTCTTTGTCGACTCCAAATCCAAGATACAGCGGGGTGCCGGAAGATGCCTTGATGTTTTCGATCACCTCGGAGAGATCTTCGCTCTTGTCGCTTCCGGTGATTCCCGCGTAGGCGACGAGATAGATGAATTTTTTTGCCCCTTTGGTGATCGTTTCGATTCGCTCTTTGGTGTCGGTCGGGGCGACGAAGTCGATCAGCGCCATATCATGCCGTTCGAAGAGGGGTTTGTAGGGGGTCGCCTCTTCGTAGGGGAGATCGGGAATGATGAAGCCGCTCACCTTCGCCGCGGCCGCTTCGGAGAGGATCTTTTCGATTCCCCTGTGATAGAAGGGGTTGAAATAGCCCATCCAGAGGGTTTCGATGTGGGAGGTGATTTGGGGGGAGATTTCGAGCAGGTCGGCTATTTTGAATCCGTTTTGCAAAGCCAGCAGGTTCGCCTCTTCGATGACCGGACCGTCTGCGACCGGATCGGAAAAGGGGACGCCCAGTTCGAGGATGTCGACCCCCGCTTCGGCGAGCGCCTGGGCGGCGTCGACGGTAAAGTCGATATCGGGAAACCCCGTGGTGATGTAGGCGACGAGTTTTTTCATGACGGCGATCCTGAGGAAATTTTTGCAATTATATCCGATTTTAGGTAAAATCGCGCAAGTACGAAAGGGAGGCGCTATGAGCATTCAGACCGAAAAGATTGCCGAAAAAGTCACGGTCGATCGTATCAGAGCCCGAAAAGGGAAGACGCCGATTTCGATGGTGACCGCGTACGATGCCCTCTTCGCGAAGCTTTTCGACGGCTATGTGGAGATGATTCTGGTCGGAGACAGCCTCAACATGAGTTTCGCCGGTCGTTCCGACACTCTCTCGGCGACGATGGATCAGATGCTCTATCATACCCGGGCGGTATGCCGCGGGGCGAAATACGCGATGGTGGTTTTCGATATGCCTTTTGGCTCCTACATCACCGAAGAGATCGCGGTCGAAAACGCTACGCGCGTCTATCGAGAGACAGACGCCCAGGCGGTGAAGATCGAAGGGGGCGCCGAGAGGGCTTCGATCGTGGAAGCGCTGACGCGCAACTCCGTAGCGGTAGTGGGGCATGTGGGGCTGATGCCGCAGTTTGTCAGAAGCGAAGGGGGCTACAAGGTCCACGGCAAGGAGCGGTCGGAGATCGAGAAGCTGGTCGAGGATGCCAAAGCGATCGAGGCGGCGGGCGCTTTCGCGCTGGTCGTCGAAGGGGTCAAGCCCGAAGCGGCGCGCGCGATCACCGAAGCGGTCTCCATCCCGACGATCGGTATCGGAGCGGGTGTGGATACCGACGGACAGGTGCTGGTCTGGAGCGATATGTTCGGCTTTTTCGAAGCCTTCAAGCCGCGGTTCGTCAAACGCTATCTTAATGGCGCGGAGTTGATTCGGGAGGCGCTGGCGGAGTATGTGGACGAAGTGAGAAACAGAAAATTCCCGGACAGCGAGCACACCTACTGATGGAACGCATCGTCGAAGTCGAAAAGTTCAATTTCGAAGACAACTACGAGGCGAGTCTGCGGCCGTGTAGTTGGGAGGAGTATATCGGCCAGCAGAAGATCAAACGAAATCTGCAGATCTTCATCGAAGCGGCCAAAAAGCGGGGGGAGAGCCTCGATCATGTGCTCTTTTTCGGCCCTCCGGGACTCGGAAAGACGACGCTGGCCACCATCATCGCCAACGAAATGGGGGCGCAAATCAAGACGACCGCCGCCCCGATGATCGAAAAAAGCGGAGATCTGGCCGCCATTTTGACAAATCTGGAAGAGGGGGACATCCTCTTTATCGACGAGATCCACCGCCTCTCTCCGGCGATCGAAGAGATTCTCTATCCGGCGATGGAGGATTTTAGGCTCGATATCATCATCGGCAGCGGTCCGGCGGCCCAGACGATCAAGCTGGATCTCCCCCGCTTCACGCTCATCGGAGCGACGACGCGCGCCGGAATGATCAGCGCGCCGCTTCGGGATAGATTCGGGATGCATTTTCGGCTGCAGTTTTACACCCATCCGGAGCTGGCGCAGATCATCCGCAGAGCGTCGGTCAAACTCAACAAGACTTGCCTGGAAGAAGCCGCGCTGGAGACGGCCAGACGCAGCCGCGGTACGCCCAGAATCGCGCTGCGCCTGCTCAAGAGGATTCGCGATTTTGCCGATGTTGCGAACGAAGAGGAGATCGTGCCGGAGCGGGCGCGACAGGCGCTCGATGCGCTGGGTGTGGACGAGCGGGGATTCGATGAAATGGATCTGAAATTTTTGCAGCTTCTGATCGAAGCCAAAGGCAGGCCGATGGGGCTGGGGACGATCGCGGCGACGCTGAGCGAAGACGAAGGGACGATCGAGGATGTGATCGAGCCCTATCTGATCGCCAACGGCTATATCGAAAAGACCGCGCGCGGCAGGATCGCCACACCCAAAACCTACGACCTCTTTCGGCTCTCTCCGCCGCGGGAACGGTCGCTTTTTGGATAATATATGAATCGAAAATATTTTCTGCTCGGACTTTTTCTTTTCGTGCTCTACTGGGTGTGGTATCTCTACCGCCCCTTTTTGATGCCGCTTTCGATCGCCGCTTTGCTGGCGATGGCCACCAGCAGCCTGAATCTCTACCTCGATCGCTTTTTCAGGCACCGCTTCACCAAAGCGGCGGTATTGACGCTGCTACTGGGGGTGCTCTTTTTCGCCCCCATCATCTACCTGATGAATTCGATCGCCGTTTTGGTGAACAATTTCGATACCGAGGCGATCGAGAAGATCGTCGCGATGAAGAAGGGATTCGTGCTGCCCGACTACCTGGAATTCGCCAAGCCCAAGATCAAAGAGTTCTTGGGGGCGATCAACACCCAGAACATCGCGACGGGCATCATCAAGATCTCCACCCTCTTTTTGCAAAAAAGCGCCGGATTTTTGCGCGATATGGTGATGATTTTGATCTTCTACTTCTTCGCCAACCTCTACAGCACCGAGTTGATTCGCTACATCAAGGATATCCTTCCTTTCGACGACGACTCCACCTTCTACGTGGAGATCTCCAACGTCATGAACATCGTCTTCTATTCGACGCTGATCACCGCGATCTTCGAGGGGGCGCTTTTTGCGATCATCGCGCTGATCTACGGCTACGACGGCCTGCTTTTCGGCATCCTCTACGGATTCGCCTCGCTCATTCCCGTCATCGGCGGCGCGATTATGTGGTTGCCGCTCGCGCTCTACGAATACGCCAACGGCAATACGGGCCACGCCGTGATCATCGCGCTTTATTCGATCGTCGTGATCTCCATCATCGCCGACACCTTCATCAAGCCGGTGATCATCAAATACGTAGGCAGTACGATGGTGCGGGCGACGACGAAGATGAACGAACTGCTGATCTTCTTCTCGATCCTGGCGGGGCTTTCGACGTTCGGGTTCTGGGGGATGGTGCTCGGGCCGGCGATTACGACCTTCTTCGTGTCGTTTCTGAGGATCTACAGTACGCTGCTCGGAGAGGAGAAGCGGGGTGCGCGTTAGGGCGCTCTTGCTGCTTTGGCTCTGCGGCGTTTCGCTTTTGGGGCTGGAGATTCGTTACGCCTCGACGAAGATCCCCAACGGCAAAACGATCATGATTACGGCCAAACCCGACAAAAACGAACCGATCGAACGTATCTACGCCGCATTCGAAGGCAGGCGCTATCCTTTCTACCCAAATCCCCTCCATCCCCGAAAGGGGTATTACGCGCTGATACCGGTGGATTATCATGCCGCGCCCCATCGCGCCAGGGTGACGGTCGTGACGATCGCGAACGGAAAAAAACGATACGAAAGCCGCTGGATTCGAATCGTGAAGGGACGCTACCCCAAAGAGTCGCTGCGCGTCGATCCGGCCAAAGCCAAGCTGAGCGCCAAAGACAGAAGGCGTGCGGACCTGGAGTACGAAGAGGCGATGCGAATCTACCGCAAAGAGACAAAAACACCGCTCTTTCGCGAAGCGTTTCGCCTCCCTCTGCGCAGCCGCGTCACCAGCCCCTACGGTACCGCCCGTATTTTCAATCGCATGCTCAAAGGCTTCCACTCCGGTACGGACTTCAAAGCCGCCGTCGGTACCCCGATCGTAGCGGCCAACAGCGGCCGGGTCGTTTTGGCCAAAAACCGCTTTTTCGCAGGAAATTCGGTATTGATCGACCATGGGGAAGGAGTCTATACAGGCTATTACCACCTCAGCCGTTTCGCGGTGGAAGCGGGGGATTTCGTCGAAAAGGGGGATTTGGTCGGATATGCGGGCGCTACGGGCAGGGTGACGGGGCCGCATCTGCATTTTTCGACGACGCTGCATGGAGTGCAGGTCGATCCGCTGCAACTACTCTCGCTGCTCAACCGGCTATAGCGTAGAGGAGTCGGTCTTCGTTGGCGAATACTCCTTGTTTGACCGAGGCGCGCTGCAATCATTTCGCCGGTGTCCAAAAAAACCGAATCCACTCCCGCGCCTCTTTGCAGAAAAAATCGGGTCGGATGATCGCGTCGGGTTTGGTGAAGATCGCGCCCGTCTTGAAGCGAGTCGCGGGATAGGTCGCTCTCAAACGCTTCATGATCGCATCGAGCGTTTCACCGCTGTCGACGATATCCTCCACCACCAACACCTCTTTCCCTTCGGGTAGAGGCGGGATGTTGTACAGCTTTATCGTATTGAGTTTTCGGGTATCGTCGTAATGGATGGAGTTGAGGGTGAAAAGATCTCTGATGCCGAGGCGTTCGGAGAGGAAATGGCCGAAGGTCACACCTCCTCTCGCGACGGCGAGAATGATATCGGGGCGGTAGTCGCCGAGCCGTTGGACGAAGAGGTCGAGATCTTCCAGAAATTCCTGATAGCCGTAGTCGTACATCGTTTCGCCGTTTTTGGGAAATTGTACTATCTTTGCTATAATAGTCGGCTATTTTATGCGAGGAAACGTAAAAAGATGCGATATACCAAAGAACAGCTCGAAGAGATGTTAAATCATGAAGAGATGAGCGCGGCCGAACTGCAGACGCTGTTGGAGGCACGCGAACGGGGAGAGGTCGATTTCGTCCTGATCGACGTGCGCGAAGTGTTCGAATATACCGACCGCAGTATCAAAGGTACCGATTTGTTGCTGCCCACCTCCCGGATACAGGGGCATCTGGACAAATTCGAGGAGCTAAAAAACAGAGCGGTCGTGCTCTATTGCCGAACGGGAACGAGAACCTGGCAGGTGATGAGCGCTCTCAAAAGAATGGGATACGACAACGTCGTCCATCTGGATCCCGGAATCACGGGTTACTACGGAGAGACGGTGCGCGACGCCCCGATCCCCAATCCGCTATGAGACGATTCTGCGGAGTCTCGGCGAAAGTTTGACCAGAATGTCGTAGACGATCGTTTCGAAAAAGCGGGCGAAGATCGCGGCATCATCGAAAAGACAGACCTCTTTCGCCTCTCCTTCCACACACACCGTATCCATCGAAACCCTTCCGAGAATTTTCCGGCCGTTCGCGACGCGAAGATCCCCTTTCCCGTCGTATCGCGGCAATCCGTCTCCGTATCCCAAATCGTAAGTCGAGACGGTGGCGTCATGATCGAGGCGGCACACCCCTCCGTATCCGATGCGCGCCCCTTCGGGGAGGTTGCGTGTTGCGACCCTTTCGGCCCAGAGTGAAAGAACGGGTCGCAGATCGAATTCGCCGAAAACCGGATCCATCGACGCGTAGCCGTAGGTCGCGATTCCGCATCTGGCGAAATCGTCCTCGTAGTGTCGCAGCCTGAGGACGGCCGCGGAGTTTGCGGAGTGAAAAAGCGGCACGCCCATTCCGTGGTCTTGGCAGAAGCGGAGGGTGCGCCGTTTGATCTGCTCCCATCGTTTTTGCTGCCAAAAGAGATCGCTGCCCGGTTCGTCCGCGGCGCGAAAGTGGGTCATAAGGCCGTAGAGTCGCAATTTTCGCTCCAAGATACGCTCCAGCGACGCTTCGAGCTCGGCGGGATCGATGCCGTTTCGATGCATGCCCGTATCGATTTTCAGATGGACCGGAGTGTTTTCGGGAAACGTTTCGATCGCGGCTTTTTCGTTGATCACGTAGCCGAATCTTTCGTCCGTCGAGATTTCGTCCGGAAAGAGGATGACGATATGATCAAACAGTGTGCGTATTTGCATCGCTTCCGAAAGGTCGCGCACCATCGCCCTGGGTACACCCGCCTGCGAAGCCAGCCGCGCGCACTCTTTCAGGCCGTGTCCGTAGGCGTTGTCCTTGAGGACCACGCAGAGCTTCTCGCGGCTTCCGAGCCGGTTTGTCAGATAGTCGAGGTTGTGACGGTAGGAATCGCCGTCGATTCGGATATACGCCACGGCTTCAACCGACTTTGATGTCCCTCGCTTCGATCAGCAGGCCGCGGAGTTTCCTCGCCTGGTAGTCGAGTTTGTAGAAGCGCTTGTAGACTTCTTCGGCATCCAGAAGCGGATGGGAGGAGAAGTCGAAGAGGCCGTTGGGCTTTTTGGGAATCTTTTCGTCGAAAAGAGCGAAAAAGTCGTTTCGTGCCGCCTCGTAGGCTTTCATCTCTTTGCGCACATCCTCTATCGGTGTCATTTTCTCTCCTTGTTCAAAGATTGGCCGCGACTTTGTAGGTGGGGTCGTCCTCCTCCCATGTGCAGAAGGGTCCCGCCTCTTTCAGCAGGCGTTTGCAGTCGGGACTCAGATGTCTAAGGCGCAGCCGTTTCCCCAGATCTTTGTATCGTTTGGTGATCGCGTCGATCGCC
This sequence comes from uncultured Campylobacterales bacterium, assembly GCA_964443745.1. Taxonomy (GTDB): domain Bacteria; phylum Campylobacterota; class Campylobacteria; order Campylobacterales; family QNZT01; genus CAYUEN01. The sequence continues at coordinate 41,898 of CAYUEN010000012.1, read as the reverse complement.
TCCACGCCGGAAGTATCCATCACCCTGGCCCTTTTGAAGTCGATCACGACACTCTCCGGATCCGCTTTGGGATCGAACTGCTCGTAAAAGGAGGTGACCGAACCGAAAAAGAGAGGCCCCTCCAGCTCGTAGACTTTCGTGCCGTCCGTTTCGGTATGGCTGCGGGCGTAGATCTTCGCGTGTTGCCAGGCGAATACCAGTGCGGAGATTATTATACCAACAATCACGGCGATCGCCAAATCGAAAAAGATCGTGATCAGCGTGACGACGATCAGTACGAAGGCATCATGCCGGGGCATCCGTCTGATGCGGCTCAGACTCGAAAATTCGAACGTACCGATACTGACCATAAACATGATGCCCGCCAGAACGGCTACGGGGATGGTTCCGATCAGGTCGCTGAGACTCACGACGAAGAGAATCAGCAACACCGCCGCGGTAAAGGAGGAGAGTCTCCCCAGGCCGCCGGAAGTGAAGTTGATGATACTCTGTCCGATCATCGCGCATCCGGCCATACCGCCGAAACAGCCGCTGGCGATGTTGCCGCATCCCTGGGCGATACACTCTCTGTTTCCGCTTCCGCGCGTGCCGCTCATCTCGTCGAGCACGGAAAGCGTCAGCAGCGATTCGATCAGTCCCACGAGGGCGACGAGGACGGCGTAGGGGAGGATGATCTTGATCGATTCCCATCCGAGCAGTTCGAAAGGGGGCATCTTGAAAGTGGGAAAGGAGCCGGTGATATCGGCCAGGTCGGCGACCGTTTTGGTGTCGATTTTCGCAAAATAGACGAGTGTCGTCAAAAGCACGATGGCGACCAGGCCGGAGGGGACCGCTTTGGTGTATTTGGGCAGAAAATACATAATCAGCATCGTAGCGATCGTAAGCAGATACATCCAGTGGTTCTCTTTCCATGAGTGAAGCAGAATCTCTTTCCAAGAGTGGAGGGTGTCGATATCGGAGGAGGCGAAGAAATGCAACTGCGCCAACGCGATAACGATCGCCAATCCGTTGACGAAGCCGAACATCGCCGGTTGGGGTACCAGGCGGATGAATTTACCCATTTTGAGCACTCCCACCAAGACTTGAAAAAGGCCCGCGAAGAGAGTCGTCAGAAGGATATAGTGCAAAATCGTCATCGAAAGCTCCTCTTTGGGAAGCTGGGGATGAAGCTGCGCCACCGCGAGCCCCAAGCCGACGAAAACCACCGCCACCGCACCCGTCGCTCCGCTGATCATACCCGGCTTGCCGCCCAGCAGCGAGGTGACCAGACCGAGAATGAAAGCAGCATAAAGTCCCACCAGAGGGCTCACCCCCGCGATGAAACTGAAGGCGATCGCTTCGGGTACGAGGGCGACGGCGACGACCATGCCCGAAAGCAAGTCGTTTTTGATCTCCGCTTGGGTATAATTTCTGAGATTGATCAATGGATACTCCGATTTGGGATAAAGCCGGAGATTATACGCAAATCCACATTTAAAGAGCCTAAAAGTGCAGACGCTCGAATTTCTCTACGCGCGCGAATTCAAGAAAATCCCTTTCCATCCACGCAAGCTGGAAATAACGGCGAAAAAGACGATACTGCACGGCCCCCGCGGCAGCGGAAAGAGCCATCTGATCAAAGAGATGCTCGCACGTAGAGAAAAAGGGAGTTTTCTCTATATCGATTTCGATGATCTGCGCGTGGAGCCGGACGAAATCGCCCAGATGCTCGGAGCGTTTTTGAAACAGCATCCGATTCGTCTGTTGGTACTGGAGAATTTCGGTTTCTTTTTCGATATCCCCGAGTGCGAAGAGGTGATCGTCACGACGACGGAGGCGGCATCGCTTCCGGGATTTGGAAACGAGACGCTCTATCCTCTCGATTTCGAGGAGTTTCTATCTTTCGAGAAAGGCCAGCGCTCCGCTGAGGCGGCGTTCGGGCACTATGCCGATCTGGGTACGTTTCCGGTGATGCTTCAGAGCGAGCGGGGCGGAGAGATCGAGACGTATCAGAATCTGCTCAAACAGTGGTATTACGATCCGCTGGAGCTGGTGATGCTCAAACTCTTCGCGACCCGTCAGGGCCACAGCGTGACCACTTTCGGACTCTTCAACACCCTCAAGGAGAGCTACCGCGTCTCCAAGGACAGCTTCTATGCCAAAACCAAACGCTTCGTAGAAGAAAAAACCCTCTTTCTGGTACCAAGATACGGCCATCCCAAAGCGGCGCGGAAACTCTATCTGATCGACCATGCGATGCGTCGGGCGCTCAGTTTCGAAAAGGATTTCATCAAACGATTCGAAAACATCGTCTTTCTGGAATTGATGAAGCGGGAGTGGGAAATCGCCTATACCGAACAGGTCGACTTCTATCTGCCGGCGCTCAAACGAGGGGTCGTCTCGCTTCCCTTCATCCCCGCGGCGATGATCCAAAAACGGCTCGGGCGGCTCTACGAGGGGTTCGCGGAGCTTGGAATCAAGACGGTCGAGGTGGTGACGATGGGGGAAGAGGGGCGTTTTTCGATCGGGTCGATTTGTTATGAAATGATCCCTTTTTGGCGATGGGCGCTTTCGCTGGAGGATCGATGACGCTCGGTATCGACGAAGCGGGCAGAGGAGCTTTGGCGGGGCCGCTTGTCGTGGCGGGCGTGATACTGCACAAGAGGCTTCGGGGGTTGCGGGATTCCAAGCTTCTTACGCCGCTGCAGCGGGAAAGGCTTTACGAAAAGATCGTCGAAAACAGCGACTACGAAATCGTCTTCACCGACAACGAAACGATAGACTCCCTCGGACTCTCGGTCGTTTTACATGATTCGATTCTGCGGATTCTTGAGAGACTGCATGCCGAAAGGGTCGTGATGGACGGCAATACGACGTTCGGCATCGAAGGTATCGAAGCGCTCGTCGGGGCCGATCGTACCGTCGGGGAGGTGAGTGCGGCCAGTATTCTCGCCAAAGTTTCCAGAGACAGATTTATGGTCGAATGCGATCGCCTCTATCCCGAATACGGCTTTTCGAATCACAAGGGCTACGGCACCAAAGCACATCTGGATGCGATCGAAAAGTACGGATATTCGCCTCTGCATCGCAAGAGTTTTCGAGTCAAACGTTTTCGTTATCCGACACTCTTTTAATCGGAAAAACTACTTTTTGTGCTTAACCGATCGGAGTAGAAAACGGATTTTTCAGAAGAAAAACTTCTCTTCGCTTATACTCTCATTTCGACGAAATCCTAAAAAATTTTAAACTATCCCTTTTTATCCCTCTTTTACTACAATATGCTTGTTTACATAAGGAGTGATGAATGCAGGTAAGTGATGAAGAAATCGCAAATGCGATGCACAAAGAGGTGGCGGATATCAAAAAAATCAAAGTGGAAAATCCACAGGAGTATGAGATCATGAAATATGGTGTCCTCTGCATCAAACTCTCTTTGACACAGGAGGATCTGGAACGATATCACGAAAAGGTAAAAGAGGAGAGCGCTACTTGAAGTCGTAGATTCCCCAACCATGCATCTTCTGCGCACTCAGGAGCCGGTAGTCGCTAAAGAGGTCGATCGGGTTGATCGCGACGAAATTGCCGGCTTCCAAAAGCGCTTCGAATCGCTCTGTAGACTCCTTTGGGGGTAGGAAAAGAAGGAGTTTCGCGCTGTTTTTCATAATCATGTAGATTTTTTTCAAAAAGAGCGGCCAATCGGCGATTTTCGAAGGGTCGATCGAAACGAAAACATAGTCGTAGAGTTTGGCGTGTTTGTTGTAGCGGTGCTTTTTCCAATCGAACGTTTCTGCTTCGATCCCTTCCTTCTCCAGCCGATTTTGGAAAGCCGAATCCATCGCCATCAGATCGTATTCGTAATCTCTCTCTTCGCAAAAATCGAAAATCGTGCGGGATAGAAGCGTTTCGCGGTCACTGATATGGAAAATCCTGATTCCGGGATAGGGGGGTACAATTTCGAGTAGTTTTTGGATAGAGGTTTGTTCCATCTTGTCTCCCTCGCAAATGATGGTTATCATACAAAAAAATTGCAAACAATCAAAATTTTTGAAGTTTCAAGAAGGGGTAGTTTCCAGGGATTTTGTGGAAAGTGGAGCTGTTTTGGAGGCAAAATCCTCTTCGATCCACTTCTGTGTATTGCAAAAACGGTGTGAAAGCAGAACACTTCCTTCCGAGGGAGACCAATGCAGGATCATCGGATGAAAATCGATATCGTCGTGTGTTTTGGTATAGATATCGATACCCAGTTTGATACGCTGGTATTCATGAAAGTGTTCGCTGAAGCTCAGCAGGATCGCCTGGGGCCTGTTTTGGTGATGCAATCTTTGTCGTACGAAAGTGGCCACACTGTCGAAAAAGCTGGTGAGAATCAATCCGCACCGAGGAATGATATCTCCATTTTCCGAAACGAATCCCGCGGCCAGATCATGACAGTATTCATCTTCTCTCAGATACGCCTTGCCATCTATATGCACAAAACTTTTCGCGACTTTTTCATTTTTTTTCAACATTTTATAGGCACGGTTTTTGAGGTTGCGTTCCGAGAGTATACGGAGTGAGTCGGCTTTGATGTAGTGGTTTTGCTTCGTGAGCGCTTCGATGAAGCCCATCCTCTCTTCAGGTATCTTTTTTTCGAGATTGTTGACCAAAATCACCGGGATGATCCGTACCTCTTTTTTGAAGGACCGAATTAGAGAGGCGGCGATTTTTTCGGCAAAATCCATATTTTCCATCGCCCAGCGTCTGTTTTCTGCCGTAAGTGGGAGAGAGAAGTGGCTTATTTCAAGAACGATGACGATAGGTTTGGGAAGTTTGTCTATAGTATGGACAAGATGTGAAAAAAGTCTCTCGAATATCTTCTCTTTTTCTGCCGTATGGTATTTCACGAAGAGCCTCCGATCGTTGATAATGGTAATATCGACAGATCGGAGGAGTTTTTGAAATGGTCAGTCTGTAGTATTAAAACGCTGTAGAATGGAACTGGAATTGCCGAATCGGTCGGTGACGGTCAGATTCAGATCGAAATAGGCGGCTCCACTGCAAATAACGGTGGTCGCGACTTTACCGTTTTCCGATGTAGCGCCGGAATGCCCTTGTGCCGTGGTGAAGCAGTTGTTGATATATGCGCTGCCGTCACTGCGGTAACTTTTTGCCAGCCAGCTACAAGTGACGTTTGTATCGTTGCAGTCGTCATGGCTCAAAGAGCAGTTGAAGTCGTAGTAGTCTCCCTTTTTAAACTGATAACCGGTTCCGGTAACGAAGCTGTCTTCGACCATTTTGACGAGGATGGTCGTATCGTCGCCGTTATGATTGGTCAAATCGGTGGTGTCGCTGTGTTTGTGTACCGTCAGAATCGGCGTGGGAGGTGTGTGGGGGTGGACGGTGACGTTTTCGCATTTGGTATCGGAGAGACCGTTGTCGCAGCGAGTGGTCAGGCAGATACGATGCGAACCAGTCGTATTGAAAGAGAGGGAAATGACCGAACCGGTGGCAAACGGTGTCGTTTGTGCATCCCGGGTCCAGGCAAATTCGGTAATCTGGCAATCCCCGGTGTAGCTGCTCGTGCCGGATATGCGAATGGGGCAATCCGTTTTGAGTGTTTTTCCCTCCAGCCCCGTGATGACGGAAGTGGGGCCCTGCGGTTCGGGTACGATCACTTTCTGGCAGGTGGTATCCGATTTTCCGTCGTTGTCGGTGACGGTCAGACACACTTCGTGTTCTCCGGCACTGTCGAAAGTGAGTGTCGGGTTGGGCTCCTGGGAGACGCTCTCTCCGTCGATCTTCCACAGATAGGAGACGACGTTGCCGTCGCTGTCCGTACTGCCGTTGCCTTGAACGTCCAGAGTGGTTCCATCCAACGTTCCGCTGGGGATGCCTAGAATCTTCGCGACGGGAGGATGGAGGACCTTCATACAGCAGTCGGAATCGCATCCAGTCAGAAAAGAGAGTGCAGCAGCTATGGAAACAAGAGAGATTTTACTCAATATTTTCATGACTTACCTTTAAAAATTAAATATTTTAAATATCATACTCTATTTAAAATTAGACTTTCTTTTTAATATAACACTTTTTTCGATTTTTTTCTCGCGAATGTAGCTGAGAATCGATAGTGCGATCTCCTTTTCGAGTTCGCGATAGGCGCGGTTCATCGTCTCGACGATATCGGTGGCTTTGAATTTTTCGGGCATCGGAAGGCGTGTACGATAGAGAAAACTTTTCGTTTCTTTGGTACGGGTATCGTAGAGTTGCCAGTGTGCATGCAGTACGAGATAGCTGGGGCCGGCGATGAATCGGCTTATCGTGAGTTTCAGCAACAGCGGCAGCTTCTGGTGGGTTTGCCAAGGATAGAGATAGATCTGCGGTGTTCGGAGGGCCTGTTGCAAAGAGGCGATCAGGCGATCGGTCAAACTTTCCGGTAGATGTACGGCCCATTTGGCGTCGGTGTATTCTATCAACTGTCCGTTCTTATTTTCATAGACGATGTGGTTTTGTTTCAGATATTCGGGTAGTTGGACTTTTTCGACGCCGAGAGCTTCGGAGATGGTTCCCACAGAGGGTGTGCGACCGTCCGTATCCCAAAGCAGATATCCGCTCACTCTATGGCTGCTGCATCCTCCCAGAATCAGCAACATACCAATGAATAAAATATATTTCATCTCAATCTCCAAAAATCAAAGCGTTGGGCTTGCTTTCCACTTTGTCCAGTACCCGTTGCATCGATTCGGATGTCTGGATCAACATTTTCAGTGTTTTTTCGAGTTCATGTGCGAATTTCGAATCTCCACTGTAGGTTTGTGCGGTATCGTTCAAGGTTTTCAGTGTCTCTTTGAACTCTCTCATCGTCTCCTCGAGCGTTTCGGGTAGGTTTTCTATCGCTTTTTTGTTTCCGGATTCGCCAAGTGCCCGATCCACCCTTTTCAAAATGTGTTCCAGCTCCAGAAGGGAGGATTTCAACGGTTTGCGGGCATCGCCAACGATGGCGTCGAGTCCGTCGATGAGATGGCCTACTTTTTCCACAAGTTCGGAGATGTTGTCCATCATATTGTTTTTGTCGGCGGAAACGGTCGGGAAGATGGGATAGGGTTTTCGTTCGACGATCGAAGCTTCGGAGGCGTTGCGGTCGAAAATCAGATCGATATAGAGGATGTCGTTCAGCAGGGCGTTGGTCGGCGTAAGTTTCGCGCGCAATCCGTTTCGGACCGCTTTTTTCAGGTTTTGGGTGCCGTTGGTTTCGGGATGGTGGTGATCGAAGAAGGCGGAAGTCTGTATCTTGGCGATGACCGTGGCTCTGACGCTGTCGTTTCGGCTGTCGTAGTCGGATTCGATCTTGAGTACGCGCCCCACTTGAAAGCCCGAAAACTCGATCGGTGCGCCGACACTGAGTTTGCCCGGTGTCTTCGGAAAATGCATCTGGTAGATGCGCTCTTCGTTGCGGCCGTAACCGATTTGCGTCTGTTTCGCCTCCGCTTCGTTCGCGTAGAGGGGGAAGACATAATCGGGAGAGAGGTTCGCCTCCAGAATCTTCTGGCTGGAACTGCTGAACGCGATACCGCCGTAGGCGATCTGGCGGAGGGAAGCGATATCGACATGGACTCTCGCTTTGTTCATATCGATCGAAAAATCGCTGATGTCCCAAAACTGCGTGTAGGCGTTGATGAGTTTGGTGTAAGGGTCTTCGACGAAAATTTCGAACTCCACATGGTCGCCGTCTTCGGAGAGTCCCATCTTTTCGATCTTTCCCACTTTGATATTGCGGTAGTAGACGAGCGAACCCACGCTGAGGTCGAAAGCGCTGTCGGCACGCAGACGATAGTGTCTGCCCTTGAGCGTGGCGGGAATGTAGGGAGCGTCGAGTCCGTCGAATTCCAGCTTGGGATGCTCTTCGTCGGGTTGGGCGTAGAGTTCGATATAGGTGCCCGAAATCAGGGTGTCCAGCCCCTGCACGCCGCTGGTGTCTATTCGGGCCTTGACGATCCAGAAGCGGCTCGTGTCATTGAGATAGGGGGCTGCGTCCTTGTTCATTCTGGCGGTGACGACGACTCCCTCGCCGGCACTTTCGAGAGAAATCTTCTTGACGATGCCGATGGGAACGTCTCGAAAGCGGATTTGACTCTGGTTGGCTACCAGTCCGCCGCTGGATTTGAAGTGGATCGTGATTTCGGGGCCGAGTCCGGAGAAGTATTGCCATGCGAACCAACCCGATACGACCAGCGCCATGAGCGGAATCAGCCAGATAGAGATGATCCATCTCTTTTTGAGCGGAGTCGTTTTCACTTCAGGAATCGTCTGCGCCATCTGCTTCCTCCTCGTTTTGCCAGATCAGTCGCGTATCGAACGACTGGGCCGCCAGCAGGGTAAAAAAGACCATCAGCGCGAATGCCGTCGCGGCGGCGCCCGGAATGATCTGAACGTTGTGCATCTGAACGAGCGCCGCCAGTATCGCCACGACGAAGACGTCGATCATCGACCAGGGACCGATGATTTCGGTGAAGAAGAAGAGACGCTGTTTGTCCTCTTCTTTCGAATACAGATACCATCTGGAACCCAGCAGAAGATAGAGTAACAAAATAAATTTTAAGAGCGGTATAAAGATCGAAGCGAAAAAGATGATCAGGGCGATCGGCCATGAGCCGTGTTCCCAGAGCGTGACGACTCCGCCGAGGATCGTGCTGGATTGGGGATGGCCGAACTGTTCGGTGATCAGCATCGGCATCGTATTGGCGGGAATATAGAGGATCATCGCGGTGATTAGGTAGGCCAGGGATCTTTGGAAAGCGATACGTAGCGATTCGTGGATGCGGCTGCCGCACCGTCTGCAACGAATCTCTTCGTAGGGGTGGTGGAGATTGACCGCTTCGCACCACGGACAACGAAGGTATCTTTTAGACATCGTAGATTTTCTGCCACCTCTCCCAGAGGGAGCGGATATGCAGATCCTTCGTCAAAAAAAGATCGCTCGCCACGAAAAGCAGCAGCGCCCAGAAGGAGACGCCGAAATAGATCTCTCCGTAGCCGATCAGTTTGATCAGGGCGACGAGTACGCTGATGAAAAAGATCTCCATCATGTTCCATCGGTTCACGTGGGAGATGTACAGCAGCAGCGCTCTGACGGCGTCGGCGCCTCTACGGGTGAGCATCAGCGTCAACGCCGTGATCAAAGAAAGCAGAATGCTCAACGGAAAGAGGAAGATGACGAAACTGACCAGAAGGCCGACGAGGAAGAAGTGTTGTTGGAAAAGCGAGAGAATGACCGACGGGAGCGTGATCGAGGAGACCATACCCTTGATATCGACGGTTACGATCGGGAAGAGGTTTGCCATCACGAAAAAGATCAGTGTCGTCAGGGCCACGGAGAGGGTGTAGGCGATCAGGTGGGGGTGGTTTTTGTACAGAGGGCTGTGGCATCTGGTACAGTAGGCGGTCTGCCTGTTCGATAGGGGTATTTTTCGATGGAGCGTATCGCATTTCTCGCAGATGATGAGCTGATCGAGATCGATATCTTTCACTATCATCCCCTTTTTTGGAGGATATTATAGCGGTTTTTCCGCCGTTTGCCAAAAGACAGACGGCGGAAAGGGGTATCAATTCAGATCGGGATTGGGGGTTTTGTCCGTTCTGGGCGGGAGAACGGGATAGGTGATGTTCGGTTTCTTGCCGGTCAGGGCTTTGAGAAAAGCGGCGATCGAAGCGGTCTCTTTGTCGTTTAGCTCGATACCCAGTTGCGTTTCACCCATGATCTTGATCGCTTCGTTCAGGCTCCAGACGGTACCGTTGTGGTAGTAGGGTGCGGTTTCCACGATATTGCGAAGCGTGGGGACTTTGACCAGGCCGTCTTTGTTCCCTTTGAAATCTCCCACATTCGCATATTTGAAAGGTTTGGCGACGGGGAAAGGTTGCATACCTCCGCCGAGTGCGTAACCGTTATGGCAACTGGCGCATCCTTTGTCGATAAAGGTTTTCAACCCCTCCTGCTCCTCTTTGGAGAGCGCTTTGTCGCAGCCGTTGAGAAATTCGTCGTAACGTGACGGAGTTACCAGCGTGCGCTCGAAAATTCCGATCACGTCGGCGATATCCTTGAATGTCGGTTTCATAGTCGGATTGTTGTAGGCGTGTCTGAAAGCTTTGACGTATTCGGGAATGGAATTGACGACCGCTTCGACGTAACTCTTCGCCGATGCCATTTCGGGAGCCGCCTGCATGGGGCCTTGCGCCTGGTCTTCCAGGTCGGGGCTTCTGCCGTCCCAAAATTGGCTTTTGGCGAAAACCGCGTTGTAGACGGTGGGCGAATTGAGATGGTGCGGGTTGTGTGCCCACTTGTGTCCGGTAGCGGCCGGAACTCCGTCGATACCTCCCGTGGCGAGGTTGTGACACGTGTTGCAGCTGATCAATTGGCTTTTGGAGAGTCTCGGGTCGAAATAGAGTTTTTTACCCAACTCCACCTTTTCGTCCGTGATCGGGTTTTTGGGGTTGTCGATCACTTTCAAAAGAGCGCTTCTGGATTCTGGGATCGGTTTGAGTCCCGCCTCTTTCGCCTTTTGTTGCAATGAACCCGCCGTCAAACCGCTGACGGCCATCGACAAAACGATACTGGAAAGAAAAATTTTTTTCTTCATAATAATTCTCCTATAAAATTTTTGGAGAATTATAGCATCTGAAGATAAAAATTTTCCTTAAAAATATAATTTTTATAGATTAATAGTTTTTATTTATAGAAATAAGCCATTGGTAGAGTTGTTCGCAGATTTGACCTGTCGCCTCGGCGATCGCTTTCGCACCCCCTTTTGCATTTTCCGACGGAGCGGAAGAGACGCCTTTTAGCGTGACGGCCGCGAGGATTCGTCTGCTTTGGGGATCGATCAGGTTGAAGTGGATACGGACGACCCCCGTCGATTTTTCACCGCCGAAATGGTGGGAAAAGTCCAGCAATTCGCTCTCCAGTAGTAGATCGCCTTCGGCTTCGGACGTATCGCGAACGATCGCTTTGAAGAGATTTCTGCTTCTAAGGCATTCGGCAAGATAGCGTTCGATCATTCCGATGGGTGCGTCGCTCCATCTGCTGAATGCGTAAGATTCCAATTTCACACCCTCTTTTATATAGCGGAATTTGTCGCTTCGAAACGCTTCGGAACTTTCGGGACGGGCTATTTTGAGCGTTTTGTCGAACGTGTATGTATGTGAGGATGGTCGGATGGAAGGAGATGGCAAGGTGAAGTGCGTGATTGTTTTGGAGGGGTGTTTGGGGATGCAGCCGCCCAGGAGCAGCGAAGCGAGGATGGCAAGAGTCGTAAATGGATGGTTCATCTTATTCTCCGGGTCCTTTTTTCGGGGGTGTTCGTTTAAAAAGCAGATCGCTGGGGCTCTCTTGCAACTGCTCGAGCGTCTCTTCCACTCTGCCGGTCGCTTCGTCGAGATGTTTGATCAATCTGTCGAGTCTCCTGAGGGTGGGGCCGGCGATCGCTTTGAGATTGTAGTCGCCTCTTCGGAGGGTGGTGTTGAGATTTTTGGTCATATTTTTGAGCTCCAGCATCGTCGATTTCAGATCCGAAACGAAAGTGTCGTCGAATGAAGCGAAAGCGCCTTCGATTCGTTCCAACGCTTTGCCGGCGCGGATTTCGAGGGTGTTCGCGCGCTCTATCAGAGTGGCGATATCTCCCTTTTTCTCCGCCAGTGTCCGAGTGACCGATTCGATATGGGCGAGAGTGTGACCGAATTTGCGAAGATTCTCTTCACTCAGAAGCGTTTCGATTTTTCCGAGTGTAATGGTCAGTTTCGATGCGATATGCGCGAGAGTCTCGTCCAGTCTCGCATAGATGGAGGGAGAGGAGGGGATGACCGGAAGAGACTCTCCCTCTTTGGGGCGCAATTTCGGGGCGTTGGGATTTTTTCCGGTGATTTCCACGTAAGCGAGTCCCGTCATTCCGTAGAATTTCAGTGTCGCTCGCATATCCTCCTTGATCGTGACGTCTTGGTTGAGTTTCAGATAGACTTCGACGACACTGGTATTTTTGGGGTCGACCCTCATCTTTTCGACGGTTCCGATATCCACACCCATATATTTGACCGCCGCGTCGCGGCTGAGGCCCGCGACCGACTCGTCGAAATAGACGAGATAGCGGCTGTAACTCTCCGTCGTGCCGTATTTCATGAGCCAGAAGGCGAATCCGAAGAGTCCCGCCATAAAAAGAGTGACGAAAATTCCGACACCGAGATAGTTGACCCTACCTTCCATGGATATATCCTATTCTGTGTTTGGCCCGTTCGCCCCTGAAAAAGGCGTCGATAAAGGGATGATCGGAAGCGAGCACCTCCTGCAGCGTTCCTTTTGCGATCACTTTTCCGTCTCCCAGAACCGCGAGTCGATCGGTGATCGTGAAGATCGAATCGATATCGTGGGTTATCACTACTATCGTCAAACCGAGCAGATCTCTTAATTTCAGGATCAATTTGTCGAACTCCTCCGCACCCACGGGATCGAGTCCGGAAGTGGGTTCGTCGAGGAAGAGGAGTTTCGGATCCATCGCGAGCGCCCTGGCGAGCGCCGCCCGCTTTTTCATCCCTCCGCTCAGTTGTGCGGGGTAGAGGGAGGCGGCGGATCCCGGCAGACCGACCATATCGATCTTCAGGCGTACCAGATCCCGGATGAGATCTTCGTCCAGCGAGGTGTACTCTCGCAGTGTCACGGCGATATTTTCTTCGACGTTCAGGGGCGAAAAGAGGGCACCAGATTGGAAGAGCACCCCCCACCGCTTTCGCAGTATCTGAGCCTCTTCGAGCGAGATATCCGAAAGTTTTTTTCCCAAAACGGTGATTTCGCCGGCGGTCGGCCGAAGCAGCATGATGATCTCTTTGAGAATCGTGGATTTGCCAGAGCCGCTTCCTCCGAGCAGCCCGAATATCTCTCCCTCTTTCACGTCGAAACTGATGCCGTTGTGTACGACGTTGTCTCCGAATTTCGTGACGATATCTTCGACGTGGATCAAAATGTCGCTCATATATCCAGCTCCGTCAGAACGATCGAAAAGAGTGCATCGCAAGCGATCACCAGAAAAATCGCGTTGACGACGCTGATGGTGGTGTAGCGTCCGATACTCTCCGTATCGCGGGTCACCTGCAGCCCCCGGAAACACCCTATCGCGGCGATAAGCCAGGCGAAAAAGGGGCCTTTGACGATACCGACCCAGTAGTGTTTGACATCGAGTGCGTTTTGAAGATGGTCCACGAACGAACTGTATGTGATATGCAACTGTGCATCCGCGACGACCATACCGCCGAATATACCCACGATATCCGCGAAAAAGATCAGCAGCGGTAGGGAGATCATCAAGGCGATGATCCGGGGGAGTACCAGAAAACGGAACGGTTCGAATCCCATCGTCTTCATCGCGTCGATCTCTTCGGTCAGTTTCATCACGCCCAGTTGGGCCGTGAAAGAGGAGCCGCTTCGACCCGCGACGACGATCGCGGTGATGAGGGGGGCGAGCTCTCTGGTGATGGAGATTCCGATCATATCGATGATGAAAATTCCGGCTCCGAAACGTTCGAGTTGGACGCCGCTTTGGTAGGCGACCACCACTCCGATCAGAAAAGAGGTGAGGGCGATGATGCCGAGCGCGCTGATCGCCGAGGCGTAGATCTGTTTGACGATCGCTTTGTAGCGTATCGAGGAGGGGTGGCGAATATAGTAGAAAAGCTGGACCGTAATCGCCCCCACGAAGGTGAAAAAAGCGAGAATATCGGCAACAAAACGGCTGACACCCATTCCCGTACGTTCGAGCGCGCGTGTGAACGGGGAGCTTTTGGAAGGGGGCGGGAGTTTCTCTTTGAGATTGTTGCGAAGGAGATTGTAGATTCGGCGGTGCTCATCCGAAAAACCCGAGATTCGGATAGGATTGTCCCGTTTTTTGAAGCGCTCTTCGAATTCGATCAGCAGCATCATACCGGCACTGTCGAATTTACGCACTTTCGATATATCCCACACGATCTTTCCGCCCTTTCGCGCTGTCGGAAGGAGCCGTTTGAGTTGGTGTTCCACTTTAGGGAGTGTGGGAATCGTCCAGTCTCCGCCGCTTAGGAGATGGAGTGTCGTGCCGGTGCGGGAGATTTCGAGGGTGGCCGGTCGTAGATCCATAGAGACTATTTTAACATAAGTTGAATTCATGTAATATTTAAAATATTTAATTTTTTATTAATTGTTTTGTTATAATCGGAAAAAACGGGGATAGAGATGTATGGATTCATAAGAGTCGCGGCGGCGGTACCGAAAGTGAAGGTTGCGGACGTGGAGGCGAATCTCGCGCAGATGCTTCCTTTGATCGAAGAGGCGGATGCGAAAGAGGCGGCGTTCGTTCTTTTTCCTGAACTCTCGCTGAGTGCCTATACTTGCGGGGATCTCTTTTTCCAAAAAGCGTTGCATGATAGGATCGAATCGGCGATCGAAAATCTGGCGAAATCGACCGAGCGTACCCGGACGATCGTGATTTTCGGTGCGCCTCTTTGGCATCGAAACAGACTCTACAACTGTGCGGTCGTTTTGCAGGAGGGGCGGATTCTCGGTGTCGTTCCCAAGAGTTTTTTGGCCAACCACAAAGAGTTCTACGAGAAGCGATGGTTCAAAAGCGGCGGGGATATCGAAGGGGAGGAGATCGTCGTCGCATCCCGAAGCGTGCCGTTCGGGGTCGATCTGCTTTTTGAAACCGCAGGGGTGTGTTTCGGTATCGAAATCTGCGAAGATCTCTGGAGCGTGATTCCTCCCAGTTCCCGCCAGGCGATCAACGGGGCCCATCTGCTCTTCAACCTCTCGGCCAGCAACGCGCTTGTTTCCAAAGCCTCCTATCGCAGGGAGTTGGTCGGCCATCAGAGCGCCCGCACGATCAGCGGCTACGTCTACACCTCCGCCGGTGTGCACGAATCCACGACCGATCTGATCTATTCGGGATCGGCCCTGATCGCCGAAAACGGAACGATTCTGGCGGAAAACCGGAGATTTTCGAGAGAAAGCGGGCTTATCAGCGCCGATATCGATATCCAAAAACTGATCCACTACCGCCTGATCGAAACCTCCTATGTCGATACGCTCCGTACCCCGGTGCGTATCGTACCGGCTTTGCCGCATAGAGATATCACACATATTCACAGAAAGATCGACCCCCATCCGTTCGTACCCAAAGACGAAAGCCGTAAAAAGGAGATCTGCGAAGAGATCTTCATGATGCAAAGCGGCGCGCTCGCCAAGCGGATCGAATTTGTCGGTGATGTCAAACCGGTGATCGGCATCTCGGGAGGGCTCGATTCGACGCTGGCGCTGCTCGTGGCCGTCGAAGCGATGGAACTGCTCGGCCGCAAACGGGAGGAGATCGTCGCGGTGACGATGCCGGGATTCGGGACGACGAGCCGTACCTACGACAATGCGGTGAAACTCTGTCGTCTCTACGGCGTCGATTTTCGCGAGATCGATATCAAA
This sequence comes from uncultured Campylobacterales bacterium, assembly GCA_964443745.1. Classification (GTDB taxonomy): domain Bacteria; phylum Campylobacterota; class Campylobacteria; order Campylobacterales; family QNZT01; genus CAYUEN01. Next base: position 26,462 of record CAYUEN010000012.1, on the reverse strand, counting down.
GCGGCGGTGTCGCAACATTTTCATGATATCGGTCATGATGAAAAACGTCACGACGTAGTCTACGAAAACGCGCAGGCGAGGGAGCGTACGCAGATCCTTTTCGATTTGGCGAATCAGGTGGGAGGCCTCGTGATCGGAACCGGCGATTTGAGCGAGATCGCGCTGGGATTCGCCACCTACGGGGGCGATCACCTCTCCATGTACGGTGTGAACGCTTCGATTCCCAAGACGCTGGTGCGCTATATTATCGATTTCGTGGCTTCCAACGAAACGGAGCCGATCGCGAAAGTGCTCGAAGATATCATCGCCACGCCCGTTTCGCCCGAACTGCTTCCCAAAGAGAACGACACCATCGTACAAAAGACCGAAGAGATCGTGGGACCTTACGAACTGCACGATTTTTTTCTCTATCACTTCGTCAAATACGGTGCGACGCCTCCCAAAATTCTGGAATTGGCGAAAATCGCTTTCGACGGAAGATACGACGAAGGGACGATCAAAAAGTGGCTGGCGCTCTTTTTGAAACGGTTTTTCGCCAACCAGTTCAAACGCAGCTGTATGCCAGATGGGGTCAAAGTGGGCTCGATCTCCCTCTCGCCCAGGGGGGATTGGCGTATGCCGAGCGATGCGGAGGTGCGGGTCTGGATCGAGGCGCTGGAGCGGGGTTGATCCCTATCCCAGCGTTTCGAAACCTTCGCTCAGTTTTTGAAGCGAGCCGCTTTGTGCGGAGATCTCTCCCACCGCTTTGTTGATGCGTCTGGAATTCTCTTCGACATCTTTCGATTTTTCGACGACATTGTCGATTTTGCGGGTGATCTCTTCGAGGTATGTGGATTGTTTCTGAAAATCTTCGCCGAAACGATCCATGGTCGTCGCGCTTTTTTCCAGTACGGTCTGGGTCTGTGCGAAACTCTCGTTGATCTCCTCGGTTCCTTCGACGAGACTCTGGAAACTCTCTTTCGTCTGGGCGGCGTTTCGGGCTACCTGAGAGATGTTTTCTTGCATAGTCTGGACGATTTGACTGATGGTCGCCGCGTTTTGGAGAGATACGTCGGCGAGTTCGCGCACCTTGTCCGCCACGACCGCGAATCCCCGCCCGTGTTCGCCGGCACGCGCCGCTTCGATCGCGGCATTGAGGGAGATGAGGTTGGTCTCGTTGGCGATGTCGGAGATGACGTCGATCGTGCGGGTAATTTCATCAGAGTGGCTACTGAGCGCGTCCACCGCTTTGAGCGTCTGTGCGATCGCCTGATCGGTGATCGAAGCGCTCTGTAGGCTCTGATCGATCGCCTCTTTGGTGGAGTGGATCTCTTTGATCGTTTCGTGCGACTCTTTTACGAGTTTTTGCAGATGGTCGCTGAGCGTGCGGTTTTGGTTCAAAATCTCGTGCGTATGGTTTTTGGCGCTCAGGAGGGCGTTGTTTTGCTCTTTGAGCGTTTCGGAATTGGCCGATACCTGTTTGGATGCGAACGAAGCGTTGTCGGCGACGCTTTTGGACTCTTCCACCACTTTGTCGATGACCGGTTCGATTCCCTGAGCCATCTCTTTGAGCGAGAGAAAAGTGCGCCCTATCTCGTTTTTGTTGGTAGATCGGATATGCTCTTTTTCGAGGATATCGTCGATTGCGAAATCCCCTTTTTGAATTCTTCGCATCGCTTTGAGCAGGTTTTCCAGCCGCATCGAGACTTCACGGTGAAAAAGAAGCAAAATCGCACCGATGACCAGCACGATGTTCAAAAACCAGGCGATTATCATCATACGCGAAAGGGTGCTTAGATCGCGGTGGAAACCTTTCAGATCGATTTTGACGTTTTCGGCCGCGATCACATCGCCCGCTTTCCATGTAGGATGGCAGCTGATACATCGCTGCTCGGCTTTGATGGGGCGGGAGATCATAAAAAACTCTTTTGAGCCGTCGGTGATGAATCTGTTGCGCTCTTTTTGCTCTTTGTGTTTTTGAAACCAACCGATCTCCTCCTTCTCGAAACGGTCGGCTTTGTTATCGGGATTCACTGGATCCAATGAGGCTTGTTTGAAGAGGATCTCTCCTTTGGAGACCTTCGTAAAACGGCTCAGTACGTCGTTTTGAATCTGCTGGGGTATTTCGCTGCTCTCTCCGCTGAAAAACTTTTCGTTGCGACTCTCGAAAAGCATATCTGCAAAATCGAGTATTGATTTTCCTTTGGCGTAAAGCTCCTCTTTGAGCGAAGCTCGGTTTTGTTGATAGAGATAGTAGTAGGAGAGAGTAGTGACCGAAACGATGATCGCGAACAATACCAGCGAAAACATCGTTCCCAGTCGCATTTTCCTGAGACGATACATAACTTGACTGACCATGCAACTTTCCTATAAAATGAATGTTCAGTGTATTATCGTCATTTTGTGAAAGAGGTTGAATCTATCCTTACAAATGCATCAGTTGCGAAAGCGCGATGATGATCACTACGAGCGAAAAAGGGAAAATATGGCTCTTGAAAAGCCACGGATTGATTCCGAAAAGCTTCTGGTTGATACCTCTGATACCGAGCCAAAGCCCCAGAAACGCTTTGATTCCCAGCAATATCTGAAATCGGCTCAACCCCTCTTCACCGATCGGTCCGAAAGCTTGCGTAAAAAGATAGATACCGCTCGCGACGACGACCATCAGAGCGTAGGGAACCACTTTTCGTACATGTACCATGACCGCTTCTCTCGTCTCTTTGGGAACTTTGGAGAGATAGAGAATATCGACGAACAGAAAACCGCCGTAAATGAACGCCGCATAGAGGTGAATCAGATGAATGATCGTATAGAGCATACCCTATTCCTTCGAAATGGTGTAAAAAAGTTCCCAATCATAGCAGGAAAAGATTCAAAAAAAGGTTGATACAGGTCAATATCTATAGTTGCCGGATTGGTTACAATACGCTCTTTTAAAAATATGAAGGAGAAAAAATGAGATATATTTGGATATTGGCCGTGGTGACGCTTCAGTCGATTTGGGGCGCCTCGCAGCCGCAGGATCAAGTCTGCAAACGGTGCCATCCGGCGATTTTCAAGGAGTATTACGGTTCGGCCCACCGCAAGGCCTCGCTCTCCAACGATGCGGTGCATCGTGCCGTTTGGGAGAGACATCCGATGCGCAAAAGCGGAAAATACGGCTGTAAAAAATGTCATAGCCCTTCGGACGATGTCACAATGGGAAAAGAGGGGGATCCTTTGGAAAGCAGGATCCAAAAAGAGGAGCCCATCTCCTGTGTCTATTGCCACTCGATCAAGGATGTGCAAAAACATGCGAAAGCGAATACCAACGTGTTGGTCGATAGTGACGCGAAAAGACCTCTTCTCTTTTCCGCGGATGCGAAAAGAAAAGGGGAAAAGGTCGTATTCAAAGAGGTGCGCGGATTTCTCGGCCTGACGAAGAAGAGCGTGGGGTCTCCCTATCATGATCTCGATTTCGGAAACGACGCCTACTACAGCGGCAAGATCTGTTTGGGATGCCATGAACACAAACAAAACGCGAAGGGTTTCGAGGTGTGTACGATGGATCTACGAGAAACGAAAAACGGACGCAACTGTATCGGTTGTCATATGCCTCAGGTTCCGGGATCAGCCACGACCATCCGAAAAACTTCCACCCATGCCTATCATGGAATGGGTACGCATGAGAGTTTGAAACTGCTGGAAAAATATATTTCGCTCGCGATCGAGCCGAAAGAGAACGGTTTTGAGCTGGTGATCGGAAACGAAGCGAATCATATGCTTTTGATGCATCCGCTCAGGATGGCCGAAGTGAAGGTGGTGCTTCGAAAAAAAGGGCAACAAAAAGCGCTCAAAGGCGAAACGTTCCGAAGAGTCATCGGCAAAGAGGGAAAACCGGCGATGCCTTGGCTGGCGGATACCGTCGTTTCGGATACGATGCTCAAAGCCGGAGAAACCAGAAAAATCTTCTATCCCGTACATCTTGAAAAAGGAGATTCCCTCGACGTGACGATTACCTATTTTAGAGTCGCCCCCGCCGCAGCCCGAAAGCTGGGACTGCAGAATACGAAGGCTTCCGAAGAGAAGGTTTTGAAAAGAGCGCACTTTACGTTTTAGTAGAATTTGATGTTCAGTCCGATCGTGAGGCTGAATTCATTGTGCGAAACGGAAGAGAAACTCTCCACCTGCGCGAGGTTTCTGGCGATTTGCGGGGACATATCCGCTCCTCCCGCCATATTCGCCACCTGCGCCTGGGAGAGAGCGGAGGTATCAAACGTCATTTTCTCTTGCGGTGAATAGACCGCCGCGATATCCAAAGAGGTGTGTTGGTTGATCCTTCGGCCGAATCCGATGGTGAAGTGATGCTTGGAGATCGCGGGAAAACCGGCGAGATTGAAGTAGTTGAGTACGGCGTTTTTGTAGTTTCGTGCGTTGAAGCCGTTTTGGTCGAACGCGGGTCCCGTGGGAAGCTCCCTCACGGGCGAGTCGGCGTAGTTGTATCCGGCGCGGAAAGTCCAGTAGTATCCTAGGCTTTCGTATCCGATAGCGAAGACGTTTTGGTTTTGCCATCCGAAATCCTTGTATCCGGAGGCGCTTCCCCAGAGGATGTTCTTGTAGTCGAAGAGGATCGTCTTTTCTTTGGTGAGTTTGTAGGCGAGTCCGATACCGATCTCCGCAGGTTGGGTGAGCGTATCTCCGAATCCCTCCAGGCCGAACGCCTGCGTCGCTTCCGAAAGCTGATGGGCGTAATGCATCCGGATCGGGCTTTTGAGAATCGCGCCGAAAGAGAGGTGTCTGACCTCGACATCCCGTATCTCGAAATCCTGAACGTCGTATCCCAATCCCAGTTGCAGTCCGAATCCCGTATCGTCGGATGTGCCGGTACCGGTATTGACGTTGTGATAGGTGCCGTCGCTTTTATGCTGATAGGCGCCGCTGTTGAACGACATCGAAAGAGCGCCGTATTGGATCACCGGTACGATGCCGATACGCAGACGTTCGTTCACTTTTTTGGCGTAGGGAATCGCGAACTTCATAATCTGAAGGCTCGTGCTAAGTTGATTCGTGCCGTTTTTGGTACCGATATATTCGTTTTGGGGTGTCTGGGGATCGGGCGCATGGTGAAGAAAGGGATTGCCGTAGAAGGGGGTGTCGTTGCGGTAATCGACCCCCATTCCGGCGATACCGAACATCCCGATTCCCCATGCCGTATCGTCGTCGAGTTGGTAGGAGATCGCCACTTCCGGAATCATCGAATTGTGCGTGTCGCTCTCCTGAAGCGCGGCACCCGACTCCCCGCCGCCGATCGCGGTGGTGTCGATATTGTTTTTGAACTCCACCGTAGGGGCGAAGTAGGTTCCGCCGAACATCACCCTCTTCTTTTCGATCAATGCGGGATTTACCAACGCCGATTCGGCGCCCAGCGAATAGGCGATACCGGCTCCGCCCATCGCGCGGGATTTGGGCCCAAGGCCGATCAGCGTATCTCCGTTGGTCGCCAAGAGGGGATGTTCCGTCAGAATCAGCGCTCCCAGCAGAGGTATGATGGTGTATTTTTTCATATTCACTCCTATTGATTGTGGTGGGAGCATCATAAAACAACTCCGTTACCGAATCGTAAGTAAAAGTTAAAATTTTTATAACCGAAATGAAATAATTTTCATATTTAACCGTTATTTATGGAAATTTCGGCTTTCACAAACTTATGGTATGATTGACAAAATACCGATTTCGAAGGAGAAGGGAGATGTTCCGTCTACACCAAAACCGATTCGGCGTGCCGTTGGCCGTAGCGCTGATATGGCTCTTCGTCGGTTGCGGGGGCGGCGGTTCTTCGGAAGAGAGGCCGCAAAACACAACCTATACCCTTCACAAAGACATCACCGTCACGATTTTTTGGGCGGGAGAAGAGGCGGGGGAGGAGAACGGCGACATCGCCAATCTCTCGAGCGCCTGGGACGATATGTGGGTGTTGCGTTACGGAGGTGTCGATACTCCCGATCGCCGAAACGGTTACTATCCCGCCGGTTTCGTTCCGGATGAAAATCCTTTTTATTTCGCGCTTCCTTTCAACGATTTCGATGAGAACGGTCGAAAAAAGGAGAATCTCCCCTCCTTGATACCGTGGCTGAAGAAAAATCGTCAAACTCCCCACTCCGTCTGCAAAAACAGATGGATCAAAATCATTAAAAACGGCAAAACCGCATACGCCCAATGGGAAGATGTGGGGCCTTTCGGAGAAGATGACGCCGCCTACGTCTTCGGTACCGCCTCTCCCGCCAATACGATCAACGACCATGCGGGATTGGACGTCTCCCCGGCCGTCAGGGATTATCTGGGGCTGGAGGATATCGACAAAGTCGATTGGGTTTTCGTGGATGAGGAGGCGGTGCCCGAAGGTCCGTGGAAACGAATCATCACCGTTTCGCAAGTCAACTGGACGGAGTGGTATCGACCCGACGCGAACACCACCTGGCAGTGGCAATTAAACGGTACCCCCAATCTCTCCTACGATGCGGATCTTTACGATCTCGATCTTTTCGATACCGACGAGACGACGATACGTCGGCTTCATAAGCTGGGCAGGCGCGTGATATGTTATTTCAGCGCGGGTACCCGTGAGGAGTGGAGAGAAGACAGTCTGCTCTTTCCTCCCGAAACGATCGGAAAGGAGATGGAAGGGTGGAGTGGCGAGAGGTGGGTGGATATTCGTGCCGCCTCGGTGAAAGAAATCATGCGAAAAAGGCTCGATTTGGCGAAAGAGAAGGGATGCGATGGTGTTGAGCCCGACAATGTTGACGGATATCTCGCCGACAGCGGTTTCGATCTCAGCTTCGAAGATCAACTTCGATACAACAAATTCATCGCCAACGAAGCGAGAATGAGGGGATTGAGCGTGGGTTTAAAGAACGACCTCGAACAAATATCGCAGCTCGAGCCGTTTTTCGATTTCGCTTTGAACGAAGAGTGTCATCTCTACGAAGAATGCGATCGGTTGATGCCGTTCGTAAAGGCGGGCAAACCGGTTTTCAACGCCGAATACGACTCCCGTTACGTCACGAACGAAGCCGAACGAGAGAGAATGTGTTCGCAAAGTGAAAGGTTGGGAATACATACGTTGATTCTGCCGCTCGATCTGGACGATGCGTTTCGCATAAGTTGCGAATAAAAAAATCAATAAACTTGAGTTGCTGAATATTAATGTTTTGTTAATTCTCCATTAAAGTGCCGTTAATCCCGATCCTCTATAATACGTTTAAAATACCAATATTACAAGGAGCGGAAGATGAAAAAAACAGTGGTTGCGATATTGACGGCGTCGACATTGGGGCTGTCGACCCTCTGGGGAGGCGCGGCACCCGCGAAAGAGTTCAACCCTTTCGAAGAGATGCAGAAGATGCAGCAGGAGATGGATCGTATCTTCAACGAATTCCATCGTAAATTTCTGCGGGAGGCGCAATTTGGAAAGTTCGTCGACACTTTCGCCTCCCAGCCGGCGATAGACCTGAGAGACGAGGGCGAAAAGTATGTGTTGAAGGCGGATATGCCGGGTGCGGAGGAGAAGAACATCAAGATCGAAGTCAAAGACGGTATGCTCAAAATCGAAGCGAAAACACTCCGCGAAAAGCGGGAAAAATCGGAAAACTATCTGAGGCAGGAGCGCTTCGTTGGCGATTATCTCCGTATGGTGAGCCTTCCCGGCGACGCCGATGCGGATCGTCTCAAAAGTGAGTACAAAAACGGCGTGCTGACGATCACGATACCCAAGAAGAAGTAGTGATGCACGCGACGGTCGAAAGTATCAAAAAGGAAGTCAGAAAGGTCATCGTCGGCCATGAGGAGTTGATCGACGCGCTGTTGATCGGTCTGGTGAGCGAAGGGCACATCCTGGTGGAGGGGGTGCCTGGTCTTGCCAAAACCACGGCGATCAATTCGCTCGCCAAAGCGCTCGGTTTGGAATTCAAACGGATCCAGTTCACGCCGGATCTGCTTCCCAGCGATATCACCGGTACCGAAATCTACGACCAAAAAAGCGGAGAGTTTCGGGTGCGCAAAGGGCCGGCGTTTACCAATCTGCTGTTGGCGGACGAGATCAACCGGGCGCCGGCGAAGGTGCAGGCGGCGCTGCTGGAGGTGATGCAGGAGCGTCAGATCACGATCGGAGAGAGGAGTTTCAAACTCGAAAATCCCTTTCTGGTGCTCGCCACCCAGAATCCCGTGGAGCAGGAGGGGGCCTATCGGCTTCCCGAAGCGCAACTGGATCGATTCATGCTCAACGTCATCGTCGGCTACAATACGATCGACGAAGAGTTCGAAATCGTCAAACGCGTCGCCGAAGAGACCTTCGGTACGATCCTCAAAGTGGCCGGAAAAGAGGAGTTGGAGAAACTCAAAGCCGACGCCAAAGCGGTCCATATCGACGATGCGGTGCTTCGCTACATACTCCATATTGTCTTCGCCACGCGCGATCCGAAAAGCTACGGCCTGGGAGAGATCGCCGAATATATCGAATACGGCGCGAGTCCGAGAGCTTCGATCAACCTCTACAAAGCGGCCAAAGCGCATGCGATGATCTCCGGAAAAGACTATGTCACGCCCGTCGATGTGGCGGAGACGGTCTACAACGTCCTTCGTCACCGGATCATCCTCAACTACAAAGCCGAAGCGGGAGGCATCAAGACCGACGATATCGTCCGAAACATTCTGGAGAAAGTGAAACTTCCCTGATGGCGAGAGTGAGGACGAAGAGGTGATACAGCAAGCCGCACGGGAGATTCTGATCCGCACCAGACGGAGGATCTTCGGCTCCAATCTGGGTAACAACGCCACGGCGTTCGTGGGAAACGGGCTCGATTTCAACGAGCTTCGCGAATACCACTTCGGAGACGACGTCCGAAAGATCAACTGGAAGGCGACGGCACGCGAACAGCGCCCCTATATCAATCTCTTCACCGAAGAGCGGGAGCTCAATATCGTGTTGGCGCTCATGGTGGGCGGTAGTATCGCTTTTGGAAGTCGGCGGCTCAAACAGGAGACGATGGTGGAGATTATGGCGTTGCTGGGGTTTTCGGCGATGAAAAACGGCGACAACGTCACGCCGCTTTTTTTCAGCGATCGTGAAGAGTTTTTCAGAAAACCGACCAAAAATCTCTCCGCGCTGCATGAAATCGTTCCTTCGGCTCTGGATCTGGATCCGTTGCGAAAGCGGGTCGATTACGCCGCTTTCGGCGATTACGTTTCGCATCGGATCAAGCGCAAATCGATACTCTTTGTCATCGGGGATTTTTGGGAGGAGGGGATCGATCTTTCGGCGCTTTCCGCGCGAAACGAGATCTACGCGGTGATCGTGCGGGATCGTTTCGAAGAGTCTCCCCGATTCTACGATGCGATCGATTTGATCGATCCGACGACGTTCGAAAGCGGAACGTTCGATCCGGACGAGAGGACGATAGAGCGTTACGAAGCGCAGGTGCGTGCGCATGACAAGGCGTTGGCGGAGCATTTCCTGGCCCACCGTATCGCCTATACCAAAATCTATACCGACGAGGATCCATGGTTCAAGCTCGACAATCTGGTGAAATGATGGCCGATCTGAAGGATATCAAGGGGCTCGTGGAGGTTCCGGACGCTTCGCTGTGGTGGTTTGTACTGACGGTTTTGGCGCTGCTGGCGGGAGCGGTATTGCTTTTTCGGCTCTATCGCGGCCGCACCCGATCCCGACGCCGGCGCCGCCGAATGAGCCCCGAGGAGATCGCGGCCCGAAAGCTCGCGTCGATCGATTACGAGGATACGAAGGCCGCGGTCTACACCTTCAGCGAAAACATGAAACTGTTGGCGGATCTGAAAGGGCCGATTCCCGGATTGCAGGCGTTGCTGGAGAAGCTGGAGCGGTACAAATATAAAAGAGAAGTCCCGCCTCTTTCCGAAGAGGATAGAGAGGCGATGCGCGCGATGATAAAAAAGGTGATCTCATGACGACACTGCAGTTTGCCTATCCCGCCGCTTTCGCGATACCGCTTCTCTATTTTTTCTGTCTTCGTTTTTGTCCGCAGAGAAACGAACGGCTTTTCTTTCCGAATCTCGCCCTTTTCCAAAAAGCGGCACGAAAAAGAGGTTCGGTGCAACGGCTGCTGCAGTTTGCCGCGGTGGTTCTCTTTTCGCTCGCGCTCGCGACGCCGTACCGACAGGACGAAGTGGTGATCCGGCGCGACAGAGGGTATGAGATCTCTTTGATCCTCGACGCATCGGGTTCGATGGCGGAGCTGAACAAGTTCGGTATCGTAAGGAGTATTGTGACCGATTTTCTCGACAAACGAAAGCATGACAAGATCGGCTTGACGATTTTCGCCGATTTCGCGTACGTGGCGGTACCGTTGACCTACGACAAGGAGAGTATCAAACGGCTTCTCTCCAAGATCGATGTGGGTATCGCGGGAACGCAGCGTACCGCACTCTACGAGGCGCTCTTTATGAGTAGCAAACTCTTCAAGAATTCGCATGCCAAGGAGAAGATCGCGATATTGTTGACCGATGGCGTGGACAATGCGGGGACGATTCCGCTGGAGGTGGCGATCGACACCGCCAAAAAATACGGCATCAAAGTCTACGTGATCGGCGTGGGCGGTCGCGGGGATTACAACCCCTATGTGCTCAGGCGCATCGCCAAAGAGACCGGCGGGGAGTTTTTCGAAGCCGACAGCGTGCGCAAACTCAAGCGGATCTACGATACGATCGACCGGCTCGAAAAGAGCGAAATCAAAAGCGACAAATACGTCAAAAAGAGTCACTATTTCCAATACCCCCTCGCGGGAGGGTTGCTGATCGTGCTGCTGTTTTTTCTCTACAGGAACAGGAGATGACGATGCGGTTTGTACATCCGGAATTTCTATGGCTGTTGCTGCTGATCGTGCCGATGTTGCTTCTGATCCGAAAAGAGCGCTCCGCTCTCGCGCGCCATTTCGATCCGGAATTGCTCAGGCGTATGCGCTATACCAAAGGGGCGATACCCAAGAGAGTACGCGATGCGCTGGTCGTCGCCGCCTTCGCATGCGGAGTGGTGGCGCTGGCGAGGCCGGTAATCGATCATGGTCAGATCAAGGTCAAAAGCAGCGATATCGACGTGATCGTGGCTTTCGATATTTCACGGTCGATGTTCGCCGACGACATCTATCCCAACCGTTTCGAATTTGCGAAACGCAAGTTCGACCTCTTTTTGAATCATGTGCAGCGGGCACGCGTGGGGGTGATCGGATTCAGCTCCAGGGCGTTTCTCGTTTCGCCGTTGACCGAAGATTTCGAGTCGCTCCGTTTTCTGGTCAAGAATATGAAACTCGAATACGTCAGCCTCAAAGGGACCGATATTATGAGCGCTTTGGAGGTGACGCAGAATCTACTTGAAAAGAGCGAAAAGAAAGCGCTGGTGCTTTTTACCGACGGCGGCGACAAAAACGACTACGAAGCGGAGATCGAATACGCCAAAAAGCACGGGATCGTTTTGTTCGTCTACGCGATCGGTACGAAAAAGGGAGGTGTGATCAAAACCGATTATGGCGTACTCAAAAAGCGAAACGGAGACATCGTGATCGTACGGCGAAACGATGCGATCGAAGCGTTGGCGACGCGAACGGGCGGCGCTTTTATGCGCTATTCGCTGAAAAAGGGGGATATGGAGGAGCTTGCGAAGCGTATCCTCTCGAAATTCGAATCGACACGGCAGCGGGAACGAACGATCAAGGATACGCGGGAACTCTTCTACTATCCGTTGGGGTTGGCGGTGCTGCTCTTTATGATGTCGTTTAGCTCGCTGCCGCGAAAGGAGCGTTTATGAGAAGAGTCGCGCTGCTGCTGTTGCCGCTGGTGTTACATGCTTCGATGTTCGATTTCTGGCATCTAAAAACCGCCAAAAAGGCGTACGAAGAGGGCAACTACACCCGTGCGGCGGAGGCGTTCGCGCGCGTGGAGAAAAAGGGAGACACGGCGCGTTACGATCTGGCCAACGCCTACTACAAAGCGGGGCGCTACAAAATGGCCAAAAGCCTCTATGAAAAGATCCGCGAACCCTCTCTCGCTTTTCGAAAATGGCACAATCTGGGCAATTGCGAAGCGATGCTCGGCCATATCGACGCCGCCATCGAAGCGTATGAAAAGGCGTTGAAAATTAAGGAAGACGCCGATACCCGCTACAATTTGGAGTTGCTCAAAAAGATGAAAAAACGTCGTCAACAGCAAAAGAAAAAGCAAAAACAGCAAGAAGAACAAAACCGTGATCAAAAAAAACAAAACAGAAAGGGAGACGAAAAACGAAACAAAAGCAAAAAAGAGGGTGCTTCCAAGCCAAAAAACGAAAAAGAACAAAACGAAAATCGACGCGACGCGAAGCCTTCCGAAAACAAGGAAAAGAAGGGAAAAAAAGAGAAGCGATCCCCCGGGAACAAGCGGAGCGAAGCGAAACAGGAGCAAAAAAAGAAGCAAAAAAAGCCGTCCGAGAACGGAGCCGAAAAGCGAAAACCGGATACTCAAAACGCTTTGAAACGCGAAGCGGCCATGCGAAAGGCCGCGGCGAAAAAAGAGCCGATCAGCGACAAGGAGGTACGCAAATATCTGCGTATGCTCGATCGTCGCGGGGTCAACACCCTGATGGTACCGCTCAAAACCGAAGGAGCCAGAGATGAAGAACTCAAACCGTGGTAAAATCGTCATATTGACACTGCTGCTGTGGCCGTTGCTGCTTTTTGGCGGCGATGTCACGGCCAAACTCGACCGAGCGGTGATCTATCCCGGCGAGAGTGCCGTATTGACGATCACCGCGAAGGGGGAGGATATCACTTTTCCGAAAATCGACGCGATCGGCGGCTATCCTGTCCTGGGAACGTCGAGTGCGCAAAGTATCGTGATGATCAACGGCAAGATGGAAAAATCCCTCTCAAAAAGCTACACTTTCGCACCCGACAAAAGCGTGCGGATCCCCTCTTTTACGGTCGTTGTAGACGGCAAAAACTATCGGACGCCGCCGTTGAACCTCAAAGTGGCCAAGCCGACGGCAGCCGCCAAAGGGGCACCCGTACAACTGCAACTGAGACTGGAGAAGAAACGTGTCTACGTAGGAGAGCCGGTCAGACTCGATCTGGTCTTTCGCCGTCTTCCTTCCGCCAAATACGACAAGGTGGAAATCAGCGAACCGGAGTTGAAGGATTTCTGGGTCAAGAAATTTCCCCGTCCGAAACAGACGGTCGAGGGCGAGTATATCGCACAGATCTACAGCTTCATTCTTTTCCCGCAGAAAGAGGGTAATTTCACGATTCCCCCCACCTTCGCCAAATTGGGAACCGCCCATCGCAAACGGCTGGGCGGAATGCTCGACGATCCTTTTTTCGACGATCCCTTTTTCGGTGCCGCGCTGAGCCAAATGGAGTGGAAAAAGCTTTTTAGCAACCAGGCGAAACTCGAAGTGAAACCTTTGCCGGGAAATCTGGAGATCTACGGCGATTTCAAGATCGAGGCGAAAGTGGACAAAACCGAGGTGCATGCGAACAAACCGGTCAATCTCACACTTCGGATCTTCGGAGAAGGGAATCTGGACGATATCGGGAAATTCGATCTTGATATCGAGGATGCCGTCGTCTATGCGGACGAACCTACCGTGAAGGCTCAGTTGGAAGACGGCCGTTACAAAGGGGTGTTTACCCAGAAGATCGCGATCGTCGCCGAGCGGGATTTTGTCATTCCCTCGATTCGGTTCACCTACTTTGATGCCAAGACCAAGCAAGCCAAAACGATCGAAACGAAGCCGATAAAGATTCATGTCAAAGGCGCACCCGCCGCTGCGTCGAAAACGCCGCCGGCCAAAACAAAAGCAGCGGATGATTCGGTCGCAAAAAAACCCCCCTCTGTTGTCGAACCTTCTGCCAATATGGAAGAGAAGGTTTCGGACAAAAAGGCGTATCTCTGGTTTTTCGCGGGGTTTGTTTTGGGCGGCTCCATCGCGCTGACGGCCCTCTTTTTCCGAGGAACCGGAAGAAAAAGAAGGAGGGAGCCGCTGCCGATTTTGAAGCGGATCGAAAAAGCCCGCGACGACGAAACGCTTTTTCGGCTGTTGATTCCCTACGCCAAGAAAGATCCTCTGATCAAAGAGACGTTGGAAAAGTTGGAAAAAAACATCTACGGCGGAGCCAAGGAGAAGATCGACAAAGATCGATTGCTGGATCTTTTCGAAGAGATGGAAGAGGAGGCATAATGCCGATATCGAGAGGGTGGCGGAGAGTGAGGGATTCGAACCCTCGGTCCGGTGACCCGGACGACGGCTTTCGAAGCCGTTGCATTCGACCACTCTGCCAACTCTCCAAACCGGGATATTATACCAACAATTTCTCTAAATCTACTCACGTTCGTTCAAAATCCGCCATATGGAGCCCACATCGACGCGTTGTTTTCGCAATAGGAGGGTGATCGCGATATTTTCCGCCGCTTCCAGGGCCAGAATCCAGACGGCGATATGAAAGAGCCAAGCTTGTTCGAAAAGTAGTAGCAAAACTATTCCCGCACTCATCATGACGGCGGAGAGTTTGGTGATGAGCGTATGATAGCTGGCGAGTCTGCGAAATTTGACAAACGAGAAGAGAGCCGGAAGTAGATAGAGCAGGATCGCCGCGAAGATGTAGTCGCGTTCTCTCGCGAAAAGATCGGGCTGGAGATAGTAGATGGCGGGCGGCAATACGAGATAGGTGGCGATATCTCCGTAGCTGTCCAACTTCGCGCCCAGTGGGCTGGTTTGCTTCAGCGCTCTGGCGACAAATCCGTCCAGTGCGTCGGAGAGTAGCATCGCACCGAAGATCCAATAGAAGAGTTCGCGCTCCCCCGCCCATGCCGTCCAAAGCAAAATTGGCCCCATCGCGATGCGAAAAAGACTCAGGAGATTGGGTAGGGTCAGCGGCATTGGGAGCTCCTTCGCGACAGATGATTCAAGCGACTCTATGGTAGGATGATTATACCGAATCTATGCGGAGGCGATGTTGATAAAAAGGTGTCGCGAAGCGCAGTCTGAAAGCTGGAGCGCTTTTATGTATCCGAATGTGATCCAAAATCCCAAAAGCGATCCCCGAGCGATAGCGGGGGATTTCTCGAAATTTTCTGTTTTGGTCGTTTGCGCCAAAGGTGAGATGAAAACTATGATATTTTTTCAATATCGTTGCATTACAAGGAAAAAGTTTGAAAATCTACGGTATCAAAACTTGTGATTCGGTACGAAAAGCGATGAAGTTTTTGAAAGAGAAAGAGATCGATGTGGAGTTGATCGACTTTCGTCAAAAACCGGTGAATGAAGAGAAAATCGCTGATTGGTTGGAAAAGGTTCCCGTTTCGAAACTTTTCAATACAAGAAGCGCTACCTATCGGGATTTGAAACTCAAGCAGAAGTCTCTCGACGATACCGCCAAGAGAGTCTGGATGGCAAAAGAGAATATGCTGATCAAACGTCCCGTTCTCGAGTTCGAAGATAGGGTGATCGTCGGATTCGATCCGAAAATATACGAAGATGTTTTTGGATGAAGCGTTATTTTTTGTGTGCGTAGAGGGGCAATCGGGCATAGAGCCTCAGATACAGAGGCGCCAGTAGAAGTGTGTTGATCATCGCCCCGATGATTGCGGCAAGAGTATCTTTTTGTGCATCCCATACATCTCCCTGTATACCCAAAAACGCGATTCCCAGATCCGGGTGGAAGATCATCGCTGCCGCCCACTCCAAAATTTCGTACAGAGCACTGATCGAAACGATCATCGAAAAGGTGAAAAGCAGCGCTGTTTTGGCGGAGCGTACATACCTGCCGATAATTTCGAATAGAGGACGAAACACCATCAATCCATACAGAAAATGGACGACGCGATCGAAATGGTTGCGTGAGAATCCGAACAGATGGGTAATCGGATCGAAAAATTTCATCTCCGCGTAGGTGAAATGGGCTCCGAGCTCATGCAGGCTCGCAAAAATCAGAAGCAACAGAAGGCTGATGAGGGAAAAACGGTATCTCCGATCCATCCAAATTACGAGAGGGAAGAGGGTGAATACAAGAACATTTTCCAACAACCAATCCGATGGGTATTTGGGATGGATAGCCAATATGGCCCAGATCGCCACGAAGACGAAATAGATCCATTTGTGTGATGCGGGCATACACTCTCCTCCGATCTTCCGACTCCACCCTTTTTCCATTTCAAATGGAGGGTGTTTTCAAATACTCCGCTATAGTGATTCTATTCAATTGGAGATTAAGGGAGAATCAAGATCTTCTTTTCCCCCTCCCTCTTGGGCGGCGGGACGGGCGGTTGCGGTACCGCTGTCTGCCCTCTTCGTTTTTGCGGGGGTGTTTCTCTTCTTTGTTCCGTATAGTGAGTCTGAGTTTTCCCGATTTGAGTGAGGCTTCGCAGTAACGGTTGACGAGCGTTCGGGCGGTGATCGCCTTGTGGGTGTCGGGAAAGAGATCGGGAAGCTTGTAGCTCAGCCAGAGATAGAGGCTGATTTTTTTGACTTCGTCTTCCGCTTTGAGAAGTTCCAGTTCGGTTTTGGCGGTTTTTCTGAGTTTGATGGAGGGTTTGTAGCGCACTACTCTCTTTTTGATGATGGCATCGACATAGAAGAGAAAGGCGTTTTTGATCAGAGGGGACCTGATGGAGACGGGAGCTTGGGAGAGCATATATTTCTCTTCCAGAGTAAGCCCTTTTCTGGTGTCGATCAGCTTGGAGACCTCGATCATGGATCCGATGTTCGCGGCGACGAACGGACCTTCGAAACGCATATTCTCCGCGAAATATTTCAAAATTTTGGGAAGGTTTTTCGTCCCGAGATGATCGGAAAGTTGCCGGATCTGCGAAGGAGTCGCCTTGACTTGAAAAGGAGGTTTGATACTTTTGAGAGGTGCATGGAACATTTGGGTGATATGTTCGAGCACTTTTCTGGAAGTCGCACCGATATATCCGCTTTCATGATGGCCGTACCTGCCCGCCCGTCCCGCTATCTGGATCACTTCGTTGGGGGTGAGGGGCCGTCTGGAGATACCGTCGAATTTCGTGTCGGTAGTGAACAGGAGCGTTTCGATGGGGAGGTTCAATCCCATCGAGATCGCATCCGTAGCTACGAGAATGTCGCTCTCTCCCGTACGAAAGCGTCGTGCCTCTTCGCGGCGTACTTCCGGGCTGAGGTTGCCGTAAAGAACCGAGACACGGTGGCGTCTGGAGAGCCGGTTTTTGAGTGCGAGCACATCGCTTCGACTGAAAGTGATCAATGCGGTGTGCGGAGGAATCTCTTTCAGTGGGATCGGATACTCCATCATCTCCAGAGGATTTTTGCGCCGGAATTTGACCACCTCCAGCTCTTCTTCCAGATAGCCGGCGATCTCCCGGATCGCATCGAGTGCGTTGACCGAACCGGTCATGATGACCGTATCGGCCGGAATACCGACGATCGCGTTGACCCAGGCCCATCCCCTCTCTTTGTCGGCGAGCATCTGCACTTCGTCGATCACGCAGACATCGATTTCGATCTGAAAATTGGCCATTTCGATCGTGGAGCAGATGTGGGCGGACTCTTCGTCGATGATCTCCTCCTCTCCCGTGATCAGGGAAACGGGGATTTCGTTGGCTTTGAGGGTTTCGTAGTTTTCGAGTGCGAGCAGACGCAGCGGTGCGAGATAGCTGCCGCAATCGGCCGCCATCAGTTTCTGAATCGCGGCATAGGTTTTGCCGCTGTTGGTGGGTCCGACGTAGAAGATGAGTTTTCGTCTTTTTTCTCTTGCGAGCGGATAGAGGGATTTGAGGTCGCAATGCAGCAATGCTCGTAGCTGCTCATGCCAGTCTTGAGATCTTTTCATGGGTGTATGATAGCCAAATTTCGGCCAAAGTGTGAAACACGTTCGTTCCCGAGCAGAGTCGTTCAAAGAAAGTAGGCTTTGAAGACTTGTATGACGATCCAGACGAAAGGAGCGAGAAAAAGGATGAAAATCATCGGAATAAAGATCAACAATTGCCTGCGTTGTTCCTGTGGCAATCCTTCGACCGAAATCAGATCGTAGAGACGTCGATTGGCCCAGATCTCCTGATAGAGGATCCAGGCGAGCATCCCCGCCGGGATTCGGACATCGGGCGGAGAGGGTATCACCCCGTAATAGAAAAAAAAGAAGCCGATCGCAAAGAGTGTGGAGAGTATCTGGCCCACTATGTAAAGCGGAGAGTCGTTACCCGCGATATAGAGGGTTCCCAGACCGTTTACCAAAAGAAAGACGCAATAGAGCATCGCCCACCAGGGCATTTGGGAAAGATCCAACCGAAGCTCCTTTCGAATGATGAAGCTATTATATCGCGGCTAAACTTTTTTCGTTACCATGTCCGAAAAGTTTCAGGAGGTGCGAAGAATGAAAAGAGTCGCGGCGGTGTGGTTTGTTTTCGCGTTGTCTCTTTTCGGGGCCGAATTGCGTCTGGGAGAGAGCTCGTTCGATTGGCGCATGGATATCGCGGGATTTATGCACGGAGGCGTGGAGATGGATGTGGATGTCGTCTCGCTGGATAATTCGCACGATAATTTCGGCGATACGAAGTGGTATTACGGCTACGGAATCGATCTTTACGGTAGCGATTTCGTCGATCGGATGACGACCCTGGCCACTTATCCGCTCACTTACGAATTTCCGCAGTTCGGTTCGCTCAACGACGCGATCGATCGCTATACGATGGTTCCGGTTCCGAGCGAATACAAAATCAGAGGATTGGACCTGGATTTCACGCTCGGATACGACTTTTTCCGTAGCGGCGGATGGTTGATCGCAGGAGGCGTCGATACCGGTATTTCGATGCCTGTGATGAAGATGAAGAATCTCAAAAAAACGGCGCAGATGACTTACAAACTTTTGGAAGCGACCGATACGAAAGTGGTGACCTACAAATTCGCCCCCGCTTTTTTCGTGCGCTATGCGTTCGACGATCGGTGGCGACTCTCCGGCAGGGTCGTATTTGGGATACAGAAAGGCACTTTGGAAAACGACTGGTTTCGCTCTTCGATCGATATCGACGGAAGGTATCGGATTTTGGATCTGAACCTTCGTTACAGGCCGCTTCATACCCGAAAAGATCTGGGATGGATCACCCTCTCCCCGGCTTTGTGGTTTACGGTGGGATATACCCGCAAGAGGTGGGAGATGGACGAAGTGAAGGTCGACATGTCGGATATTCTTGAGGTTTCCACGATGGGCGAACTCAAGATCGATATACGTTCGAATCGGATCTATTTCGGAGCGGGAGTCGATTTTTGAAATATTTTGATACGAAAGATGGAATTGGATAAAATAGCACACTAAAAAAGTTAGCGCAGAGGATGATTATGCATAGAAAAAAGATCTACAACCCCGAATCGCATGAGAGTGTGAACGAGCGTAAAATCTTCGGAGGAGATCCGACCGGGATTTTCGAGCTCAACAAGATCAAATACCAGTGGGCCTACAACCTCTGGGAAATCATGTTGAACAACACCTGGTTTCCCAAAGAGGTCGATATGACGCAAGACGCCAGAGACTACAGGTTGTTGACCGAATCGGAAAAACGGGCCTACGACAAGGCGCTTTCGCAGCTTATCTTCATGGATTCGCTCCAGACCAACAACCTGATCGACAACGTCAACCCCTATATCACCGCTCCGGAGATCAATCTGATCCTGGTGCGTCAGGCGTTCGAAGAGGCGCTTCATTCGCAGAGTTATGCGGTCATGGTGGACAGTATCTCGCAAAACACGGAAGAGATCTACGATATGTGGCGTCAGGATATGCAGTTGAAAGGCAAAAACGACTACATCGCCAAAGTCTACGAAGATCTCGCGGCCAATCCGACCGACGAACAGATCGTCAAGGCGATGTTCGCCAACCAGATCCTGGAGGGTATCTACTTCTACAGCGGCTTCACCTTCTTCTATACGCTGGCCAGAAGCGGCAAGATGTTGGGAAGCGCCCAGATGATCCGTTTCATTCAGCGTGACGAAGTGACCCATCTGTTGATCTTCCAAAATATGATCAACGTCACCAAAAAAGAGCGTCCGGAGCTCTTCACGCCCGAACTGCTTGATGACGTCTACAGGATGTTCGACGAAGCGGTCAAACTGGAGGTGGGCTGGGGACAATACATCACCGAAGGGCAGATTCTGGGGCTCACCAACGAAATCATCGACAGTTATATCAAGTACCTGGCGGATCAGCGTTTGCATGCGGTGGGGCTCAAAAAACTCTACGGTGCGGAGCATCCGATCAAATGGGTCGACAACTTTTCCAGTTTCAACGATCAAAAGACCAACTTCTTCGAAGGAAACGTCGCCAACTACTCCAAGGGAAGCCTGAGCTTCGATGATTTCTGAGAAGAAGCTCTATGCGCTCCAGCTCGTCTGCGATCCCGAAGACTTCGCAGGCAATCTCGAGCGTCTTTTGCGTCACATAAAGAGCCGACCGGAAGGCAGTGTGATCGTCGCGCCCGAACTCGCGTTGAGCCATTTCGCTTTCGATCGTCTCGAAAAAGCGGCCCGATTCACCGAGGAGTCGATGCCCGCTTTGCTTGAAGCCACCCGCCGTAAAACCCTCTGTTTCACCGCGATCACCCGGACGGAGGGCGGCTATTACAACGAAGCGCTGCTTCTGCATGATGGTAGGATCGTTCACAGACAGCCCAAAGTGGAACTTTTCCGTTTCGGTGACGAGCATGAGCACTATCTGCGGGGTAGCGAAGAGCGCATCCGAATCGTCGAGATAGAAGGACTTCGGTATGCGATCATGATCTGTTTCGAGATAAGATTCTGTAGGTTTTGGGAGCGTATCAAGGGAGCGGATATCATCATGATTCCCGCGCTCTGGGGCCGATTGCGCAAATCGCAGTTCGAAGCGATCACCCGTGCGCTCGCGATCATGAATCAAGCCTTCGTCGTCGCCGCCAACAGCGCGAACGAGGATATGGCCGGAAGCTCGGGAATCATCACCCCTTTCGGAGAGGAGCATCGCGATGACGGTGCGGAGGTGATCGGTCTGGATGCCGATCTGCGAGAGATACGGAAAATGCGGCGCTATATGGATATAGGACTCAGATGATAAAACGCTCGAAGCAAACCCCGCCGATACTGCCACAATCACTCCATCTCGCCGAAGAGATCGATCGCGTATTTCCGTTGTCGCAGCGCCTGAAGGAGGCGATCGCCACGACGGAGCGGGAGATTTTCGTACCACGGGGATTCAAACATCATGCCTACAAGCTCGACGCGTTACCTCTTTCGCAAAACCAGTGGATCAGCTCCCCTCTGACGGTGGCGAAAATGACCGAAGCACTCGATTACGAAGGAGCGGACAGCGTATTGGAGATCGGTTGCGGTAGCGGCTATCAGGCGGCGATTCTCAGCCGCCTCTTTCGGCGGGTGTTCACGATCGAAAGGATCGAGCCGCTATTGATCGAAGCGCGGAAACGGTTCGAAGCGTTGGGGCTGAAAAATATCCATACGCGTTTTGACGACGGCAACAGAGGATGGCGCACCTACGCTCCTTTCGATCGCATCCTCTTTTCCGCCTCCGCCAAGGAGCCGCCGCTGCATCTTTTCGACCAGCTCGCGGAGGGCGGGATTCTCGTCGCTCCGATCGAAGAGGGGGAAAAACAGATCATCACCCGTTTTATCAAAAACGGTAGACAGATCAAAGTCCAAAGAGTCGAAGCCTGCCGTTTCGTGCCCGTCAAAGCGGGGATTCAGCGCTGATCACTCTTTGGATTTCAACTCTCTAATCATAATCTGCGGCGTAACGGTACCGCGAAATTCGTTTTTGGAAATCGTGCAGATCACATCGACCCTGCTACCCGCTTTGACTTGTCGATCGAAATTGAACTGTACCGATTCGAGTGTCGCATTTTCACTCTGTAGAATCAACTTCTGATGGTTGTTGTGTTTGCCGATAGTCTTTTGGTATTTTACATAGGCGTCTTTGATGATAAAAAGAGGCATCGGGTTTTTCTGACCATACGGTTCGTATCGCTCCAACAACTCCAGCAATTCGAAATCGACCGCTTCGGGATCGAGTTCTCCTAGGATTTCGCTTTTTTGGATAAACGCATCGGGGTCAACTTCTGCAAGCGAGGCTTCGATGCGCTCCTTGAAATGGGGCAGATGGGATTTGTGAAGAGATAGTCCCGCTGCACCGATATGCCCACCATATCCGAGTAACAGCTCTTCCTGAAGAGAGATATAGTGCAGAATGTCGATCGATCCTACGCTTCTGGCACTCCCTTTGGCGATTTCATCGGTAATCGAAAAGACGATAGCAGGTTTTTTGTAACGTTTGGCGAGTCTGGAAGCGACGATGCCGATCACCCCTTCATGCCATGCCTCCCCCCAGACGACGACGATTTTCTGTTTCTCGTCGACCTTTCTTTCTGCGAGAGTGACGAGTTCTTGTTCGATCTCTTTGCGGCGGTTGTTGAGGGTGACGATGTATTGAAGTTTTTCCATCGCGGTATAGGGGTCTTTTGCTCGCAGCAGATCGTAGGAGAGCGTCGCATCTTCAATCCGTCCGGCGCTGTTGATCAGGGGAGCGAGCAGATAGGAGATATCTTCGCTTTTGAAAGATCGCTTGTTGAAAAACTCTTTGATCGCGGCGAATGCGGGACGTTTGGAGTGGTTGATATAGTGCAGGCCGTTTTTGACCATCGTCCGGTTGATATCGCGCAACTCCATCATATCCGCTACGATCGCGATACTCAAAACGTCCAGAAACTTGGAAAGATCGTAATTGATCTGCAATACGTTTTTGATGGCGGCACACAGATACCACGCCACCTGGGCGCCACAGATTTCACTGCTGGGAAAGGTACACTCCTCCTGTTTGGGATTGACGATGGCATAGGCGTCCGGAAGGGTGGAAGGGGGAGTGTGGTGGTCGGTGATGATCAGATCGATGCCGCGCGATTTGCACAGGTTTGCCGCTTCGGTGGCGGAGATGCCGTTGTCGACGGTGATGATCACGTCCGCATCCAGTCGATCGATGATCCGGGCGTTGATCCCGTAACCGTCGGTGAAGCGGTTGGGAATGATCAGTTGGATTTCTACGCCGATATCTTCGAAAAACTCTCCGATAATCACCGAAGAGACGATGCCGTCGGCGTCATAATCTCCGACGACCGCGATTTTCTCTTTGCGAGTGATCGCCTCCTTGATGCGCTCGGCCGCTCTGGTGATGTCTTTGAGCAGTTCGGGTCTGGGGATTTTGGAGAGTCTGGTATGGATGTCCTTTTCGAAACGACGCGAAAGAATCTCTTCGATGTCCGCTTTGGTGAGTCGTCTTTTGTGTGGGGTATCCATTTCAGTGCTTGTATTCCAATGCGGCGATCACGAATCCCAAAATGGCGGGATTGGGCTTTTTGAGCCTGGATGTGAATTCCGGATGAAACTGTACGCCCAGAAACCATGGGTGTTCTGCCAGTTCGACCGCTTCGATCAGGCCGTTCGATTCGCCGCTGATGACCAAGCCGTGCTTCTCGAACGCTTCGCGATATTTCGGATTGGCTTCGTAGCGGTGGCGGTGGCGTTCGAAAATCTTGTCCGCACCATGATAGACTCTACGCAGCAGCGATCCCGGTTTGGTATCGCACTCGTATTCTCCCAGACGCATCGTTCCGCCCAGCGGGCTCGTGTGGGTTCTAAGCTGTCTGTTGCCGCTTGCATCGATGAATTCGTCGATCAGGTAGACGATGGGGTGTTCGGGATGGGTTTCGAATTCCACAGAATTGGCGCCTTCGAGACCCAGGACGTTTCGGGCGAACTCGATCAGGCTCAGTTGCATTCCCAGACAGATGCCCAGAAAGGGTACCTGGCGCTCGCGTGCGTACTGGATCGCGCGGATCTTTCCCTCCACCCCGCGCTCTCCGAATCCGCCGGCCACGAGAATCGCGTCCACGTCGCAAAAGATGTCGTCGCATCCTTGGATCTGTATCTTTTCACTGTCGATCCATTTGAGATTGACTTTCGTATCCAGATGTGCGCCCGCATGGATGAAGGATTCGGTCAACGATTTGTAGGATTCTTTCAAATCGAGATACTTGCCCACGAAACCGATAGTGACATCCTTTTTCGGGGCGATGACGTTTTTGACCAGGTTGTTCCATGCGTCCATATCCGGCTCCAGAGGCGGAAGTCCGAGATTTTCACAAATAGGCGTGAGAATATCCTGTTTCAGAAAGTTCATCGGTACTTTGTAGATCGTTTTGGCGTCCGTCGCCTCGATGACGGAGTTGCGCTCGACGTCGCATGAAGCGGCGATTTTGTTTTTCATCTCCTTGGGGATCTCCACTTCGGAGCGACAGATGATGATTTGAGGAGCGATACCGATACGACGCAATTCCTGTACCGAATGTTGGGTCGGTTTGGTTTTCAGCTCTCCCGCCGCCTTGAGGAAAGGGACGAGCGTGAGGTGGATGAACATCGCCCGTTTCTTGCCCACTTCGTTTTTGAGTTGCCGGATCGCTTCCAGAAAAGGGAGGCTTTCGATATCGCCGACGGTGCCGCCCACTTCCACCAGCAAGATATCCTGATCCTTTCCCGCCTCTTGGATGCGCTCTTTGATTTCACCCGTGATGTGGGGGATCACCTGAATCGTTTTTCCCAGATAGTCCCCGCGTCGCTCCTTTTCGATGACGGTGGAGTAGACCTGTCCGGTCGTGAAGTTGTTCTTTTTGGAGAGGTTGGTGTTCAAAAAGCGTTCGTAGTGCCCGATGTCCAGATCGGTTTCGGCCCCGTCGGCCGTGACGAAAACCTCACCGTGTTCGAGCGGACTCATCGTGCCGGGATCGACGTTGATATAGGGGTCGATTTTCAGCATACTCACCTTCAAGCCGGCGTGTTTGAGCAGCGTTGCGATACTCGCCGAAGCGATCCCTTTGCCGAGCGAACTGAGTACGCCTCCCGTGACGAAAATATACTTTGTTTCTCTCTCTTGCATGACATCCACCCTCGTTTTAGTTGTATGGATTATAGTGTAAGATCTGTTAAAAATGGGTATAATACTCCCTATGGAGGCGAGTCGAAATGGATAGAGAGCGGGAAATTTTCAACCCTGAGCGCGCCTATACGGTAGGGGTCGAATTGGAGGTGCGTCTACTGGACGAGAAGACGCTGACGCCCAGAAACGAAGCGGCCTATTTTTTCGGTCATCTGCCCGAAGGGTTGGAGAAAAACATTCACAAAGAGTTGCTGCAGTCGATGGTGGAGATCGTCACTCCCGTCTGCGATTCGGCCGACGAGGCGGCCGAATTCGTGACCTATGCGCTCCGTACGCTCGCCGATATCGGTACGAAGAGAGGGATCGTTCTGGCTGCGCTCGCGACACACCCTTTCGAACGCAAAGAGGACAACGAAATCATTCATGACGCGCGATACGAAGCGTTTGCCAGAGAGTTGCAGATCGTGCTGCGCAACTTTCTTATCAGCGGCCTGCATATCCATATCGGAATGCCCGACGCCGAAGCGGCGATCCGCTCCTATAACGCCGCGATCCGGTATACGCCGATTTTTCTGGCGCTTTCGGCCAACTCCCCTTTTATCCAGGGGGAAGATTCCGGGCTACAGTCCTATCGCACCAACATTTTCCAGCGCCTCCCCAGAGCGGGTATTCCCCAGCGTTTCGGAAGCTACGAAACCTATTGCGCGCTGATCGATCAACTGATACGGACCGGAACGATCGAAAGCATCAAGGATGTCTGGTGGGATGTGCGAATCCATCAACTTTTCGGGACGATCGAACTGCGTGTCTGCGACGCCTTTTACGACCACGAGAGATTGCGGCTGATCGCGCTCTTTTTTCAGGCGCTGTTGATTTACGCTTCGGGCCATCCGGTGGAGGAGGAGTTTTATCAAATCACGAAGCAAAACAAATGGAACGCAGTCAGACACGGGCTTTCGGGTAGGTTCATCGACGGAACGAAAGTGACGACGATTCGAGAGAAGGGGTTGGAATTGATCGATGTGCTCGATCGGCATGCCGTTTTCGAACGACTCGGCAAGAGCGAAGAGGTTCCCAAACTCCGCGAGCTGCTTCAAAAGGAGTCGATCGCCCGGAAATTGCGGAAAATCTACGAAAAAACGGGGGATTTCAAAGCGGTGATCAATGAGGAGATCGTTCGATGAAAGGTGTGATCGCGGCGGGTGACGAACTTACGGCGAAGGCGGGAGCGGAGATATTGAAAAAAGGTGGAAACGCTTTCGACGCGGCGTGTGCGGCGATGTTGGCGGCTCCCCTTTGCGAACCGATGCTCACCAGCCTGGGAGGCGGCGGGTTTTTGATGGCATACGAAGCGGGCGAAGAAGCTCTCGTCTACGATTTTTTCGTGGACGTACCGCCGAATCGGGCCGACCTGCCCGATTTTTTCCCCATCTATGTCGATTTCGGGAATGCCGTACAGGAGTTTCATATCGGGGCGGCTTCGATCGCGGTGCCGGGTGTCGTGGCGGGGATCGA
>CAYUEN010000011.1:0-52109 GCA_964443745.1 uncultured Campylobacterales bacterium | reverse complement strand
TTTTCAAAAAGGGAATCGGTGGTTTTGATCAGCAGCAGCACCTCCTGCGCCTCCTCGATCTTTCCCTCCCACCGGTAGACGGAGGTGAGATGGGGAAGAATATTGACACACGCGGCGAGTCTGGCTTCTACGAGGGAGCGGGCCAGGCGATGCGCATGCTCGTATGTGTCGATCGTACAGAGCACGAGTGCGCTCACGACTCTTTCCTGATGACCGTACCGATTCCTTCACTGGTGAAGAGTTCGAGCAGGAGAGAGTGTTCGATACGTCCGTCGATGATGTGCGCTTTTTCCACGCCGCCTTCTATCGCCTCCAGGCAGGCGTCGACTTTCGGAACCATTCCTCCCGCTATCGTACCGTCGGATTTGAGCGTTTGGATCTGGGTTTGGCTGAGTGTGGAGAGAAGGCGGCGGTTTTTGTCGAGCACACCCGCCGTATCCGTCAAAAAGACCACTTTTTTGGCTTTGAGCGCTACCGCGATTTTGCTAGCGGCCAGATCGGCGTTGATATTGTATCCCGGATCGCCCACCTTCTCTCCCGCGGCGATGGGAGCGACGACGGGGATGAATCCCTCTTCGATCAATCCCCGCAGAACCGACGCGTCGATATGGGTGATGTTTCCCGTCAATCCGTACGTTTGCGCCTCTTTCGCTTCGGCATGGATGAAGTTGGCGTCTTTCCCGCTGATGCCGATCGCTTTGGCGCCGCTGTGGTTGAGCAAAGAGGTGATCTCTTTGTTGATCGATCCCGAAAGTACCATCTCGACCACCTCCATATTTTCACGGCTCGTGACACGCTGACCGTCGATGAAACGAGTTTCGATTTCAAGTTTCTCGAGCATTTCGTTGATCTTTTTGCCTCCGCCATGGACGATGACGGGTCGGATTCCGACTAGGTACAGCAGGACGATATCGCGTGCGAATTTCGCTTTCAGATCGGGATCCGTTTGCGCCGCACCTCCGTATTTGATTACGACGGTTTGGCCGGCGAACATCTGGATATAGGGGAGGGCGTCGATCAGGGTGGTGACGACTTGGATTTTCTTTTGCATATCTTCACTCTTTTTGGGGTATTTTATCGTATGAAGCTATAAAATTCTCTATCGTCTCCATCACGCCCGCATCGATCTCCACCTTCAAGTCCAGGAGCGAAAGCGGAAGGCCGAAACGCTCCATTTTGACCGCATCTTTCGCGGTGGTGAGAATGCTGGTGGCTTTATGTTTCGCCAAAAGAGCGACCAACTCCTCCTTTTTGAAGTCGTAATGGTCGGGGTAGAGTACCTTCGGTATTTTTGGGGGAAGATAGGGATCGAGACGTTCGGGCTTGCTGATGGCGGTGACCAAGAGCATGCGCGGAGTCGGGTTTTGGATCGTGACGGTTCGTTTGAAATCGTAGGTTTCCCTGAGGGTGAGCGCCCCTTTTTCGTAGAGGTATGCCGGCTCGCGGTAAGGACCTGAGGGAAGACAGAAGGGGTTGTCCGGATCTTTTTTCGGCCGAAGCAGAATATCGAGTTTTTCGATCGCCGTTTTGCCGAATCCGTCATCCAGCAATACCACTTTAGCTCCCATTCGGATCGCTTTGTCGATGGCGATTTCGCGTTTGGAGCTGACGATGACCGTCGCGTCGGTCGATCTGGCTAGAAGCATCGCCTCGTCACCGCTTCGGAGTACGTCCGTCAAAATTTTTCCCTCTCGACTGACCACCGCGAGACCTTTGGAGCGGCGGCCGTAACCTCTAAGTACGATGGCTTTGGGTTTTGCGATCTGGTTGGCTATCGCGATCGTAACCGGTGTCTTGCCGCTGCCGCCGACGATGAGATTGCCGATACTGACGATCGGGACGCCGAAATCTTTCGGATGGGAAAACGTGCGTCTGAAAACGACGACCAGGCAGTAGAGGGCCGATAGGGGGAGGAGAGCGAAAGAGAGAAATTTCTGGGAAAGGGAGGGTCGAAAGAGGTATCTCTCGACCCAGAAATAGAGGGCGTGCATCACACCCTGTTGCTGGCGACCGCTTTGATCTGCTCGCAGACGTAAAGAACATCCTCGTCGCGCATACCCGAATAGTTGGGGATAGAGAGAATTTGCTGATAGTTGGTGAGTGCGACGGGGAAATCGTTGACTCTGAGCGAATATTTCTGTTTGTAGTAGGTCAACAGGTGCATCGGTACGAAATGGAGTCCCGTATAGACGCCTCTGGCTTTCAGCGCTCTGGCGAAATCGTCCCTGTTCTTGTCGATTTTGATGATATAGAGGCTGTAAGTGTGATCACGCACCTTTTTGGGGAGAGTGATGTGGGGTACTCCCGTAAGTTCCCTGTCGTAGATCGCCGCGATCTCCTGGCGTCTTTTGATCTGTGCGTCGGCCTTCTCCAACTGTGCGATCGAAAACGCCGCGTCCAGTTCGCTGGTGTCGTACTTGATTCCGATGTCGACGACGTCGTAGACATATCCCAGATTACCGTGTTTGTCCCACTCTTTGGCGACGATGGCATGGTGTCGGATCAATTTGGCCCGTTCGTAGATCTTTTCGTCGTCCGTGACGATCATACCGGTGTTGGCGATGGAATTGCGCATTTTCTGACTGAAACCGAAAGTGGTGAGCGTACCGCCGGTGGCTCCGATTTTTTTGCCTTTATAGGTCGATCCGAGTGCGTAGGAGGCGTCTTCGATCACTTTGATGCCGTTTTCTTCGGCGATTTTGTAGATTTCGTCAAGATTGGCACTCTGTCCCGCGATGTGGGAGACGATCACTCCTTTTAATTTTTTATGTTTATATTTCACCAGCGCTTCCCGCAGTTTTTCGGGTGACATATTGAAGTCATCCGCATCGATGTCGACGAAAATCGGTTCTGCGTCGAAGTGTCGAACACACTCCGCGACGGTGGGAAACGCATTGACGGAGCAGAGCATCTTGTCCCCCCGTTTGAGCTCGAGCGCGAACATGCTCAGATGCATCGCGCTACTCCAACTCGATGTGGAGACGGCGTATTTCGCGCCGATATATTCCGCAAACATATCTTCGAGCTCTTCGATTTTGGAAGCGCCTTTGAGCGCCAACACCTCTTCGATAAGGCTGCGTTCGGTCTGGTCGATCGATGGCAGATAAAAAGGGATCTCTTTCATGGACTTCTCTCCTGGACTTGTAGTGTGCTAAAAAATGGTTTTAACTTTTATTTTTAAACAAGCCCAATTATATTAAAGTTACTCTTAATAGGTTCTGTTATATTTACAAAATTTGTTTAAGAGGGCTTTAAAATCGAAAATCTATCCACAAAGTTAAATTATTTGAACAATTTTGAAATGAATATTTTTATATCAGCTTCAGACGAATAGAGGAAGAGAATAAAAATAGTTAAATTTCAGCCGATATAATGTCAACAGAACATTTCGTATAGGCTGATTATGAACAATAAACCGGGTTATTCCATCTTCAAAAACGCCTCTTACGCCCTTGCGGGATTCAAACACGCTTTTGCGAACGAAACCTCTTTCAAGATCGAACTCTTTATCGCTCCCTTCGTCGTAGCGGCCGTATGGTGGCTTGTGCCGCAGTTTTGGGAGCGACTGCTCCTGATCGCAACGTTTGTGCTCGTTATGATCGCGGAGCTGCTCAACAGTGCGGTCGAAAACGTCGTCGATCTCTGTACGCAGCGGTTTCATCCTCTCGCGAAAGCGGCGAAAGATATCGGTGCGACCGCGGTTTTGTTCGCGGTATTGTTGCATCTGGGATGCTGGATCGCGATACTCGTCCACACTTATTTGTAGGAGAGAGAATGAGGCATGTGGTCGTTATAGGCGGAGGATACGGAGGATTGCGGGCGATCGAGCATCTTGTCAAGTCTTCGGATTTGCAAATCACGCTGATTGATAAAAACCCCTACCACTTCATGCAGACGGAGAGTTACGGCTATATCGCCGGCCGTTTCGATATCGCCGACGTGGCGCTCGATCTGAAACATTGGTGTGCGGGATTCGGTTCTCGTGTCAAATTCATACGCGATCGGATCGTCTCGGTCGATTTTAGATCGAACGAGGTAGTGGGAGAAAAAGAAAAGATCGGATACGATACGCTGATCGTCGCGGCGGGTTCGAGAACCAATTTTTTTCCTTTCATCGGCGGACTGCGCGAGCATAGCTACGGTGTCAAAAGCCTCGGTCGCAGTTTCGGACTCAGACAGGCGTTCGAGAAGCGGATCATCCAGAAGTTGACGGGAGAGCGGATCGATCGCCAGGGGGATTTGCATATCGTGGTCGGCGGAGCGGGCTTGAGCGGGGTGGAGATCGCGGCGGAGATGGCCCATACGCTCAAACGTTACGAAAAGGTGATAGGCACCCATACCAAACGGATCACGATCACGCTCATAGATGCGGCCGAGACGATTTTGCCCGGTTTGCATCCCTATCTGATCGAGAAGTCACGGCTAAGACTCGAGGCGTTGGGTGTCACGATTCTCACCGGTACGTTCATCGATGCGGTGGAGGAGCGGACGATCCATCTCAAAAGCAAAGAGCCGATTCCCTACGACTTCATGATTTTCACGGGCGGAATCGAGGCGACGGAGTTGGTGGCTTCGATGGAAGTGCCCAAAAACCGCATCGGTCAGCTGGTCGTGGACGAGTGGTTGAACATTCCCGGCCATCCCAACGTCTATGCGATCGGCGATTGTACCCAGATGAGGGATGCGAAAGGGAATCTGCTGCCTCCAACCGCGCAGATGGCGGAAAAAGCGGCGGCATATGTCGCCGGCAGGATCGTTCGGCCGGAACGCTTCGCGGAGCCTTTCGACGCTTCGATAGACGGCCTTTTCATCGCATTGGGAGGCAATTACGCCGTGGGAATTCTTTTCGAGACGATTCGGGTGGAGGGGTTTGCGGCATGGCTTTTGAAAAAAGCGATCACCCGAAGCTATCGGCTCGGCTTGGAGTTGAAGGTGAATGCCGGCTATCGAAACCGTGCTAGGAAGCGGCGCGTTCGATAGCGACTTTTCTCGCCTTTTTGATATCGGTCTTTCCGCTACCAAGACGCGGCATCTCTTCGACCCTATAGTAAGATCCCGGTAGCATCAGCGGATGGATCGGTGCCTTTTTGATCGTCTCTATCAGCACTTGCTCCTCGATCTCTCCCCGATAGAGCAGTACGATTCGCTCTCCCTTTTTCGAATCGGGAATGTTGGTCGCGATGATTTCGACCTCTTCGGGAATATATTTGGCGATCTGCTCTTCCACGGCGGTGAGGGAGATCATCTCCCCTCCTATCTTCGCGAATCGCGAATATCTGTCCACGATATACAAAAAGCCGTCTTCATCAAGTCGCCCTTTGTCTCCGGTGATATACCATCTCGTTCCCCACTTGTGCAAAATCGCCTCCGCGCTCTTTTTGGGGTTTTTAAGATACCCCTTCATCACCTGCGCCCCCCCGATGATGATCATACCGGCTTCGCCGATCGGGAGCTCCTCGTAGCTTTCGGGATCGACGATCTTGCACATCGTTCCTGGCAGCGGCATACCGACCGAGCCGATTTTCGTGCCGATCTGCAGATGCCAGTAGCGCGGCACTAAGACGTCTGGAATATTGCAACTAACGGCGGGGGAGGTCTCCGTCGTGCCGTATCCCTCCCGTATCTCCTTGTTGAATTTCTGCACGAATTGGCGGCGGACCTCTTCGGAGAGTTTTTCCGCTCCCGCCGCGATGAACCGAAGCGATTCGAACATCAGCGGATGGAGTTTGCGACTTTTGGTATAGATACGGAAGAAGGTGGAAGTTCCAAAAAGCATCGTGCCGCGATAGAGGGCGGTGAGTTTGCCTACGCTTTCCGCGTCGGTGGGATCGGGTTGGCATACGAACGGAATTCCCTCTATCAAAGGAGCGAGTGTGGAGACGGTGAGGCCGAAGGAGTGGAATGTCGGTAGCGTCGACATAATCACGTCATCGTCCCTGAAATTCATCAAGTTCGCGAACTGTTTGATGTTGGCCATGAAATTTTTGTGGCTGAGCTCGATACCCTTGGGGATTCCCTCGCTGCCGCTGCTGAAGAGGATCGCGGCGGTATCGTCGATTTTCGCGGACCGCAGAGCGAGTCTTTTCAATAGCGGCCACGGCAACACCTTGATTGCGACCCACCACAGAAGTATACGGCTCTTTTTGATCTGGGATTTCAGATCTTCCAGATAGATCGTTTTGGAGTTGTTCAAAACGGGTTGGATGTCGATCCCTTTCTCTTTTAATCTGGAAAGAAAGCGTCTGGATGTGAAGATCGTTTCGATTTCGGCCAATTCGATCGCATACGCGAGCGCTTCATATGAGGCGGTGTAGTTGAGATTGACGACCGTTTTGGAGCGGGCGAGGACGGCGAGATTGACGATCGTACCGCCCACACTCGGAGGCATCACGATGCCGACATAGCGTTGTGAAGCGCTCACCGCCTCGATCTCTCGCGAAAAGGCGAGAACTACCGCGGCGAGTTTCTGGCTTCCCATCTTGGTACCGGTCGCATCGGCGACGGCGAGTGCGTTGCCTTGTCGTTTGGCCATCCTTAGCCAAGCGTGCTGCAGAGGAGGGAGTGTATCGGCGTATTTGGACCACGATTCGATCTGTAGCTCGAAAACGCGCTGCTTGAGTTCTTGGGCGGTGGTGGTACATGGCATCGGTGTGCCGAAGCTGACCGCCACGTCTCGGGTACGTTTGCTGACGTTGGTTTTGAGGCGGTGTTCGGCATAGGAGAAGCGGCTTCCCCAGAGTCCGCGGATATAGAAGGGTACGATCGGGACTTTCGCCTCTTTCGCCACGATTTCGAACCCTTTGTGGAATTTTCCCAGATGGCCGTTGCGGGTGATCGCCCCCTCGGGGAAAAAAGCGACGATTTTACCCTCTTTCAACTTTTCACCCATCTGTCTGAAAGCGTCTTTGCTCGCCTTGGCGGAGATCGGGATCACTCCGTAAAATCGCATGAAGGGTTTGAGATACCAGCGGTTGTAGATCTCCCTCTCCATTACGAAACTGACCCGTCTGGGAGAGGCGATCGAAAGAACCATCCAGTCGATCCAACTGACGTGGTTGCCCAGCAGCAGGGCGCCTCCGTCTTTGGGAAAGTTTTCGACGCGGTGGATACTCAGCCGATATCGAAACGATGCGACGATTTTGAAAATCAGCCGCAACAGAAACTGAGGAAGTGTCAGCAGTGTGTAGAGCGAGGCGATAAGGGCGACGATCAGAAGTGTCAGAAAGAGCGGCCGCGTTCCGATTTGATGTAAAGCGGCGTAGATCGTGATACCCAGAAAAAGAAGCATCGTGAGGTTTTGCACGAAATTGGTGGCGGCCATGATACGGCCGAGTTCATGCTCTTTGGCACGGTATTGGATCAGTGCGTAGAGAATGACGATCAAAAAACCGCCGAAAATCCCGAAAAGCAAAAACTCCACACCAAGCAGCCATGTCGTATGGCTGCGGCTGATGGCCAGAATCGTCAATGCGATGCCGAGGCTTCCGATCGGCAGAAGGCCCGTTTCGATATAGTTGCGTGAAAGTCTTGCCGTCAGTATCGCTCCGATGGCGATTCCCACTCCCGCCAGCGCCATAATCGCTTGCGCGATCGCCGTGTTTGTCTCTCCGGTCGTCTCTTCGAGATGTACGCCGAAGATCGCCAACAGTACTTGGGAGATTCCGAAAAAGAGAGCGAGCCCGAGAATGCTTTCGGCGATGACGCGATTGGAGAAGGCGAGGGAGAGATTCTCTTTGAGATAACCCATTCGCAGATACTTTTTCCAATCGAGTTTCAGCCGTTCGTCTCCTTTTACGGTCGGAGGGATCCGTTTGGTCAGATAGATCTGCAGTATGGAAAGGAGCACCAGAATCAAAACGATCGGCCAGATATTGCGCATGATCTCTCCGGTGGTCGATTCGGTGCCCGTGACCATCCGTTCGAAAAGGAGCGAAAAGAGCAGCGATGCCAGAAGAATGGCGAGGATCGTGATCGCCTGGACGATCCCGTTACCCTCCGTAAGATGCTCTTTGCCGAAGAGTTCTCGTATCAAGCCGTATTTGGCGGGAGAGAAGATCGCGCTTTGAGCCGCGAGCAAAAAGGTGAAAAAGAGAGCTAGTTCGAAATATCCCAGATAGAAGATGACAAGAATGGCGGCAACGATGAAAAAGGCCGCTTTGGAGGAGAGATAGAGTACACGGTTTTTGGCGAAACGATCGCTCAGGTAACCCGCGGGCGTAAATAGCATCACGTAAGGCAGCAGAATCAATGCGTTCACGAGGGCGGTGAGTACGATCTGGCGGGGGCCGTCGTAAATTTTGAAAATCGCGTTTTGCAACAGAATCTTGTCGCCCAGATCGACGATGGCGTTGAAAAAGATCGCAAGCAGATAGGCGGGGATGCCTCTGGTTTCCAAAAACGCTTTCAGCATAAGTCTACCTTATCGGAATCGATAGGAGTAGTATACTCGAAAAGAGCTTGAAAACGGCTCACTTTCGCGATAATTTTCGTTGTGTAAAAGCTTTGGAAATGCGCTGCAGGCTTCGTTCCCACCTCCCGTCGTTTCGCTTTTTCGCATATTGGGTGTAGCGTATTGTCAAAGGGGAGTATTTGAGGAGGTTGTAGGGTTGTTTGATCATCTCCTTGAAAGCTGCCTTGCGGGCTATCGGATTGCGATAGTAGTGGCGTCGATTCCACCAAGAGAGGGGAAAGGAACTCACTTGCCAGGAGAGGCCCGCCTTTTGGTATCCGGCTATCCACTCCGCGAGGAGTGAGATGCGTCTTGAATGGAAAGGGTGGGTGATGAAAAGGACACTCTTGAGATTGTTTTGGAGCAAGAAGTCCCTGATCATGAAGAGTTCTTCCATCGTATTGTGGCATTCTTTGTTCGAAATGTGAAGAAATTGTGCGGGATGGAGTCCTTTAGATAGAAGAAAAGTGCGTTTGTCTCGTTTGTTTCGATCAAAATAGGGTTTGCCCGTATAGATCAATATACCCGATCGGCTATATCCCCGCTTGTAAAGTTCGATCGCTCTGGCAAGACGGTTTCCCGAGGCACCGCCGAGAGAGACGATGATATCCGCCTTTTTGGGTTCGGTGGTTATATCCAGATAGCGGCCGAGATTGAAAAACAACACAAATGAAAGGGTGGCGATCGCGACGAGTATGGAGAGTGAAAGCATCGGTTTTCTGTTTGGCATCTTTTGTATCTGTTTTTTCCGGGGAGTATATCGACTCTTTGTGAAAAAGAGTTGAAAGCGGGAGTGGTGAGACGTTTTTGGTATAATATCCAAAACAATGCAAGGATGGATATGTTCAGACCCTTTACACTCACCGAACAAAATCTGCCGGAGGCCAAAGCGGCGGTACTCTCCCAGATAGAGGAGAACGAAAGAAGAGTCGAGGAACTCTTGAAGATGAAGAACAAAACTTACGAAAATTTCGTCAGGCCCTATCAACTGCTTTCGGAAAAGCTGGATTATCTCTTCACGCCCGTCTCCCACCTCAATTACGTCTGCAACACTCCCGAAACGGAGGCGGTCTACAATGAGCTTCTTCCCAAATTGACACAATACCATACGAAGCTGGGACAGAACAAAGAACTCTACGAAGCCTTCGGAGAGATTGACCGCAAAGAGCGGGAGAGACTCTCTGCGCCTCGAAAAAAGGTGTTGAAAGATCTGCTTCAGTCGTTCGAACTCAGCGGTGTGGCGCTTCCGGAAAAACAGAAGGAGCGATTGGCGCAAATTCGTCTTGCGCTCAGCGAAGCGACGACCGCTTTCGCGCAAAATCTGATGAAAGCGACGGATGCGTGGGAGATGATTTTGGAGGAGAAGGAGATTTCGGAGCTTCCGAAATTCGCCAAAGAGGCGGCTAGGATCGAAAAAGAGGGGGAGATTTTATACCGTTTCACACTGCACCAGCCCAGTTATATCGCCTTTATGACCTACAGCGGCGACCGTGAACGCAAAGAGAGGCTCTATCGCGCCTACACGACACGCGCACCCGAAAACGAGACGCTGATCGAAAAGATCCTTTCGCTCAGAGACGAAGAGGCGAAGTTGTTGGGATTTCCCAATTATGCGGCATTGAGTCTGGAGACGAAGATGGCCGAAACGCCCGAAGCGGTTATCGATTTTTTAGAGAATCTGGCGAGAAAGAGCCGCCCGCAGGCCGAAAGGGAGCTGGAGACGTTGCGAAAATTCGCCGCATCGCAAGGGTTTCAAGGCTCTTTGGAGGCGTGGGATCTGGCGTATTGGTCGGAAAAACTGAAAATCGCGACGCTCGACGTGGCAGATGAGGCTTATATGCCCTATTTCGAGAAGGAGCGGACGGTGGAAGGGCTTTTCGACTTCGTGCACAAACTTCTTGGCGTCTCTTTCGAAAGGGTGCGGACTCCTCTTTGGCACGAGAGTGCGACAGCCTACGATCTTTTCAGAGGAGATCGGATTTTGGCGAGACTCTATCTGGATCTGGAGACACGCGAAGGAAAACGCGGCGGAGCGTGGATGAACGACTGGGTCACACACCATTTGGGCGAAGAGGGGGAGCGGATTCTCCCGATCGCTTTCATCGTCGCCAACTTTTCCGCTGCCTCCGAGAATCAACCGAGTCTATTGCGTCCGGACGATGTGGTGACACTCTTTCATGAGATGGGGCACGCGCTTCATCATCTGCTCAGTGAAGTGGAGGAGCCGTTTGTAAGCGGTATTCATGGAGTGGAGTGGGATGCCGTGGAGTTTCCGAGTCAGTTTCTCGAAAATTTCGCCTACGAATACGAGGTCCTCGGCGCTTTCGCGAAACATTACGAAACCGGCGAACCGATTCCTAAAGAGATGGTCGAGAAGCTCAAAAACGCCAAAAATTTCCAGTCGGCGATGGGAATGCTCAGACAGCTCGAATTCGCACTTTTCGATATGCGTATCCATATGGGACGCTATAGCGCCTCGGAGGTGCAGCGCATTCTCGATCGTACCAGAGAGGAGGTTGCGGTACTCAAACCGCCCCGCTACAACCGGTTTCAGTGGGGATTCGGCCATATTTTCGCGGGGGGATATGCGGCGGGTTATTATAGCTACAAATGGGCGGAAGTGCTCAGTGCCGACGCCTTTTTCCAGTTCGTGGACGAAGGCATCTTCAGTGAAAATCTCTCCAGAAGCTATTACGAAGAGATTCTCGCCAAAGGCGGCAGCCGTTCGGCGATGGAGAGCTTTCTGGCGTTCAGCGGACGCGAACCCCGAAGCGAGGCGCTGTTGAGACTCAGCGGTATCAAAGAGAGAAGAGAGACCCATCACGTATGAGGGGTGTGTTTTTTCTTGCTGTTTCGCTGCTGTTTGTCGGGTGTGATAGCGGTACGAGGCCGGATGGAGGTGATACA
Source organism: uncultured Campylobacterales bacterium (assembly GCA_964443745.1). GTDB lineage: Bacteria > Campylobacterota > Campylobacteria > Campylobacterales > QNZT01 > CAYUEN01. The sequence goes on along the minus strand of CAYUEN010000011.1, from coordinate 40,753 downwards.
TATAGAACCCCGTCGGAATATAGCGTCGATCCGGGTCGCTTTATCAACGATGTAGTATGCGATATCGTGGTCGAAAAGAGAACAGAGGAGTCGAAAATAGACATCTGTTACGATTACGACGACAAGCTCGCCCATTATGTCTATTACAAGCTTGATGCGGCCTATATCGATGCGGTCAATATCAAGGAGCGTCCCTGGTTCTATCCCGAGCCGTCCATACCGGAAGCGTATCGGGCATACTACAGCGATTACAGTGGAAGCGGCTACGATAGGGGTCACATCGCTCCCGATGCCGACTTCGACTACAATGCATACGACCTCGAACAGGTCTATACGATGGCGAACGTGATTCCCCAGGATCCCTATGTCAACGAACGACTCTGGTCGGACCTGGAGGCGTATGAGCGTAATCTCACCCGCATATTCGGATATCTGAACGTATTGACGGGTATCGTCGTGGAGGACGATCCGCCGCGTATCGGAGCGTCCGGTATCGCGGTTCCGGATGGTTTTTGGAAAATACTCTGGAATGCGGCGTTTGAATTCAAAGCCTGTTTTTATTACGATAACTACGTGTTGAGAGATACCACTTTGGATCGCTACGATCTTCACAAAGTTCCGTGCGACTCCCTTTTGGGGGATGTCACTTCAACCCTCCCCAACTCCGATCGATAGCGACGGAGCACTTCAAGGGCACTCTGAGGGGATAGATTCCCTCCATCAACGCCTTCGTCTCGTCGGCGAACGATTCGGCTCTCTCTTTTTTGACTTCGAAGATCAGTTCGTCATGAATTTGCAGCAGCATCTTTTCGTCGCGGTAGTCGATTTTCGCGTCGATGGCGTTCATCGCCAGCTTGATCAGATCCGCCGCGCTCCCCTGGAAGAGGGTATTGACACTCTCTCTTTCGAAAGCGGCCAGTTGCATACCGTTGGCGTTTTCGTAATCGAAATACCGCCGTCTGCCCAGCAGTGTCTGAACGTAGCCGTCGGCCTTCGCCGACGCGCGGATTTTCTCGAGGTAGTTTCGAACGGTCGGAAACGAGGCGAAATAGCTTTCTATATAGCGTTTGGCCTCCTTGGGGCTCACCCCGATCGTTTCGGCCAGTTTTCGGCTACCCATTCCGTAGATGAGGCCGAAATTGATACTTTTTGCAATGTGGCGCTTGGCTTTCGCTTCGGCTTCTCCGAAGATTTTGATCGCGGTTTCCATATGGATATCCTTCCCCTCTCTGAACGCCTCCATCAACGCCTCGTCTTCACTGAAATGAGCGAGCAGTCGCAATTCGATCTGGGAGTAGTCGATACCTACCAGCAGCGACCCTTCGGGTGCGACGAACCCTTCCCGGATCCGCCGGCCCAGCTCGGTACGCACCGGTATGTTCTGCAGATTGGGATTTTTGGAACTCAGGCGGCCGGTGGCCGTACCCGTTTGCAGAAAGGAGGTGTAGATACGGCTTTTGGGGTCTTTTTTGGAGAGATTCAGGAGCGGTTGGATATAGGTGGATCTGAGTTTGTAGATTTCGCGGTACTCCAACAGTTTTGGAACGACCGGATGGGATGCGCGCAGGCTCTGCAGGACCTGTTCGTTGGTGGAGTATCCGGTTTTGGTCTTTTTGCCGGCTTTGAGCCCGAGCTTTTCGAAAAGCACCTCCCCGAGTTGGCGTGTAGAGTTGATGTTGAATTCGTTTCCGGTGAGCCGATAGATCTCCTGGGTGAGGGAGGCGATCTTCAAATTCGCCTCTTCCAGCAGTTTTTCGAAAAAGAGACGATCGATCATGATACCTTGCGCCTCCATATGCAGAAGCGTTTTGATGAAAGGGTATTCCACCTCTCTGGCCTCTCTTTTGAGTCTTTCGTCCAACAACGGCGTGAGGAAACGGTAGAGTTTCAGTGTCATCCATGCGTCTTCGGCCGCATAGAGGGTGGCTTCGTCCAGATGAACATGGGAGAAATTCTCTCCCTTTTTGACCGTATCCTTGAATTTGACCATTTCGTGTTCGAAATGGCGCCTGGCCATATTGTCCAATCCGGCGCTTTGTGCGGGATCGAGTAGCCAGCTTAAGATCATGGTATCGCCATGGATATGGATATCGGTGATTTGGAAATTGTTTTCCACGACCGCCAGATCGTATTTGAGATTTTGACCGACGATTTTGTGGGAGAGAAGTCTTTGCAGTGTCTCTTTCGCCTCCGTCATCGAAAGTTGCATCCCCACTCCCAGATAGTTGTGGTTGATAGGCACGTAATAGGCGGTCTCTTCGGTGGTGGCGAAAGAGTATCCGACGATCTTCGCCTTGCGGCTCTCCAGAGAGTCGGTTTCGGTGTCGAAAGCCACGATGCTGCCCGGTTTGAGCGTATCGATCACCTCCATCACTTTGGTTTTTGTATCGAGTAAAACGGGGTTGAAGGTAAGCCTCGGCTTTTTCTTGCCGTTGTCAAAATCCGCCCCCGCCCGCTTGAGAATGGCGGTCATATCCATTTCAATCAGGTCGTCCGCGATTTTGAGGATGGGGTTGTAGTCGGGAAAGCGAAAGCTCTCCAGATCCTCCGGTGGAAGGATGTGGTCATGGAGCGTGGCGAGCCTTTTGCTCAAAAAGGCGTTCTTTTTTCCCTCTTCCAGCAGTTTTCTGACGCGCGGGTTGTCGATCTTTTCCAGATTGGCGTAGATATTCTCCAGTGTGCCAAATTGTCTTAGAAGCTTACTCGCCCCTTTGGGACCGATTCCGCGTACACCGGGGATATTGTCCGAGGCGTCTCCCACGAGGGCGAGATAATCCACGATCTGGCGAGGTTCCACGCCGAATTTTTCACGGCATCTCTCTTCGTCGATCTCCATCTTCTTGACCGGATCGTAGATCGTGATCCTCTCGTCGTCGATGAGTTGGTACAGATCTTTGTCGTGGCTGACGATCTGCACTTTGATTCCTCTTTTTTTGGCGTATTCGGCCAGCGAACCGATGATGTCGTCCGCTTCGTATCCCGGGATTTCGATCTGTTTGAAACCCATCTTGCGGATCCACTCTATCGCGACGGGGAGTTGTCGTTTGAGCTCTTCGGGAGGTTCGGGGCGGTTGGCTTTGTAGTTGGGGTCGATCTCTTTTCGTATCGACTTCTCCTTCGAATCGAGCGCGAAGACGAGATAGTCCGTACCGTGCTCTTTGGCGAGCTGTCCGATGAAATTGATGAATCCCGTCAGAAGCCCCGTGGGAAAGCCTTTTTTGCTCCGAAGATGGGGAAGCGCGTAGTAGTTTCTGAAAAAGAATCCGAAGGTGTCGATGACGGTGAGCGTCTTCACATGATGCCTTTGTTTTTTAGCCCATTTTAGTATAATATGGCTAAATTTTTGAGGAGAAACGATGGCGACATACTCTATGGGAGATCTGAAAAAGGGTCTCAAAATCGAACTCGAAGGTATCCCCTACAAAATCGTGGAGTACCAACATGTCAAACCGGGAAAAGGGGCGGCGTTCGTGCGCTGCAAAATCAAATCCTATCTCAACGGAAAAGTGATCGAAAAGACCTTTCATGCGGGCGATAAGTGTCAAAAGCCCGATATGGTCCAAAAGAGCATGCAGTATCTTTATGACGACGGAGAGTATCTGCAGTTTATGGATACCGAAACCTACGAGCAGATCGGATTGAGCCACGAGCAGGTGGGCGAAGATACGATCAAATGGCTCAAGGACGGAATGTTGGTGGAAATTCTTTTCCACAACAACAAGGCGATCGATGTGGAGGTGCCCCAGACGGTGGAGTTGGAAGTGACCGAGACCGGTCCCAATTTCAAGGGGGATTCCCAGGGAGGCAAAAAGCCGGCGACGCTCGAGAGCGGTGCGGTGATCCAGGTGCCGTTCCATATCCTGGAGGGAGATGTCGTCAGAGTCGATACCGCCAAAGGCGAGTATCTCGAAAAGGTGAAATAACCATCCGAAAAGGAGGAGAAGATGGCAGCGTTGCTTGTACCATTGGCAGAGGGATTCGAAGAGATCGAGGCGGTGACGATCGTGGATGTTTGCAGACGCGGCGGAATCGAAGTGGTCACCGCTTCGCTGGAAAATCGTCAGGTGACCGGAGCCAACGGCATCACGGTCGTCGCCAACACCCATATCGACGATGTCAGAAGCGAAGATTTCGATATGATGGTCTTGCCGGGAGGCATTCCGGGAGCCGAGCATCTAAGAGACGACGAGCGTGTCCAGCGGCTGCTGAGAGAGTTTGATACCAGAGGCAAGGAGATCGGCGCGATCTGTGCCGCACCGATCGCTCTGGAAGCGGCGGGTGTCTTGAAAGAGGGATATACATGCTATCCTTCATACGAAGAGCAGATCGAAACGGGCGGATTCACCGATACGCAGAAGGTAGTCGAAAGCGCGAACGTGCTCACTTCCCGCGGGCCAGGTACCGCCATCTGTTTCGCATTGGCGATCGTAAGAAAGCTGGTCGGAGAGGAGACCTACGCACAGCTGAAGGCTGGATTGCTGGCGGATTACTGCTGATTTCGCAAGGAATCCCCGGTCTATTCCACCGTCACGCTTTTTGCGAGATTTCTGGGCATATCGACATCGTTGCCCAATCGTACCGAAATCTCCAGTGCGAGTAGCTGTGTGGCGACCATCATCTCGAAAAACTCGCTCATCGGATGGTCGCTATGGTAGGTGTGGATATAATCGTCCGCCAGTTCGAAACGCTCCGGAGAGATCGCGAGAATCGTAGCGTCTCTGGCGGAGAGTTCTTCGACGTTGCTCTTGATCTTGTCGTAATGGACGTTTCGCGGCATCAGCGCGATCGTGAAAAGCTCCGCGTCGGCCAGTGCGATCGGACCATGCTTCATCTCTCCGGCCGGGTATCCCTCGGCATGCAGATAGCTGATCTCCTTGAGTTTTAGCGCCCCTTCCAGCGCGAGGGGGTAGAACATATCGCGTCCGATGAAGAAGAAGCCGTGTCCGTGCAGATAGCGTTTGGAGAGACGTTTGATCTTCTCGTGCAGGCGGTCGGAGACGACGACGGCATTGGGAATATGGCGCATCGCTTCGAGTTCTTCGGCTATCTTTTCGGGTGAGAGCGTTTTTCGGTAGGTACCCAGATAGACCGCGAGCATCCACAAAACCATCACCTGTGTCGCGAACGCCTTGGTGCTGGCGACACCCTTTTCGATACCCGCTCTGGTGAGAATCGTATAGTCGGAGAGGCGGACGATCGAAGAGTTGTCGACATTGCAGATCGCCAACGTCTTCAAACCGGCTTGCCTGGCCATCTTCAGCGCTTCGAGCGTATCGGCGGTCTCTCCGCTTTGGCTGATGACGACAAAGAGGGTGTCCGGATTGAGAAAAGGCTCTTTGTATCGAAATTCGCTGGCGATCTCGACGGAGGTGTGGATTTTCGCGAAACGCTCCAGCAGGTAGGAGCTGGTCAGCCCCGCGTTGTAGCTGGTGCCGCAGGCGCAGATCTTGATTTCGTGAATGCCGTCGAAAAAATCGGATTCGAGCTCTTCGAAGTGGATTCTGTTGTCCAGAACTCTTCCCATGATCGTCTCTCCGAGTACTTCGCTCTGTTCGTAGATCTCTTTCTCCATAAAAAAACGGAATCCACCCTTTTGTGCGGAGATTTTATCGCCAAGAAGCGGCTTTTTCTGCGGGGATTGCTCTTTGCCATCCTTGAAGATACGGATCGCTTCCAAAGAGGCGTATCCGTATTCTCCGTCTTCAAGATAGATCACCTCCGTCGCCTTGCCTATTAGCGCCGCATCGGAAGAGCCGAAGAAGATTTCACCCTTCTCGTTGTTTCCGACGATCATCGGAGAGCCGGTTTTGGCGAAAAAGATCTTTTCGGGATCGAGTTTGGTAATCAGCAAGATCGCATAAGCTCCCTCCAGACGTTCGACCGTCTTTTCGAACGCCGCGAAAACATCGTGCGTCTGTTTGTAGGTATCCTCGAAAAGGTGGACGATCACTTCGGTATCGGTCTGGCTGAGGAAACGGTATCCCTTCTTTTGAAGTTCCCTTTTGAGTTCCTGATAGTTTTCGATGATACCGTTGTGTACGACATAGCTGAATTCTCCCAGATGAGGATGGGCGTTGAGTTCGGTCGGTTTGCCGTGGGTCGCCCAGCGGGTGTGGCCGATGCCTAGACCCAATCCACATGGATTGAAGTTTTGTGTCTTGTTTTCGAGATTGATCAATTTCCCAACTGCTTTGTAAGCGCTAATTTCACCATTTTGGAGAATCGCTATACCGGCGGAGTCGTATCCTCTGTATTCCAACTCTCTAAGACCATCTATCAGTGTCTCTTTGATCTTTCCCTCTCCGATATATCCTACGATTCCACACATATCTATCCTTTCAATACTGTATGTTGACAGAGTTTTGTGACGATTCGCCCTCTAGCGCTGCAGAAGTTTCCGTTTTTCTCGATCAGAAAGAGGTTGCGGGTCCGTTTTCGGATCGTCTGGATCTTCGCGCTGGCGATGTCTATCCCCATATCGTCAAAAATGGTGATAATATTAGCGAGCAATCCGCGTTGATCTTTCGTCGCCAACTGCATCTGGGCGTAACTTCTGGAGTGTTCGCAATCGATACGGATTTCTTCCTTTTCGATATCGACGGGGGGCAGCTTGATCGTTATTTCTCCGCTGAACGCCTGGTCGATATAGTGCTTTATGTATACGAACTCTTCCTCTTCGACCTTTTCGAGAAAATCTATCCGAAAATACTTCACGTCGTCGAAGAATTTGAAGATATCCATATTCACGACGTTGAGGTTCGCCAGGCGCGAGAGGAGGTAGCCTAGATGGATCTCCTTCTTTCGGATGATTTCGATCTGAAGATGGTCGATGTTGTGGATTTTGTAGGCGTAGGCACCTTTTAGATCTATGATCCATCTGGCGATCGTGACGATCTCTTCCGGATAGAATTTGAAAAAGAGCAGATTCGATTCGATCGAGAGGATCTTTTTCTGATAGAGTTTGGGGAGTGTTCGGAAAGCGGACGATTTTTTCAAACTCCTCTCCTTGAGGGCGCGCTTGAGGGCTTCGTCGATCATATGGGCGTTTTCGAACGCCTCCAGAGAGAGATGGTAGAGTCGGTACATCACGCGCGCTTGGAAGTTGGACCACGCCTCTTTGGAGACGGAGGTGATATCGGCATAGGTGAGAATGTAGAGCAGCTTCATGATCTGGGGGGTGCGTACCTTGGAGATAAAGGCGTAGAGGATTTTTTCGTTGTAGATATCTTCACGACTGGCGATGAAGCTCATCAGCGTATGGTGGCGTACCAGTACGGAGCCGATTTCGCACCACCGCTCTTCGTATCCCAACTCCTGCAAAAAACTTCTGACGATCGAAGCGCCCAGTTCGCTATGGTCTTTTTTACGCCCTTTGCCGCAGTCATGCAGCAGTGCGACGATATGCAAGATCGCCCTCTCTTCTGGTTCCAAAGAGCGGTAGAGATTCGAAACGAAGGAGTCGGAGATATTCTCCAGTGCACCCAGGGTATGAATGGAGTGGAGATCGACCGGATGGGTGTGATAGCCGTCGAACTGAGGCTGGTCGCGAACTTTCGAAAGAGGCGGAAGCAGCGTATCCAAGATGCCGGCTCTATAGAAGGCGAGAAAGAGAGGGTGTTGATGGCGCCTTTTAAAAAGTCGGCGAATGGTCGGTACGCATCGGGATGTGACGACGGGAGCGTGACGGCCGCTTTCGAAAAAGAGTGCGATCCATCCGATATCGAACGCCTCGGACGTATCCGGAAGGGAAAGTAGTTTTTCAAGCAGGGCGGAGAGGGGAGGCACGGGGGTGTCCAGCCTGTGGAGAAGTGTCCGATCGTATCGGTAGACGTTCTCGGCGATTCTTTCCCTTTTGAGAAGAGGAAGGCGAGTACTCTCGAAAAGAGCGGGTTTGACCAGTCGTCTGATCAGAAGATCCGTGACGTAGCCGATCAACCTCAACGCGGCGAAAACACGCTCCAGCAGTCGGCGCTGAGACGATCCGAAAAGATGTGCCACATCGGGAACGTAGGCAAAAAGAAGCCGATCCTGTTTCTTGCCGGAGACCAGATGTAAAGCGGTACGGATACGATAGAGAAAATCGACGTTACGCATCAACAGAGCGTACTCCTCTTCGCTCAGGATATGCGGGGGCAGCTCTTTGATACGATGGACGCCGAAGCGTACCCTCGCGATCCAAAAAAGGGTGTTGAAGTCCCGCAGACCCCCGGGAGAGGATTTGATATCGGGCTCCATCGTATTAAGATCGAATTTTTCGCGTCGTTGACGCTGCTCCTCGCATTTTTCACGGATAAAACGGTCGGGAGCGTCGTTCGCGATGATTTTGAGACGCTGTTGGACGCCGTACCAGAGATGTTTGGATCCGGTAACGAAGCGCGATTCCAAAAGGGCGGTCTTGATCGTGTGGTCGCTTCGGCTCGCCTCGAGCAGTTCGTCGATTTCATGGACCCGATGACCCAGTTTGAGGCCCGCATCCCATGCCAGTTGCAATATCGATTCGAGTATCTCGTTCAGCCGGTATCCGGGTGTGTTTTTGTATACGAACAGCAGATCGATGTCGGAGTGGACACAAAGCTGTTCTCTACCGTAGGAGCCGAGTGCGACGATCGTGATCGGTATGGTGTTGGAGAGGGGGAGAAACTCGCCGAAATAGCGACGAAGAATATATCGGTACATAATCGTGACGAATTGGTCGATCGAACGGGTGTGGCGCACCAGAAAACTTTTGCCCCGATCCATATCGAAAAGAGAGTCGAGATTTCGTAAATAGGCCTGAATTTCGGATCGAATCCGTTTTGCCACTTCGAATTTAGAAGCACCTTGCGAAAGGAGGGTCTCGATCTCTTCTTGTAAATTCAAAATAGTTCTCCGGATTCAATCGCTCTTAATTGTTTAAGAAGAGATTATAGCGAGTAATTGATTAAGATAATTTAATCGACTGTCAGAGGAAAAAACTTATAATTGGCGACAGTACAATATTCAAATGATTGAATTTTCAAGGAGAAAGAATGAAGAATTTGTTTACAGTTCTGGTGGCTATCGGAATGGGAGGAGCAGTCTCTCTCTTGAATGCACACCAGTTCGAGATCACTCCGACGCTGAGCAAGAAAGTATCGGACGACGACGGGAACGTGAAAGATGACAATGTCTATTACGGCATTCGTGGCGATATCTTTATCGATGAGAAAAGAGGAGTGCAGGTGGGGTTCGAAACAAGCCAAGACAACGTGATGAGCGATACGGGTAAGACCGATAAAGAGCGGTATACCATCAATGCACTCTATCAACCTTTCGGCAAAAGCTCCGCCAAAGCGTGGAAACCCTATTTCGTCGCTGGTGGTGGTTATGAAAAGATTCATAGAGAGATTCCCGGTGCGAGTTCCCAGGGCTTCGTCGATTTGGGAGTCGGGGTGAAGGTACGGGTGAATCCGAGAGTGGATCTTGTGAGTGAAGCGCGCATTGTGCATGGACTCGAAGACAAGGATGACGATCTGATGGGAATCATCGGTCTGGGTGTGAAACTGGGCGCACTGAAAGAGGGGTGTAAAACGGCAGTTGTGGTACCCAAACAACCTGTCAGCGAAGTGGAGATGGCCAAATTGTGCAAACCCAGACAGTGGCAAGAGCCGGTCAAAGTGGCCCAACCCAAGCCTCTCGTCGTAGATGAGAAGGTGGCTGCGGTCGCTCCTGAAAAGGTGAAGGTCAAAGAGTGTCCCGTCGTTCCCGAAGCCGCCAAAGGAGTCTACGTACAGGTGATCGCCCTGCAGAAGTATTCGGCCGATCCCATCGTCAAGCGGCTACGACGCGCCCATATACCTTTCACGCTCAAAGCCGACAGAGGATTGACGAAAGTGCTCGCGGGTCCGTATGCGAATCGCCAAAGTGCCGCCAGAGCGCTTAGGAAGATCAGAAGAATCAGAAGGGACGCGTTTATTACGACGATCGAGTGAACCCGATTAATCTGCTTTCGCTATAATGGCACCAAAAAGAGAGCAGTATGGATGTCATCGAAAAGGTAAAGAGGGGGGAGCGTATCGGATTGGAAGAGGCGCTCTCTCTTTATGAGGTCGATCTCTTCACACTGGGCGAACTCGCCGATTCGTTACGGAAGAAGCGTTACGACAGAAAGAGTTTTTTCAATATCAACCGCCATATCAACCCCACGAACGTCTGCAAGGATATCTGTAAATTTTGCGCTTTTTCCGCCAACAGGAAAAATCCGAATCCCTATACGATGTCACATGAAGAGATTCTCGATATCGTCGAAACTTCTGTGAAGAGGGGAGCCAAAGAGGTCCATATCGTTTCGGCCCACAATCCCGAAGTCACTCTGGAGTGGTATCTGGGAATCTTCTCCAAAATCAAATCGCGTTTTCCGACCCTCCATATCAAGGCGCTGACGGCGGCGGAGATCAATTTTCTCGCCGAACATCATCGGAAAAGTCACGATGAGATTCTGGATCTTATGATCGAAAACGGTGTCGATTCGATGCCGGGAGGAGGCGCGGAGATTTTCGACGAAGCGATCAGAAGGCGAATCTGCAAAGGAAAAGTGGAGAGCGATCGGTGGCTTGCGATTCATCGCAAATGGCACGAAAGGGGGCGAAAATCCAACGCGACGATGCTTTTCGGTCACATCGAAGAGCGGCGGCACCGGATCGATCATATGTTGAGGCTACGAAAACTCCAAGATGAAACGGGCGGATTCAACGCCTTTATTCCGCTGGTATATCAGAAAGAGAACAACTATCTCAACGTCACGCGCTTTCCCAGCTCCCAGGAGATTCTCAAAACGATGGCGATCAGTCGGATCGTGTTGGACAATATCCCCCATCTCAAAGCCTACTGGGTCACCTCCACGATCAATCTCGCGCTGATCGCGCAGCATTTCGGAGCGGACGATCTGGACGGCACGATCGAAAAAGAGTCGATCAACGCCGCAGCGGGTGCGAAAAGCGCGCAAGGAATGGCGTTGGAGACGTTCGTGGCGCTAATCAAAAACAGCGGGTTTGTTCCCGTCGAGCGCGACAGCCTCTATCGGGAACTCAAAGTGTGGTGATGCTGCTTTATATCCACGGTTTCGGAAGCAGCGGTTTTTCGAAAAAAGCGCGAGAGCTTAAGAGACACTTTGGAGACGAAGAGGTGATGGCGCCCTCTTTGAGCCACATTCCCGCGCTCGCGGTCGCGACTCTCGAAGAGATCCTGACGCAGTTGCGAAGATGCGACCGAGAGGTCGTGTTGGTGGGGAGTTCGCTCGGAGGTTATTATGCGACCTATCTGGCGGAGCGGTTCGATCTGGCGGCGGTACTTGTCAACCCTTCCGTATTTCCCTATCGCACCCTGGCTTCCCATCTGGGTTCCAACCACAGCTACTACGATTTGAGCGACTACGAATGGGTGCAAAGTCATATCGACTCGCTCAAGCGGTACGAAAAAAGGCGTATAGATCCTTCGAGATATCTGCTGTTGCTGCAAAAGGGGGACGAGGTGCTCGACTACCGCGAAGCGCTCGAGCGCTATCGCGGGGCGAAAACGGTGGTACAGGAGGGAGGATCGCACGGATTCGACGACTTTGCGGCGACCTTCAGCGAAATAGAAGCTTTTTTATCTCTTTGGCGATCTTCTTCGGAGATTTCCCCTCCACGTCGATGATGCGGTCGGCGATTTCTCTGTAAGCCTTTTCGCGCTCCTCGTAGAGCGCTTTGGCTTTTTGGGGAGATTGGAAGAGAGGGCGTTTGGCCAGCTTCTTTTTGGCGTTTGGGTGGGAGAGAATACGGTCGTAGATCGCCTCGAAAGAGGCGTGCAGCAACAACACGGTACCGATCTCTTTGATATTTTTCACTTTATAGAACCCCCCTCCCGTGGAGATGATCGCGTTCTGGACGCTTCGAGCCAGCCAATCGGCGGTCTTTTGCTCCAGTTTTCTAAAATAGGGTTCCCCCTCCGTTTCGAAAATCTCTCGGATTTTACGATTTTCGAGGGATTCGATCAGATCGTCGGTATCGATCGCGTAAAGATCGCTCTCTTTGGCCAGCGCTCTGGCGATCGTACCTTTACCCACACCCATAAAGCCGATCAATACGACGTTTTTCATCACTCTTTCTCCTCCTCTTCACTTTTTCTTCCCCGCGCTTCGATCAGGATCGGCACCCCCTCGAAATCGAAATGTCCGCGGATCTGGTTGATCAGATAGCGTTTGTAACTGAAATGAAGCGCCTGGGGACGATTCATGAAGAGCGCGATTTGGGGAGGTTTGGTATCAAACTGCGTCGCGTAGTAGATTTTCACCAGTTTGCTCCGATCGGAAGGGAGGTGATGTCTGGATGCGGCGAATCGAATCACTTCGTTGAGTTTGGCCGTGGGAATCCGTTTCGTGTAGTTGCGATAGACCCTCAAAATCAGATCGCTCAGTTTGTGGATACGTTTGTGGCTGAGTGCGGAGACGGTGATGATCGGAGCGTAGGAGAGAAAACGAAACCGCTCTCTGACCATTTTGGTGCTCGTTTCGTAGTCGTATTTGGCGCGATCCCACTTGTTCAGGACGATGATGCATCCGAGTTTGAATTTATCTACCAGATGGGCGATCTTTTCGTCCAACTCTTTGAACTCTTCGCTCGCATCCAGTACCAGCAGGGCGATGTCGGCGTTTTCCAACATCTTTTGGGTGCGGTGGAGTGCATGGCGTTCGATTCCCTCTATGCGACCTCGGCGTCTAAGACCCGCCGTATCGACGAAAGTGAGGATCTTCTCTTTGTAGACGATAAATTCGTCGACCGGATCGATCGTCGTACCCGCCACCGGACTCACGACGGCGCGTTCCTCCCCCACCAGTGCGTTGAGCAGAGAGCTTTTTCCGACGTTGACGCGTCCGAGGATCGCGACCTTGATCTCTTTGCTCTCCTCCTCAATCTCCGTCGGCTCTTGCAGCAACTCTTCCAAAGAGAGTGTTTCATCTTCGCTCAGATGCGGCTGTGACTCCTCCTCGGGGAGTTGCCGACCGAGCCAGTCGATCAGTTTTCGGGTTCCTCTGTTGTGTGAGACCGAAAGAAAAAAGAGGTTTTGGGCTCCAAAGGAGACGAACTCCCATCCTATCTCCTCCTGTTGTCTGTCGTTGTCGATTTTGTTGACGACAAGCGCGATCGGTTTACCCAGTTTCTGCAGTCGGTAGAAGAGTTTTTTATCTTCTTCGTCGGGAAGCTTTTTACCGTCCACCATATAAAGAATAATGTCGGCTTCCTGTGCCGCTTCGAGGGATTTGCGGCGTATGGTCTGGAAGAGTTCGTTTGAGTCGTCCAATCCGCCGGTATCGATCAATATAGCGGATTTGTCCGCGATCGTCACTTCGCTTCGTTTGATGTCTCTGGTGGTGCCGCTTACATCGGAGGTAATGGCGTTCAATTTTCTGGCGATGCGGTTGAAAAGGGAGCTTTTGCCCACGTTGGGTTTGCCAAGAAGTGCGATTTTCTTCATTGATTCTCTTTGCATAAAATAAAAGATACTATACCACTTCATGCGTTAAACTCTTTTTAATTAAGAAAAGATAACATGTATAAAAACGATGAAGACAAAATAGATGAAACCGATACGTCCGCTGCTTTTGATGCTTTTTCTTTTTCTTCCCCTTTTCGGACTCGATTTTCATGAAGCCAACGCCACCTATCGCATCCGGTTCGGTCTGGTAGGAGAGATCGGTGTCGCTTCTGCGCGGATCGAGCTGGGAGAGGGGACGTACAAAATCCGTCTGGAGGCGCAAGCGCGGGGGATCGCGAAATTCTTGAGCCGCAACCGCAGAGAGATCTACGAAAGTACCGGTTCGTACGAAAACGGGATGCTGCTTCCGCACCTTTTTGTCAAGCGGATCAGTCGCGGCGACAAGCGTGAAGTCAAACGCTACTTTTTCGACCATCGCAAAAAAAAGGTGCGAGTCGTGGTCTCCCGTATCAAAGGAGAGACCAAAACCGACACCACCGAACCGCTGGAATACTATGCGCGAAACGACATTCTCAGTCTCTATTTCAATCTGGGAGCGATTTTGAAGCGAACGGCGGATGTTCGAACTAGAAAGCTCACTCTCCATGCGGTCGGGGCGAATCGCAAAGACGGACATTTGGATTTGATCGTTCCCGATTCCAAAGAGCGGGAGGCGCTGCGAAAGCTTTTGGGATCAAAGGGACGGATACTCGTGGCGATTTTGCATCAGAAGCTCTTCTCGAGCCGAAAAGGGGAGCTTTTGATGCGTCTTGACGAACACGGTATCTGTACCAAGGCGGTCTTGAAAGATGTGATCTGGTTTGGCGATATCGTCGGAGATATAGATCGACTAAACATAAAATAAAGGAGTTTCATGATACTGATAGCCGGTCCGTGCGTGATCGAAAGCCGCGAGAATCTCAGGCGCATCGCCAAAGCGCTCGTCTCCTACCATGAAGACAGCCGAATCGATTTTTATTTCAAGGCGAGTTTCGACAAAGCCAATCGCACATCGCTGGAGAGTTTCAGAGGACCGGGGTTGCATGAGGGACTCAGGATGCTCGAAGAGATCCGGAAGGAGTTCGGATTCAAGTTGCTGACGGACGTACACGAGACGTGGCAGGTGGAAGAGGCGAAAAACTATGTGGACGTGTTGCAGATACCGGCGTTTTTGTGTCGTCAGACCGATTTGCTCGTTGCGGCGGCCCAAAGCGAATGTATCGTCAACATCAAAAAAGGGCAATTTATGAACCCTGCGGATATGGCCTATTCGGCGCTGAAGGTGTTGCAAACGCGCGGTGTGAAAGAGGCGCGTTACGAAAAGAGCCGCGAAGCGGGTCTGTGGCTGACGGAGAGAGGGAGCAGTTTCGGTTACGGAAATCTCGTCGTGGATATGCGAAGCCTGTTGATTATGCGGGAGTTCGCACCGGTGATTTTCGACGCCACACATGCGGTGCAGATGCCGGGAGGCGAGGGTGGTAAAAGCGGCGGCAAACGTGAATACGTCGCCCCTTTGGCCCGTGCCGCCGCCGCCGTGGGAGTGGACGGCTTCTTTTTCGAGACCCACTTCGACCCGGGTCTGGCACTTAGCGATGGACCCAACATGTTGACTCCGGATGCCCTCGAAAAGACGGTCGAAGATATCTTCAGAATACGGGAGGCGCTGGGGGTGGATTAAATCTCTTTTTGTGTCGATATAGAGGCAAAAGAGTCCAAGGAGCCCCCTTGTCACAAAGCGCCACCTTCTCCACGCTGCAGCGGCTGGGATACAACTTCGTCTCGCTGGTCTTATTGCAGGGAATCAACTATCTGGTGCCTCTGATCACGATTCCCTATCTGGTGCGGGTGATGGGGATCGACCAGTTCGGTCTGCTCTCTTTCGTGATGGCGGTGACGCTCTATGGGGTGATGGTGACCGATTACGGTTTCGATCTTTCCGCGACGAAACTGGTCTCGATGCATCGAGACGAACCCGAAAAACTGAACGAAATTTTCAGTGCGGTATTGACGATCAAGGCGATCCTCGCAGTCGCCTATATGGTCGTTATCGCCTTTTTGACGCTCACCGTGGAGAAATTTTCCTGCGTCTCAAACCTTTTTTTCATCGCCTATTTGATCGTGATAGGGCAGGTGCTTTTTCCAGTATGGTTTTTTCAGGGAATCGAAGAGATGCGCTACATCACCATCATGAACGCCTTTTCCAAACTCTTTTTCATCGTCATGATATTGCTGTTCGTCAAAGGGAAAGAGGATATCGATCTGGTACTTTGGTTCAACGGGATCGGTACGATGGTGGCCGGGCTTTGGGCTTTTTTTCTGGCCAAACGGCGTTATGGCGTCTTCTTTTCGAAACTCTCCTACAAAACTTTGCGGCACTATCTGGCGGACGGCTGGTATATCTTCACCTCCAGAATCGCCGTGGAACTCTACAGTTCGGCCAATATCATCATTCTGGGCTTTTTCGCTCCCAACGCCGTCGTGGGGTATTATGCGATCGTCGAGAAGATCATCCATGCGATGGGGAACGTTTTGGAACCCGTCACGCGCGCTGTCTATCCTTATCTTGCGAAACTCTATCGAAACTCCAAAGAGCGCTTTTTCAAAAGAAACATGCAACTTTCGCTTCTGATTTTTCTCTCGATGCTGCCGGTTACGTTAGGAACGATCTATTTCGCACAGGAGATTCTTCGGATCATCATCGGTCATCCGCCCGAGCCCGAAGTGGTGAAGATGCTGCAGCTGGCTTCGGTCGTATTGATAGGATATCTCTACGGATCGCAATTTACCAATATGCTGGTGACACTGGGAGAGACCAAAATGCTCAACGCTATCGTCATGATCGCAGGTGCCCTCAATCTTCTTCTCGCACCTCTCGTGCTCTATCTGGGAGGAGGTGCGATGGGATTGATCTGGATTTTGATCTTCATCGATTTTTTCATCGTGATTACCAAGGGATATTTCGTCTACGTGAAATTCAGGCCGCAATACGTCGGGAGTGATCACCGCTCCGAATCGAGCGGGTTGCGGCATTCGGGATCGAACGGATAGTCGCAAAGCCCGTCGCCGTCGTTGTCGAATCCGTCACAGCACTCCGCCACACTTCCATCCAGCCCCTCGACATCGATCAGTCCGTTTTCGAATAGATCGGGATCGCTCAAAATCAGTGGAGTGTAACCCATTTTCATCAATTTCGCTACTTTCGCCCTGTCGATATTTCCCGAAGGGTAGTAGAGGATGATCTTGCCGGCGGGATTGAGATAGCGCATCAGCAGGGGTGGTTGCGATATAGGTCCTTTCCCGAAAGCGAGCCAACGATTTTGAGGCTGTAGAAAAAGTGCGGCTTCGGTATGTAGATAGTCGGGCGAATCCCCCTCGATCCAAAGCTCGATGCCTTCTTTTTCCGATTTGATCCGCCTTAGCCATCTGCGCTGGTGCGAGGGTGCCATATGGCCAAAAGCATCCAGGCCGAATACCTCCGCTCCGCTCTTTAGCGCGAGGCGAAACTCCTTCATCGCGAATGCGACCGCTTCGGGATCGGTGGGATCGAGCGGTACGAGATTTTGCGGATTCCATCGATAAGGGCGAGGTGACTCTCCCGATCGGCCCCACCAGACACCCAGTCTGATTCCTTTTTCTCGAAACGCTTTGAGTATCTTCAGACGTTTTGAAAACTCCGGCAGCGGATTGCTCATAAACTGAGGCGGATAGTTGCTCGCGCAGTAGGTTGTGCCTTCTTCGTTTCGGCGGTATTTTTCGGTGCAGTCGAAATACTCCCCGCTGATCGCCCAGAGCATCGCTTCACGATATCCGTAACGACGGAGTTTTCGGATATAGTGGGAGACGAACCGACGCATCTGTCCGACTTTGTCGAGTCGAATGAAGTGGTTGTACCCCAGTAGATTGTAGGTGCGGATCGTGTCGGGATCCAAAGGGTTCTTTGAATTGCAGGTATTCTCTCGCAAACAGGTGCGATAGTTTTCGTAGGCGCTCCCTTCGAACGAGAGGAGAATGCCGCTGATGGGAGCGACTTTGGGAGGATGTTGGGGTGATCGGGGGTGAAATCTCGATTGAAAGAAGCGTTTGTAGGGAGAGAGTGTCGCGATGGCGTAACGGGGGGAACCGAAGCGCAGCGTCAGTGTGAGCAAGAGTTTTTCTCCGGGTTGGAGTTTGCGGTTTTCAATATCGCAAAAACGGTGCGTGAAAGTGCGGTTTTTGCCTTCGTAGATACGCATGTGAGGGCTGATACGCATTTTTGGATAGTCGATCAGAAGAGCCGATCCCGCAGCGAAATCGCTGTCTGCTGCGACGATGACGGGTGCGTAGACCTGCGGATAGGGAAGATCGCCTCCGTTGACGTCCCAATACCCTTCACGTACAAAAGAGGCTTCCTCTTTCGTTCTTTCGTGAAACCAGGCGAACGTGAGGGTGTTGAGAATCGAGAGGGAGGCATTTTGCGGGCGATAGGCGAGTCCTTCTATCTGCAGATCCGGGAAGGGTTGGGGTTTGGATGTGGGATTGTAGAGGGTGTAGTGGATGTCGACACCTCCGACTTTTCGTTCGATCCGGTATCCAATTTGCAGCGCACCGTCGCTTTTGTCGATGAAAAAGCGCTCGTGTACGAGTTTTCGTCTTAGCTTTCTGCCGTCTTTTCGTATCGCTTCGAAGCTGCGGTGTTGGTTTGAAAGTTCGATTTTCAGATCGGATCCGTTTTGGTAGAGAAACCGACTCTTGTCGAAAGCGCCAAAAAGCGGGGAGAGCAAAAAGAGTAGAAACAGCAGCGGCATGGATCCTCTTTTTCTTCTATGATAACGCTTCGAGCTTAGATTTCGACCGCCTTGATCCTCTCTTTGTGGCGAATATAGCGGGTATCGATACTCTTTTTCGTTTCGTAACGCTCTTTGAGCGAGTTGAGAATGATACCGGCATTACGAATATCGTACTGCTCTACGAGGGTGTTGATCGTTTTGATGTTGTTGGCGTCGGAAAAGTCGGATTTGACGACGAAAATGTTGATATCCGCCATCTTCATCAGTGCGATCGCGTCGGATACCATCGAAACGGGAGGGGTATCGATCACGATATAGTCGTATTCCTTTCGCAGCCTATCGAGCAGTTGGCGCATCTTTTTGGAGGTGATCAATTCGAACGGATTGGGCGGAATGTGGCCCGATGGGACGATATTTAGGTTGTGGTGGGTTCGATGTTCCCAAACCACTCTTTCCAGAGGCTCTTGCGAGGAGAGTACGTCACTCATCCCCTTTTCGTTCGGTATTCGAAATTTCTTGTGAAGTTCAGGGTTGCGCAGATCGAGCGAGAGAAGGATGGTTTTTTTGTCTCCCATACCAAGCATCGCCGCGAGATTGGCGGTGGTGACCGTTTTGCCCTCGTTGGGAACGGTAGAGGTGATGACGATCACTTTGGAGCCGTTGCCTCCGGGTAGATAGCGTAGATTGGTGATGATCTCCCTGAGTGCCTCACTCTCTTTGGAGTCGGGTCGTTTGAGGGCGTAGACCTGGTTATAGAGCGATTTCTCTTTGATAAAGGGGATGGAACCGAAGAGGGGAATGTGGGAGAGTCTCAACAGATCCTCTTTTGTCCTGATCTTTCTGTTGGTACGAAGTAGTGCAAAGAGGAGGGAGACGACAAACCCGAAGAAGAGTGATGTCATCAGAATGATCGGTTTGTTGGGTTTGGCCGGGCGATCGGGCAACGACGCTTCGTCGATGATTCTTGCGTCGGGAATATGCGAAGATTTGATGATCGTCAACTCCGATTTTTTTTGCAACAGGTCGGAATAGAGTTTTTCGTTGATACGATATTCCCGCTCCAGATCGACCATCTCCTGCTCTTTGGTGGGAAGGGATTTGAGTTTTTGGCGTATTTTTTGTAACTTCTTTTTCAGGAGCGCTACCCGTTTTTGCAACATCGTATGGATTCCGGAGGAGATTTTGGAGATCGAGTGTTTGAGTCGCGTGATACTCTTTTGGGTCTGGATCACTTCGGGATGTTGGGGTGTGAACTGAATCAGCAGTTGGCTCTTTTTTTCGTTTTGCGTTTCGAGTTCTTTGATGAGGTCGAGCAGGACGGGATATTGTTGGCCGAGTGAGCCGATTGCATTGTAATCTCCCTTTTTCAACAGCCTTTCGAGTGTGAGAAAGTTGTTGTATGCCATCTCCGCATCGTTGAGTTTTTCTTCCATGGTGGCGAGTTTACCGCCGATTTGACGTGCACTTTCGGAGAGATCGACGAAGCTGTTTTTCGCTTTGAAATTTTTCAATTTCTTCGCCGATGTCCTCAGCGCCGCATCGACCTCTTGGAGCTGGCGATTGATGAATTCGAGCGTGATCGTGGCATCTTTGCTTTTTTTGTCGACATTTTGGCGGATATATGCTGTCGCCAATGCATTCAAAAACGCTTTGACACGATAGGGATTTGTATCTTCCGCACTCACTTCGACCAGATGGGAGTTGAGTGCTCCTGGTTTGACGGCGAGGCTCTTTTCATAGGATTTGATTCGCTCTTCCAGACTGACAAAGCGAAGAACGATGGGGTTGGTCACGAAGTGTCGTGTGGGATGGAGTGCGAACTGCAGCATATTCGTATGGACGAGTTTGTTGAAGGAGAGGATCTGTGTAGGAAGTCTCTTTTTCATCCCCGATGCGATCAAAAGCCGATCTTTGGGTGAGTACAACGGAGCGATCTTGAAGCGTTTGTCGTCCAGAGGAGTGATCAAAAACCGCTGTGCATAGATTTTGGGATCTTCGATCTTTAGATGGGAAACACGAAGGGGAGCCTCTTTGAAAATCTCTTTGTCGCGCAGCGTTCCGGGAGTGTAGAATCTGACTAGATTGTCGCTTTTACGGATCGCTTTGGAGATCAGTGAACGGGAGCTGAGAATGTTGATCTCCGTCTCCAGACCGTTCGTTGCGGGCAGATTGAGCGAATTGAGAAAGTTGTTTCCTTCGTTTGCCTTGATCGTCGTTTCACTCGGAAGCGTGATTTCCAGGCTTGTATAGCTTTTGTATTTTGGGGTGGTACTTAGGATGAAGAGCAAACCTCCCGCGACAAAAAGAAGAAGGATCAGCAGTGTCTGAAGCAGATTTTTACGGTTGAAAATAAAAAAGAGGGAGCTTATATGCAAAGGCTCCAGGTTTTCTACGAATGGACGGTTTTCAGACATGACTTTTCTCACTTGATGGGAATTTAAATAAGATCGGCATTTTTGATATACGATTTAATCTCCTGTTGTGGCCGGTAGTAGATTTTTGCATAAAACAGGAGTATGGAGGAGACGACAAACAGCATGAAGTTGTCTTGAATGGCATAGATGATCGTTCCTCTGAAAACGAAATAGCCATAACTGGAGATATAGAGGTAGAGTATGGGCAACGTGAGGGGATATTTTCGATAGAGAATCGAAAACCATTCGGAAAGTATCGCTCCCAATACGCCATAGACGAACATACCGATGAAAATTCCCACCGCATGTAGAGCGTATCCGAAGAGACCGAGGATTCCAGGCAGCACGATCTCCTTTTTGATCCCGGAGAGGAGTATCGTGTTTTGCTCCATCAGAGTCAACGTTTCCGAACCGCTCCCGAAAAGTTGGCCAGGGACGAGAGAAGCTATACCCAACACAAAATCTTTCAGATAGCGAAATGGATAGGTGTATCCGGCGTTTTGAAGGCTGGTGTCGAGTGAAACGATCGCATGTGTGAAGTTGGAGACGATACTGGCACCTTGGGCGTTTTGAATTTTCAGTTCCGTAACGAAAGCGTTCCAGAAAGCTTCGAATCCGTCCCTCACCCAGATGGCGACGGCACCGAAAAGCGGATCGGCGAATTTCAGAACGAATATCGTCACAATCGTAGTGATCAAGACAAATTTCCAAAAGAACCTACGGTGATAGATCGCAGCGATGACGTAAAAGCCTCCAAAAGTGAAAAGCAAATCTCCCCGGCTGTTGTTGAGTGCGAATTTGAGAGAGACAAAGAGGATCGAAAGAAAGAAATAGAAAAGAAACCATCTTCTGCAGCAGTGCTCTTTTTTGAGAAAAAGAAGATAAAAGAGGGTGTAGAGCAAAATGTCGTTGAGGGGGAAGAAGTGTTTGACGAACGCGAACTTCTTGAACGCGATCGCACTGCTGCGATACGCTTCCGCCTGGCGGATCGCCTCAATGATACCTCCGAATTCGCTCGTGTAGAGAAACAGTATCGCATAGAGAAAAACGAAAGAAAAGGGCAATATTTTCAGCAGGTGACGGAGGGTAAATGCGGGAAATCGGATATCGAATCGGCGGGCGAAACGGTGAGGCTTACTCCAGTAATAGCCTCCCAGAAAGAAGAGGTAGGCGCCTAGAACGATAAAAGGGGTGTATGGAGATTTGTGATAATAGAAGATGGCAAACGGCATATCGTCGTTGATCAGATGGGGGCCGCCCAACAGCAGCGCGATTGGTGTAAAAACGTAGACGAGAAAGAAAAAAAAATGGAAAAAGGTAAGCAAATCGAAATAGAAATAGCGTTCGCGTTTGAGTTCGACGATGATAATCAGCAATCCCAGGAGCAGATAGAGCAAAATTTCCATTTCTTTCCTCTTATTTAGTCGACTATCGTTATATCGGCATCCGTAAAACTATTTTAAACCCTGCCAGAGAGTATCGTCGTTACACTTTTTGGTCGAATAAACGATATAGAATCCAGATACACCAAAAGGAGAGAGATGTCGAAGGTGAGGATCCTTCATCTGATAACCGGTCTGCCGATCGGAGGGGCCGAAAAGGTATTGCTCGATCTGTGTGCGAACCTTGATGAAGAAAAATTCGAAAATTGTGTCGTGGGTCTCAACGACGAGCGGGATTTTTTCGAAGCGTTCGAAGAGGTCGCCTCTTTCGTCACGACGCTCGATATGCCGAAGACTCCCGCCGGATTTTTCGATGCGCTCGGGAAGATCGACAATCTGATCGCAGATTACGGCATCACCGTTCTTCATGCCCATATGTTTCATCCCGTCGTGTTCGCCCTCATCGAAAAGATTCGCCGTCCGGGATTGAGGGTCGTATTCACTTCGCACAACGAAAACATCGGCGGAAAGGTGAGAGAAGCGATCGTGGGCGCGACAAAGCGGCTGCGGGATGCGGACATTCTCTTTTCAAACGAGATGCGCTCGCCGATCTATCGTCAAGACGCGCTCATCATTCCCAACGGTATCGATACTAAAAAATTTACGGCGGATCTTCCCAAGAACGACCGCTTCACCTTCGTGGCGGTAGGAGTGCTCAGAGAGCAGAAAAACCATGTCGCACTGCCCGCGTATGCCGCATGGCTGAAAGAGAGAGGACACGATTTTATGATCTGGATCGTCGGCAGCGGAGATGCGAGCGGCGATACTTCCGCTCGGATCGAAGAGGCGATCGAAAGGGAGGGGGTGGAAGAGTATGTGCGGATGCTGGGTGCCAGACGCGACATCCCGGAGATTTTGCAGAAGGCCCACTGTTTCGTGATGCCTTCGCATTTCGAAGGGCTGCCGATCGCATTGTTGGAGGCGGGTGCCGCAGCGTTGCCCGTGGTGACGACGCCGGTGGGGGCGATTCCCTCGGTCATCGACGAGCGTAGCGGCTATCTGGCCTCACATGAGCGGTTCGCACAACGGATGGAGGAGGTGCTGATCGATTACCAAAAGGCATGCGAAAAGGGGCGATGTTTGCGTGAAATCGTTTCGGAGCGTTTTTCGATCGGTGCGATGGCCAAAGCCCACGAAACGCTCTATCGGCGTCTGGCGGAGGGCGGCTGATGTGTGGAATCGTCGGTTTCGTGGATTTCGAGAAAAGAGGAAGCGAGGCGGTTTTGCGCCGGATGACCGACCGGCTTTTGCATAGGGGACCGGATGACGGGGGTGTATTTTTTGAGGAGTTGGAAAACGTTCGGGTGGGATTGGGGCATCGCAGACTCTCCATTTTGGATCTCTCTTCGCATGGCCATCAACCGATGGAATTCGAAGGAATCCGGATCGTCTACAACGGCGAAGTCTACAACTTCAAGGAGATCAGAAAGAGCCTGGAGAAGGAGGGATACAGCTTCGATTCGGATTCTGATACCGAAGTGATCCTCAAATCCTACCACCGGTGGGGATTGGAGGCGCTGGAGCGTTTCAACGGTATGTTCGCCATCGCGATATACGATTCCAAAGAGGAATGTTGCTATCTTATTCGCGACCGATCGGGCATCAAGCCGCTGTATTGGTACCGAAAAGGGGGAACGATTCTGTTTGCGAGCGAACTCAAGAGTCTCCACTCATGGCCGGAGTTCGACAAAGAGATCGATCTTGATGCCATTGGCCTCTTTTTGCAGTATCAATATATCCCCGAACCCCACTCCGTATTCAGATATGCCAGAAAGCTCAAGGCGGGATACTACTGCAAAATCGATCTGAGTACGGGAGAAGCGGTTTGTGAAAAGTATTGGGATGTTATCGAACACTACAACCGTCCGCAGCTCGATCTGACGGAGTCGGAGGCGCTGGAGGAGACGGAGCGGCTGCTTAAGTCTGCTTTCGAGTATCGAATGGTCTCGGACGTGCCGGTGGGTATCTTTTTGAGCGGAGGGTACGACAGCTCGATCGTGACGGCGCTTTTGCAGCACGATCGGAGCGAAAAGCTCAAAACCTTCACGATAGGTTTTCGCGAAAAGGGATACGACGAATCTCCTCACGCTCGGAAAGTGGCGGAATATCTGGGGTGCGACCATACCGAATACTACTGCACCCAGAAAGAGGCGCTGGAGATACTTCCTTTGTTACCGGAGATCTACGACGAACCTTTCGCCGACAGTTCTGCCATCCCGACGATTCTGGTCAGCCGTCTGGCGAAAGAGCGCGTGAGCGTCTCTCTCAGTGCCGATGGCGGGGACGAACTCTTCGCGGGATACGACATCTATCCGCAGGCGTTGCGCTACTATCGTCTCTTTTCGAAAATTCCCCGCTTCTTTCATCCGTTGCTCTCAAAAACGATGCACCGTATCGATCCGTCGAAAATTCCGCTGCTGCATCGTACGTACAACTTCGAAACGCGTTTTGCCAAAGCGATGCAGATGCTCTCCTCTCCCTCCGCGATCGAAGCGTTGCGGGTGCGCAGAATCCAGTTTACGCAGAAGGAGACGGACGAAATCCTAAGACACTCCTACGCCCGTCCCGAAACCAACTTCGATCTTTCGAATTCGCTTCGTGAGGGTTTGGACGATATCGCCGGAATGTTGGCGATGGATTACAAGAACTACATGCTGGACGATATCTTGACCAAAGTCGACAGGGCGACGATGAGCGTTTCGCTGGAGGGGAGGGAACCGCTGCTTGATTACAGACTCATCGAATTTGCGGCCCGTTTGCCGACCGCTTTGAAATACAAAGAGGGAAAACAGAAATATCTGCTTCGAAAGATCGCGCACAAATATCTTCCAAAAGAGATCATGGAGCGTCCCAAGATGGGATTCGGGGTACCGATATACGAGTGGTTCAGGGACGAGTTGAGGGATTATTTTCTGCGTTATCTGGACCAAAAGAGGCTGGAGCGTGAGGCCATTTTCGACGCAAAGAGGGTGGTGGCGCTCAGAGACCGTTATCTAAGAGGGGAGGCGGTCAACGTGGAGAAACTCTGGTCGATTCTGATATTCGAAATGTGGTACGAGCGTTGGATGTGAATGAAAGGAGTCTCTATCGGGGATGGTGGGTGTCGTACCACCGCATAAAGAGATAGAGGTTCCAGAGACGATACTGCACGAAATCGTCTCCCGCTTCGAATCTTCGTTTTAGGGTGGTGACGAATTCGGGATCGAAAAAACCGGTGGATGCGATATTTTGCTCGTCGAGTCTTTCGTCGAGATCCTCTTTCAGAATACCCCGCATCCAGTCACCGAAAGGGATATTGAAACCACTTTTGGGGCGATCCAGCAACGTTTTGGGGAGATGACGGTGTGCGAGGGTTTTGAGCAGGTATTTTCTGGTTCCGTTTTTGAGTTTGATCGACGAAGGGGTGCTAGCGAGCAGTGCGATCAGTTTTTGCTCCAGATAGGGGGAGAGGGGTGTGATTCCGACATGATCTAGTGCTCCGAAGGTTTTCACGAGTTCTCCGTCGGCCATGGTCGTATGGAAATAGGTGCCGGTAACCTGATTGGCCGGTTCGCATTTTGTGTCGAAACGGATCAGGTCGAAGGCGTTTGCGAACGATCGGCTGTCCAGATGCAGCAGTGCATCCAACTCCTGCGGCAGAAACGTCATCTCCTTCTTTTTGATCATCTGGGGGATCGACTCGCTTTGCAAAAGCATCCTGAATTTGGCGTATCGATTGATCAAACCGTGTTTTTCGGCAAGCGAAGGCAGGCGGCATGGATCAAGAAGGTTCAAGAATCTACTTGCCCACCCCTTGTGTCGTATCTGGAGATTTCGAAAAAGACGCAACTGTTCCAGATTGTCCGCTGTAGCAAAGACTTCGTCTCCTCCGTCACCCACGAAAAGTGCGTCGATTCCGGCTTTTTTCGCTATTTTTGCCAGCATCAGTGTGGGTGTCGCTCCGAAATCGGCGAACGGCTCTTCGTAGACGGTGGCGAGTGAGGGTACGATCTTTTGCGCCTCTTTTTTGCCAAAAAGATGGATATGGTGTCTGATCCCCAGATGCTCGGCGATTTTCGCGGCGTATCGAGATTCGTCGTATTCTTTTTCTTCGAAGCCGATCGTAAACGCCTCCAGATTTCGGCCCAGATGGCGAAAGAGCAAAGAGGCGACCAGTGAACTGTCGTAGCCTCCGCTTAACATGACGCCCGCCGTTGCTTCGCAACTCTCCAGCATCCTCAAGATACTTTTGTCCAAAAGGGTTTCGATTTGCGCCAACAACTCCTCTTCGGAAGTGATGGATTCGGTTTTGGTATAGAGGCTATTTAGATCCCAGTAGGATACCTCTTCGCACTTTCGGGTGCTAAAATCGTAGACGATCGCACATCCTTGTCTGATTTTGTAGGTTTTTTCGTAAATGGTGTAGGGGGCGAGGATAAAACCGTACCGAAGATAGTGCAACAACCCGGTCGTATCTATACCGCCATAGAAATCAGGATATTCCTTCAAAGCCGTGAGTGAACCGCTTGCGAGTATTCCCTTTCTGCCAAGATGGTAGTAAAAAGGTCTTTTCCCCGCAAAATCCCGAGTCAGATAGAGCTTGCCGCGTCTTCTATCCAGTACCCAGATCGTATAATCCCCTTCGATTTTGCCAAAAAGTGCGGTTTGGAATCTTTCAAACCCATCCAGCAAGATCGCTTCCGGATCGTTTTTTTTCGTGCCAATTTCGCTTTTTAGTCTCTTTAGATTTCTGATCGTACCCTCGAATCGAAGAGAAAGAGGGAGATTTTTTTCACCAAGGCAGCTATCGGTAAAATGGTATACTTCTCTCTTTTTCATGTTTGCCCGTTTTACAAAATCTTTTGTCGTTGTGATACATATCGGTCATCGCGACACTTTATTGAATTTTCGGCTGTCCGATATTACGGTTATGACCGGATCACAAGAAAACCGAAATCGTATTTTCATCAAATGGTTGCTCAAAAGAGGGATTTTTCTCAAAAAGGAGTGGAACCAATTAAAAGAGAGACTGCTGCTGCAGCCGTGTTCTCGTTTTTTGCTGCATCCCTGGCATGGAGGAAAGACCCCATACGAAGCGATCCTTTTTTACAATTTTTTCGGGCGTGTACTGCTTGGGATGCGACTTTTGGCGGAGTTGTTCAAAAAAGAGGAGGAGAGGGAGATTTTGATGGAATCGTTCGACGATCCCCGGACGATAGCCAAACGGATGACTTACAAAAAGGGAGCCTATCGAAGTGTGTGGCCTAGATCTCCCTTTTTGGTTCGCCAAGTTCCCAAGATAGCAGATGGTTGGTGGAAAAAGCTTTCTATCTCCTACAAGATCGCCAAAAAAGAGGAGGGGTGTCTGGAGAAAAACGACGAATGGGAGCGAATCGCAGCGCTGATGCGTCGCCATTTTCTGGACGACAAAGGTAACGTGATCGCGCAAAAATTGATAAATTTCCGCCACGATCCAAAACTTTACAGCCGGATGTTCAACGATCAGTTTCGGTATGTCGATCCAGCCGCAGGGTATCTGAAAAACTACCTGGAAGCGATCGATCTGATACTCGCCTACCACCGTCTTGCGGCCGTCGTCGATCCTCTGTTGCTCGCTTCCCTCGCCGAAAGCGTTGCCGGAAATCCTCTTTGCATACACTATCGCGGGGTACGCCTGAGCGAAAAGCTGCTCTATCACGGCTTCGTGTGCGACGATATACAAAAACAAATACCGCCTCCATCCGGAGGGAAGCGTGAAGTGATCGTCGATATCGGAGCCGGATACGGCGGGCTCGATCGATTGGTGAAGCTTTATCGGCAACGAAGTTGTATCATTCTCGTGGATTTCGCCGAAACGTTGATTTTGAGCGGATATTATCTGTGCCACAGTTTTCCGAACGCGCGTATCGCTCTTATGGAGGATTTGCTTGAGCGAAAAGAGTGGGAGAGAATCTATGAGGAGTACGATTTTGTCCTGATGGTGCCCGAGTGGCTCGGGCGCCTCCCGGACGGCTCCGTGGATCTTGTAGTCAATACCGCTTCGATGGGGTTTATGGCGGCTGAATGGATCGGTTTTTATCTTGGCGAGATCGACAGAATCGTCAGGGAAGGAGGCTATTTCTATTCGCTTAACAAAGTCGGCGACGATCGCTGGGGAATCGGCCTTTTCGGGTGGGAGTTTCGTGGCGGATGGCTGGTGCGCTCTTTGCGTTACGGGAACCGCTTCGACTATCC
Source organism: uncultured Campylobacterales bacterium (assembly GCA_964443745.1). Classification (GTDB taxonomy): domain Bacteria; phylum Campylobacterota; class Campylobacteria; order Campylobacterales; family QNZT01; genus CAYUEN01. The sequence continues at coordinate 12,448 of CAYUEN010000011.1, read as the reverse complement.
GCAGTGGGTAGGGCAGAAAATCTCGCCGAGACTCGATATGGAAGGAGAAACATGAAAGAGCGTACACACACCAATGCCGATATGTCGCATCAGAATACCATCGCCTACAAAGTGATGCAGCTGTTCGAATCGATAAAAATATTCGGTTTCAAAAAAAGCTTGGAAAAGATCGCCAGACGCCTCTATTATCGTTACAAAGGGGTCGATTTCGAGACGGAAAATATCTTCGCGCTGACACGCAGGGGCGCGTATATCGATCATGGGACCGCTCTTGTCTCCACATCGCACGATTTTTTTCGGCAGGTGATGGGGGATTTGGAGTCGGTTTTGGAAGCGCCGCTTTCCAAGAGGCTATTTCTCGATTACGGAAGCGGGAAGGGGGGTGCGATCATCCAGGCCAGAGAATACGGCTTTGATGAGGCGATCGGTGTCGAATTCGCTAAAGAACTGCATGAAATCGCACTCGAGAATATCGACCGACTGGGGTTGGATCATGTCCGCTCGATCTGGGCCGATGCGACCGAATACGACCCTCCCGCCGAAACGTCGCTCATCTACCTCTTCAACCCGTTCGATGCGGTCGTGATGGAGCGGGTCGCGGAGCGGATCGAAAAGGCGAAAGAGAGGTTCGAATCGACGCTCTATCTCGTTTACGGAAATCCTTCATGCGAAGAGGTACTCGATAGAAGATTCGAGCGCTTCCATTCGGTTTCCTATCCTACCGGAGCGCGGGTCTTTTTCTATCGCGTATGAGTGCGCAGGCCATCGAGCCTGCGAGAGATTTCACCCATTGTCAGGGATTCGAATCCATATCTTTTCTTGAGTGATTGAAAGGTTTCGAGAATCTCGTCCAGACAGGCGAGATGCTGCTCGGTATGGAGACCGAAATTGTGGGGATGCCACCAGAGATGGAAAAGACGTCCCCGCTGAGCCGCCTCATGCATACCCGCTTTGATCCGTGCGATTTTCAGAGGATCCAGCGGAGCGAGAAAGGGATTGTATGGACGCAGAAAACGGCTGGCAGGGATATTGTAGGGGTGGGTACGGGCGATTTTTTCGAGGTCGTAGGTGTGGTGTCCCGATAGATTGATGTAGCTGTCAAGTATCCTTCCCAGACGTCGTATGGGTGATTTTTTACGCCTTTCGTCGAGCGCTTCATAGAGCCATCCCTTTTCGTTGCCACGATAGGCGGTAAATCCCGCTGTTCGAATCAGATCGAGATACTCCTCGTTATATTGGTTTCTTGGAAAAACGAGTGAAACGAGTTGGGATCCATACGATTGGGCGATCCGTTTGGCCGCTTTCAGATCTGCCAGGAAAGAGGCCGCATTCTGCCCCTTTTCGAGGCAGTAGTAGTGGCTGAAAGTGTGTGAGGCGATCTCTTGATGGGGAGTATGGCGTATCTTCTCTATCAAGTCGGGTGCGAAGTGGAAGCGGGGTGTAAGATCGTTTTCTTTCGCATAGGCATAGAGATCGATCTTTTTCTCTTCATAGGCAGGTAGAGGCGAAGGCAGATGTTCGAAAAGCTCGGTTTTGTTTTTGAAAAAGAGAAAGCCTACGATCGCCCAAGTTACATGTATCTCTCCTTTTGTGAAGCGAATCAGCATCTCCTTTATCGCCGAGGGAGTTCCTTCCAGGTTGTTTCGATATGCTTCGACCGATACGACATCGCGCATTCCCCAATAGAGTTCGAAATCGAGTGAAATCGTGAAAATCCCCCTTCGTCTCTTCCCCATAATGACTCCTTGTCGTGCAGTGTTGTCTCTAGATCGGACAATATCGGTATTAAGTGTAAACTTTTCGATAAAAAAAACGATTATATCGACAAGAGAAAACAAAGGATCGTAAGCGGATGACACCAGAGTGGGGAAGTGGGGAGATCTATGCATAGAAAGATCGTCATGGTTTGCAACACTTCATGGGGAATGGTGAAATTCCGCTATGGCTTGATCTCCCAGTTGCTAAGAGATGGTTTTCACCTGAGTATCCTCGCTCCGAAAGATTCGCAGAGCAAGGAGTTGGAGTCGATGGGGTGTGAATTCATCCCGATCGAGGTCGACAACAAAGGGACCTGCCTGGGCAACGATTTGAAGATGATGCGGGATCTGTATCGACACTATCGGCGGATCGCGCCCGATCTGATCATCCACTATACCATCAAACCGAATATTTACGGTACGCTCGCGGCGAAAATGGCCCGGATTCCTTCGATCGCCGTCATCACCGGTTTGGGGTACACCTTTATCAACCACAACATCGCTTCTGTCGCCGCCAAACGGCTCTATCGGCTTTCGCTTCGTTTTGCAAAGAGGGTTTGTTTCATCAACGAAGACGACAAAAACACTTTTTTACGTCACAATCTCGTCTCCAAAGAGAAGATCGAAATGCTTCCGGGTGAGGGGGTCAATACGGAAAAGTTCGCCCCGATAACGGTGAAAAGAGAACATAACCGGTTCGTGTTCGTTCTGATAGCGCGACTGTTGTGGGATAAGGGTGTTGGAGAGTATGTCGAAGCGGCGAGGATTCTGAAGCGTAACTATTCGAACGTCGATTTCGATTTGGTTGGATTTCTGGATGCGAAAAACCCCCATGCGATCGGTGAGGAGGAGGTGAAACGGTGGGTGGATGAGGGGGTGATCAACTTCAGAGGGCCCGTACAGGATGTCCGGCCGGTGATCGCATCGTCCGATTGTGTGGTGCTTCCCTCTTACAGGGAGGGTATCAGCATGATTTTGATGGAGAGCGCTTCGATGCAAAAACCGATCATCGCGACGAACGTTCCCGGATGCAGAGATATCGTATCGCATACCGAGACAGGTTTTCTAGTACCACCCAAAGATGCCAAGGCGCTGGCAAGAGCGATGGAGAAGCTATTGCATATGCCCGATTCGAAGCGGATTCAGATGGGCCGATCTGCCAGAGAACACATTTTGAGGGAATTTGATGAAAGAATCGTGATCCATCGCTACAAAACGATGATCGCATCACTGCTTCTGGATGTGGGTGCACAGTTCAGACTCAAAAAAAACGGATAATATCCGATATTTTCGCATAGAGTACCCAATAAGAGACAGGATATCGACAACCTATGAGAGAAGAGAAGCGCCCTCTGCGTGCCAAAAAGTTCCTTTATGCATTGAAAAAGTACCGATGGATCCATCTATTGATACTGTTGGTCGCACTTTTTGGCGGTATACTCTCTCTCTATCTGATCCCACCTACGTACGAAGCGCAAGCGACGCTCGAAATCGTTTCCGATCCTCTTGCTACAGAGATCGATCTCTTGCGATCCACACCTCTGATAGAGAAGACGCTGCGTGATTTGGGCTTTGGTGTTTCGGTTTACTACACGAAAGAGTTCAGAAAGAGAGAACGCTACGGAACATTTCCGTTTTCGATCGAAGATTTTCGTCTCAAAAATCCGAGTCTATACGAAAGAGAGATCATAATCGATCCGGTTTCAAAAGAGCGCTTTTCGCTTCATCTGAAGCCATCGCTGCATGAATGGGTCGACTCCATACTGCCGATGTGGATGAAGCGTTCCGCCAAAAGGAGTTTCGGGGTCGATGGAATCTACGATTACGACACTCCTATAGAGATGGAAGATCTTTCGATGATATTGAAAAAGCAAAAAGGGGATTTCAAGAAGGGGCGATACACCTTCCGTTTTCATGATATCAGTACATATACCAAGAGGGTGCAGCTTCACAATCTCGACATTCGACCAGCTTCCGAGGGATCGCATATCGTGTCGCTTTCCTATCGCGACAGCCATCCCGCAAAAGCGGTGGATTTTCTCGATCGGCTGATAGAGAACTATCTACAATTTCGCAATCGTGAGATCGATTCGAAAATCGGTGGTATTTTGGGGCATCTCTCTCGAAAGATATCGCATATGGATGGATACTACAAGAAGTTTCTCGCTACGAAGGTTGCGAATCTAATGGTAGAAAGAGAGGCAGCGAAATTTGAAAGAAGAGTGTTGCAAAAGGCAAAATCCGATTCTAAACCTATTTCTCCCAATCCTCTTTTTGTATTGTTGAGTGCATTGATGGCCGGAATTTCGGCTGTAGTGGCCCATTCGTTTCTCAGATCGCTTTTCGATACCAGAATCAAATCTCCCGAAGATGTGAAAGAGATCTCCTCCCTGCCGTTTTATGGAATGATACCCTATGTCAAAAACGGCCATGCCTACAACAAGGCGTATGTACTGCACGAGCCCAATGCGCCGGCGAGCGAAGCCTACCGTGCGATACGAAACAACCTCTCTTATCTGATGACGCCCCATCATCACAAAGTCATCCTGGTTACCTCTTCGATCCCCAACGAAGGGAAAACGACATTCAGTGCGAATCTCGCGGCGGTTATGGGAATGGGGGAGAAGAGATGCATATTGCTCTCTCTCGATATGCGTCGTCCCGAGCTTCATCACAAGTTCGGTCTTTCCAACAAAAGAGGGATGAGCGATCTGCTTTCCGGTAGAGCGCAGCTGGATGAGGTGACGTGGGAACATGAATTCTTCCAGAATTTCGATATCGTCACCTCCGGAGCGGTTCCACCCAATCCGGCCGAACTGATCGCTTCCGACAAGATGAGACGGCTGATCGAAACGCTCCGGGAGCGATACGACTATATCGTGATCGATACGCCACCACTTCATCTGGCCGGTGATGCGACGATTTTGATGCGATATGCCGACATCACGCTCTTTGTACTCAAGTCCGAATTTTCGCAAGAGCAGCATCTCAGAGAGATCGAAGCTCTCACTAAAAAGTTGGATCTGAAAAATGTCGGGTTGATCCTCAACTCGGTCAAATCACGATACAACAGTTCGGATATGTTCGACAGACGTTATATCTATTACGAGGCATCATGAAGCGAAAACGCACAAAGATCCTCTTCATTCTCCCCTCCCTGAGCGGGGGTGGCGCAGAGCGTGTCGTCACGACGATTGTCACCCATCTGGATCGAGAACGATTCGAACCTTGTATGGTTCTGCTAGAAAAATCTGGTCCCTATCTCTCTTTGATTCCCGACGATATCCCGATCATAGATCTGCAGGTTTCCCGTGTCAGGTACGCTCTTTTGAAGATAGTCGGGACGATACGAAAAGAGCGACCCGATATCGTCTTTTCGACACTGGGACACCTGAATCTTCTGATCGCGGCGATCGGGCCGCTCCTTTTTGGCGATGTCACCTTCATCGCACGCGAATCCAACACGGTCAGCGTCGAAAACAAACAGGAGAAGTATCCGAAACTTTTCGACTGGCTCTATCGCCGACTCTATCCCCGTTTTGACCGTATCGTCGCCCAGTCGCGGTTTATGAAGGAGGATCTTGTCGTAAACTACGGAATCGATCCTACCAAAATCGTGGTGATCTACAATCCCGTAGAGAGTCGGAGAATCCTTTCGGAAATGGAGGATGATACGCTCGAATCCGATATGCGAAAAAGATGTCGGATGATTGCCGTAGGGAGGCTTTCTTGGCAAAAAGGGTTCGACCTCCTGATCGAAGTGATGAAAAAACTACCCGAAAACTATACGTTGACGATTCTGGGAGAGGGAGAAGCCAGAAAGAGCCTGGAAACACAGATCGAAGAGATGGAGCTTTCTGGACGTGTCCATCTTGCCGGTTTTTGTCCGAATCCCTATCACGAGATGGCTCAAGCGGATTTGCTGGTGTTGAGTTCTCGGTACGAAGGGCTTCCCAATGTCGTGCTCGAAGCGAATGTCTGTGGCTTGCCTGTCGTTGCTTTCGACGCTCCGGGGGGAACGGCAGAGTTGATTCGGGAAGGGGAAAACGGTGCCCTTGTTGAAGCGTTCGATATCGATGCTTTCGCGTCGGCCGTGGAAAAAATATGCAAAACTTCATTCGATAGAGTGAAAATCCGTGAAAAGACGGTTCGCGACTACGACGTCGGCAGAATCGTCAAAGAGTACGAAGCGTTGCTGGAGAAGGGTTGATGGGTGGTATTACTAAAAATTTCGACTCCTGCTACGAATCGTCTTTTGAAAGGTTCTGGTATGCATAGGGGGGTGGTGGAAATTCATTGGCCCAAAGCGAATGGGTATATCCGTTGTGACGGTGGTTGTTGGATTGAGACGAAACGATTCAAAATCTGGAAGGAGTATTGTGAAGAGGAAGCTGCGGAGATGGTTGAAAAGATCGACCGTTTTGGCGTGATCGCGTCGCTTCGGAAGATCCAAGGTAGATTTTCAATCGCCATCTTCGACAAGAGGGAGCGGCGTCTTTGGCTGGCAGTAGACCATATGGGTTTTTCGCCACTCTATTATGGCCGCGATCGTAGGGGAGTGTTTTTTACCGGAAGCCTTCGCACACTCAAAATGCACCGCTCTTTTCCCAAACGGATCGACCGCGCCTCCCTCGCGCTCTTTTTGCAATACGGATATATTCTCTCTCCATGGACGTTGCTCGAAGGGGTCAAAAAAGTTGCACAAGGTTCCGTCGTGATGTTCGATCTAAAAGAACGCAGTGAACGGCTACAGCGCTATTGGAATCCCGATGTTTTCTATCTGCAGCCAAAATATGGGTTCGATCTGAAAGAGGCGGCCGATACGACACAACGGACGTTGCTGGAAATCATCGAGCGGACGATCTCCCCCTCGGATCGCATCGGAGCGTTTTTGAGCGGGGGATACGACAGTACGTTGCTGACACTTTTACTGCAGCGAAAAAGAGACAAACCGATTCATACCTATACGATCGGTTTCAAAGAGAGAGGATACAACGAGGCACCCTATGCAGAGAAGATCGCAGACTATTTGGGTACGATCCATACAACCCACTATCTTCTACCCGAGGAGTTGGAAAGACTCTTTTATCGGATGGGACCGTCGATGGACGAGCCGCTCGGTGATCAGGCATTGATTCCTTCGATGGTCGTAGCGGATCTTGCAAAGCAAGACGGTATACAGACGCTTGTAGGAGGCGATGGCGGGGACGAAGTGTTCGGAGCCAATAGTTATATGGGAAAATTCTCCACGATCGCTACAGTTCCACGTTCCTTGCGTCGTATCGTTTCGTTTTTATTTCTTCTCTATCGTATTCTTCCTGATAAATATGAGAGGCTCCATACCCAACTCTATCGGTATTTCAGGATCTTGGGTGCCAGAGACGTTACCGAAGTACTCACATTCAAAGATATGCTTCTCGCACCCGATCGAATGTCACGGTTGATACTCGGCGAGTTCACGCCTCATTTTACATTTTGTGAAACGGAGGAGGTGGGAAGTGAGAGCCATTTTAGCGATCTGCTTTTCTCGAAAATGTTGCAAGGATACGTTTCGCATGATCTGGTGGCCAAAATGCGTATTGCGACAGGTATGAAAAGAGAGCTGGTGGCACTTCCCTATCTGGAACGGGTTTTTGTCGAACATATGGCACATATCGATTTTCGGACAAAAAACCTGTATGGGCCCAAATCGATCCAGCGGTATCTTCTGGAGAGATATCTGCCCGAGACGTTGATAGAGCGGCCAAAAAGAGGATTCAGTGTTCCGATGATGGAGTGGCTGCGTAATGAACAGCGTTGGATTCTCGATCACTATCTGGCGCCCGGAAAGGTGGAAGAAGAGGGTATCTTCGATCCCCGCACTCTCTCAAGGCTTAAGGAGCGGTTTGAAAAAAAGGGGGCATATGCGGACGGACAACTGCTTTGGAACCTGCTGATGTTCGAGCTCTGGTACGAAGAGTGGAAGCCGTTTTTATCGGATCACGGCGTTTCTTCCCATATTGGCGCAGTGAAAGATCACGGTGTGGTGACGTCGGGAGAAGTACCGAAGCAGTAGATATTGTAGTGTCGGTTCGATGGAGGGGGCAAACCAGGCGTTGTTGCTGATGGCAATCATGAAGCGAGGATTTCCCACGAAGAGCTCCTCTCTGGTCGCTTCGTAGCAGATGGCGTTTCGAAACAAGTTTTTTCCTATTTTCACATCGGTGGGGCGGCTTGCTCCGATATAGTCTTCGGCTCCGTCGAAAACGATCGCGTTGATGTAGCGGGAGATGAAACCGGGTAGCGGGATCTGCTCTCCGAAAGGGACGAGCACCACCTTGTTGGCGATCTTCGCTTGGCCTTCGATGAAGTAGTAGGTGGAGTTGTAGGCGTTTTTGGTTTCGTAGTCGTAGTAGAGTCCGCCCGTGACGATCGCGATCTTTTCGGAGAGGTTTTTAAGTCTCTCCATAAGGTCCGGACGGGAATTCAGAAAAGTGGCGAACGCGCTCTCGTGCAGTATGATGACGTCGTAGCCTCTTTCGATCGCCCGACGAATCTCTTCGAAGTTCTTCTCTATCGTTCGGCTTTTGTAAGGCTCTTTCCATTTGGTGGCCTGAGGCGTCGTGATCCGCGAGAGGTAGATTTTCTCTTCGGGCAGGGGAAGCGGCGGTGCGGATCGCCACTCTACCGCCAGCAAAAGAGGCAAAATCGCGAGCCATCTGTATCGTACGTTCCGATTTCGCAGCAAAACCACTCCGACCAAAAAGAGACCGAATTGCCACTTCTCTATCCCGAAAAAGGAGTCGATCAGCGTCAATTCCGGTACGAACCAGTTGAAATTCAGCGGATGAAAATAGCTCATCAACCAGAAAAGAAGCGCGCGCATCAGCGGATGTCGAAACAGGCCGACAGCCCAGAAGATCACCCCGTATCCGACGGAGACGAAAAGCATCATCAACGGGATGAAAAGACGCATATCGTAATAACGAAACGAAAATCCGATCCAGTAAAACCAGAAGAGTCCGATGAAAAAGCCGCTCCAAAACAGCGTTTGGCGATTGGATCCCAGAAGCAGATAAAATCCCGCCAGCGCGGCGAGGGAATCGATCGTTTTCAAATATATTGTCGATTCCAATCCGAAATATGCAAGATATATGAATAATGAGAGCGGTAGCGCCGTCAAAAAGCCTTTTATCAGATAGGGAGTGCTAAAATAGGGCCTTAAATTTTTCAGCCCAAAGGATGGATATGCAAGCGCAAGGAGATCTGTTAACATCGCTATTACCGTTAATCGTTCTGTTCGGAATTTTCTATTTTCTGATCATTCGCCCCCAGCAGAAGCAGGCGAAGCAGCACAAAGAGATGCTCGAATCACTCAAAAAGGGTGACAAGATCATCACGAGCGGCGGTCTGATCGGCGAAGTCGTCAAACCGGAAGAGGATTTTATCAAAGTCAAACTTAATGACGACACGGTGGTCAAAGTCTCCAGAGAGTTCATCGCGAAAAAAATCGAAGAGTAGGGCATGAATTACAGACTGATCATATTTATCGTCGCCGTAATTTTCGGCGTGGTGATGTCGGCTCCCTCTTTTTTGCAGACGGAAAAGGGGGCCAAAATCTCTCTGGGGCTCGATCTGCAGGGAGGATTGCATATGCTGCTTGGCGTCAAGACCGACGAGGCGATCAAATCGAAGATCAAATCGCTCGCTTCGAGTGTCAAATACTTCACAGACGACGAAGAGATCATCATCGACGATCTGAAAGTAAAAGATGGAAAGATCGTATTTACGCTTCTGGACAAGGACGAAGAGGGAAAACTCGACAAGATGCTCAAAGACATCAAGGGGCTTATGATCAAAAAGGAGGGGTTGACCTATACCCTCTCGCTCACCGACGAAGAGAAAAAGCTGGTAAAAGAGTACGCGATCAAACAGGCGGTCGATACGATCCGGAACAGACTCGACCAGTTCGGATTGGCCGAACCCAATGTCGCCAAACAGGGAAAAGATAAAATTTTGGTGGAGCTTCCCGGTATCAAAACACCAGAACAGGAGCAGCGCGCACGCGAACTGATCGCCAAGGCGGCGCATCTGCAACTGATGGCGATCGACGAGAAGCGGGCCGATCAGGTCTATTCGCTCACTCCGGAAGAGGCGAGAGAGTATGGTGATGTTATCTTGCCCGATGCGAAAAATCCGAAAGAGAAGTATCTGGTCAAAGAGATTCCGATTCTGGACGGAAGTATGCTCACCGACGCACGGGTAGCGTTCGATCAATCCAACCAGCCCGTCATCAATTTCACCCTCAACAGCGAGGGGGCGAAGATTTTCGGAGATTTTTCGGGTGCGAACGTGGGCAAGAGGCTCGCGGTGGTGCTAGACAACGTGGTCTACTCCGCACCGGTGATACGGGAGCGCATCGGCGGCGGAAGCGGACAGATCAGCGGCGGTTTCAGTGTGCAGGAGGCGCATGACGTGGCGATCGCGCTGCGATCGGGCGCATTGCTGGCTCCGGTCGTGTTGCTGGAGAAGCGCAGCGTAGGACCCTCCTTGGGTGCGGACAGTATCAAGGCGAGCATGATCGCGCTGATTCTCGGCTTTTTGATGGTTTTCGTTTTCATGATATTTTATTACGGTTATGCGGGCATCATCGCCGATATCGCTTTGGTGGCGAATCTGCTGTTGATCATTTCGGTGATGGCGCTTTTCGGTGCGACTCTGACACTGCCGGGGATGGCGGGTATCGTACTGACGGTCGGTATGGCGGTCGATGCGAACGTCATCATCAACGAGCGGATTCGCGAACTCTTCCGCGAAGGAGCCGGTATCAAAAAGGCGATCGAAAAGGGATACGACAATGCGATGACGGCGATTCTGGATGCGAATATCACGACGCTGATCGCCGCGGTGATCCTATACGCCTACGGAACGGGTCCCATCAAAGGATTCGCCGTGACGATCAGTATCGGTATTCTCGCATCGATGTTGACAGCGATTCTGGGTACGCACGGTGTCTACGAATATCTGCTGCCCCGCATCCAAAAGAGCGGTAACCTCAAAGCGTGGTTCGGCATTGCGAAGGAGCGTGGATAATGGAATTTTTCAAATCGGACAAAACCTATGACTTTATGGGCAAAAGCAAGATTTTCATCGCGATATCGGCGGTACTCATACTTCTCTCCTACGCCCTTTTGTTGACCAGAGGGCTCAATTACGGTATCGATTTCGCGGGCGGTACGATCGTCCAGCTCAAATACGAACACGAAGCGCCGATCGGCAAGATCAGAGAGGCGCTCAAACGAAAGAAGGAGTTCGCCAGCGCTTCGGTGACGGAGTTCGGTTCGCCACAGGAGGTGATCATCCGTATCCCGACCACTACGACGGCCGTGGGGAACGATATTGGAGATTCGGTACGAACGCTTTTGAAAGAGACCGGAGCATTCGATGTACGGCGTGTCGATATGGTCGGGCCGAAAGTCGGAAACGAATTGCGAGAAAAGGGGTTGATGGCGATGGTCCTTTCGATTCTCGCGATTTTGATCTATGTGGCGTTTCGTTTCGAATGGCGTTTCGGTATCGCTTCGGTTCTGGCGCTCGTGCATGACGTATCGATCGCGTTGGGGGCGATCTCCCTTTTTCGAATCGACGTCAATCTCGATATTCTGGCCGCGTTGCTGACGATTATGGGATATTCCCTCAACGACACGATCATCGTTTTCGATCGCATCAGGGAGAGTATCCGAGAAAGCAAAATCATGGATCTGTTCAAACTGATCAACGATTCGGTCACCAAGACCCTTTCGCGTACGACCCTCACCTCGCTGACCACCTTTTTCGTCGTGCTCACGCTCTATCTTTTCGGCGGCGAGATCATCAACGGTTTCAGTTTCACGATGTTGGTGGGCGTGGTCGTTGGTACCTACAGTTCGATCTTCGTCGCTTCACCGTTCCTGAAATGGCTGGGGTTCGATGTGGAGAAGTTCAAGAAGAAAGAGGCGGAAAAAGAGCGTATCCGAATCGAGAAGGAGAAGATGCGCGCCCAGTACGAGGGCGGGGTCGTCTGATAAAGGAGTCTTATGGATTGGGGTAAAGTTGTCTATATCTTTTTCGCGCTGATGAGTCTGACGACGACGGCGGGGTATCTTTACGATCACAATACGATCGCGCTCTTTATCGCGGCAAGTATCAATCTCGTTTCCACGCTGCTGAAAATCGGTGTCAAGAATATTCTCGCCGCCGAACTTTTCGCTTCGTCGCTCGTGGCTGATCTTCATCTGATACCCGCCTTTTTGTACGAACAGCTGGCCGACAATGTCGAGGCGGCGATGGCGATGGCGATCGGAGGCGTGATCGCCAACTTCTTCTCGATGGCGCTGGTACTGGTGGAGGCTTCCAAAACGAGAGACGAATTCTGAATTTCAACGAGAGGGGACTATGGAATACAAACCGTCCGAAATAGAGAAAAAGTGGCAGCGCTATTGGCAAGAACATGAACTTTTCGAACCCGAAAAGGGTGCAAAGAAGCCAAAAAAATACATATTGAGTATGTTTCCCTATCCCAGCGGCCGTATCCATATGGGGCATGTGCGAAACTACACGATCAGCGACGCTTTTGCGCGCTACTACCGAAAACAGAACTACAACGTCCTTCATCCCATCGGCTGGGACAGTTTCGGGATGCCCGCCGAAAACGCCGCGATCAAACACGGACT
>CAYUEN010000010.1:0-53161 GCA_964443745.1 uncultured Campylobacterales bacterium | reverse complement strand
ATAGCCGCCGCATTCATGCCGATCAGTGGGATGAGAATATTCTTATGGGAAAAGCGCTCGCCCAGATCAAGGCAAAAGAACTCGAAAAAGAGGTGAAGAGGGACTTATGAGAGCATCCCTATGGGATTTGAAATTATGTATTGATGGCCTTTTGGTCAAAGCCGCTTCCCATTGACACCCTCCTCCCCAAAGCGTTATAATAGAGTAGAAGCGTGAATGCGCACAAAGGAGTGACAATGCGTGAGAGGTCGATCGGAGCAGCGTTTGTGCTGGGGTTGTTTATTGCGGTGGGATTGCTGGGATTCGGGTATCTGGTTTCGCAGACTCTCCTGAAGGTGAAAGGGATGGAGCGCACTGTCGCGGTCAAGGGGCTTTCCGTTCGGGAGGTAAAGGCGGATATCGCGATTTTTCCGTTGCGGTTCGAGGTGGCGGACAACGATCCCAACCGTCTTTACGAGAAAGTCAAGCGGGACAAGGAGAAGATCGTTTCCTTTCTGAAAGGGGAGGGGTTCGATGAGCGGGAGATTTCGATCACGGCGCCACAGATTACGGACAAGTATGCCCAGGGATACGGAAACAATATCAAATTCCGTTACGTCGCGAGCGTCACGATCACGCTCTACACCAAGAAAGTAGACCGTGTGGTCGCTTTGGGGCAGAAGCTTTTCCGACTCAACGAACAGGGTGTTTTCGCCAACAACGATCGCTACGAAACCAAATATATCTACACCGGTCTGAACACCATCAAACCGCAGATGATCGAGGAGGCGACGAAAAAGGCGAGGGAAGCGGCGGAGAAGTTCGCCAAAGATTCTCACTCGCATCTGGGACCGATCAAACACGCCTCGCAAGGGTACTTCTCGATCTCCGATCGCGACAGCAACACTCCTTATATCAAAAAGATCCGCGTGGTCACCAACGTCACCTACTATCTGGAGTGATCGATGTCGAAGTTGAAAAGAGCGATCGCGCTGATGGATGCTTTCGCGGAGCGCACGGGGCTTGTCGGCAAGAAACGCAACCCCAGGCGCTATCTGTGGACCGACGCTTTCGCGGTCTGTAATTTTCTCGGCTTTTACGAACTGACGGGTGATTGTCGCCATCTGGATATGGCCGCGTCACTGATTTCGCAGGTGCATGAAGTGCTGGGGCGTTTCGATTCCTCGGACGAGAGAAGCGGATGGATCAGCGGACTTTCCGAAGAGGAGGGGGCGGAACACCCTACGATCGGCGGGCTACGGATAGGAAAGCCGCTGCCGGAGCGTCCGGAAGATGCGCCGTTTGACGAGGCGCTGGAGTGGGAGCGCGACGGGCAGTATTTTCACTATCTTACACGCTGGATGCATGCACTTTCCAGGATGAGTCAAATCAGTGGCGAGCCGCACTACAACGGATGGGCGCTGGAGATGGCAAAGAGCGTACATGGTAGGTTCGTCCACCGTGCCGATTTCGAGGGGAGATTGGGGATTTATTGGAAGATGAGCGTCGATCTTTCGCGTCCGCAGATAGCTTCGATGGGTATGCACGATCCTCTTGACGGACTGCTTACCTATCTGGAACTGATGGTGACAAAAAGCCTCTTTGCAGAACAAAGCGGCATCGACCTGAGCGAAGAGATCGATCAGATGCTTCGGATGGTCCGGGAGATTCGGTTCGTCACGGAGGATCCCCTGGGAATCGGCGGTCTTCTCGGCGGGGCCACGCTGCTTGCACAGTTGTTGGAGGCACAGCCTCTCGGATTCGACTCTTTGCTGCGGATTTTGCTCGAGAGCGGGCTGGAGGGGTTGAAGCTCTTCGAAAAAAGCGGGACGCTCTCCTATCCTCCCGGTTACCGGTTGGCGTTTCGGGAGTTTGGTGTTTCGATCGGCTTGAAGGGTGTATCGATGATCGATGCCGACCATCCGAAACTCTATCCGGACATCGTCGAAAGGATCCTCTCGTATTCATCCCTCGCAGAAGAGATCGAAAAATTCTGGCTCGATCCGAAAAACAGAGAGTCTCCCACATGGAAGGAGCATATCGATATCAACAGCGTGATGCTGGCGACCTCACTGGCGCCAAAAGGGTATCTGGAGTGTAAATGTAAAAAATAGGGGATGAAAAAGTCGGCAGGAGAGACTCCTGCCGATGGGGAAGCTACAGCCTCGATTCGTAGCGTCGAAGCATATAGAGTTTCTTGAGCATCTTTTTGCGCGCAGCAATTTTCTGCTTTTTGCGCCTTTCGGTACCCGTCTCGTAGAATCTTCTCGCACGTTTTTCCGTCACGATCAGATTTCGGTCGGTCTGTCTCTTGAACTTTCTATAAGCCTCTTCAAACGACTCATTAGGTTTGACAACAATACCTGGCATGAGCTATCACCGCCTCTCGTAAAAATTTGGATGGTAAGTATACCATAATATATATATGTTTTTCAATGTTCTTTTTTATCCTCTGGCCCAGTAGCGTATCGGCCCGGTATCGATATGCATAAAACCGGATTTTGGATAGTAGCCCACGCCGCCGCGCCTGAGGAAGCGGGCGAGCGATTTGAGGTCTTTTAGGTGGGATCCAGGAAGATTGATGTCGATCGCCTGCGCTTTGAGGTGATAACTGTTTTTCGCGACGCCTTCGGAGCGTTTTCGAAGCATGGCGTTGGTTTTCGGAGAGCGGTAGCCGGAAATCACCCGGAAAGGACGATCGGTGTCTTTGATCAAGCC
Organism: uncultured Campylobacterales bacterium; assembly: GCA_964443745.1. Classification (GTDB taxonomy): domain Bacteria; phylum Campylobacterota; class Campylobacteria; order Campylobacterales; family QNZT01; genus CAYUEN01. The sequence goes on along the minus strand of CAYUEN010000010.1, from coordinate 50,464 downwards.
GATCGCATAAATCAGATCGAGAAGTTTGATGTCTATCTCTTTCACTTCGCCGGTACGGAAATCTCTCAAAAAGTAGTTTATTTTTTCAAGCTCTTCCCTGACAAAGTGGTCTTTGGCCCAGTAGGTCGCCTTCAGATGTTCGCCCGTGTGGATGTTGTAGAGTCTGATCGTACGGTCCACGGGGAGTCTGTAGGCGAAGAGATCGAAAGGGCTCACGACCAGCCCGGTGCCCAAAACAAGGCTCTTTTTCAAAAAATCTCTTCGACTGTTCATACTGCTGTTTCCTACCAAAACTTAATAAGTAGTACAAAATCGGCCTAAATGAAAATTATTTAAGTATAAGAGACAAAAAAATGAAGATAGGCGGGACATAGATGGGGCTTACTTGTCCCAGACTGAAAAAAAATGCAGATAATTTATTTTTATTTGGTTTAGAGTGAAATAATCTTAGAATTGAGCTGATAATCAATTTTACAAGGAGTAGAGAATGAATAGGTACAAATATTCGATGGCACTTCTGACGTCGCTGGCTGTGGTGGCGACCAGCAGTGTCGTCGCAGAGACGAACGATGCAGGGGTATCGACTGTAACGCAAGCACTTGCAGGTACGACACAAAAGGCTCAGGAGGTCAAAAAGAGTATCGCTGAGGCGGCGGAGCACCTGGCATCTACCACACCGGGAGATACGGCAGCTTCGGAGACGACGAGTTCGGCCGCGCCGGTCAAAGATCTGACGCTCGATCTCCCGCCTGCGGCTCCCGGTCAGTGCTTTGCCAAAGTATTGACTCCCGCACAATACGAGACACAGACCGAAAAGGTACTCTTGAAAGAAGGTACCGAAAAGATGATCGTCCATCCGCCCAAATTCGGGACCAGACAAGAGAAGATTCTGGTACGGGAAGCGGCCAAACGACTCGTAGTCGTGCCGGCTACATTCAAAAAAGAGCATGAAAAGGTGTTAGTCAGGGATGCGGAGAGAAACTGGGTCACCGATCTGAAGCGCCGCGTGCCTTTGAGTCCGGAGATTTTGGCGGCAGCCAAAGCGGCTGGCGTGAATGTCGACGCGATGCAGCCTGGAGAGTGTTACAGAGAGTATTACAAACCCGCACAATACGAATTCAAACCGATCGAATACGTTCAAAGACAGGCATACGACAAGCTGAGCGTCACCCCTCCCAAATATGAGACGGTCGAAGAGAAGGTGCTCGTCAAAGAGGCGTACAAGCGGTTGGTTCCCGTTCCCGCCACCTATGAATACGAGACTGAAAAAGTGTTGGTGGAGCCTGAGCATACCGTATGGAAAAAGAAGCGATGCGCAGGTCAGGGGTGCGGTGGAGAAACACTCTGTCTGGTCAAGATTCCCGCCAAATACAAAATCATCAAAAGAAGAGTCCTGAAAACGCCGGCCACCGTCAAAGTGGTGGAAGTCCCGGCCGTCTACAAGACGATCAAAGTCCGCAAGCTCGTCACGCCGGCGGCGGTACAGACATCGACGGTACCGGAAGTGACCGCTTCCTACAAGCAGAGAGTCAAAGTCGCCGATCCTGTCTTTACTTGGAAAAAAGCGGGTGAAAAGGTCGATGGATTCAGATATACGGGACATCAAGTCTGTCTGACGGAAACACCGGCGGCGTACAAAACGATCACCAAAACTGTGGTCGCCACACCAGCTACGACCAAAGAGGTGGAGATTCCGGAGCAATACAAAACCTATACCGTTCAGACCGTCGTCGCGCCCGCTACGTCCGAGAAGGTCACGACCGAGCCCGTATACGGTACGATTACCAAGCGCATCAAAGTCAGCGACGCGAAACTCGAATGGAAACAGGTCGATTGCAAAACGCGCAAACCGATCAAATACTTCAGCAAGTGCGATGTCAGAGCGGTTCAGCGAGCGTTGCAAGAGAGAGGTTTTTACGAGAACGAGCCTATCGACGGTATTCTCGGACCCAAAACGAGAGCCGCGATCAGAGCGTTCCAAAAATCCGCGGGACTTCCTGTCACCGGAGAGCCGGACAAAAACGTCCTCAAAGCGTTCAACCTCAAATAGAGGATTGGATCTTCAGGCGGCTCCTTCGGGAGTCGCCTTTTTTTATGGGCGAAAAATCACTTTTCACAAAATCTTCTGATTCTTCTGATTCCCTCTTTGATGCTCTCTTCGTCCGTGGCGAACGAAAATCTGAAATACCCTTCGCTTCCGAATCCGATTCCGGGAACGACGGCCACCCCCTCTTTTTCCAGCAACTCTTTGCAAAAGCGCATCGAGTCGTTCGTGACTTTTTTGATATTGACGAAGAGATAGAAAGCGCCTTCGGGCTTGATGACCGATAGTTTTTCGCTTTGGCCGAAAAGCTCGAGCGCCAGATCCCGCCGTTTTTTGAACGCTTGGCGCATCATCTCGATATCGGCGTCCGCTCTGCCGTCAAGTCCCGCTATCGCCGCTTTCTGGGTGATGGAGTTGATGTTGGATGTGCTTTGGGACTGGAGTTTTTTCATCGCGTCGACAAGATCCCGATCGGCCGAGGCTAGATATCCGAAACGCCATCCCGTCATAGCCACGGACTTGCTCAATCCGTTGATCGTGATGGTGCGGCGAAACATATCCTCGCTGACGCTGGCCGTGGCGGTAAAGGTGCCGTCATAGACCAATTTTTCGTACATCTCGTCGCTGGCGATCATAATTTGCGTATTTTTCAGCACCTCGCCGATCGCTTCGAGCTCCTCTTTGGTGTAGACCGCGCCGGTGGGGTTGGAGGGGGTGGTGAGAATCAGGAGTTTGGTACGGGGCGTGATCGCTTTTTTCAGCTTTTCGGCCGTGATTTTGAAACCCTCGCTCTCTTCGGTTTCGACGATCACCGGTACCCCTTCGCAAAACTTCACCTGTTCGGGATAGGTGACCCAGTAGGGGGCGGGAATGATCACTTCGTCTCCCGCCTCGATCAAAGAGAGCATAAGATTGAAAAGCGACTGTTTCGCACCGTTGCTCGCGATGATCTGGGAGGGTTCGTAGTGCAGATTGTTGTCGCGCTCCAGTTTTTCGGCTATCGCTTTGAGCAATTCCGGGATACCCGGTACGGGGGTGTATTTCGTGAAGTTCTCTTCGATCGCCTTGATCGCCTCCTGTCTGATCACTTCGGGTGTGCCGAAGTCGGGTTCGCCCGCGGAGAACGCGAGGATGTCCTTGCCGCTCTCTTTGAGCTCTTTGGCGAGCGTGGAGATGGCGATCGTGAGGGATGGGGAGAGTGCGTTGACCCGTTTTGTCAGCATGGAAATACCTTTCGTTTTTCCGATATTTTAACTTACCAATGCTTTACAAAGCCCTTTTTCAGGTGCTCAGAATACGATAGGGGCGTGCGATCTGCTCTACGAATCGGGAGACGGAGAGGTTTCTGGAGGCTCTGGCGAACTCCTTGCCCCCCAAAAACACGAGGATCGTAGGGACGGAAAAGACCTGGAAATGTGCGGCGATTTCCGGCGAGGCCGCCGCATCCACGGAATATTGTTCGATTTTGGGATAACGGCTTTTGAAGGCGTCGGAAATTTTCGGCTTTAGCGCTTTGCAGACGTTGCAGGAGGGTGTCGAAAAATACAGCAGCAGACCGAGTTGGGTGGAAACGGCCTCTTGTATCGCCTCCAAAGAATCCACCTCTTTCATGTACGGATCCTTTTGGCTTTGGGGACGATGATGTAGAGTTTTCCCTCTTTGTATTGGGTGTCGAGTTTGTCGATAAAGGCGTCTTTTGGAATCAGGATGATGTCCCGCGACGTCTGGAGGACCTCTTTTTTCACGATGCCGGCGGAGGTGTTGGTCTCTTTTTTCACCGTGTGTTTCATTGTGACGATCAGGAGGTTTTTCTTGGTGCGGATGTCGATATCCGCCTCCTTTCCGCCGGGTACGTCGAGCGTGATGGCGTAGTAGTCCCCTTTGTCTTCGAATCGCAGCATTTTGGGCAGTTTCAGGCTGCCGAAGAGTTCGGCGAGAAAGGGATCTTTGTGTGCCGATTTTTGGAACTCTTCGGAAAGATTGGCCAATTCGCTCTGAAGCTGTGTGATTCCCTCTTTGAACTCCCGCTTGATCTGCTCGATATTGCTTCGGATCTGGGCTTGGACCTTGGGGTTGCCGAAGAGGTCATGAAAGAGCTTTTTCAGATCTTCTTCGATTTTCTTTCGGTCGATGAACTCTTCCGCGTTGGCATCAAGAGGAGTTTGGGCGGCGATATGTACCTCTGTTTTGGGGGGTTGGGGTTTTTCGATCTCGACGGTGATTTTTGGCTCCTCTTTTTCGGGCTTTTTGGGAGAAGTCTGTTTATTGAGCAGATATCCTTGCCATGCGATGATGGCGACAAGTATAAAACCGACGATCGCGACGATATTTTTGTTCATAAGCGTTTTCCTTTGCGTAGACATGTCACTATTTTAGCATATTGATACCCGATTCGTCCAGTTCGACCATGTTCGATTCGAGCAGCTTCGTGAGTGCATGTTTGAAGCGTTTTTTACTCATCATGAAATATGCGTGAATCGCCTTGGCGTCGCTTTTGTAGGTGAAGGGAAGGCGGCCGCCGTGTTCGATCAGAAGGGAACGGATCCTTTCGGTGTCGGCGGCCTCTTTTTGGGACGAAGGGGGATTGATCGTCAGATCGAGTTTGCCGTCCTTTCGTACTTTTTTGACATAGGCGTCCCGCTGTTGTCCGATATGTAGAGTCTCGAAGAGTTCGTTGTGATAGAGCATCCCTTCGTAGCGGTTTTCCACGATTGTCTTGTATCCCATCGGGGTTTTGGCGACGACGAGGAGATTGACCCGATGGTTTCGTAGATGATGGGGTGGGGTACGATCCAGATAACGGCCGATTCTCGTATCCGCCACCAGTCTACCGCTTTTGGCGTCGAACCCGATATGGAGGATCCGTTTTTCTCCTCTTTTTAACGGGTTTTTTTGCATTCCCTTGGGGATCAACAGGTCTTTGGAGAGTCCCCAGTCGGCGAACGCTCCGAATTTCGTGGTGTCGACGATCTTGAGATAGGCGAACTCTCCCCGCATCGCGAGGGGTCGTTCGGTCGTCGCGACCGGTCTATCTTCGGAATCGAAATAGACGAAACAGTCGATCTCCTCTCCCAAATGCATATCCTCGCTCACGTAGCGGCCGGGTAGAAGTACTTCCTCTGCGTTTTCGGCGCGAAGAAAGAGCCCATGATCGCTCACTCTCTCAATTTTCAGCCGGTTTACGACGCCGGGTACAATTTTTTGGTTCAATAATGCCTCTCTTCCTGATCGATGATCCGCTTTTTGTGTTTTTCTTTGTTGAATCCCTTTTTGCGTTTGGTTTTTTGAAGCAGGTTGGCTTCGTAGAGAATCTTTCGCCTCATCTCGGCCGCGTCCAGATCGCTCAGGGGAAGATTGGCGGTGCGCTCCACGAACGCTTCGAGCTCTTTGAGGTAGTCGTTGTTCAAGTCGACTTTTTCGATTCCCTCGAAAGGGGTGAAAATTTCGTCAATATAGGCACTCATCTCCTCTCTTGTTCGCTCTTTTTTGCTGAGATGGCTGACGATCCGGTTGACGAAGCGTTCCAACTCCCTCGTGTAACGGGTGCGTTTGTACTTTTCGATCTGTTTGGGGGTATACATCAAAGCCTCACGATCGTGGCGCCCATTCCGCCCATATTCGGCGGAGCGTCATGAAAAGATTTGACTTTGGGATGGTGTTTGAGAAACTCCTTGACCGCGTAGGCGAGTTTGCCGCTGCCGATTCCATGATAGATCAGCACTTCGTCGTAGCCGGCTATCAGAGCGTCGGAGAGGAATTTGTCGACTTTTTCGATCGCCTCTTCGGCTCTCAGACCGTGCAGGTCGAGTTTGACGGTACCGGTGGAAGGTTTTTCGAGATGGATTTTGACTTTCGGCCTCTTCGGCGGGGTGGGGGCGTTGCTTCTTTTGAGCTGCGAGAGGGGTACGCGCAGCTTGATGCCTTCGCTTTCGATCAGCGCCTCCTCTTTTCGGATCGAGAGGATTTTGCCCCGATTTTTTCGGTATTTGACGAAGTCGCCCGCTTTGAGCGGTATTTTTTCCTGTACGGGTTCGACCCTCTTTGCGGCTTCGCGTTTTTTGTGGGCGATGTTGAGCTGTCGGTGGATGGTGGCCTGATCGCGACTTCTAGCCGCCTCCTTGGCCGCTTCAATCGCTTCGCGGTAATCTCGTTCGAGTCTGTGGGTGGTTTCCCGGATCTTTTCGTTCGCCTCCTCTTTCTGACGGAGCAGCCCCGCTTTTAGTTTTTCGATTCGGTGTTTCTCCTTTTCCACCTCCGCGAGACGCGCTTTGAGTTTCAGCTCCAGATCGATGTTTTTCTGGATCAGTTCGTTGAGTCTCTCCTTGTCTTCGCCATAGACCTTTTTGGCCTCTTCGACGATCGTGGCGCTGATACCGTAGCGCAATGCGGTCTCGAAAGCGTAGCTTTTGCCGATCGTACCGTAGAGAAATTCGTAGGTGGGTTTTCGGTGGACTTCATCGTAGATCGCAGCGGCGAGTTCCACCTCTTCATGGGTCGCCATCATCGCGGCGAGTCGTTTGTGGTGGGTGGTGATGACGATTTTGACCTCTTTTTGCATCAGTTTCTCGAGAATCACTTTGAACAGACTCGCCGCTTCGTCGGAGTCGGTTCCCAATTCGATTTCGTCCACTCCCGCGATGAACCCCTTCTTGCCGAAGAGTTTCGAAAACTCCATCATCCGTCCGGCGAAGGTGGAGATGTCGTTTTTGACGTTCTGGGGGTCGTCGATGATCGCGACGATCTCCTTGAAGTGGCCGATGTGCGAGCGCGCCGCGTCGATACGCATCGGAAGCAGATATTTGGCCATGAATACCGCACTCAGTATCGATTTGAGCAGCATCGTCTTGCCGCCGGCGTTGACACCCGTGATCATCAGTATTTTTTTGTCGAAATCGATCGAGATCGGCTTGGGATCATGGAGGGCCGGATGGGCGAAAGCGGAGAGCCTGATGCGGCGATCGCGCGCGGGCGTGATGAATTCCAACGATTTTGAGCGGGCGAAAAAAAGTCTCGCTTGCCAGGCGTCGAAGCGGTCGAAAGCGCCGTTTACAAAACGCAAGAAAGGAAGAAATCTCGTGAAAACGGCGGAAATCCTCTTTTCGTATTCATAGATGAGTTCGTCCTGTCGGCTGAGCAGTTCGGCTTCGTGCTTGCGCAGTTTGTCGATCAGATCGGGGATGACGTAGAAGTAGCCTCCGCTGGATCTGGCGGCGACGCTTCCTTTGAGGACGTGGTTGAAGCCGCCGCGTACCAGCAGCGTTTCGCTCGCGTCGATATAATGGATCTGTCGATCCACCAGATAGGGGGAGATCTTGGGAGAGGAGAGGAGGCGTCTGAGGATCTCCTTGATCTGCTCCTTGTTGCGCTTGAGTGCCTCGTTGATATGTATGAAGCGTTCGTCGATCGATTCGGAGAGGTTGCCTTTGGGGTCGAAATAGCGGGTGATTTCGAGAATCTCCTCGGGGATGACGATCTTCTCCAGCCACGCATCCACCGGTGCTTCGAAAGGAAGCTTCTTGAGATAGAGAAAATATCCCACGATCTTGACGAATTCATACAATTCGTAGAGTTTGAGGGTGCCCGATTTTTGCAGATACATCAGGGGCGTATCGAGATTTTCGATCGGAGGTGGAGCCTTGAATTGGGTTTTTTGGAGCGATCGGATGAAGCGATGGTGCAAATTGGCGTCACCTTCCATATAAAGAGGTTTCGGGCGGGCGAGAAAAGCTTCGAACGCACCGACATACTCCGCAAGATCGAGTTTGGAGAGAATCTCTTTCATCGCTCCTCTTTGATTGTGCAGGAGGCGACGGGAAAGATCAGTCCGCGGATGTTTCTGTAACGTTCTCTGGCTTGAAAAGAGAGGGTGCCGGTTTCCAGAAGATAGGTTTCGAAAGAGACTTCATGGCCGTCGCATATCAGGGTTTTCCCCTGCTCGTAGGCATCCATGATACGCCTGATTTTCGCCTCTTCGCGTGTGGTGGAGAATTCGTAGAGCAGAATCAGTCCGATAAGGGCGGCGAGCAGCTTGAAGATCGTTACGCGTGTGCGGGCGGAGATGAACTCTTTGCGATGGGCGATCACGGTGGAGAGAAAGATCAGAAAGAGGATACCGAGCAGAAACTGGATCACATCTCCCCCCGAAGCTGATAGGTGATATCCCCAGCGCCCAATCCGATGATCAAGCCGTTTTCGAGCTCTTCGACCTGCGTGCGGCCTCTCAGAAGCCGGATATGGCCCTCTTTGCGCTCGATGCGGTCGGCGAAAATAGGACGGTATTTGCCGAAATGTTTCTTAAAGTCGATCTCCCGCTTCTTTTCTCCCACGCTGTAGACCGGCAGGATCACCAGTTCGTCTATGCCGGCGAAACACTCCTTGAATTTGTCCAGATTGTCGATCGTGCGGGAGTATTTATGCGGTTGCCAGATCGCCACCACCTTCTTCAGCCCCATAAGCCTGGCGTATTTGCGCGCCGATTTGATCGTCGCTTCGATTTCGGTAGGGTGGTGGGCGTAGTCGTCGATCACGATGCGGGTTTTCTCTTTGTGGAGAATGTCGAAGCGTTTTTTGATCCCTCTGTACTCCCTGATCCGCTCCCTCACCTCTTCGAGGCTCTTTTGGGTCAGTGCGGCGAGAATCGTGAGGGAGGCGTTGATCGCGATGTGCTCGCCCACGCCGTAGACTTCGAAAGTGCCCAGATCCTTCAGTACGAAAGAGGTGTAGGGGTCGTTCCCCCGCAGAACGGTTCGGATCGATCGGATATCTCGGCCCGGATAGAGGCGGATCGCCTCGATATCCCGTAACGATCCCAGAAAGGGATCTTCGGCGTTGAGTACGCGAATCTTCGCCTTTTCGATGAAAAGACGGTAGGCGGCGTAGAATTTGGCCAGATCGTAGTCGTAGTTTTCCATATGTTCTGGCTCGGCGTTGGTGACGATCGCGACGTAGGGGTTGGTGTTTAGAAAGCTGGCGTCGCTTTCGTCCGCTTCGAAGATCAGATCGTCGCTCTCTTCGTAGTGCATGTTCGAGCCGAACTGTTTGCTCTCCGCACCGATGATGACCGAGCCGTCGATAACGGAGGCGAGCATCGCGCTGGTGGTACTTTTGCCGTGGGCGCCGGCGACGGCGAAGAGGCGTTTGTTTTTGAGGATGAAGGGAAGGGCCTCCTTGCGGGAAAGGACGAGTTTGCCGCGGCGTCTGGCTTCGAGAAGTTCGATATTGTCCGGTTTGACGGCGGCGGAGTGGATCACAATATCCTGATCGGTGATGTTTTCGGCCGCCTGCGGTGTCGAAACGGTGATACCCTCGGCCCTGAGCATACGGGTGATCGGTGACTCCTTCATATCGCTTCCGCTGATTTCGTATCCGCTCTGTTTGAGAAAACGCGCCAATGCCGAAAGGCCGATACCTCCGATGCCGATGAAGTGGATTTTGTTCGCCATCAGAGCGTGCTCCTGAGCGCTTCGATACGAAGTAGCGCCTCTTTGGTACGGGCTTCGTTGTCCACCAGCGCGATGCGTACATGTTTTGTCTCGAACGCGCCTCGGCTCAGAAAAGCGCCCGGCAGGAGTTTCAGATGCATCAACTGCCATGCGGCCCGCGTAAAGGCGATATCGTCCTCCACTTCCATCCAGAGATAGAAGGTGGAGCGGGGAGGGGTGATTTTCAGAATCTCTCTGGCGAGGTCGAAATTGCGTCGGTAGCGTGCGCGGTTTTCGACCACATGTTTTTCGTCGCTCCACGCGGCGGTGGCGGCGTATTGTAGCGGGAGCGGGGAGGCGCATCCCAGATAGGTGCGATAGCGCATATAGGCTTCGAGGATTCGGGCGTCTCCTGCGATGAATCCCGATCGAAGACCCGGTGCGGAGCTGCGCTTGGAGAGGGAGTTGACGACGATCGTGTTTTTGAAGGTGTCGTTTCCGATCGCGAGCGCCGCTTCGAGCAGCGTGGGGTCGGGATCGTTTTCGTCGTAGTGGATTTCGCTGTAGCATTCGTCGTTGATCAGAACGAAATCGTATCTAAGCGCCGCTTCGGCCCACGCTTTGAGCCCGTCCATATCCATACTCGCTCCGGTGGGGTTGTTGGGAAAATTGAGAATCACCAGGTCGCATTTTCGCAGAAGATCGGGATCGGGTTCGACGCGGTAGGCGTTTTGCTTGGTAAGATTCAGATGAAAGATCTTCGCGCGGCTAGCGATGGCGGCCCCTTCGTAGATCTGGTAGAAGGGATTGGTGAAAGCCATAGCCGGCTCTTCTTTTTCGAAAAGCAAAAATTGCGGAAAGTTGAAGAGCACTTCGCGCGTCCCGAAGGCGGGAATCAGCTGAGAGGGAGCCAGGCGTACGCCGAAACGTCGCTCGAAAAAGGAGATTTGAGCATTTTTCAGAACCGGCTCGCCGGCGGATGCGGGGTATTTGTTGAGCAAATCGGTGTTGTTTTTGAGTGTTTGCTGGATGAAGCCGGGAGTGGGAAACTGAGGTTCGCCGATCGTGAGCGTCAGCGGCTCCAGGTCGGGATTCGGGGTGATATCCTCCAGAAGCGCGTTGAGCTTCTCGAAAGGGTAGGTCTCAAAATGCATCTCTCTCCTTGCGAAAGGTCAGGTTTTGTTGCATTATAGCGAAAAATGTTTGAGTTTGGCGGAGACGTTCAAGTGATTTGGCGCTATAATGTCGACCTTGATTGTATAGAGGAGGGAGAAGATCATGAAAATACAGAAGCTGATCGTAGCCGGAATGTTCTGGGGTGTCTCGTTATGGGCCAACCAGACATTCGAACCGAGTCGCACCTGCAAAGAGTGTCATCCGAAAATCTACGAAGAGTTTCAAAGTTCCCAGCATAGAAACGCTTCGATTTTCAAAGACGAAATCCACGCGGCGGTCTGGAAGAAACACCCCAAAAATCTAAAGATGCAGTCCTACGGATGTGCCAGATGCCATACGCCGGCGGCCAAAAATCTCGAAGCGCTCGTAGCCGAACACAACGGAGTCGTGCCCGATGCGAACGATACCACGCAGGCAGAAGGTGTTTCATGTGCCTATTGTCATCGAATCGAAGGGATCGAACATGGAGAGAAATTGAACAAAAACATCATCGCTAGAGCCCCCAAAGCCTATTTCGGTACCAGAAGAGAGCATATCAAATCCCCTTTTCATAAGATCCTTACAAATAGCGAGCATTTCAACAACGGAAACGTCTGTATCGGATGCCATTCGCACAAAAAGAACAAATTCGGGATGAACGTCTGCTCGACCAACATCAAGAACGAACTTGACGGCGCGAACTGCGTCAGTTGCCATATGCCGAAGGTGGAAGGAAGCGTCTCCACCTTGAGAGAGACGAAAAGGCATACCTTTCATGGTTTTCCGGGGACGCACACCCATCTGGATATGCTTCGGCGATATGTCGATATCGAATTGTTGCGGGGAATCGACGCTTTCGATATAGCCGTCAACAACAAAAGTTCCCACGCCCTCTCTCTCCATCCGATGCGGGTGATGCAATTGAGACTCAAAGTCACCAGAGGGGAGAAAACCCGAAGTTTTGAACCGGTCGATTTTCTCAGAGCGATCGGAGCGGACGGTAAGCCGACGCCTCCTTGGCTGGCGAAAGAGATCGTGAAGGATACCTCCGTCAAAGCCAACGAAAAGCGGGTCGTACATTATCCCTACAAGCTTCGGAAGGGAGATAGAGTCGAAGTGACGATCGGATACTATCTGGTCAATCCCAAAATGGTCGAAAAACTCGATTTGCAAAAGAGCGAGATCGCGCGTTCTTTCCGTATCTTCAAAACCGAAACCTTCACGATCGAGTAGGAGTCGTCGATCGAACGGCAGCCCTCTTTTGGGGATGCCGTCGCGATATTTTTCAACGGCCGGTCCCTAAATGATTGATTCAATTTTTCTATCCTATCAATTAGACTATCGCTAATTTCAAATGCAACGAGGTAGCCATAATTTGCCCAGCTTGAATTGGAAACTGTTTGAAAATAAAAAGAGGGATATAAATATATCGTTAAATTTTGACAAGAAAAGCCAGTAAAGGGAAAAATGCGGAAATTTTCCTTTTTCGGTGGGTTCGGAGATCTCCCTTTCTTGATCTGGATCAACTAAATAAGAGTAAATTAGTCCTATAATTACGAAAATCGATTTTCGGAGTGTGTGATGTTCAATATCTCCCGGGAGTTCGCTCCCCCGTTTTCGCTCATCTCTCCCTTTTTCATGATCGGTTCCTTCTTCTATCTGCTTTCGGCCGTGGCTCTGCTCGGTTTCGGCGGAGGGGCGGACCATCTGGATATCGGCGTGGTGGGGTGGGCGCATCTTTTTTTGCTCGGATATGTGATGATGGTCATTTTCGGTGCGATGGCGCAACTGGTGCCGGTAGTGCTGGAGGTAGGCCATTTCAGTGTCGACTTCTACTATCTGATCTGGCCGCTGCTGCTGGTGGGCACGCTGATGATGGTGGTCGGATTCTGGTTGTTTCCTTCGGTGCTTCCCTACGGCGGGATGTTCGTGCTGGTTTCGATGTTGATCTTTCTGGCCGATACGCTGCTGACGCTTAGAAAGGTGGAGCATATCTCTTTGACGGTCAAGACGGTCGGAGTGACCAACGCCTTTTTGTTGCTCGGTATTCTGGTGGGATTTATGATGGCTCTGGGAATCGGAGTCGGAGTGGGCGTGGATCTGCAGAAATGGTTGCGTGCCCATATCGTATTGGTGTTGGGGGGCTATGTGACGCTGACGATCGTGGGAATGAGTATGATTTTGCTGCCGATGTTCGGATTGGCGCACGGATTTGACGAAAAACCGGTAAATCGCGCTTTTGTCACTATGACCGGGGGTGTGCTTTTCTATCTGGTCGCGACCCTCTTCGATGCCGATTGGATGCGATTTCTCGCGATGGTCACGCTCTTTGTCGCGACGGCCCTCTATCTTTTCCAGATTTGGCTGATCTACAAAACGCGCGCACGAAAAGAGAACGATATCTGGGCGAAATCGATGTTTTTCGGTTATGGTTCGCTGCTGGTGGCGTTGGTGTTGGGAATTGCGATGCTTCTGGGTGGCGGCGAGCGCGTGGGAATGGGGGCCGCGTGGTTTTTGACGATGGGTTTTTTCGCCTTTTTGATCAACGGTCATCTCTACAAAATCGTCCCTTTTCTGGTTTGGTTCGAGCGTTACAGTCCGCTCGTGGGCAAAGAGCGCGTACCGATGCTGGCGGAGATGGTTCCGCTCAAAGCTTCCGATTTCGAGTTTTGGTTTACCGCGATCGGCACGGTATTGGGCGGGTTGGGGTTGCTTTTTGGCAGCGATCTGCTGTTTAGAAGCGGCGCTTCGTTTTTGGTGATCGGTGCGATCTATCTATTTTACAGCGTCAGATGGATGATGCATTTTGGAAAGGAAAAAGATGAAAAATGACAAACTCGATATCACACCGCGCACGAAGGTAAACGATCTTTTGAGCGCCTATCCCGAACTGGAAGCGTTTTTGATGGCGCTCAACCCCAAATACAAGAAGCTCAAAAATCCGATACTGCGTCGTACCGTGGCCAGGATCGCGACACTCACGCAGGTGGCCAGGATCGGCGGATACGAGACGCTAGATCTGGTGAACCGTCTGCGCAAAGAGGTGGGGCTTGTAGCGTTGAAGAAGATCGAAGAGGAAGAGACTTCTGAGGCGGAGGAGATGCCGGCGTGGATCACCGAACCGGCCAAGGTCGAGATCGACGGCGGCGTATTGCTCGATCAGGGCAAAAATCCACTCGCCGAAATCTCCAAAGCGCTCAAATCGCTCGACAAAGGGGAAATCGTGCTGCTGAAAACCGACTTTCTCCCCTCTCCCTTGATCGATACGCTCAAAGAGCAGGGACACGACGTCTACGCCAAAGAGGTCGATCAAAACCGCTACATGACGTACATCCGAAAATAGAGGGGTGGGCAAATCCCCGTTTTTTTGGTATAATCCGCGCAATATCAAATCGAAGGTAATCAATCGTATGTTTATAGATCATGTCCGGCTGGAGCTCTGCTCCGGCAAAGGTGGCGCGGGCGCCGTGTCGTTCCGGCAGGAGAAATTCGTTCTCAAAGGAGGACCCGACGGCGGTGACGGCGGGCGCGGAGGGGATGTTTTTTTCGTTGTCGACAAAAACAGCCATACGCTCTCCAGTTTCAGGGGCAAAAAAAAGCTCAAGGCACAAAACGGTCGCCCCGGAGAGGGACGGAAGAAGTACGGTAAAAAGGGGGAATCTCTCTATGTCACCGTACCTCCGGGTACGCAGGTGATCGACGCCCAAAGCGGTGAAGTGCTGCTCGATCTGATCGAAGACGGACAGAAGGTGAAGTTTCTCGAGGGCGGCAAAGGCGGACTTGGAAACTGGCATTTCAAAAGTCCGACCAACCAGCGTCCCACCTACGCCCAGCCCGGACTTCCGGGCGAATGCAAAGAGGTGAGATTGGAGCTCAAACTGATTGCTGATGTGGGGCTCGTGGGATTTCCGAACGTCGGAAAATCGACGCTGATCTCCTCCATCTCCAACGCTCAGCCCGAGATCGCCGATTACGAGTTTACGACGCTTACCCCCAAGCTTGGAGTCGTCAGGGCGGATGAATTCAGTTCGTTCGTGATGGCGGATATTCCCGGGATCATCGGCGGTGCGAGTGAAGGCAAGGGGCTCGGGATCGACTTTCTGCGCCATATCGAACGGACGCATTTTCTGCTTTTTATGCTCGATATCGCCAACTACCGCAGCCTCGAAGAGCAGTACGATACGCTCAGAAAAGAGTTGGCTGGATTTTCGAAAGCGCTTTTTGGTCGTGACTACGCGATCGCCTTGACACGTGTGGATGCGATCGATCCCGAAGAGGCGGGGTCGAAGATCGAAGCCTTCTTGAATCACATCGGTCTTAAACCCCGTCGCACGGAGGATACCTACCGGTTCGATCCGGAGTTGCCCGTTTTCGTGCAGGATATCGATAGTTACGATCACCGAAATCCCTTTTTCGTGGCCCCGATTTCGTCGGTTACGAAGCGAAACGTCAAGCCGTTGATCTTCGCCTTGCTGGCCGCCTCCAAAGCGAGCCGATCATGAAGAGAATCGTCGTCAAGGTAGGCACCCATGTGCTGAGCGAACACAATCGGCTCGCAAGAGAGCGCATCAGTGCTCTGGTCGCTTTTTTGGCGAAACTCCAGTCACGTTACGAAGTGATTCTCGTCTCTTCCGGCGCCGTGGCTGCGGGATATTCGAAACTGAAAATAGACAAGAAAATTCTGGCCAACCGTCAGGCGATCGCGGCGGTGGGTCAACCCTATCTGATGAGTGTCTATCAGAAGAAATTCGACCCTTTCGGTATCCTGACCGCACAACTGCTGATTACCGGAGACGACTTCGACTCGATCCGAAGGACACGCCATGCGAAAAACGCGGTGGAAACACTGCTACATCACAACGTGATACCGATCATCAACGAAAACGACACCACCGCCACGGAGGAGCTGGTTTTTGGAGACAACGACCAACTTTCCGCACGCGTGACCCACTTTTTCGATGCCGATATGCTCGTGATTCTTTCCGATATCGACGGCTATTACGACAGCGATCCCCGCACCAATCCCGACGCGAGGTGTTATAGCTTCGTCTCCAGAATCGACGAAAAGGATCTGGAGGATCCCTGCACGCCGCATCACAGTTTCGCAACGGGCGGTATCGTGACCAAGCTCAAGGCGGCGAAATTCCTGCTCGAAAACGGTAGGCGGATGTATATGACGAGTGGATTCGATCTGAAAAACGCCGAGAACTTCCTGCTCGAAGGGATACAGACGGGCGGGACGCTATTTGCGGGTGAGGCTTCATGAGAGTCGTTTTTATGGGTACCCCCGATTATGCGACGCGGATACTGCGCCGTCTGATCGAAACGGAGGGGATCGAAGTGGCGCTGCTCGTGACCCAGCCGGATAGGCCCGTCGGTCGCAAACGGATTTTGACGCCCCCCGATACCAAACGCTATCTGCAGGAGATCGGATCGCGGATCGAAATCTACCAACCCGTGAGCCTGAAGCATCGAGAGAGTGTCGAAAAGATCGCGGAGGCGAAGGCGGATTTCATCGTGGTGGCGGCTTTCGGGCAGATTCTTCCCAAAGCGGTGCTCGATCTGGCGCCCTGTATCAATCTGCATGCTTCGCTTCTACCCAAATATCGGGGGGCGAGCCCGATCCAGGCGGCGATTTTGAACAGAGAGATTCATACCGGCGTCACCGCGATGCTGATGGACGAGGGGCTCGATACGGGGGCGATGCTGGGGTGGAGTTATCAAAAGATCGGCCAGATGGACGCGCCGACGCTTTTCAATCGCCTCTCCGATCTCGCCGCGGAGCTAACCCCGCGGATTTTGGAGCGCTACCGCCATCTCGTGCCGATACCGCAAAACGACTGCGAAGCCACCTACGCGCCCAAGATCACCAAGGCCGACGGTCTCGTCAAGCTCGAGGACGCTTTGGAGGTGGAAGCCAGATATCGCGCTTTTGTCCACTGGCCCGGTATCTATCTGCCCGGCGGTCTGAAGCTCAAAGGGGTTTCGATCATGGAAGAAGAGACGCCCCACAAGGCGGGTGAGGTTCTGCGTATCGAGGGGGAGAGTGTCGTCGTCGGCTGCAGCCGGGGAAGTCTGAAGATCGAAAGACTCCAGCCTCCCTCGAAAAAGGAGATGGATGCGGCGGCGTATATCAGAGGCAAAAGGCTCAAAATTGGAGATTCGCTTTTTTGAATCGCTCCCTTCGACGCATACCTATTTGATCGACGCCCTCAAGGAGGGTTCGTTACGAGCACCCGTGGCGGTGGTGGCGAAAGAGCAGTCTTGCGGAGTGGGGAGTCGGGGCTCTTCGTGGATGGGAGGGGAGGGCAATCTCTTTCTCTCCTTCGCGCTGCCGAGAGAGAGACTTCCCGAAGATCTTCCGCTTCCCTCGATCTCCATCTACTTCTCCTGGCTGATGCGCGAAGTGTTGGCGGAGGCCGGTTCGAAAATCTGGCTCAAATGGCCCAACGATTTTTTTCTCGGAGCGAAGAAAGCGGGCGGAACGATCACCCATATCGCCGGAGGCGGAAGCGTCGTCTGTTCGATCGGTCTGAATCTCAAAACGGCACCTAAGATGTGTGCCGTTTTGGATATTGAAATCGATTCCGAAACACTACTGTATGCTTACTTTTCGAAACTAAAATCACCCCTTTTTTGGAAGGATGTTTTTAGAAAATATCGGGTAGAATTTGAAAAATCGAAGCTTTTTTCCGTTCATGATATGGAGACACGGAGGCGTGTCTCTTTGGAGAATGCGGTGTTGTTGGAAGACGGCTCCGTACAGATTGGAAACAGAAGGGTATACAATCAAAGATGAGTGAAGTCATAGCGATAGCGAACCAAAAAGGGGGAGTCGGCAAGACGACTACGGCGGTCAATCTGGCGGCTTTTCTGGCTGCGGCGGAGAAGCGGGTCTTGCTGATCGATATCGATCCGCAGGCGAACGCGACTACGGGACTCGGGTTTGCCAGAAGCGATTATGAATTCAATATATACCATGTCATGATCGGTATCAAAAAGCTTTCGGAAGTGATTTTGGAGACGGAACTCTCCACACTCCATCTGGTTCCGTCCAACATCGGCCTGGTAGGGATCGAAAAGGAGTTTTACGATCAAAAGACCAAAGGCAAGGAGCTGTTGCTCAAACGAAGCCTGCAAGAGTTGGTCGATGCATACGACTATATCATTCTCGACTCTCCTCCCGCATTGGGGCCGTTGACGATCAACGCCCTGGGAGCCGCCCATTCGGTCATCATTCCCATCCAGTGCGAATTCTATGCGCTGGAGGGACTTGCTCAACTGCTCAATACCGTCAAGTTGATCAAGCGTACCATCAATCCGAAACTCCGTATCAAAGGCTTTCTGCCGACGATGTACAGTTCGCAGAACAACCTCTCCAAACAGGTGTTGCTCGATCTGGAACAGCATTTCAAGAACAAACTTTTTCTCGGCGAAAAGGGGGAAGAGTTCGTCGTCATTCCAAGAAATATCAAACTCGCCGAATCTCCTAGCTTTGGCAAACCGATCATGCTCTACGATATCAAATCGGCCGGCAGTGTGGCGTATCAGAATCTGGCCCAGTCCATTCTGGCCGCCGGTTAGGGAAGGAGTTAAAGTATGGCAAAACAGAAACTCGGGCGTGGTCTCAGTGCGATTCTTGATGATGTCGAAGATGCGTACAAGCAGGACATAGACAGCGGAGACAGATCCAAGATCCGGATTCTGCCGGTAGAAGCCATCTCCCCCAATATCTATCAGCCTCGAAAACATTTTGATGAAAATGCGCTCCGGGAGCTTTCCGAATCGATACGTCAACATGGATTGTTGCAGCCGATCATCGTGGTGGAAAAGGACGATGGATATATGTTGATTGCCGGAGAGCGGCGGTTGCGTGCGACGAAGCTGGCGGGTATGGATACGATCGAAGCGATCGTAGCGGATTTCGAATCGAAAAATCTTAGGGAACTCGCACTGATCGAAAACATTCAGCGTGAAGAGCTCTCTCCGCTCGAATTGGCACACTCCTACAAAGAGTTGATCGAAGAGTACGCCATCACCCAGGAGGAACTCAGTGACATTCTGCACAAAAGCAGATCCCAAATCACCAACACCCTGCGCCTGCTCTCGCTTACACCCTATACACAGGAGTTGCTCAATACCCACAAACTCACCCAGGGACACGCGAAAGTGCTGGTCGGCTTGGACGAGGAGACGGAGAAGCTGATAGCCGATACGATTGTCGGGCAGAAGTTGAGTGTGCGTGAATCCGAAGAGTTGGTCAAAAATATCAAAACGCCTCCCGCTGAAAAAGATGCGAGGACGCAGAAACGAAAAACGGAAATAGATTGTACCTCTTTGATCGAAAAGTTCAATATGCTTGGTATATCCGCAAAGCGAAACTCTCAGGGAATCGTTATCGCGGTCAAATCTCCCGCCGATGCCGAAAAACTGGAAGCTCTGTTCGATCGTGATTAAATCAATCTTTATGATGTTTATGATAAAATCCCCCAATTTTGACAAAATTCTTACAAAGGTGGCCCCATGTTGGACATAAGTTTAGGTCTTCTCATTTTTACGACCGTCGTTTTTCTTTTCCTCGTTTTCGCTTTGAATGCGATGCTCTATCAGCCGCTGTTGGCGTTTATGCGCAAACGCGAGGATTCGATCGAGCAGGATATGGCGAATGTGGATGAAAACAGCGAAGAGGTCGATGAGGCGCTGAGCAGAGCGCACGATACGATTGCGGAAGCCAAAAGCGAAGCGGCGAAAATCAGAGAGAGTGCCGTTGCCAAAGCGAAAGAGGCGGCCGCCAAAGAGATCGCGTCGCTTCAGGAGAAGCTCGAAAGCGAATATCAGTCTTTTCTGGAGAATCTCTCCAAAGAGCGTGAAAACCTGAAAAAAGAGTTGACGGCGAATCTGGGCACTTATCAAAAAGCCCTGCAGGCAAAAATCAAAAATATCTAAAAGGAGTGGGTTTGAAGAAGATCTCTATCGTACTGCTGGCACTGTTGGCGGTACCGGTTGTGGTGTCGGCGTCGGGTGCCGAAGCCGAAGGGGGAACGGATTTCTGGCCGAGATTGGTGAATTTCGCCATTTTCGCCGCGATCCTCTGGTATTTGATCGCGGACAAGATCAAAGCTTTTTTCGTCGGAAGATCCGAAGGGATAGCTGCACAGCTTAGCACGATCCAGGAGAAGCTCAAAGCTTCCAAAGAGGAGAAGGAGCAGGCGATCAAAAAAGCGGAAGAGGCGAAAGAGAGTGCCGTTTCGTTGGTCGAGACCGCGAAAAAAGAGGCGAAAATTTTGAGTGAAAAGATCGCGAAAGATCTTGAACTGGAGATCGCCGCGTTGAAGAAGGCGCATGCCGAACGTCAGGAAGCCGAAGAGAAGAAGATGGCCAGAGAGGTCGTGAACGAAGTGCTGGAAGAGATGTTCCAGGGCAAAGGGGTCGGCCTCAAAAACGAGGATCTTCTCTCGATCATCAAAAAGAAGGTGGCGTAGATGAGCGATGCGATAGCGAAAAAATATGTCAAGGCGTTGCTGAATGTGACGGGTCCCAAAGGGATCGAAGAGGTTTACAAAAAGCTCTTGCCCCTGAAAGAGGCGTATGACAACAGCAAACTGCAGGCGATTTTGCAAGATAGTGAAATCAAGAGAGCGGAGAGGGTGGAATTTATCCTCTCGCTGATAGACAAACCGGATGAGAAATTGACCAATTTCATCAAGATACTCGGTGAGCATGACCGGCTGGAGATGCTACCCAAAATCGTCGACGAGATCGCCGAGCAGATCTCCCGCATCAAAAACGAGTACGAAGGTGTCGTGCTCAGCGATTTCAAAATCGATGCCAAAGAGCTGAAGGAGATCGAAAAGAGGTTGAGCGACAGACTCGGGGCGAAGATCAGACTGAAAAACGAAGTGGGTGCCTATCCGGGCGTGAAAGTGGAGATCGACAGCCTGGGTGTGGAGGTCGGTTTTTCGGCCGAGCGGCTCAAAGCCCAGATGGCGGATTTCATCTTAAAAGCAATATAAAAATTATAAAGGAGTAGTTAGTGAGTGCAAAAGTGAAAGCTGACGAGATCAGCGCTCTCATTCAGGAGAGAATCGAAAATTTCGAACTGAATGTGGAGATCGAAGAGACGGGTAAAGTCGTCCAGTTCGGTGACGGTATCGCGAGGGTTTACGGATTGAACAACGTCATGGCCGGTGAGATGGTCGAGTTCGAGACGGGTGATAGAGGAATGGCGCTGAACCTGGAGGAGTCCAATGTCGGTGTCGTCGTTCTTGGAAAGGGTGAAGGCATTCATGAAGGCACTTCGGTCAAACGACTCGGAAGATTGCTGAAAGTGCCGGTAGGCGATGCGATGGTCGGAAGGGTCGTGAATCCTCTGGGAGATCCGATCGACGGTAAAGGGGCGATCGATGCGAAGGAGTTGAGATTCGTCGAAGAGAAGGCTCCGGGGATCATGGCGAGAAAATCTGTACATGAACCTCTGCAAACAGGTATCAAGGCGATCGATGCGCTCGTTCCAATCGGAAGAGGGCAGAGGGAGTTGATCATCGGTGACAGACAGACGGGTAAAACGACCGTCGCGATCGATGCGATCATCAACCAAAAGGGTGAGGATGTCATCTGTATCTACGTAGCGATTGGTCAGAAACAATCCACCATCGCACAGGTGGTCAAGAAGCTCGAAGAGCATGGTGCGATGGAGTATACGATCGTCGTCGCCGCAGGTGCGAGCGATTCCGCCGCGCTTCAGTTCCTGGCACCTTATGCGGGTGTGACGATGGGTGAATATTTCAGAGACAACTCCCGCCATGCCCTGATCGTTTATGACGATCTTTCCAAACATGCGGTCGCCTACAGAGAGATGTCGCTGATTCTAAGAAGACCTCCGGGACGTGAAGCCTATCCCGGCGATGTTTTCTACCTCCACTCCCGACTTCTCGAAAGAGCCGCGAAACTGAGTGACGAATTAGGGGCTGGTTCCATGACAGCGCTGCCGATCATCGAGACACAGGCCGGTGACGTCTCCGCCTATATCCCGACGAACGTCATTTCGATCACCGACGGTCAGATTTTCCTCGAAACCGACCTTTTCAACTCCGGTATCCGACCTGCGATCAACGTCGGTCTTTCCGTCTCTAGGGTCGGTGGTGCTGCCCAGATCAAAGCGACCAAACAGGTCTCCGGAACGCTCAGACTCGATCTCGCGCAGTATCGAGAGCTTCAGGCGTTCGCACAATTCGCTTCCGATCTGGACGAGACGAGTAGAAAACAACTCGAGCGTGGACAGAGAATGGTCGAGGTTTTGAAGCAGCCTCCCTACTCTCCGCTTCCGATCGAGAAGCAGGTGATCATCATCTATGCGGGTGCGAACGGTTTCCTAGATGATATCGCAGTCGAGGACGTCACGAAATTCGAAGCGGAGCTCCATCCTTACGTAGAGGCGAAATATCCGGATCTGCTCGAGAAAATCAGAACGGAGAAGAAGATCGACGACGAGACCAAAGAACAGCTCAATAAGGTATTGGAAGAGTTCAAAGCAACATTCATAGTTAAATAAGGCTGATCATGGCAAATTTGAAAGATATCAAGAGAAACATCACGAGCGTCAAAAATACGCAGAAGACGACGCGCGCGATGAAGCTCGTCTCCACCGCCAAACTCAGACGGGCGGAAGAGGCGGCCAAGCGTGCGAGAGTCTATGCCGACAAATTGAACGAGATGCTTTCCGAGATCGCCGAAAAGATCAACCACTTCAAGGTGGGAGGATCGACAAGCAAATTTTTCGACGTCGTCGAAAACCCCAAAGTGGTCGACATTCTTTTCATCACGGCGGACAAAGGTCTGTGCGGTGGCTTCAATATCCAGACGATCAAGCGTGTTCGTCAATTGATGGAGGAGTACAAAGCAAAAGGAGCGAAGATCAGGCTCAGAGCGGTCGGACGCAAAGGAATCGATTTTTTCAATTTCCAGGGAACCGAAATGCTCGAAAAAGAGATCGGCGTGAGTTCCGCTCCCACCTACGAGAAGGCCCAGGAGGTGATCCAGAAAGCGGTGGATGACTTCATGGAAGGGGCGACGGATAAAGTTGTCCTCGTTCACAACGGTTATAAAAACATGATCACGCAGCAGATCAAACAGGTCAATTTGATGCCGGTCGATGCGTTGGAGGTAGAGGCGACCGCTTCGGAATCGATGCTCGAGGTCGAAGCCGAAAACGAGGAGAAGGTACTCGATTCACTGATCAAAAAATATATCGAATACAATATGTTCTTCTCGTTGATCGATTCACTGGCCGCCGAACACAGCGCGAGGATGCAGGCGATGGACAATGCGACCAACAACGCCAAAGAGCGTGTGAAAGAGTTGACGATCCAGTACAACAAAGCGAGACAGGAAGCGATTACGACAGAGTTGATAGAGATTATCAGCGGTATGGAATCATTAAAATAAGAGCAAAATAAGGAGCTAATAGAGATGAAAGGTGTTATTTCACAGGTTATGGGTCCCGTCGTCGACGTTGATTTCGAGGGATATCTGCCCGCGATCAACGAAGCGATCGAGGTAAATTACAAACTGGATGGCAAGGATCAGAGATTGATTCTCGAAGTGGCCGCACATGTCGGTGACAACAGAGTGCGAACGATCGCGATGGATATGAGTGAAGGCCTTCAAAGAGGCATGGAAGTCAAGGCGCTGGGAAGCCCGATCAAAGTACCCGTAGGCGAAGAGGTACTGGGTAGAATTTTCAACGTCATCGGCGATGTGATCGACGAAGGCGAACCCGTCAAAGCCAAAAACTACTGGTCTATCCACAGAGATCCTCCTCCATTCGAAGATCAGAGTACCAAAAGCGAGATTTTCGAGACGGGTATCAAAGTCGTCGATCTGCTCGCTCCCTACGCCAAGGGTGGTAAAGTCGGTCTGTTCGGTGGTGCGGGTGTCGGTAAAACCGTCATCATCATGGAGCTCATCCACAACGTCGCGTTCAAACACAGCGGCTACTCCGTATTCGCGGGTGTCGGTGAGCGGACCAGAGAGGGTAACGATCTCTACAACGAGATGAAAGAGTCGAACGTTTTGGATAAAGTCGCCCTCTGTTACGGACAGATGAGCGAACCTCCCGGAGCGAGAAACAGAATCGCGCTGACGGGTATTACGATGGCCGAGTATTTCAGGGACGAAATGGGTCTGGACGTTTTGATGTTCATCGACAATATCTTCCGATTCGCGCAGTCTGGTTCCGAGATGTCCGCATTGTTGGGTCGTATTCCTTCCGCGGTGGGATACCAGCCTACACTGGCGCGCGAGATGGGTGCGCTTCAGGAGAGAATCACATCGACCAAGAAGGGTTCGATCACATCCGTACAGGCGGTATACGTTCCTGCGGACGACTTGACGGATCCTGCTCCCGCGACGGTTTTCGCACACCTCGATGCGACGACGGTTTTGAACAGAAGTATCGCCGAAAAGGGTATCTATCCTGCGGTCGATCCACTCGATTCGACTTCCAGAATGCTCGATCCCCAAATCATCGGTGAGGAACACTACAACATCGCACGTGGTATCCAGGCGATTTTGCAGAAGTACAAAGATCTGCAGGATATCATCGCGATTCTGGGTATGGACGAGCTTAGCGAAGAGGACAAACAGATCGTCGAAAGAGCGAGAAAAGTGGAGAAATTCCTCTCTCAGCCGTTCTTCGTCGCGGAAGTCTTCACCGGAAGTCCAGGAAAGTATGTTTCACTCGAAGAGACACTGGAAGGTTTCAAAGGAATTTTGGAAGGTAAATATGACCATCTGCCTGAAAACGCATTCTATATGGTAGGTAATATGCAAGAGGCTTTGGAAAAAGCTGAAAAAATGAAAGGATAGGGCATCGCCCCTCCTTTTGAAGGATAACAGATGAATACAATGAAACTGGAAATCACGACACCCCATGGCGTCATTTTCGACGGGGAGGTCAAAAGCGTGACGCTGCCGGGCAGCGAAGGCGAATTTGGCGTACTTCCCGGCCATGCGTCACTCGTTTCACTTCTTAACAGTGGCGTCATCGAATTCGAAAAAGCCGACGGGAAAAAGGAGTTGGTCGCGATCAACTGGGGCCACGTGAAAGTCGACGAAGGAAAAGTCTCCGTTCTGGCTGACGGTGCCGTCGCCATCACGGGCGAAGAGAGCGATGTGGGCAAATCGCTCGAAGAAGCCAAAGAGTTGATCAAAAGTATGGGTGATTCGAATGTCGCGATCGCTTCCGCTACGGCGAAGTTGGAGAGCATGGCAAAAGGGAAATTTTAAATTATATGGATATCTTTCTCACCTATATCAGCAGCGGAGGATTCATCTCCGTGCTCGTTTTCGGATGGCTCTCGCTCTATTTTATCGTCACGTTCTGGATCTGGATCTCCAGAACGCTGACGCTCGGAAATTGGGAAAAGGTCGAAATGGCCTCTTTGGAATCCCTTTTCAAAGGTATCGCGCAGATAAAGAGGGATTCGATTCTCAGCAAATGCATACAGAGCAGTGAAGGATCAATGGCTACACTCGACGTTTGCAAGAACGTCGCCGAAAAGAAAGCGACGGCCTATCTCTCCGTCCTCTCCGTCATCTCTTCCACCTCTCCTTTTATCGGCCTTTTCGGTACGATCGTTTCGATTTTGAAGACCTTCAGTGCGCTGGGAGGCTCTCAGACCGCGTCTCTTACCGTTATCGCGCCTGCGATCAGTGAAGCGCTTGTCGCGACTGCGGCGGGGATTTTCGTCGCGATTCCGGCTTATACCGCTCATGTATTGCTCAAACGCAAGGGGTACGAGCTTTTGAGTATCATCCAGCGGGAGATCGATCTGCTCAAAGCTTCGGAAATGGAAACGAATATCTATACACGTAGGCACAATGCACTTTAATTGGGACGAAAACCCGGACCTGAACATCACGCCGCTTGTGGATATCATGCTGGTGTTGATGGCGATCTTGATGGTCACCGCTCCCGTGATGGAGTATCAGGACAATATCAATCTTCCTCAGGGAACACACACCAAGCCCACACAGAAAATACCGGATCTGAGTGTAAGAGTCGATGCGAACCGTATGATCCATATCAAGGAAAAAGAGTTCAATTTCAAAAATTTCGCGGACAATTTCGGACTCCTTTCCCAGAAATTTCCCAAAGATACCGTCGTCTATATCAAGGCGGACAAAGATCTGAAGTATGACGATGTGATGTATATTCTCAAGGTGATCAAAGAATCCGGATTCAGCAAGGTCTCCCTCGTCACGAATGGTTGAAAAAAGAGTCTACAAACTGATTGCGCTGATTGCGTCAATCATCATCTATCTCTCCATTCTTCTCGCTATCACGGGTATACTTTTCGAAGAGAATGAAAAGAAAGATTACGGATACAACGTCGAAGATGCCGTCGTTGTCGAAATCGATCAAATCATGCAGGAAAAACCGCCCGCACCCAAACCAAAGGAAGAGCCCAGGGAGGAGATCAAGCCACAGGAGATCCAAAAACCATCTCCCCAGGAGACGAAATCCGAGGTAGTCGAGGTTCCCAAACCCGAACCCGAAGAGGAGGAGAAAAAAGAGGAAGAGGTGAAAGACAGCCGCGACAAGGTGGCCAAAAGCGCCAAGGATCTCTTCTCCACCGTCCGCACAGACGCCTACAAAAAGGCGATCGAAGAGAAACGCAAGCAGGAGGCCGCAAGAGCGAGCCGTCTGAAAAAGCGCAAAGCGGAGGAGGCGAGAAAAAAGGCGGAACGTATGAAAAAGGCGGCGGCAAAGAGAAGAAGAGCACAGAAACTTGTCGAAGAGTTGCGTGTCTCAAAAGCTTCCGCCCACAAAAAAAGTGGTGAAGAGCACGATTTCTGGAGTCCCGTCGCCAACAAAATCATGGCCAAGTGGAACCGGACGATTTCGACGCAGGACGGCCTCAAGGCGGACGTGAGGATCCGCATCGACAACCGCGGCAGACTCTCGTATCGGATTCTCAAACTCTCCAACAACGATCTGTTTAATACAAAGCTTAAGGTGTTTCTTGATAATTTAGAATACGAAAGATTTCCTGCATATAAAAAAGGATCTTATATCGAAGCCACATTCGAATTTGCAGACAAGGAACGATAGATGAGAATATTGCTACTGATTTTGATGGTGGGATACGAACTTTTTGCGTTCGATTCCACGATAGAGATCGTCAAACAGATCGAAAAAGCGCCGAAAATCGTCGTAGCGGATGCGTCTGCGATGGTGGATCAGCGGCTCAACCGAAAATTTCTCAAGCTATTGATAGGGGATTTGAAAGTGAGCGCCCATTTTGATATCGGCAAAGAGTACGTCAAAATGGGATACGAAGATCGCAGCGGATACGAAGAGCTCGCCCGGGAAGGCAACGAGCTTCTCGCCAAAGTCAAACTGGAACAACAAGCCGGGAAACTCCTCGCGAGTGTCAAGTTGATCAACCTCAAAAACCAAACGACCCTCTATGAGAAGTTCTACTCGATCACCCGCCCGAAGCGTTATCCGTTTTTGGCGCACAACGCCGCGATCGACATCAACAAGTACGTCGGCGCACCCTCCATCGCATGGATGCGCAAATATATTCTTTTCGCCAAATACACCGCCTCCGGAAAGGCGAATATCGTCGTCTCCGACTATACGCTCTCTTTCCAGAAGACCGTCGTACGTGGAGGGCTCAATGTCTTTCCCAAATGGGCGAACGACAAACAGACCTCTTTCTACTACACCTCCTACAACGGCTATCTTCCGACACTCTACAAGGTGAACATCTTTACCGGCGAAAAACGCAAAATCGCGAGCAGCCCCGGAATGATCGTCTGCTCGGACGTGAGCGAGGACGGATCGAAACTCCTGTTGACGATGGCACCCAAAGATCAGCCGGATATCTATCTCTACGATCTTGGAAGCGGTACGAAAAAGCGGTTGACGCGATATGGGGGTATCGATGTCGGAGGACAATTCGTCGATCATGACAAGCGTTTCGTTTTCATTTCGGAGCGCCTGGGATATCCCAACGTCTTTTCCAAATCGATCAGCGGAGGGAGTGTCGAGCAGATGATCTACCATGGGCGCAACAACAGCTCCTGTACATCGTTCGGCAAATATATCGTCTATTCCAGTAGAGAGGGGAAGAGCGAGCTGGGAGACTACATCTTCAACCTCTATCTGATCTCCACCCAGACCGATTTCATCCGAAAGTTGACGACGAACGGGAAGAATATGTTCCCTCGGTTCGGCGAGGATGCCGATACGGTTTTGTTCATCAAGTATGTGGGTAACGAGAGTTCACTGGGTGTTCTCAGACTCAACGAAAACAGAAGTTTTCTCTTCCCCCTGCGTGTGGGAAAAATACAGTCGATCGACTGGTAATGGAATATTTTAAATTTTTATCTAAATGTTGATAGAATCTTTGTAAAGAGAAGGAGTAAAAATGAAAAGGAACCTTTTGATAGGCACGCTTTTGCTGTCGGCGTTCTTCGCCGGTTGTGCCCAAAAAGCCCCCGAAGTGGAGACGGCTACGCCGACCCAGCCTCAGGTCAAAGCGGTCGATACCGGAGTCAATACGATGCAGGAGGGGCAGGAGAGTGTCGGATACGCTACGGTCGATGACAGAATCGCCGCGATCTCCAAAGAGCTGCAGAGTATCTATTTCGATACCGACAAATACAACATTCGTCCTTCCGAAGAGGAGAAGATCCAAAGCGACGCCGTGATACTAAACGGCGATCTCGCCAAAGATCTCAATATCAAGATCGAAGGAAACTGCGACGAGTGGGGAACGGACGAATACAACTACGCGCTGGGGCTCAAACGTGCCAAAAGTGTCAAGGATGCACTCAGTATTTCGGGAGTGGAAGAGAGCCGTATGACGGTGGTCAGCTACGGAGAGAGCAAACCCGTATGTACCGAACACAATCCCGACTGTTGGCAGGAGAACAGAAGAGCGGATATCAAACTCTTTCCGGCCACGCTCTAACATATAGATGATCCAGAGAATCCTGTATGCCGCCTTGATGGTGGCGACATTCGGATATGCCGAGGAGCCTTCGGCCTTCGGTACGGGCATGACGCAGGGAGCCAATCCCTACGGATTGAACGAGACCGAAAAGTTGATGATCGAAAACAAGCGTACCTCACTTGCCAACAAACGTCAGATCAAAGCGCTGAAACTCGAAATAGAGCGTCTCAAAGAGCAGTTGGAAGGTCTTCGAAGCGTCGTGGAAGGGATGGGACAGAAGATCGGTAAGACAGACAAAAAGATATCCGAACTCCGGCAGTCCCCCGAACCGTCGAAAGATCTCTCTTCGCTCCAGGAGCAGATCGATGCATTAAAAGAGAAACAGCAGCAACAGTATGAAAAGATCGAGAAAGTGTTGCAAAAACTGGGGGCGATGATCGACGACCTGTCGGCCAGGAGAAGTACCGCTTCCACCACACCGCCCAAAAGCAAAAAGAAAAAACCGACCCCGAAAACGAATGCACAGCTTCTGAAAGAGGCGATCGCGAAATATCGCGCCAAAAAGTACGACGAAGCGATCGAGCTTTTCGACTCTCTCCACAAAGCGGAATACAAGCCCGCTCAGGCGACCTACTATCTGGGAGAGATCTCTTATTACGAAAAACGCTATACGGATGCGATCTTCTATTTCAAAAAGAGTGTGGAGTATTACGACAAAGCCTCCTATATGCCGACACTTCTGCTGCATACGGCGATCTCTTTCGAAAAGATCAAGGACAAAGAGAATGCACGCCGTTTTTTCAATGCGCTCATCGAAAGTTATCCCGATACCAAACAGGCACAGATGGCCAGCAAACATCTCGAATAGCTTTCTCTATACTAAGATTGTTTGGATAGAATACAAATGCACTATAAAATTAAGGAAAAACTATGACAGTAGCAGACAACCAGGTCGTATCGATAGAATATGAACTGACAGAAGCCGGTGGAAGCGAAATACTCGACTCCAACAAAGGACATGGACCGTTGGAGTTCATCACGGGAAAAGGGCAGATCATTCCAGGATTGGAAAGACAACTCTACGGACTCGAAAAAGGCGAAAGCGCCGATATCAAAGTCCCCGCTTCGGAAGCGTATGGCGAATACAACCCGGAAGCGGTAGATACACTGCCCAAAGAGCAGTTTGCCGGATTGGATCTCAAAGAGGGAATGCAACTCTACGGGCAGTCCGAAGACGGTCAAACCGTTCAGGTAACGGTCAAGTCTTTCGACGAAAACGGTGTGACGATTGACTACAACCATCCGCTTGCCGGAAAAGACCTGATGTTCTCCGTTACGATTCTCGATACCAGAGAGGCGACGCCCGATGAAATCCTCAGCGGACAGGTCGGCGGTAACGAGAGTTGCGGTACAGGATGTGGGTGCAACTGATTTCATCGCACAGAGCAGGGCTTCGAAAGAGGCTCTGAGATCTGCCAGCCTTCTTAAAAGCATCGGTGTCAACGCGCTGATCGTAGGCGAAAGAGGGACGGGCAAACGAACCCTCGCATCCCAGATCGTACAGGCTCCCGTCGTCGGCGCGGATATCTCCTTCGAAAGGTTGGAGAATCTTCTGCAGGAGCAGGAGAGCCTGATCGTTACAGATTTCGAGAGGATGCGAGATATTGGCCGTTTTCAGAGACTGCTCAACATCTATCCCACGCGGATCATCGCGACCGCACAGATTCTCCCGTCACCCCAAATTATGGACCAGTTTTTCAGTATCACGATCCAATTGCCACCTCTGCGTGAGCGTGAAGAGGATATTCCTCCGTTGATCGATATGTTCAAAGAGGAAATCGGCAGGGCGTTGGGGTTGGAAGGGCATCAGAATATCGAGTTGAAAAGTTTTCATCCCGATCTTTCGGTCAACGCCTACTCCCTCAAAAAATCGGTCTACCTTGTGATGATCGCCAAAACGATGACAGAGAGTGAATTGATGGATCTTTTTGAGATCTATCTAAAAAGCCGCATCGTCAAAGGAGAAGGGTACCGGGAACTTCTCTATCTCTATGAAGCTCCACTGCTCAAAGCGGGTTTCAGTTTTTACAAGTCCCAACTCCAACTGGCCGAGAAGCTGGGCCTCAACCGAAATACACTACGGAAAAAAATCAATGAAAACAAGGAGTATTTATGAAAAAAATTGCGTTTATCTTCCCTGGCCAGGGATCACAGTCGACGGGGATGGGAAGGGAGTTCTACGACTCCAGCGAAATCGCCAGAGAGATGGTCGAAGCGGCCGGAGAACGTATCAAGACCGATTTTAAAAGGCTCCTTTTCGAAGAGAACGATCTTCTGGAACAGACGGCCTATACACAGCCCGCGATTTTATTGGTGAGCGCCATCGCGCACCGATTGTTCGAAAACGAGATGGAAATCAAGCCCCTTCTGGCACTCGGACACTCACTGGGTGAATTTTCCGCCCTCGTCAGCGTCGGAGCCCTGGATGCTATCGACGGAGTCGGCCTGGTGCATGAGCGGGGCAAGCTGATGCAGCAGGCCTGCGAAGGGATCGATGCGGGAATGATGGCGTTGATCGGCCTTGGCGACGAGAAGGTGGAGGAGATCGCTGCGCAGGCGAGAGAGGAGGGTAAAAAAGTCTGGCCCGCCAATTACAACAGCGACGGACAGATCGTCGCGGCCGGAATCAGAAGCGATCTTGCCGCGCTCGAACCCCGGTTCAAAGAGGCGGGCGCGAAGCGAGCGCTGCTGTTGAATATGTCCGTCGCGAGCCACTGCCCGCTGCTCGAGCCGGCCGTCGAACCGCTCCGATCGCAACTGGAAGAGAGATTGCAAGAGCGATTCAACGCCCCTGTCGTCTCCAATGTCACCGCCCAAAAATATCGGAGCAAAGAAGAGGCGGTCTCTTTGCTTGCCGAACAGCTCGTCAAACCGGTGCTCTACAAACAGTCGATTCGGAGTATCGAAGAGGATGTAGACCTCTTCATCGAATTTGGAGGCTCGGTTTTGAAAGGGCTCAATCGAAGAAACACCAAAAAACCGACCCTCTCCGTCACCGATATGGTAAGCTTGGAAAAAGTGTTCGAGGAGATCGCGTAAGTGGAGAAGATGAAGATCGCGATCATGGGGGCGATGGTCGAAGAGATCACGCCGCTTCTGGAGTATTTCGACGAGTACGAGATGACGACCGTCGCGGACAACCGTTACTATACATGCCGCTACAAAGAGGTGGAACTGGTCATCGCCTACAGCAAGATCGGCAAGGTTTTCGCCTCTCTGACCGCATCGACGATGATCGAAAAATTCGGTGCGACGCATCTTCTTTTCAGCGGGGTGGCAGGAGCGATCAGCGAAGATCTTCGTATCGGCGATCTGATCGTCGCCACGAAACTCTGCCAGCATGATTTGGATATCACGGCGTTCGGACACCCTTACGGATTCGTTCCGGAGGGGAAGGTTTTCGTGGATACGGATGCCGGTCTTCGACGTATCGCTCACGAAGTCTCCGAAGAGATGGGAATCGAGCTGAAGGAGGGTATCGTCGCCACGGGAGATCAATTCATCGCCGACGAGCGGCGCAAAGCGTGGATCAAAGAGACCTTCGGAGCCGATGCGCTGGAGATGGAGGGGGCGGCGGTCGCGGTGGTCTGTGACGCCCTGGATACCCCCTTTTGTATCCTCAGGGCGATCAGCGACGCGGCGGATATGGATGCCGGATTCAATTTCGATACGTTTCTGGAGAGTTCCGCCAGGGAGAGTGCGGCGTTCGTGATCAAGATGGTGGATCGTATCGTTGGCTGAAAACGATATCGTTCTTAGCAAAAAGCTGCTGAGAATCGTCGGACGCACCAACGCGAAATATCGCCTCATCGAAGAGGGGGATCGCGTCATGCTGGGGCTTAGCGGCGGGAAGGATTCTTTGACGCTGGCGCATATTCTCAGATATCGACAGAGGGTCGTGCCTTTTCGTTTCGATTTTCTGGCGGTGACGATCGATTATGGGATGGGAGAGGATTTCTCCGAGCTTGCCGCCCATTGTAAACAATACGGCATTCCCCACAAGATCGTCAAAACGGATATCTACGAGACGGCACGGGAGAAAATTCGCGAAAACTCCTCTTATTGTAGTTTCTTTTCCCGTATGCGGCGCGGCGCGCTCTATCGCGTCGCTTTGGAAGAGGGGTTCGGCACCGTGGCGCTGGGGCACCATCTGGACGATGCGGCGGAGAGTTTTTTCATGAATTTCCTCTACAACGGCGCGCTTCGCTCCATGCCGCCGCTCTATCGCGCGGGCAACGGACTGCTGGTGATCCGGCCGATGATTATGGTGAGAGAACGTCAGTTGGTGGATGCAGCACTTGCCAACAATCTTCCGACGATCGGAGACGAAGCGTGTCCCGGGATGCGCTTTGATGTCAAAGCCCCCTATGCCCGGGCGAAAGTAAAGAGGTTGCTCCATCGGCTGGAAGAGGAGAACAGAGGGCTTTTCGTTTCGCTCAAATCGGCATTCGAGCACATACATGAGAGCAGTTTTTTCGATCCGGAAAAATTACGGAGGTAACATGAGATTTTTGATGATGATGATTCTGACATTTGCCATGGGTGGATGTAACGTGGATGAAGAGCGGCTCAAAGCGCTCAATGCGTTGGAGACGAACCGATCGGACTCCGTTGTAGTACCGCTCTCCCGACAAGAAACCAATACCACAAACGAAACCAATACCACCGTCGTGATTGCGGCGGAGAGGAATCGGACCGCCAACGAAGATTTTGCAGCCGTGGAGACGAATCTCACGATGCCGGTCGTCGTAGGCGGGACGGAAACGAATGGCAGTGGATCCGAAACGATGAAAGAAATCGACAAAAAGAGCGATCAGGAGCAAGAGAGAGAGGATCTGCTCAAACGGTACGCTTCACAAAAGGAGCTGCTGGAATACGACCTGGCACTGAAAAAGATGCAGTTGGAGACCAAACTGCAGCAGTTGAAACTGGAAAACGAAAAGCTCAAATCGCTCAAAACGCTCGATCTGCAACAGCGGCAGAGAGAGGTACAGTTGCAGAACGAGAAGAAGGCATACGAACTTCAATTGGCGAAACTTCAGGAGGAGACCAGAGCGAAAATCGCGGAAATTGAGGCTAAAAAAGAGCGTGAGATCGCCGATCTGCAGGCAAAACAGGCGTTACGGAAAGCGCAGATCGAAAACGAGCTCGAAGAGAAGAGACTACAGCAACATCTGGCCATGGCGAAAATCGACCGTGAAGCGGAGGCGAAGCGGCAGACGATCGCTATGCAGCAGGCGCAGCAGAATCAAAAAGTTACGATGATTCTGATCGCGGTCGTAGCGGGGCTCGTGTTGTTGGGACTTTTGATTCTCTATCTGCTTGTCAGACGCAATCAACAGATCAAATTGCGAATGCACGAAGAGCAGTTGCAAAAAGAGAAAGAGATGCGGATGATGGAGATGCAAAATCAGCGGATCAATAAAATGCTCGATATCGTCTCTTCCCGGGAGAAGTTACCCGAAAAGGTGGAGAAGGAGTTGTTGTCGACAATCAGAGAGGGGGGAGGAATGCGTTTTGTGATCGATGAAGACCCCAAACGTAAAAAGAGGTTGATTTTCAGGGATTAGCACGTTTGAAACGCTCCATCTCCATTTGGTCGAACCAGGGGGATTTGGCGTGTTTCATCCTACCTAGAACCCAGTAGGTTCGTTTTGCCAGATAGAGGATAAAAAGGGTCAAAACCGCGATCTCGAGATAGTCCCACGTCAGAAAATTCGCGCTTCCCGTCAACACCCAGAAAAGCTCCCAAAGCGCCAGCAATTGCAATACGAGATAGACGATCGGTTTGATCAGAGAGTGTCTGCGTCTTTCGATACGGTATTTTTTTGCCATAGCTCACCCTTGTATAGAACTGAAAGAACTATCGGTGATTTTTGATTTTTGTTTATAACGGTGCAAAAAGGAAAACACCCTTTTTGCATCCCAATCGTATGGGATCGAATCTTCGCCAGGTTTCCTTTTACATAAGTCTGTCGTATATTGTGAAACTATCTGAATTTAGTGGACAAAAAGGAGTGTTCATTTCATGTGGCGATGAAGTAAGGATCGAGTATGATATGGCGTTGGGAAGGTTCGTTTATTTCGATATCCATATTTGTGCGTGGTTTGGGTGTTTACAATCGTAACTTTCGGTCTCTATGCCAGCGGCAATCGGATGATGAATCCTTTGCTCTCCCGCAACAAAGAGATTTCGCCCCCGTGTGCGTCGATTATCTCTTTGGAGAGAGCCAGGCCGAGGCCATGTCCTTTGGTTTTGGTCGTTTTGAAGGGTTCGTAGAGGATGTTGGGGTCTTCGATCGGTACGCCGCTGTCTTCTATTTTCAATACGGCGGATTTGTCGGTCGTTTTCGCCTCTATCTTTATCGTTCCCTCCTCCTCTTCCGCCTCTTCGATCGCGTCGATCGCGTTGTAGAGGAAGTTTTGCAGGACGATGACGAGCAGATCGAAATCCGCTTGGATCGTCGCATCCGAAAAACGCAACTGCAAGTCGATCTCTTTGGTGGTGGCGTAGTGTTCGAACGCCTCCTCAATCTCTTCTCGCAGTTTTTCGAGGGAGATCTCGCTTTTGTGCGCCTTGACCCCTTTGGTGAAAAGAAGGGTGGATTTGATGATGCGCTCCACGCGGTAGAGCGCCTTTTTGATCTCCAGAACGATCGGCTTGTTGGGCGCTTTCACCTTGCCTAGAAGTGTGGAGGAGAGGATCGAGATCGATCCGATCGGATTGCGGATTTCATGAGCGAGATGGGCGGCGACCGTTCCCATCGCCTGGAGCCGTTCTCCCCGTTTTTGTTCGGTGATGTCGGTCGCGCTGACGATCCGTTTCGAGCCGGTGTGGGCGGTTTTGATCAGATAGATTCGCTGGTCGTATTCGATCTCCCTGTCGTCGATCTCGGTATCGATTCTTTCGATGATGCCGCTGATTTTTTTGGCTTCGCTGTTTTGCAGAAAAATGCGTCCTCCCTCGTCCAGTACCCATACGGCGTTGGGGAGGGATTCGACGATCTGTTCGACGATTCGCTGCAGGTTGCGGTAGGATTCGTTGAGGGATTTGTATTCGTGTTCGACGACGTATGTCTGGGAGATCAGGCTCTCGAGCGTCGCGATCAGGGTCTTTTTGTCTTCGGTATCGAGGTTTTTGAGCAGGTTCGGATCAATCACAGAAATACCTTTCGAAATCGCTCAGATCGTAAAGATGGATTCGGGGGTCTTTGCTTTTTTTGAGTTCGTTGCTGAATCCGCTTCGGGAAAAGAGCAGGTAGCTATCGACTTCGAAAGGGAGTGTAT
This sequence comes from uncultured Campylobacterales bacterium, assembly GCA_964443745.1. Classification (GTDB taxonomy): domain Bacteria; phylum Campylobacterota; class Campylobacteria; order Campylobacterales; family QNZT01; genus CAYUEN01. Next base: position 14,531 of record CAYUEN010000010.1, on the reverse strand, counting down.
CGCATTTTTTCTGAAGTTTGTTGAGCGTATTTTTGCAGATTTTCTGATTTTTCCATTTGCACTCTCCCGCGATCATTGCGCCGCGATCCGTTTTGGCCAGTAGATCGAGTTCGATCTGGCGATCCCAGTAGCTGCCGCTTTCGACGATCGCCTCTTTGGGACTGTGGTGATGAATCAGTTCGTTGGAGAGATATTCGAACGTCAAACTCGTATAACGATCGAGTTCCTGTACGATTTTCTTCATCACTTCTTCGATTTCGTTTCGTTCCAAAAGTGTGGCATAGGGGGCGATAAAGGTAAACCAGAAACGGTAGAAACCCTTTGTAAAACGGATTTTGTCTTCGATGACATATCCGCGCAGCTCCTTTTTGACAGGTTGGCCTTTTCGACGCTCGATCGGCGTCTCTCTGGAGTACTCCTTTTCTATGATTTCGCGTTTGAAAAGTAGGGTGTAGATATCCCGGCTTTTGATCTGAGAGATGTCGTTTTTGAGAACGGAATAGCTTTTTCGGTTACCCAGCGCTACACGTCTAAGAAGTTTTTCGATATCTCTCTGGGTGGCCGGATCGTCGCTAAAATGGAAATTCTCTTTTAGCGTTTCATACTTTTCCAAAATATAAGATTCAATATTTTGAAGCAAATCATTTTGTCCATGAAGATCTTGCAGATTGGGATAACCTTCGAAAACGGAATACCAACTGATGAGGTCGGCGATATCGAGATAGGGGAACGCTTTGTGGAACTCTCTCAATAAACTTAGTCCTTTGAATCTATTGCAATATTATACCATATTTAGTACAATGGAGAAAGAAGGATGCGCTATGATCTATTTTGACAACAGAACCGATTTCGAATACGATATCGTCGCACTGGAGCCGATCGTTTCGGAGTTGAGTGATCGGGACGTGGAGGTGATTTTCACGAGTGACGAAGAGATCGCCGACATCAACGAAGCGTTTCGCGGTATCGCGGAGCCGACCGACGTGCTCAGTTTTCCGCTGGAGCAGATGCCCCATTCTCCTCTGGGAACGGTGATCATCAGTATCGATCACGCCAGAGCCAAGGCGAAAGAGCTGGGACATAAGATCGAAGAGGAGATCGCACTGCTTTTCATTCATGGGATGCTGCATCTGCTGGGATACGACCATGAACGTGACGAAGGGGAGATGCGCGCACGCGAGACGGAGCTGATCGTCCATCACAATCTGCCGAACAGTCTGATTCAAAGGAGTGCGTAGGTGGAGTATCTGATCTTCGTGATCTCGATGCTCGCACTCACCAAAGGGGCCGATTTCGTGATCGAAGAGGCCGAACGCATCGCGTTGCACTATCGGATTTCGCATTTCATTATCGGAGCGACGCTGGTGGCACTGGGGACGAGTCTGCCGGAGATGGGGGCATCGATGGCCGCGAGTTTCCAGCATAAGAGCGATCTTGCCGTCTCCAACGTGATCGGCAGCACGATCTACAATATCGCTCTCGTTTTGGGGCTTGTCTTTCTGATCGCAAAATCGATCATGCCAAAGCGCGATATCTTCGCGAAAGACAGCGCTTGGGCGCTCTTTCCGATTCTCACTTTTTTGGTGATCGGTTTCGATGGGGAAATGGATCGCTTCGAAGGTTTTCTGTTTACGATCATGATGGCGGCATACGTCCTTTTTCTGGTACGCTACGACAAATCGGTGGACGAAGAGATCGACGAAACGCTTCTGCTGCAGGCTTTCGACTGGAAAAAGACGATACCGCTGCTTGTGGGCGGTTTCGTACTTCTTATCGTAGGAGCCCACTATACGGTCGAGAGTGCTTCGACGATCGCACGCAATTTCGGAGTGAGCGAGTGGGTGATCGGTCTGCTTCTGGTCGCGCTGGGAACCAGTCTTCCCGAACTGATGGTCTCCATTTCCGCGGCTAGAAAGGGAAACGCCGATATGATCATCGGTAATATCATCGGCAGCAATGTCGCCAACTTCACGATCGTTTTGGGCGCTTCGGCGATGGTGCGGCCGTTGCATGTCGATTATACCGCCAACGCTTTCGATATTCTCTCCGCTCTTGTTGTGACCGTGATGCTCGTTTTCATGAGTGCGAACCGGCTCTACAACAAATCGGCGGGATTGGTGTTGCTGATCATGATGGCGCTCGTGTTTGAACATGGTTTGAAGGCGTTCGGATGATGGAAGAGATCGAAGATCGCGTGTTGCTTCTGGGGATTTTCAAGAAAGAGCCGGACGAGAGGTGCATCGAAGTGGTTCACAAACTCGAAGCGACCCGCCTCTTTTCGTTGAAGGAGGGGAAAAGACGGCTTAAAAATCTCAGAAAAGCGGGGCTTTTGGAGGGGGAGACGCTGACGCTAAGAGGCGTGGAAGAGGCGAAAAAGGCGGAAGCGGAGTTTCGGCTGTGAACCGCGTGATCATCACGCCGATTCTGATCGCCTTGAATCTGATCGCCTTTCTCGTCGCTTCGAACGATCCGGATCTCTATCTCAAATACGGCTTGAATCTCTATTTTCTCGAGCGGCATTTTTGGTGGCAGCCTCTGACGACGATGTTCATGCATGCTTCATGGAGCCATCTGTTGATGAATATGGCGGTGCTTTTTCAATTCGGTGTGCTTCTGGAGCGGGAATTGAACGCCCATCTGCGTTATCTTCTGATCTATTTCGTCGGGGGAGTCGTCACATCTTTGCTCTCTTTTCTCTATATGGATCTTTTCGCCGTCGATCACAATCTCATCGGAGCTTCGGGAGCGATAAGCGTGCTGTTTGGATGGTTCGCGATGAAAGATCCCCATCTGAGGGGCGGTTTGATCGTCTCCATCGTGGTGATCAGCTTCGTACCGCTGCTGATGGGGATACCGATCGCCTGGTATGCCCATCTGATCGGTTTCGCGTTGGGCTGGCTCTCGGGTTATGTCATCTAACCTTTGCGCACCAGCAGTCCCGAGAAAACGATCAGCACAATACCCGCAAGCGTCATCGTGTCGGGCCAGTCGTCTCCCAGCATCGTGCCTACGAAGATCGCGAAGGGGATGTTGACGTAGCTGGCGATTCCGATGATTCCGGCTCGGCTCGCGCTATAGGCTTTGGTCAGCAGCCATTGTGAAAGCGTAGCCGAAATCCCCATCAAAACGATCATAAACCACACCTTCGCACCCGAAGGTACGACGAATTCGACCCAGAAGATCGAAGGACTTTTCGGCGGAAAGAAGTAAGCGCCCGCGAAAAGAAACAGCGGCAACGCCACCCCCATTCCCATAAAGGAGAGGACGATTATCCTCGCATCGTAGATATCCCGGATCTTTCGGATCGTGGTGTAGGCGGAGGCGGCCAGAAATCCTCCCGTCAATCCGAGCAGATGGGCGATGCCGACACTCATACCGAAAGGTTTGGTGATCAAAACGACTCCGAAAAAACCCGCCGCCAATGCGAAAAGCGCCCGTATGCCCAACCGCTCATGAAGGAGAAAGAAGGCGAGTATCGTTACGAAAAGCGGGGAAGTTTTGTTGAGCGTCATCGCTTCACCGAGCGGTATCGCGGTGATGGTGTAGAAGTAGAGAAAGAGTGCGCCGAATCCGAAAAGCCCGCGCCAGAGTAGCAGATATGGTTTGCCGCCCGGGAGTGTCGCGGGGGTGTGTTTGAGGGTGATGGCGATAAAGAGAAGTCCGAGGAGATTTCTGAAAAAGACGATTTCCAACGCGCTCATCTCCGGGCCCAGTATTTTGGCGAACGCCCCCGAGAGTGCCGAAAGCAGCGAACTGGAGAGGATAAAAAAAACGCCTCTGTCGATACCTTTGACCATTATGCTCCTTTGTCCAAGAGGCGCTATTATGCCCAAAAGCGATTTACAAGCGAATGTTGCAGGCAAGAACTTGGAACAAACCGCGTACAAAAGGGGGCGAAAGACCGGTAATATGGGCTTTGAATACCCTGAAAAGTATCATAATTGATCAGTGGTTTACCGATTTATGCTATACTTCCATAACCGATAATGAATATAATCTTGAGGATAAATTATGAAAAATCTTTTTGTGGCGTTGTTGTTGATAGGGAGTTGTGGTCTTGCTCTTCAAGCGGAAAATCAAAAAGCGGATAAGAGTGCGATCACCCAGCAGCATGTCAAAGAGCAGTTGGAGCTGGAGCAGAAATATGCGAAAGAGCAGGAATTTTACAATGCGGAGGATTATAACTTTTCCGCGGTAGAAGTCGATGAGAAGTCTCTTTCGAATATTCCGAAGATAGAACCCGATTATGATTTCAATATGGACGACGTCTACAGCGACGAGTGAAAGAGCGGTCTTTCACTCTACCGGAAAGAGTTTTGATTCGTCGATGTTTTCTATTTCGGCATCTATGTAAAACTCTTCGTCTTCCATAGAGGAGGGGGAGTCTTTTCCATTTTGGATCTCCTCTTCCACGTCTACGTAGATATCCGATTTTTGCAGAAGTGGAATCTCTTTTTGCGCATTGAAGATCGAGGCGTAACCGCCGAGTTGAGGATTGTCGACCAGAAGTTCGGAATACTTTCCGATGAATCCTTCGATATGTCCACCCTGATTGATGATTCTGTCCGCGAACATTTTGCCTTTGATGGAGCTGGAAGGGAAGATTTTCAGCATTTTACAGGCGATCATTCCGACGATCGAGCCGGCGACATGGACGTTTTTTGCCTGGATGGTCGATTCTACCCTCCCGTGTTGGGAGATAAAAAGCCCGCTGCAGACGATATTGCCGTGACTCTTGCCCTTGATCAGCGCTTTGTTCGCTTTGATGTCTCCTTTCGATTTCGAAGTTTCCAGTAATTCCAGCGAATCACACAGAATATCCCCCTGCGTCGTGCCGCTGGAGATGATCTGCCTCGCTTTTATATTGCCATCGACGACGCCGTTTCTACCGATGATGACGACGTTGTTGACTTTGACATCTCCTATGACATGCCCATCTATATGGATGGAGTCGTTTCCGATTATTTTACCAATATTTGTCGTTCCTTCGGTTACAATGGATGCAGCACTGAAATATCGCTTCTTACCCTGTTTCTTCTCGAAAAGTGCCATCTAGGTTCCTTGCTCTTGAGTGAATCTACCCACAAAATCGGCAAGAATGGAAATTGTTGAACCGTTTACACATCGGATACCCTTTCGCGGTTTTCTGAAAACACCGCAAATATCTTTTATATTTTTTCTAAATTTGTCGATAATAGATGCAAGTGAAAAATACACTATCTTTCTTTTCCAGGGAGAACGGATCGATGAAATCGAAAACTACCGCGTTGATATCGGGAGTGATGCTTGGCTTGCTCAGCAATCTCACGAGCTCTTATGCACTGCAGGTGAATATTACCGAGGGATTGCCGTACGTGGATGTGGATGTCAACGGAGAAAACATTCGGATCCAAAGAATCCAGGATACCGATCACAAATTGAAAAACAGTTACACCAAAACTTCCAGACCGACACCTCCTTTCTTTATCCAGCCTTTCGAACCGATTGAGGGGATCAAGACGGTGACGGAGCTGGATGTCATCCATTTCATCAAAAACGAAGTGAGTGAAAACGAGGGGGTTCTGATCGATGCGAGAATGCCCAAATGGTATCGAAACGGTACGATACCGGGTGCACTCAATGTACCGTTTTCCATCCTCTACGGAGAGAGTGACGATCTTTATATCGAAAAGATATTTTCGGTTTTCGGGGCGGAAAAAGAGGAGGGGGTATGGGATTTCAGCGATGCCCAGACACTCCTGATTTTCGACAACGGCCCGTGGTGTCAGCAGGGAGTCGAAGAGATGAAAAATCTGATCAGACTGGGGTATCCAAAAGAGAAGATCCTCTATTACCGTGGGGGGATGCAGTTTTGGCAGATACTCGGCCTGACCACGATCAAACCCAAAGTGCAGGAGTAGAAAATGGGAAAAAGCGTACGACTCATCCTCCTGATCCTTTTCATACCGCTGCTCTCTTTCGCTCTTACGACCAAGCAGCTGGCCGTGAGTATCAATCTCGCCGGAAAACAGCGTATGTTGACACAGAAGATGACGAAAGAGGCGCTGTTGATCAAAGCGGGGGTGGACAAAAGTGAAAATATCGAAAAGTTGGAGAAGACAAGAGCCCTTTTCGACAGGACACTCAAAGGGTTGATCGGTGGTGACGAGGGGTTGAAACTAAAAGCCTGTCGAAGCGCCGACGTACAAAAACAACTTCGTATCGTGGAGGAACTCTGGAAACCGTTCGAGCGGAATATCGTGAAAGTGGTTGAAAATCGTGCCGACAAGCGTACCTACGAGGCGTTGCAAAAGCAGAATCTGACACTTCTCAAGGAGATGAACCGAGCGGTACAACTCTATGTGGCTCAGAGCAAAGAGGGAACTTCCAGACGTGCACAGGCGATCAATTTGTCCGGAAAAGAGCGAATGTTGACGCAGCGTATGGCGAAAGATCTTCTACTGATATCCCAAAACATACAAGCTGCACAAAACAGGGAAGATTTGAAAAAGACGATGCGACTTTTCGAAAGAATCCTGAACGGGTTGCAAAAGGGTGACAAAGCGCTTTCTTTGGAGGGAACCAAACTGCCCAAAATCCAAAAACAGCTTCAAAAAGGAGAGCGACTCTGGAAAGAGATCAAACCGAATCTTTTGAAAAAATCGCTGAACAAGCAGGAGTTGAAAACGACTATCGAAAAACTCGATACACTTTTGGTGGAGATGAACAAAGCGGTCAAGCTTTTTGAAAAATCGATCAAAAAGGAGAAACAGGCTATACAACTCTCCTCCATCGTCAACCAGTACATGGAGGCAAAAAGCCTGCAAAACCATATTATCAATCTTTCCGGAAAACAGCGAATGCTGACACAGAAAATTTCCAAACTCTCCTTGCTGGTCGTGTTGGGTATCGAACCGAAGGAAAACAGGGCGAGATTGCTCAAAGCCACAGATCTCTATGACAAGACACTGCGAGGTTTTTTGAAAGGAGATGCGTCGCTTGGATTGCCTCCGACAAACAACGCGAAGATCGCCGACTATATAAAACGTCTTCAACAGGTGTGGAAACCGTTCGAAGAGAGTGCCCGGAAAGTGGCGAAAGATCGAAAAGCGGGGATCGAACCGGTCGGCTATATCGTCAAAAACAACGAAAAGTTACTTGGAATGTCGAACGAACTGGTACAGATGTTCAAGCGTTCCTTTCCCAAACAGACGTTTTTGGAGAAGGCGCGGGCCGATATCGTCGATGTGGCGGGAAGGCAGCGAATGCTGACACAGAAGATGACCAAAGAGAAACTTCTCGTTCTCCTCAAAGTCAAGCCGGAGGAGAACCGAAAGAAACTGAAAGAGACGGTCGCGCTGTTCGATACGACACTTCGGGCGCTGATCGAAGGAGATCCTGAACGGAACATCATCAAACCGAGCAATCCCAGCATCAAAACCGCATTGCAGAAAGTGGCGAAGATTTGGGAGGGATTGAAGCCTCTTTATCTGAAAGAGACTCTAAAAAAGCGTGAACTGGACAGAATCGTCAAAGAGAATCCGATTTTGCTGGCGCAGATGCACAGGGCGGTTACGCTGAGTGCTTCTGTAGCCGAATATTGAGAAGGAGAGCGGATGCGTATAGTAAATGTGATCATAATGGGACTGCTCTTTGCGGGCTCCCTTTTTGCGAAAGAGAACGTCGTCGTCAAAATCACCCCGGATATCCCCTATCTCTACGTCAACCATATGGGACAGAAGGTCAAAGTGGCCAGAATCCAGGATACCACCCATCGTCTGACGGATGACTATACCAAAACATCCAGAGAGTGTCCGCCTTTTTGTATCCATCCCACCAAGGTGGCAGAGGGTGTCGATACGATCGCCGAAGTGGAGATGGTGCGTTTCATGAAAGAGAAAGTCGCCACCAAGAAGGGAGTCGTGATAGATGCGAGGCTGAAGAGTTGGTACGAATTGGAGACGATACCCTCCGCGCTCAATATTCCCTATCCCGTGATGGAGACGGCGGACAGAAAAAGAGCACGGAAACTTTTTTCGTTTCTGGGTATGAAAGTCGACAAATCCGGCAAATGGGATTTTACCCAAGCCAAAGAGTTGGCCGTCTTCTGCAACGGTGTCTGGTGTGATCAGTCGCACCGGTTGATTAACGGATTGTTGAAATTTGGATATCCGGCAAAGAAGATTCACTACTATCGTAGCGGTTTCCAGGGATGGAAACTTCTGGGGCTTACCACCGTCGTACAAAAAGAGATAAAGAGATAAGGAGAGAAGATGTTTCAAAAAGGGCAAAATATCGAAGAGGATTTCATACATTACAACTCGGATGAAAGTATGCATGTCCAGAGTGGAGGTGGCATATCCCTGGGAACGATCATCCAGATTTTGCTGATTTTGCTGCTTCTGGTCATCCTTGCGGGAGCCGTGATGTTTGGCTACAACTATCTCCAGAAGGGGCATACCCAAATCCAGCCTCAGCAGCCGCTCCCTACGGCCGCGGCACCGGTGTCGCAGCAGCAACCTGTAGCTCCCGCATCGCAGCTGAGCGCTCCTGGCTCGATGGGAAAACAGCAAAAACTCTATACACAGGAAGAGATGCAGATGATGATGCGGATGATGATGGAAGAGATGTTGAAAAAGACCGCGAACCAGCCCAAAAGCCAAAAAACGAGTACGAATCTGGTCACCGCTCTGGAAGAGGTGCAGCCCGACCAGATCGAGGAGGGGGGTGAAAATCTGGATCTGGATATGAAAAACATAGAGAGTGCAAAAGCGGTGACCGCTAAAACAGACGACGGTATCGACAGATACAACAAAATCGTCGTTTCCAACCCCAAAAGCGATGACGAGCTTTCGAACCTTTCGAAAGGATTGAGTGCATTGATCGAAGAGTCGGAGAAGGAGGAGAAAGGAGATGTCTATACGGCTTCGATCGCCAAGGAGGTGGATGTCAGAAAAGGGGAGATGCGTGTCATCGTCGTCCAAAAGGGAGACACCCTCTCCAGAATCGCGAAAAGAGCCTATGGCTCCGCGATGGCGTTCGACAGGATTTTGAAAGCGAATCCGGAGTTGATCAAAAATCCGAACCTCATCCGTATCGGACAGCGGTTGCGTGTACCTCTGGATGAGAATAGATAAGGGATTGCAGATGGAACAGACAGAAAAATACAGATTGGTGACACGAAGCAATTTCGATGGGATCATCAGTGCCGCTTTGCTGAAGAGGCTCGATTTGGTCGAAGAGATACTCTATGTCCACCCCAAAGAGGTACAAGACGGAAATGTCACGGTCGGCGAACACGATATCGTGACGAATCTTCCCTATGTCGAAGGGGTGCATATGGCTTTCGACCATACCCTTGATGTGCACGACAAGCAGATCAAACTCAATGCCTACCATGCTCTCTTTACCGATGCGGGATCGGTTTCGGAAGTCATTTACGAATATTACGGAGGGGCTGAAGTTTTTCCAGACGAAGTTCTTCCCATGATAGCCGCTGCGAACAAATCCAAATCGGCCCGATATTCCAAGGAGGAGATTCTCTCACCCGAGGGGTGGGATCTGCTCAGTTTTTTGACCGATCCCAGGACGGGGCTGGGACGATACCGGAAATATAAGATCTCGAACTACGCATTGATGCAGAAACTACCCGATCTGTGTCTGCAGTATGGAATCGACGAGATTCTGGAGCTTGAAGACGTGAAAGAACGCGTGGAGAGATATCGCTCCAGCCAGGAGGAGTTTGTCGGGCAGTTGAGAAGGTGTACGCAAATCAAAGGGGATGTCGCCGTCATCGACCTGCGCGACGAAGAGACGATCCATCCCGGCAACCGTTTCATGATCTATGCCCTCCATCCCGAAGTGACCGCATCGGTACACATTTTCGAAGGTTTGGACGGTAAAAATATCGTTTTTGCGCTTGGAAAATCGATTCTGAACAGAAGCAATGAAACGGACATCTACGAAATCGTTTCCAGATACGGAGGCGGCGGGCATAAGGATGTCGGTACGTGTCAGGTCGATCATGACGAAGCGGAGCGGGTCCGCGACGAAATCGTGACGGCTTTGGCGTCAGAGCGACAGCGAGGGAGTGAATCTTGAAAAACAGATTTATGATCACGATCAGCGATATTCATGGTTCCCGCCAGTATACGGTGCATCAGTTGATTCGCCGCCTGGCGCTGTGGGTAGCGGTGGTCATCGTGGTGATTTTCGCGGTGGGGGCGATTTTGTTGAAAATTCTCACTTCGAAAGTGGATGAACTGGATGCACTGACGAAAAATTTGAAACAGACCCAACTCTCTTTGATGCAGGAAAACAACAAGCTTCAGATGACGAAGAAGATGTTGTTGCAGAACATTCTGGACAAGAGCAACGAGCTCGAGTCGATGAACGAACAGCTATCGGAAATAGAGAGGATCGTCGGTCTCAAGCCGGATATCGGTGACGCGTTCGACGAACGGGCCGAAGCGGTCAAACAAAAAACGCTCCAAAGCATACAGGCGGCGAAGCTGACGATTGCGGAGTTGGCACTTCTCAACCGGAGTGTACCTACCGGAATGCCTCTGAAACACTACAAAAGAATCTCGGACGGGTTTGGATATCGTATTCATCCGATCACACACCGGCGTACGTTCCACTTTGGTCTCGATTTTGCGGCGGATACCGGTGTACCGGTCTATGCGACGGCGGACGGTGTGGTCTCCTATGCCCGCACAAACGGCGGTTATGGAAAATATATGCTGGTTTTGCATCCTTTTGGATTCAGTACCGCCTACGGCCATCTCAGCCGCTATGCCGTGAAAGAGGGAACCTACGTATACAAGGGTGATTTGATCGGTTATGTGGGAAACAGTGGACGAAGTACCGGTCCTCATCTGCACTACGAGGTGCGTTATCTGCACAAATGGCTCAATCCGGCTTCGTTTGTCAACTGGTCCGAAAAGAGTTATCGTACCGTGATGCGAAAAGAGCATCTCGTGGATTGGAAAAAGCTGATAGAACAGCTGCATGAGAGATATATCGCTTCGAATCCGATGAATTACGAGGCTCAAAAATAGGGGAAATCCTCCTTCACATAGAGGATGGTTCTATCCCATCGTACTGATGAGATTTTTGAGTTCTTTGATGATCTGCATCTGACGCCAGGCGATATAGGCTTTCAGAGACTTTTCGTTCTCCTGGTCCGGTAGAAGGGTCGACAGGATACGATAGGATCCATTTTCTTTCCAGATATGCTGGATCGAAGCATCCATCATGAATTTGACGCTTCTATGTTCCTGTTCGAGAATGAAATCCAACTGAACGAGAGTTCCTATCTGAAGCGTTTCGACGCTTTCCGCCGTGAAGGTGAGTGCCCTTTCGGATATATCGCAAATGGTGCCGGTCATCGCGACATCTTCGGCGTGTACCAGGAGTACGAACTCTTTTTGCGGTTCCACTCTCACGACTTTTCGGTCAAGATAACTCTCCTCTATCAGTTTGAAATCCAGCAGTTTGATCTGTCTGTTCTTCAGATCGATGGATTGGAGATTCGCTTCGACGGTGGCTTCCATCTGCGGCAGGTGAAAATAGACTTTTTGCGCCTTGAAAAGGAGGGAGGTGGCGTTGGTGATTCTGCAAATGGCGATTCCTTCGTTGACCCTGAGCAGTTTCAATTCCCATTTTATCGGAATCTCTTTATAGGGGGCGATGGCAAGAAGAGGCCGGTGATCCTCTGTGAGGGTCTGAAGAGCCTTGATGATCTCTTCTGTCTCTCTTTGGCGTTGTCGCTGTGTCTCGTAGAGATCCGTATCGTATACAACCGTGCCATCTTCACTGAATTTCAAAAGCTCCTGAAGTTCCCGCATACGGCTGTGCAGAGTCATATCGTCGTCCAGATCCCTGATTCTGAGGACACCGAAACTGATGGAAATCGTTTCGGCGATATGAGCTTCTATTCTGCCGACGATGGTTTGTTGCTGCACTATCAGTGTTTCGAGTTCGTGTCGCCCCAAGTGTATGGGTAAAAGCGCGAAATGGCCGTATCCAAGAGCGAAGAGATGGCTTGTTTCGGGGAGTTCGAGCATAATGCTCTGCGCGACTTTGTGGAGCAGTTCGTTGACAAGCGCGATGTCGTAATGTTTCTCGATCCTCTTGAAGTGGTCGATTTCCATCAGCAAAACCGTTCCCCGTCTGTTTGCGAGCTCCTTTTTCAACTCTATTTCGAATTTCAGCCGGTTGAAAGCCCCTGTAACCGGATCGGAGTAGGCGTGGGCGGAGAGTTGTTGCATCTGTTTTTCGTAACTGGTGATATCTGTCAGCGAGAGGATGAATTTGTGTGCGGTAGCCGGAAATCGGCTCGCTTTGAGAATGTAGATGGCGTATTTTTTCGTTTTCTTGTTGAGGATGGAGATTTTGATGAGCGGCTGCTTCGGGGCGGAGAGAATCTTTTCGAACCAGCGGGTGTAATCTTCTGTTTTGAAAAGATCGGAGAGATAATCGACACTCTGTATAAATTCCCACTCTTTGGGATAGCGGCGATGAAAATCCGTAAGGTTTTCGCTTCCGACCGCTTCGAAGAATTTTCGGTTCGCCAGGATGATCCTGTTTTCGTTGACCACGCAGACGATATTGTCCTGTAGATTCAAAATCGTCTGAATCTGTTGGTGTTGTTTGTCTTTGAGCAGATGTGTCTGGAGCTTTTTTTCCTTTTCTCGCGTGAGATCGGTGAAGGTCTGCAGCACGCCGGAGAGATTGCCGTCGAAGATATCGCTGATCTCTTCGAGTATGTTCGACGCGTGTGACGCGGGGATTTTGTCGTGGGTGAACAGATGGGCGATCAGAGATCTGCGTAGCGCCATACAGAGAATGAAAATATCTCTGGCGGAGACGTTTTTTTCGGCGAGAAAGGCGATGAAATTCTGCATTATCGGGCAATCCCCGAGCACTTCGCTTCCTCGAACGACACCGATGAAATACTCCACTACCGGGATACCGTAGGTCTCTTTGAAATCTTCTGGATCGATGGAGAGTTTTGTAAGCATCTTGGTCGCACTCTCCCTGGCGATCCACGCCGAAACGATCTCTTCGCGTGTGTTGTGCAGAAAAGAGGCGACAACCTGTAGATGAGGTACTTGTACAGCGTGGATATCGCTGTCGTGAAGAGTACTCTCGGATAATATCTCTGAAATGGTTTCCATTGCTGTCTTTCCGAATGTTGTAAATATATTACATATCGTCGAAAGATAAAATTTATTTATAGTATAATGTTTTTCATGCATTTTACGTTCGAATATTCGCTCGCCTTTTTCGGGCTTTTTGTGTTGCCTTGTTTGTATTTTTGCCGTCGGCGTTCGGGGCGATGTTTTTTGCCAAAGCTGGAGTGGATTCCGAAAAAGAGCCGCTGGTTGCACAAAACGCTTCTGCAAAAGATGGCGATATTTGCGCTTGGAGTCACGGCGCTGGCCTCTCCGATCCTCTATACCTCAAAAATGCCATCGGAGCGTCGCGGTGTCGGTATCGTGCTGGCACTGGACACGAGCGGATCGATGCGGGAGAGCGGGTTCGATGCGAAGGAGAGCCAAAAGAGCAAATTCGAATTGTCCAAACGTATCGCTTCCGGCTTCATCGACCGTCGCGAAGGGGACAATATCGGCGTCGTCGCGTTTGGGAGTTTCGCTTTTACGGCTTCGCCCGTAAGTTACGACCATGAAGGGATCAAAGCGCTTTTGGATATGCTGGAGGTGGAGATCGCGGGGAAAAACACCGCGATCGGAGAGGGTATCGCGCAGAGCCTACGGACACTAACGTTCACCGACGCGAAAACGAAGGTGATCGTACTTGTGACCGACGGCAAGAACAACAGCGGAAAGATCTCTCCCAAAGAGGCGGTGCAGAAGGCCGAAAAAGCCGGAGTGAAGATCTTTGCGATAGGGCTCGGTACGCCGAAAGATTACGATCGGGCGTTGCTTGAACGGATCGCTTCCGAGACGGGAGGGAAGGCTTTCGGGGCGAAAGACGCCCGATCACTTTCGGAAGTTTACCGGGAGATAGACCGTCTGCTTCCCTCGCCGATCCGATCCGCCCGATATCTGGACAAACGGAGGCTTTTTGTCTGGCCTCTTTTGGGGGCGCTTGCGATGCTCTTATGGTATCTTTACCGCCGGGAGGGGAAGCGATGAGACTTTTGAATCCGGAATTTCTGATACTGCTTTTGGCGATCGGATGGCTATGGAAAAGAGAAAACACCCCAAAAAACGAAAACCCCGATACCGCTCCTTGCAAATCGGTTCACACCCGAAAAAGTGCCGTACTTCTCTACTGGGCGTCCGTTTTTATGGTGCTGGCACTCACCGGACCCGTGATCGTGCGGCATTCGGGCATGAAAAAAGCCGAAGGATACGAAGCGACAATCGCGCTCGATCTCTCCTATTCGATGCAGGCGAAAGATCTTTCGCCCAGCAGGTTCGAAGCGGCACGAGAGACGATTCACGAGATCTTGCGAAAAGATACGCACAGCCGCTTTTCCCTCTACGGTTTTACGACACGTACGCTGATCCTCTCTCCTCCCA
>CAYUEN010000009.1:0-56217 GCA_964443745.1 uncultured Campylobacterales bacterium | reverse complement strand
ACTAATCAGATTTTATTATACCAAAAAGAGATATTTTGTGGCGATTTTTTATAACATCATGAACATTTTGAATTTTGGAATCTTTGAAGAGAGTTTTTTTACCGTAGCATCATTAGCTCTTTTAGCAAAAACCAATCGCCCCGAAGCCAATCACACTCCTCACAAAGAGTGGGCAGATTACCCCGTGGCGAGACTCTGCCAGATCCCTTTCAGAGCTTCTACAAACTCCGGATGGTCGTTGGGGGCTTTGGCGACTCTGTAGTCCTCCATTCCTATCGTTTCGGCCAAGTGGCGGTATTCGACCTCGAGCTCAAATTCCGTTTCGGAGTTGTCGATCGTAAAAGAGATCGGCACGAGCAGTACCGCTCTGCCCGCGAGTGTTTGAAGCTTTTCGTCCAGGTAGGGTCTGGTCCACGCCATCGGTCCCACGCGCGACTGATACGCCAGGTGGATATCCGCAAAGTCGAGTCCCTCCTCTTTCAGCCTTTTTTTGAGATAGGTTACCTGCGCTTCGATCTGCTCGCAGTAGCGATCGCCGCGATCGATCACTTTCTGTGGCAGACCATGCGCACTGAAAACCAGATCGAATCGCTGCGCGCTCTCGTTGGAAAGCGCCTCCCTGATCCGATCGATCACCGCGTTGTTGTAGTGCGCATCGAGGTGGTAGCCATCAACGGTACGGATCTTGTCCCGGATACCGATTTTGTCGGCGGCTTCGTAGAGGGCGTCGAAAGAGGATGCCGTAGTGGTCGTGGAGTGGTGCGGATAGAGGGGAATCGCATAGATTTTTTCCGCTTCCCGGATTTTTCGGAGCACCTCTTCGGTAAAAGGAGGCGTATAACGCATCGCGAAAAAGACAGGAACGCCCGTCGCCTTCTCCAGCTTTTCGACGACCTTTTGGGTGTATCCCACGATCGGAGATTTCCCTCCGAGTCTGCGGTAGTTTTCTTTCGCCTCCTTCAGCCGTGAGCGGATAATGAACCATGCGATGATCTTTCTAAGCGGTGCGGGAGCGGAGATGATTCGCGGATCGTCGAACATATTGCGCAAAAAGAGCTCCACCTCGTCCAGATCGTTCGGTCCGCCCATATTGAGCAGTACGATTGCCTCTTTCATGATTCCTCTTTTCGTTTTTGTCGGATGTTATCTTAGCGGGGTTTGGCTGATGTTTGCCAAATCGGCTCTTTTGATGCGCTTTGGTGGCGAATCAACCTTTTCTGACGACTTTCATATGCTCTCTCAAAAGGGAGCCGAAATCGTTTTTGGCTTCATAGGAATCAAAAGCGCTCGAAGGCAAAAAGACGAAGGTATCGTCCCGATAGAGCAGATATCCTTCATCCGTGGAGAGTGCATGAGAAAAATCGTCCCATTTCAGCAGCGTATCGTCGATGTCTCCGGACGGGAAGAGCCGATGTATCTTTCCCGTTTCGATACCGCCGGAACGATCACGGATTTGGTCCTTTCGAAAGATCGAAAGAGACTTTTCTTGGTCGACCGGAATTTCGGATTGGTGATTTTGGATGTAGAGGATCCCAAAATACCCCGTCGTCTCGCTTCTTTCGCTATGGAGGGGGCACCTTTTTCGATTTTGTTGAGTGCGGACGAAAACTACGCTTTCATCTCAGACAAAAGCGAACGTATCCGTATCGTCGATATCAACGATACCTTCCACCCTTCCCTCTTTGGAGAGATCACGCTGCAAGAAGAGGATACGAACCTTTGGGCTATGGATGCAAACCACCTCCTTCACACCCTTTTCGTCGCGGTAGGAGACAAAGGAGTGGAGTTTTACGACATCGAAAATCTCGAAAAAATCCGTTTTCAAGAGCGCTACAGCAGCGATGGAGAAACACGCGGTCTCGCACTCTCGGCGGACCATACGCTTCTTTATCTCGCCAACGGCGAAAAAGGGATCGAAATCCTGGATCTTTCGCAGCCGGACACCCCTCGCCCCTTCGCTCGCTTTGAGTACTGAAAAATCTTTAGTCAGTGTTGTGTATAATGGTCCGTTTTAAAGGATCCCTATGAAACTCTCTGCCGAACAGTACGACCGATTCAGACAGGATGGATTTGTATTGCTGCGAAATTTCGCCCCCTCTTCGCTGTGCGACGAAATACGTGAAGCCGCGCTGGAAGAGATCGAAAAAGCCATTCCTCCGATCGAAACCGAAGAGGAGTATCAGGGAATGCCGCAGGGAAATCAACCTACACTCCGGCGGCTCAGGCAAGTCTATCGTCGCCATCCCTCCTTTCGTAAGTGGATGCACTACGAACCGATGCGCCCCATTTTAGAACAGCTGCTACAGGAGCCTGCCGTGCTCACCCTCGCCCACCACAACTCCATCATGACAAAAATGCCAGAGCGAAGTACGCGGACATGCTGGCATCAAGACATCCGCTACTGGCGTTTCAGCGATCACAATCTCCTCAGTGTATGGCTCGCCCTGGGAGAGGAGCGGATGGACAACGGTGTGCTCGAATTCATCCCCGGTAGCCATCGTATGGATCTAAAACCGGAACAATTCGACAAAAAGATCTGTTTTCGCGAAGATCTTCCGAAAAACGAAACGATACTCGCAGGGCGCGTCCACTATACTCTTCAAAAGGGAGACGTCATACTCTTTCACGCCCTTACGCTCCACCACGCCTATGAAAACCGGACCCAAAAGCCGAAAATCTCTTTTGTATATACCGTCAGAGGGAGCAGCACTCGACCCATACCGGGTACAAGATCGGCTGCAGGAGAAGAGATACCGCTTTGAAAGCCTTTATGTTATGTATACGAAGCGAATATCCGATTTTTATCTAAAATGACTATAATATCGAAGAACGTCTTGTTTCTAAGGAGCCGGAATCAAAGAGAAAATCGTCCGTAAACTCGTTACACTCTCCTATTTTCTCGAGAGCTGGGCACCGTATCAGAAAGTCAAGCGTTTCTGTTACGACCTGCTCGAAAACGACGACTATCGCTACAAAAAATATTTCGATCTCTTCATGATTTTCGTCATCCTCTCCAGCGTCACGATTCTTGTCGTGGACGTCAAAGAACACATACCGCGGTGGCTGGACGATTACGATCTCTATTTCGTCACCTCCGTCTTCATCATCGAATATCTGATCAGAATGTGGGTCTACAGCGACATCCACAAAATTATTATCGAAGCTTACGAAGAGAGTCGATTCTTCGATACCGAACTCTCTCTCGGATCCCTGTTTTTCAGAATCGCGCGAAACAAGTGGGAATACATCTCCTCCCCTTCTGCAATCATCGATCTGATCGCTATCCTTCCCAGCTATCGCCAGATCAGAATTTTGCGGGTATTGGTACTCTTTCGGGCATTCAAGATGCTGCGCTATACCAAGAGTCTGACAGGATTTCTCTACATTCTGAAAAACAAAAAGGTCGAACTGATCACACTGCTTACGCTCTCGGCCTTTTTCATCTTCATCGCCGGTATCATGCTCTACGTCTTCGAGGGGGCCGACGGCAATCCCGCCATCCATTCGCTTTTCGACGCTTTTTATTGGGCCCTGGTAACGATTTCCACCGTCGGATACGGAGATATCACCCCCCATACGCCCGAAGGGCGAGCCGTCTCGATGATCATCATCATGACGGGTATCGGATTGATCTCTTTCGTCACTTCCGTCATCGTCTCCTCCTTTTCGGAGCGTCTCAACCTCCTTAGGGAAGATCGCGTCGTTCAGGAGATCGGCAAGAAACGGGAGATCACCGTATTGTGCGGATTTGGATTGCTGGGCAGACTGGTCGCGCAGGATCTGGCCAGGGAGGGTGTCGAATTCGTCGTGCTCGATATCGACGAAAACGCCGCTTCCAAAGCGCAGGCGATGGGGTATCGTTCCATCTGTGCCGATGCGACGCGCAGTGCGGTTTTCGAAAGGCTCGGAATCAACAACCGCATCTCCCATGTCTTGGCGCTCACTTCGGACGACGAACAAAACGCCTTCATCAGTGTCAACGTCAAAAGCCTCAACCGCAAAGTGGTCGTCACCGCCCGCTGCAGCGACGAGCAGATCGCCGAAAAGCTGCGTTTCGCGGGCGTGGACAAAGTGATCATACCCGAAGAGATCGCCGGAATGATGGGGGCGGTCTACGCGGGAGAGCCGGCGGCGTTCGAGGTGGCCCTTTCGATCATCGAACACAAAGAGCGCACGCATGTCGACGAAGCGCGGATTCAGCCCGGTTCGAAACTCGAAGGCAAAACGATCCGTGAAGTCGGCTTCGAGAAACTGCGGCTGATTCTGTTGGGCGTCTTTCGCAACTACGGCAAAGAGAACGAAGCGTTTATCTTCAATCCCCCCGACGACTTCGTTCTTGAAAGCGGGGACGATCTGGTCTGTATCGGCTACGACGTAGCGATCGCGAAACTGAAAGAGAAGGTACAAAAACGTGGCTAAAAAAAGAGAGGTCATCCTTTTCGGATACGGAAGCTTCGGTCAGCATCTCTACAAATATCTGCGTGCTTCCGGCCATCATGTCAAAGTGATCAGCCGGCTGGAAGAGAACACCCTGCTGGGAGAGTCGCACAAAATCGATATCCGTCGGATCAATTTCAAGAAGAACGACGAAATTCTGAATCTGGGAATCGATCCCCGAAAACATCTGCTCTACTGCGCTATGAACAAAACCGCCCAAAACCTCTTTTTGGTGCTGACGCTGCGAACACTCTACCCCGACGCGCAAATCATCGCGATCAGCAACTCCGCCGAAAACGCCCGAAAACTGCGTTATGCCGGTGCGGACAACGTGATCGATCTGTACGAATCGACCGCCAGACGCATCACCCACAACCTCATCAAGCCGGCCGTCACCAAGGCGATCGACGAAATCGTCTACCACCGAAGCGACATCAAGATGGCGGAATTGATGATCCCTCCCGGAAGCTATCTGGACGGAAAACATTTGAGCGAAATCGATCTCAAATCGATCGGATTGATCATCATCGCGATCATCGACAGGGAAATAGGAAGCGAAGTGCTCGTCACCGACCGCAGGATCGACCACCGCCTGGACGAAGGCGACATCCTCGTCATCATCGGAAGAGAAGAGGATATCGAAAAATTCAAAGTCTACATCACCCGCGGCGAAACACCCGCACCTCACCGCAGAAGCGCCAATGCTTAAAGGGCTCTACGCGATCACGGACGAACGGCTCACACCGCTGTATTCGATCCTCGCGCAGGTGGAAGCGGTTTTGGAGGGGGGTGCGAAAATTCTGCAGTTTCGCTACAAAAGCGAGATCACTCAAGAAGTCGTCCAAACCGCCCGGGCGCTAAGGGATCTATGCCATTCATACCGTGCGCTCTTCATCGTCAACGACCATCCAGATCTTGCACTCTCCCTCGACGCGGACGGCATTCATGTGGGAAAAAACGACACAAAGGATCTCAAAGCGCTTCGCGAGGCATTCCGCGGCAAAATCGTCGGCGTCTCCTGCTACGGCGAGATACGACGGGCGATCGAAGCCCAAAACGCCGGGGCCGACTATGTGGCGTTCGGCGCCTTTTTCCCCTCCCGAACGAAACCCGACGCCGTACCGATAGAAGCCGATATTCTAAAAGAGGCGAAAAGGCGCATCCGTCTGCCGCTGTGCGCGATCGGCGGTATCACCGTCGAAAACGCGCCGATTCTGTTACGAAACGGTGCGGATATGCTCAGTGTGGTGGGCGGGCTCTGGAGAGCGACCGATCCGAAAAGGGAGGCACGCCGTTTCAGCGCCCTCTTTACCAATCCAGCACCAGAAAGAGCGAAGAGAGAAAATAGTCCAGAACGAAAACCATCATAGCCGAATAGACGACCGCCATCGTCGTCGACTCCCCCACCCCTCTGGCGCCGCCGCGGGTGAAGTAGCCGATGTAGGTACCGATCGAACCGATCGTAAATCCGAAAACCGCCCCTTTTAGCAAGCCGCTGTAGATTTCGCTGTAGCTTAGATACATATGGATCGTATTGACGTATTCGGTTTCGTTGACGCCCAGCGCCTTCGTCGAAATCAGATAGGCGCTGAGATTTCCCGCGAAATCGAAAATAGCCACCAAAAGCGGCAGCGAAATCGTCGTGGCGACGATTCTGGGAATGATCAGATAGTTTTTGGAGTCGACCGCCAGCGTCTCCAGCGCATCGATCTGTTCGGTCACACGCATCGTTCCAAGCTCCGCGGCCATCGCGCTGATCGCACGGGAGGTGAGCATCAATCCGGCGAAAACCGGCCCCAGCTCTTTGGTGATGGAGATGAAGATCGTATACCCCATCATATTTTCCGCACCGAATTTGTGAAACCCCTGATAGAGCTGAACCGCCTCCACCAATCCCGTAAACGTTCCCGTCAACGCGATCACGCCGATCGAGCCGACACCCACGATCACGATCTGCTGCATCGTCTCTCTGATACGGTAGGGAGGCTTGAAAAAAAGAGGCACGAGCCGGATATTGAAAAGAACGAAGGCGCCGAGCCCTTTGAAGAGGTCCGCCGCGTAAAAAAATGCTTTACCAAAAAAAGCGAAAAAATCTTCAATATAAGCCATAATTTATGTCAGATCCTTGATTTTAAGCAGGATATATGAATAAAAAAATATAACTTTTCAAAAAAAAACTAAACTTTTTCGAAAAGTGTACGATATTCATTTCAGATACGAAAATCATAGCGAATGAAAGGATAAGCATGGCTGAAGCAGCACAACAACAGACGGAAGAGGTAGTCGCGAAAAAAGGTGGATCCAATATCCTGTTGATCATTCTGACACTCCTTCTCTTTCTACTTCTGATCGGAGGAGGGGTCGCCGGCTATTTTCTGCTGAGTGCGGACGACGAAGTCCTCGACGATGCGAGCAAGGCGACACGGACGGAGGTGGCAGCTACCACGGCAAAACAGACTCCGGCGGACAAAAAGAGTCAAAGGGCAACGGACTACACCAAAATCGGACCGATGTATCCACTCGACCAATTCATCGTCAATCTCTATGCCGAAGGGGGAGACCGCTATCTCAAGGCGACGATCAATCTCGAGATGGACAAAGAGGAGATGGGGGCGGAACTGGACAAAAAGAATCCTCTGATCCGGGATATCGTGATCAAGACACTCTCAGCCAAGACTTATGAGGAGATCAGTACAATCAGAGGAAAAGAACAGCTAAAAGACGAGATCGTGACGAAAATCAACCAGGTATTGACAGACGGCCAGATCAAGAATATCTTCTTTACGGATTTCGTGATTCAATGATAGGGATCGATATCGTCGAACTCACCCGCTTCGAACGCTTTCTTCGAAAGTTCGGGGAGCGGGCGCTGCGACGATATCTGTGCGAAGAGGAGATCGCCCTGGTCACTTCCGACAAGACGGCGGCAGGCTTTTTCGCGGCCAAAGAGGCGATCGCCAAAGCGCTCGGTACCGGTATCGGCAACCGGTGTGGTTTTCTTGATATCAGACTCCACAAGGAGACCAGCGGTGCTCCATGGTTCACGCTCTCCGGAAAGATCGTCGAAACCTACAAAATTTCCGAATCCGCTCTTTCGATAAGCCATGACGGGGGGTTTGTCATCGCGGTGGCATACCTGGCCTCGGACAAACCTCCCCAAAGACCCCTCGCTCATTAAAAAGCTGTAGCGAAAGGTAACACCCCTTTTTTCTTTAAAGAATTTGAAAATAAAATCATTAAATCAAAGATCTTTCTTTTAGCGATCTTCACCCCTTTTCCACCCTCTCTTTTTCCTATTTTTCATTAAAGCATCGGCCCCTGAAGACGATCTAGTATTAAGCCAAAGAAAGGATCACGATGCAACCCAAAACAGACCAACACGGCAACATTGTTCTCGTCGGTCTCTTCGCCATTGTGGTCGCACTACTCTCGATAGGCGCGATCGGAGAGACGATCGCAGGTTTTGCTACGAAAGTGAAGCGTTTCTCCAAACAGGGAGCCAAAAGGCGGTACGAAGAGCCGGCATACCAATCGGAAGATCTCCATCGGTCTTGAATGAAGCGGAGGATTCTTAAATGAATTCCCGCTCGTTTATTTAGAATTCTCATCAAATAATAAAAAATTCCTAATCAAATATATTTATCAGATATTAAGAAAAATTAAATATACTTCATAAATCTATACTTTCCACACCTTTCGCGGTCGGAAGGGCACTTCGATTTTTCAGGAGCGATGCGACATGATGACGGACAAGAAACGAAAACAGAACTATTTTATGATCGTCCTTCTTTTCATCGTAACCACGTTTTTGCTTCTGATTGGATCGATCGGTGAACTTTTCGCGAGTTGGATGGAGAAAGCGACTTCGAAAAAGAGAGAAAAAAACCACGTCACCGAAGAAGAGGGTGTCACACATAGACTCTGAATCTCCATTTATTATTCTCCTAAGTGATTTTAGTGTACCATAAATAGCCAAAAATTCAATTTCACTTATCTTATGGAAGCCG
The DNA here is from genome assembly GCA_964443745.1 of uncultured Campylobacterales bacterium. Taxonomy (GTDB): domain Bacteria; phylum Campylobacterota; class Campylobacteria; order Campylobacterales; family QNZT01; genus CAYUEN01. Next base: position 47,773 of record CAYUEN010000009.1, on the reverse strand, counting down.
TTATGTCTAAGACCTGTAAAACCGCCTATATCACGACCCCCATCTATTATGTGAACGACGTACCCCATATCGGACATGCTTATACTACGATCATCGCCGATACACTCGCGCGCTACTCCAGGCTAATCGGGCTGGACACCTTTTTTCTCACCGGTACCGACGAACATGGCCAGAAAATCGAGGAGGCCGCAAAAAAACGCGGTAAAAGCGCACAGGAGTATGCGGACGAAATCAGCGCCAAATTCAAAGAACTCTGGGATGAATTCGACATCAGCTACGACAAATTCATCCGGACGACCGACAAGGAACACGAAATCGGCGTACAGAAGGCGTTCGAGACGATGTACGAAAAAGGAGACATCTACAAAGACGAATACGAAGGGTTTTACTGCGTCAGCTGCGAGACCTTCTTCACCCAGACACAACTGATCGACGAAAACCGCTGCCCCGACTGCGGCAAGCCCACCCAACTACTCAAAGAGGAGAGTTATTTTTTCCGTCTCTCCAAATACGAAAAGAGACTGCTGGAGTGGTACGAAGAGAAAGAAAAATGCGTCCTTCCCAAAGGAAAAAAGAACGAGGTGGTCAGTTTCGTCAAGCAGGGGTTGCAGGATCTTTCGATCACCCGTACGAGCTTCGAATGGGGAATCAAACTTCCAAAAAGCCTGAACGATCCAAAACATGTCATCTATGTCTGGCTGGATGCACTGATGAACTACATCACCGCATTGGGATACGGCACGGACGAAGCGAATATGCGCTACTGGCCCGCGACGGTTCATCTGGTGGGCAAGGATATTCTTCGTTTCCACGCGATCTACTGGCCTGCCTTTTTGATGAGCCTGGAGTTGCCGCTTCCCAAACATATCGGCGCGCATGGATGGTGGACGCGCAACGGTGAGAAGATGAGCAAATCCAAAGGCAACGTCGTCGATCCCAAAGAGATCGCTGACGCTTACGGAATGGAGAACTTTCGCTATTTCATGTTGCGTGAAGTACCGTTCGGCCAAGATGGCGACTTCTCACAACGTGCGCTGATAGACCGAATCAACAGCGACCTGGGCAACGATCTGGGCAACCTGCTCAACCGTATCATCGGTATGAGTGGCAAATACTTCGACTATAAAATCAGCAGCATCGATGTCTGCCGATATCACCGCGATGAGGCGCATGCGGTATGGGATATCCTCGATACACTGCCCCAGTATATCTACGATCTGCAGATCCATCGCTATCTGGAAGAACTCTGGAAAATTCTCACGCTGGCAAACCAATCGATCACAAAATACGAACCGTGGGTCTTGATGAAACAAGGGAGGAAAAAAGAGGCGATGTCCCTGATCGCGTTGATCGCGAATCTTCTCGCACGTGTCGCACTACTACTCAGTCCTGTTATGCCCAAAACCTGCGAAACGATTGCCGATGCGCTTGGAATCAGTATCGACAAAGAGCATTACCGCCGTTTTATAGAGAAAAAATCCCTGTTGGATGATTTTGTGATCAAAAAGGTCCCACCGCTCTTTCCCAAAATCGAAAAAGAGTTGCTGAACGCACCAGAGCCGACAACCGAAACGAAAAACGCCCGAAAAGAGAAAGAGACGGACGGAGTGATCACGATCGATCGATTTTTTCAGACGAAGATCAAAATAGGCACCATCCTCGAAGCCATGGAGGTGGAAAAGAGCGACCGTCTGCTGAAGCTGAAAGTCGATCTCGGCGAAGAGAGACCACGCCAGATCATCGCCGGTATCAAGGCGTATTATACGCCCGAATCACTGGTGGGCACACAGGTGTGTGTCGTCGCCAATCTCAAACCCGCCAAAATCATGGGACATCTTAGCGAAGGAATGATACTGGCCGCCAAAGACAAGGAGGGGCTCACGCTGATCCGTCCCGAATCTCCCAAAAAGAGTGGCACTCCGGTCGGATGACCTTCGAAAATTTCACCGAACTCAGCGGTGCCACACTGCGAAACGCCCCCGCCGTCGCCTCCTTCGAAAGGGTGATCACGCAGATCGAGCGCCTCGAAAGAGGGGACCTCTTTCTCTCCAACCTCCCTTCCGATATCGAAATCGCCGTCGCCAAGGGAGCACACGGCATCGTCAGCGAATCGAATGTGCAAATAAGCGATCCCGAAATCGCCTGGTTTCGTGTCGACTCGCTCGATCGGACGCTTTTGAAACTCCTGCGGTTTTCGCTCCTGCACAAAAAAAGACGCTTTTTCCATTCCGATCCGGTTACGCTCGCCTATCTCGAAGCGCTGCTTCCGCATAAAACGACTCTTTTTCTAGATCGCGATATCGCGCGCTCCTACCGACGTATTCTCGCCGCCTCCCCCGATACGATGATATTCTCCGACGACAAAACGCTGCTGGAGACGATCTATCCCGATTTTACCCCTGTCCAAAAAAAGAAACACACCCTCACGCTCACCCATCGTACCCTTTTCCAAAGCTCTTTTCTCTATCGGGGACGATACTACCCCCGCATCAAGGTTCCGCCCCTTTTTCTGGACGAATACGCAACGGCTCTGGAATTTTGCCGCAGGGAGGAAATTGAAATCGACATCGCCAAAACCCCTTTTATCCCCCATTTTCACCCCTTTTTCGTCAACAAAAACCTCAAACCCCAAAGATACGGTACGACCGACCATGTATTGATCGCACAGGAGGATACGACACAGATCGAGAGGGTGTATCGGTATCTGGAAAAAGAGGCGGGTTGGGCGAAAATTCTGCTGCTGCTACCCCAAGGTGCGAAAATACCGTCTCTATCCGAACGCACACGGGAAATAGTCTGCGATTCCGTCGCCGATTTGCGAAAACTGGAAGGGGTCGATTTCCATTTCGCGATCGTCGCCCAAAAAAGTGCTATAATACGGGAGTTTTTGGAACGACAAAATCCGAAAGAGATCAAACCACTACTGAAGGAGTCGTACGATTAGTATGGACAACGATTCACATTCCGAACACCGCGAGAGGGAGAGCGGAAGGTTTTTGCAAAACTACTGGGATATCGCCGGCGGAATTCTTCTCTTCTTCTCCACACTCTACCTGCACCATCAGGGCTTCGGCAGCGCATCGGCACTCGTAGGCGCACTCACGATCATTTTTCTCTCCATCACCGTCTCGGAGGTGGCGGAAATCCTGGCCGAACGACTCGACGAACCCTACGGCAGTTTCGTCCTTACCTTCACCGCCGTGGCGGTGGAGATTCTGCTGCTTTTCAACATCATGCTCCAATCCTCCCATGCGCCCGAAGCGATGGAGACGGTGCGCGGAGGTATCATCTCCGCCGTCATCGTCGATATGAACGTCCTGCTCGGGCTGGCCGTCTTCATCGGAGGACTTTCGTTTACGGAGCAACAACACAACGAAGACACCTCCAGCTCCTACACCACCATTCTCTATGTCGCTTCGCTCGGACTGTTGGTACCGAGCATTCTGGGACACAGCGGTCACGACGAAGCGACGATGCAGACGGCAAGCACTATGATCGGCTCGATCCTGTTTCTTTTTTATCTGACCATTCTCATCTTCCAGACCAAGACCCACACCCACTTTTTCAAAGCGACCGCCAGAAGCAGAATTTTTCGTTTCAAACGGAAACTCAAAGAGGAGGAGGAGCATGAGAGCGACTACATTTTCGATCATGTGCCCACCTACGCGAACTTCGTCGTGCTTTTTGGATTGATCTTCATCATCGGCGTCACGGCCGAAGTCTTCGCCAAAGAGGGGATGTCGCTCTTTCGGTCGATGGGCTTCTCGACGGGTCTGGCGGGTCTGGTGATCGCGATCATCAGCGTCGCTCCGGAAATCTTCACCGCCATCAAGGCGGCGAAAAACGACCAGATCCAACGAGTGGTCAACATCGCGATGGGCGCTTCGACCGTTTCGATCATGCTCACGGTTCCGCTGCTTCTTGTTCTGGGCTCCGTGGCGAACGTACAGCTTACCCTCAGCTTCAATCCGCTCGAGATCGGAGCGCTGATCTTCACCATCATTCTGGCTTGGAAAACGACCGACAACGGTGAAACGAACTATTTCGAAGGGATCTCGCATCTGATGCTCTTTCTCTGTTATGCGGTGATCGCCGGACTTTATTAAAGGAGAAACCATGCTCAAAAGACGGACATTCATCAAAAAGACTCTGATCGCAGGAGGTGCCGCCGCGACGGCGGGCAGCCTCTTGGGATGCAGAGAAGAACATACCAAAGGCAAAAGCGTCCATATCGCCAGACGCAAAAAGGTCAAAATCAAACTCGCCACCAGTTGGCCGGCCAATTTTCCGATCATGGGAACGGGTATCGAACGCTTCGCCAAGCGGGTCAACGAAATCAGCGAAGGGGGAATCCAGATCAAGATCTATCCCAAAAACGTCCTCGTTCCGGCTTTGGGTGTCTTCGACGCCTGTTCGCAAGGGGCGATCGACGCCTACCACTCCGCCGCCTACTACTACAAAGGGAAAAACGAAGCCTTCAATCTCTTTACCGGATTTCCTTTCGGGATGACCGCCACCGAAATGGATGCTTGGATGGATTACGGAGAGGGAATGAAGCTGTGGCGCGAACTCTACGACGCTTACAATCTCGTTCCTTTCAAAGGCGGAAATACCGGCGTGCAGATGGGGGGATGGTTCAAAAAAGAGATCCGCTCCCTCGCCGACCTCAAAGGGCTGAAGATGCGTATCCCGGGACTCGGCGGAGAAGTCTTCGCAAAACTCGGCGTCAAGCCGACCCTTCTGCCCGCGGGCGAAATCTATGTGGCACTGGAGCGAAACATGCTCGATGCGACCGAATGGCTCGGCCCCTCGCTCGATATGAAGATGGGATTTCAAAAGGTGGCCAAATACTACTATACCGGATGGCACGAACCCGGCAGTCTGCTCAGCCTCGTCTTCAACAAACGCACTTTCAACAAGCTCGCCAAAGAGCAACAGATGATGATCGAAATGGCTTCTAATGAACTCAACGCCACGATGTGCAGCGAATTTCAGTATGAAAACGCCAAATCTTTGCAACAGCTCAAAAAGAGCGACGTCGTGATCGCCTCTTTCCCCCAAGAGGTGATGGAAGCGGCCAAAAAAGCGATGCAGGAGGTGGCTCGGGAGAAAAGCGCCAAGAGTGCGGATTTCAAAAGGGTCTGGGAAAGCGCTTCGGCTTTTTTGAAACAGACCGGTGCCTGGACCGATATCGGATTGAAGGCGTATCTGGAAGTGAGGTGAAGCTTATCGCTTCAGATAGGGGATTTTATCCTCTATGCCTGCGATTCCAAACCCCTTCAGACGCAAGCGGCAACTGTCGCACTCTCCGCACGCGAAATCTTCCCGCTCGTAACAACTCCAGGTCGATTCCAGCGGAACGCCGATACGGTGCGCTTCGCGGACGATCTGCTCCTTTTTCAGGTGCACGAGCGGCGTTTTGAGTCTAATATGCGTCTGCGGTTTCGTACCCGCTTCGATCGCCGCTTCGAGTTTGCGGATAAACGCCTCCCTGCAGTCGGGATAGCCGCTGCTATCCTCTTCGACCACACCGATGAAGATCGCCTCCGCCCCCTCTTTTTCGGCGATCGCCGCCGCCACCGAGAGAAAGATTCCGTTTCGAAACGGAACGTATGTGACGGGAATTCCCGGAGCGATCCCCTCTTTGGGAACGGCGATCGTTTCGTCGGTCAACGCGGAGCCTCCGATCTCTTTGATAAAATGCAGATCGAGAATATACTCTTTTAAGGAATCGAGACTCTTTGAAATTTTTTTGAAGGCTTCGAGCTCTTTTTTTTCGGTTTTCTGACCGTAGTTGTAGTGGACGGCGATGATATCGTAACCCTCCTCTTTTTTCGCGATATAGGCGCTAAGAGCGCTATCCATCCCTCCACTGATAATACAGACGGCTTTTTTCACAAAGAACCTTTTCTTAATTAATATTTAATCGAGATAATTAATCTAAAATTAATAGGATAATTTTAGTCCTAATTCGTTATGATTCTCGCGTTGTTAGAGATAACAACGTTTGACATTGCCAGAAAGTCATAAACACAACCTAAAGGGAAGATGTTTTTCGCCTCCTTTAACATCTTCCCGCTTTTATCTCCTATGCTTCCAGATACGCTCTACCATTTTCGTCGGATCGTCTATCGCTGGAAAACATAATTGATCCATCGCATAGAAGACAATAGGTATCCTCTTCGGTTTCGAGCGGAAAAGGATAGACTTATTTTATCAATTTTACCTTTATGGGGACGTAAGTTGCCTCTCGTACGACTTCTTCGTCATCGATCCTGATTTCTCCTCTTTTTAAAGATATTTCACTCTTTTTTCTTCCTCTCCACGCTTCTGTTTATTTTGGTAACAGTCCCATCTTTTTGGTTGAGATAGTTAAATTTAAATTCATCTTTTCGGGCTTAAAGTAATGTTTATGTTATTATAAATGAAATTCAGGCAACTATTATTGTCCAAAGAGGAGAGAGAAATGAAAAAGAGTGTGGCATTGAGCCTGCTGCTTACCTGTTCACTGCAACTGGTCGCTTACCAGTTCGAGGTGGAAGGTATGGCGGGAAAAAACTACAGTGACAACGATTCGATACTGGAAGATGCACCGGGATTGGGAATCCGTCTGAATACTTTCATATCGGAAAGCAATGCGATCCAGATAGGATACGACCATATCAACAATGTCAAATACAAAATCTCGCCACAACCGGATCCGAAAGATCCAAGATGCACCGTATGTGTTCCCACCTGCCCTCCCTGTCCACCCAAACCGGGGTATGAGCCCTCGCAGGAAAATTATCAAGACAACCCGGATGAAGAGCAGCCCCAAAACGGATCCGGCATAATCGACGAAGGTTCAGACGAACAGAACGGGCACAATACGACACAAAACGGAGAAAATGAAAACCGGCCGGAAGAGACGGACAACGCAGTGGAAAACGGCGGGCAGACAGGAGAAACGAGCGGAAATGGTGAAAACGATACGGGAGAGACGGGTGAGATCACACCTCCTACGGCGGTTGTTCAAAATCATTTCACCGAAAAAACCGATATCGAGCGATACTATATCAACGGATTGCATGAGATTCACAACGGTTCCAGGCTGATTCCCTTCGTATTCGCAGGTTTTGGTTACGAACAAGTCAACACCAAAAGAGCGGGATACGACTCGGGCGGATTTTTCAATGCCGGTGGTGGTCTCAAATACAAAGTTTCCGATAGATTCGCACTGGTCTCCGAAGCCAAAGCGATCAAAAAATTCGACGACGGAGATCTCGATATCAGCGCGATGCTGGGTCTGGGACTCTATTTTGGCGGTGCGAAGGCTGTGAAGCGGGAACCGACGGTGATCGAACACCTTTCGAAAACGAAAATCGAGCCGGCTTTGCCACCCGCTCCTACCGTGACCGTCGTAGAGGTACCGAAAATGGATGAAAAAGAGAGGGCGGTCGCAGCGCCACTACACCGATCCGCCTACTATATCCAGGTGGCCGCCGCCTTCAAAACCCATTTACAAAACGATTGCAAACACTATTTGCATCAGATTACCGATGCGGGCCTTCCCTACCGTATCAAAAAGACGACACTCAAAGGCAAACCGGTCGAGCTGTTGCTGGTAGGTCCCTACCGCTCTCGCAAAGAGGCGAAAACAGATTTGCCGAAACTCAGAAAAATAGACAAAGGGGCCTTTATCAAAAAAATAACGGACTGATAAGGAGAGGGGTATGACCTCCTCTCTTCTTGACATTTCAGAATCGCTATGTTAAAATCTACTTCCAAATCTGCGGGAGTAGCTCAGCGGTAGAGCACGACCTTGCCAAGGTCGGGGTCGCGGGTTCGATCCCCGTCTCCCGCTCCATCCGGTCTCGTTTTCGGTACACTTTTTGCTGCGCCAACTCCATCAAATCCAATCCAAAGAGTCGATTACGGTGAAAAAAATCCTACTGCTTCTCCTCTCTTTTTTGACACTCACCGCCCAATCCATCCCTTTCTCTTCCACAATCGAGCAGCGAATCGAAAAAGCGTTTCTCACCACCTACCCCACTATGCATATCGAAAAGATTTCTCTGAAGCTGCTGAGCCCTCTTCCAAAAGAATCCTCTATCTCATTCGAAGATGTGACACTCACCAAAGCGGCACTCAAACGTGCAAAAGGAAATTTCACCCTCGTCGTACGTTATAAAAAGCGCCTTAGAAAACTCTACGGAAGTTATACCCTCACGGCGACGATACCTGTCTACAAAGCGGCCAGAAATATTCCGGCCGACACCCTGCTCACCAAAGAGATGCTCCTAGCGACACGGATTCCTTTCACCTATCTCTACAAGGATCCAATCGACGCCTCCGTATTGGGAACCTATCGTCTCAAACACACCGTCAAATCCGGAAAGATTCTCAACCGCTCCGATCTTAAATGCGATTTCGCCGTCAACCGCAACGATACTGTAACCGCATCTTTGCAAGAGGGAGGATTGAGAATCACTTTCCGCGCAAAAGCACTGCAAAACGGAAAGATCGGTGACAATATCAAAATAAAAAAAGGGTATAATACCCTCTTAAAAGCCCGGGTTACGGCAAAGGGAGAGGTGGAGGTAGTCGAGTGAAGTTGATAGTCGCGGCAACCGGCGCAAGCGGTGTGAGATTGACAGAACGATTGATAGATGCCCTGCCGAATACGGTGGACCCCTATGTTGTCTTTTCGGAAAACGCCAATCTCGTAAGAGAGAAAGAGGAAGGTCTGACTCCCTTTCGAAACGACGATATCGCCGCACCTATCGCTTCTGGTTCTTTTAGCGCCGATGCGATGCTGATTCTTCCGTGTAGCATGAATACATTGGCGAAAATCGCTGTGGGCATCGGCGACAATCTCACCACACGTGCGGCGGCCGTGATGCTCAAAGAGCGAAAGAAGCTGATTCTCGCCCCCCGTGAGATGCCCTACTCCTCCATCGCGTTGGAAAATATGCTCAAACTCTCCCAACAAGGTGTCATTATCGCACCTCCGGTTCTGGGGTATTACAGCGAACCGAAAAATCTGGAACAGATGGAGGATTTTCTGATCGGGAAATGGTTCGATCTGTTGCAAATCGAGCATGAACTCTATCGAAGATGGGAGGGATAATGCAACACAAAGCACTCTACCCGGGTACGTTCGACCCCATCACAAACGGCCATCTCGACATCATCCGTCGGGCCGGCAAAATTTTCGAAACCGTCACGGTCGCGATCGCCGCATCCTACGAAAAGAATCCGATGTTCGGACTCGAAGAGAGAGCCAGAATGGTCCGTGCGGCGACCGAGACGATCACCGAATGTCGCATCGAAGTGGTCACGTTCGATACGCTCTTGGTCGATCTGGCACACAAGGAGAAGACCCAGATCGTCATACGGGGGTTGCGCGCGGTGAGCGATTTCGAATACGAACTGCAAATGGGATACGCCAACGCTTCGCTCGATCCGGAAATCGAGACGATCTATCTGATGCCGAGTCTGAAAAACGCATTCATCAGCTCTTCGGTAGTGCGGGCGATCTTGAAACATCATGGCGATGTCTCCCATCTGGTTTCGGAATCGATTCTCCCCTTTCTCTATGGAGACAGCGATGTATTGTCTGTTTGAAGGTATCGACACCTCGGGCAAAACGACACAGATCGCCCTTTTGAAAAAGCGCTATCCCGACGCTATCGTCACCAGAGAACCCGGAGGTACGCCGCTGGGAACGCGACTGCGCGAAATCATCCTGCATCGAGGGGTGAAAAGTTTCAAAAGCGAACTCTTCCTCTTTCTGGCCGACAGAGCCGAGCACATACGGGAGGTGATCGCCCCCAACAGAGGGAAGCTGATTTTCTCGGATAGAGGATTTATTTCCGGTATCGCCTATGCGATGGCGAACCATCCGGATCTGGACGAATCTTTTCTAATCGAGCAGAATCTCTTCGCACTGGATGGCCATCTACCGGATCGGATTTTCCTTTTTCTCACCACGGCGGAGACGATTCGGGCGCGGATGGATGCAAAAGAGGAGGATACGATCGAAAAAAGAGGAATCGAGTATCTACTACAGGTACAAAAAAATATGGAGCGAATCGTCAAAAAACTGGATCTCCCCTGCCACTATATCGACGCCTCCGATTCGATCGAAGCGATTCATCAAAACATCGTCAAAGGACTACATTCATGATCAAAGCATTGCGCGGTATGAAAGACAGCCTACCACCCGAAAGCGAGAAATATCTCTATTTTCTGGAACGAACGATCGCGATCGTCAGAAAATACGGCTACGAATATATCGAAACCCCTCTGCTCGAAGAGACCGCGCTTTTCAAGCGAAGCGTCGGGGAGAGCAGCGATATCGTCGGCAAGGAGATGTACCAGTTCGTCGACAAAGGAGGCAACGACGTCTGCCTCCGCCCAGAGGGGACGGCGGGTGTGGTCAGGAGTTTCATCGAACACAAACGCGACCGTCTGGGCGGTGTGAACCGCTTTTTCTACTACGGTCCGATGTTCCGTTACGAAAGACCGCAGAAGGGGCGTCTGAGGCAATTTCGGCAGTTTGGCGTAGAGAGTTTCGGAGAGGAGAGTTTCTACGAAGATGCGAATATCATTCTGATGCTCAAGGAGATTCTCGATTTTTTCTCCATCTCCTATACGCTCAAACTCAATTCGCTCGGATGCCACGAGTGTCTACCCCCTTTTCGCGAAGAGCTCGTACGCTTTCTGGGAGATATCGAAGACGGCCTCTGTGAAGATTGCGTTCGACGCAAAGCGACCAATCCGATCCGTGTTTTCGATTGCAAAAATCCGGCTTGCCAACAGCTGTTGGAACCGGCACCCAGGCTCGGTGAAGCGTTGTGCCTGGCGTGTGATCGTCACTTTTCGGATCTGACAAAGACGCTCGAACACCTCGGCGTTCCCTACGAAATCGATCCCAATCTCGTACGGGGGTTGGATTACTACAACCGAACCGCGTTCGAGTTCGTTTCCGAATCGCTCGGTGCGCAAAACGCGGTAGCCGGAGGGGGGCGATACGACAGGCTGGTCGAATTTCTGGGCGGCAGACCCACTCCCGCAATCGGTTTCGCGATCGGTGTGGAGCGTATCCTGGAGATGATCACGCTCCCTTCAAAGGAGCGGGAGGGATACTACTTCGGGGCACTCTGCGAAGAGGCCATTCCCACTCTTTTCGCGCGCGCCCAAAAAGAGCGCCAAAGCGATCGGGTCACGATTTCCTATCAAGCCAAAAGCCTCAAGGCGCATCTCAAAGCGGCCGACAAAGCGGCCGCACGCTACTGCGTGATCATCGGAGAAGAGGAGCTTGCGAACAACACGATATGGGTCAAGGATCTGCTGCAAAAACGCGAAGAGATCCGCTCGGCAGGATAGGCGATGCAACAATACGGTATCGATATCTGGGGGGATGAAAATTTCATCATTCACCATGATAAGGTATGTATCAACTACAAAAGCCGTCCTTCCCTCTACGAAATCGTGCAACAAATCAGGTCCGAAGGCCACAGAGGACCATTGCTGTTACGATTTCCTCATCTGATCGAAAAACAGATCAGAGAGATCTATACCCATTTCGCACGTGCTTCGAAAGAACTCTCCTACCACGGTGCTTTCCGGGCGGTTTTTCCGCTGAAGGTCAACCAGTATCCCCATTTCGTCAAAGCCCTCTTGGAAGCGGGTGCCCCGTGGCACTACGGGCTGGAGGCCGGCTCGAAGGCGGAGCTTCTGATCGCGATGGCCTATGCCGATACAAAAGCCCCGATGACGGTCAACGGCTTCAAAGACAAAGAGATGATCACGATGGGATTTCTCGCGGCGAAACTCGGACACGACATCACCCTCACGATCGAAGGCATCAACGAGCTCGAGGCGATCATCCAGGTCGCCAAAGAGGAGAAGGGGCCGCTTCCGAGCATCGGTCTTCGCGTGCGGCTTCACAGTCTGGGCGTAGGATTGTGGGCCAAAAGCGGGGGGATCAATTCGAAATTCGGACTCTCCTCCACTGAACTGATCACCGCTTTGAAGCTCCTCAAAGAGCACGATCTACTCGAGCGGTTCACGATGATCCACTTTCATATCGGATCGCAGATTTCCGATATCGGGCCGCTCAAAAAAGCGCTCAGAGAGGTGGGGAATCTCTACGCCGAACTGATCAAGATCGGAGCGACCCATCTGCAGACGATCAATCTTGGAGGCGGACTCGCGGTCGAATACTCCCAAAACAGCGATATGCACCAACGCAACTACTCTCTGCGGGAGTACGCCAACGATATCGTCTTTATGCTCCAGACGATCGCAAAAGACAAAAAAGTCAAGGAACCAAACATCATGATCGAGGCGGGACGTTTCATCGCCGCCAGTCATGCCGTACTCGTCGCTCCGGTTTTCGAACTATTCTCCGAAGAGTATCACCACAGTTCCCTCTCTCTCAAAACATCCAATCCCCCGCTGATAGACGAATTGAACGAACTCTACCAGCATATCAATCTCACCAACGCTCTGGAGTATCTGCATGACGCCATCGACCACCTCAACTCCCTCCTGACTCTTTTCGATCTGGGGTATATCGATCTGATCGACCGCTCCAACGCCGAAGTGCTGGTGCATCTGATCATCAAAAAAGCGACCTATCTACTCAAGGAGAAGAATCTCAAGGAGATTATGCATATTCAAGAAGGCATCCAGGAAAAATATCTGATCAACTTCTCCATCTTCCAAAGCCTTCCCGATTTTTGGGGACTGGGGCAGAATTTTCCGATCATGCCGCTTTCGAAACTCGACGAAAAACCGACACGCTCCGCAAGTCTTTGGGATATTACTTGCGATAGCGACGGCGAGATCGACTTCAGTTTGAAAAATCCCCTCTTTCTTCACAGCCTCGATGTCGACAACGAAGACTATTTTCTCGGATTCTTTCTGGTGGGCGCTTATCAGGAGATTCTCGGAATGCGCCACAATCTCTTCGCACATCCGACCGAAGTGACCGTCACCATAGACGAAGAGGGGTATCGATTGTCCAATATGGTCGAATCGCAGACGATCATCGATATCCTGGACGATTTGGACTACGATCCAAACGATATCACACGACGCATCAAAAAACTGATCGAACAGGCCGATATAACGGAAAGCAAAGAGACGCTTTTTGACAGAATCGCCTTTTATATGGAACAAAACGGCTATCTCAAAACGATCCACCAGGAATCAAAATGAAGAAAAAATGCACCCTTTTTCAGACGATCAAACAGGATTTCGCGACACCTTGGCGCAACGATCCCGCTATCACGTCGAAACTGGAATTGATCACCAACTATCCCGGCGTCTGGGCGATCGTGATGTATCGTATCGCTCATCGGATGTATACGAAGGGATGGAAAATTCCGGCGAGGATGCTGATGGGCATCACCCAGATCATCACCAATATCGATATTCATCCCGCCGCCCGTATCGGCCAGCGCGTCTTCATCGATCATGGATTCGGTGTCGTGATCGGTGAAACGGCGGTGGTGGAAGACGATGTGCTGATCTATCAGGGGGTCACACTTGGAGGGGTGAGCCTGGAGAGAAACGTCAAGCGCCATCCTACCGTCAAAAGCGGAGCCGTCATCGGCGGCGGAGCGAAAGTGTTGGGAAATATCGAAATTGGAAGAAACGCGAGGGTGGGTGCCAATTCGGTCGTCATCAAACCGGTGCCGGACGACTCCACCGCCGTCGGTATCCCTGCACGAGTCATCACAAAGGGGCGCGACAGTTCACAGCTGAGTCACAACAAAATCCCCGATATCAACAAGCAACTTTTTCTCTATCTGACCAAAAGAATCGAAGTGCTGGAAAAGGCGGTTTTGACACACAAAGAGGATATTATCGTCGAAAAGGACAGGGAGCTCGAGCGGATCTACAAAGCTTTCATCGATTCGATCGAAAGTTGATCAGAGTATCTCTTTGAGGGCCATCTCTTCGGCACGCTTAAGGAGTTTGACCGCACCGTTTTCTATCATCACGTCCGCCAGCTCTTTACCAAGATGCCCCGCCTCACTTACGTTTCCGAGCACCTTCTCCTTGATCAGCTCGCTACCATCCGGCATTCCGACGATAGATCGAACCGTCACCATCTCACCGTCTATTTTCGCGTTGACACCGATCGGTACCTGACACCCGCCTTGCAGTACCGCCACGAAATCGCGTTCGATTCCCGTTTCGATCTTGGCATTTCTATCTTCGAGTACGGAGATCAGATCCAGCACCGCCGAATCGTCTATCGCTTCGATTCCGAGTGCCGCCTGACCCATCGCGGGGATCATCTGGGAGACTTCGATCGGTGTCACATATCGCACTTCGTTTTCCAGTCCCAGCCGCTTGATTCCCGCACGCGCCAGAATGATCGCATCGAATTCCCCCTCTTTGAGCTTACGAATCCGCGTATTGACGTTGCCTCTGAGATTTTTGATCCGAAGGTCGGGACGCATCGAGAGAATCTGCATCCTCCGCCTGAGACTCGTGGTGCCTACGATCGCCCCTTCCGGCAACGCTTCGATATCTTCGTACTTTTCACTCAAAAGCGCATCCCGCACGTCTTCGCGTTTGGTGATCGCGCCCAGCACGAGTCCGTCAGGAAACTCCGTGGGAACGTCTTTGAGACTATGTACGGCGATATGCGCACGACCGTCCAGCATCGCCTCTTCGAGCTCTTTGGTAAACAGCCCTTTCCCTCCGATTTTCGCCAAAGGGGTATCGAGAATCTTGTCTCCTTTCGTCTGCATCGTGACAAGCTCCACCTCCAATCCAGGATGCGCCGCTTCGAGTTGCGCTTTGATATGTTCGGATTGCCACAATGCGAGTTTGCTGCCTCTCGTGGCGATGATCAACCGTTTCATTTCTCTCCAATAATCTTTTTGTATTTTTGCCGTGTAAAATCTTTGGTGCCGTTGACATAGATCGTCGGCGTACCGCTGATCATAAGTCTACCTGCTGCTTCCAGATCTTCGGAGTAGGCTCTCTCTATCTCTTTGGAGTGGATATCTTCGAGCGTGATATGGGTACCCAACGCTTTGTTGAAGGCATCTAGAATCTTCTTTTCGTCGGTCGTATCCATACTGAATCTCTTTTCGTAGACTCTTCGAATGATCTCTTTTTCACCCTTCTTCTGTGCCGCTATCATCGCTTTTATGACGGTCGGTGCCTCTTTATGAAGCATCACCAGAGGAAAGTGGTAGTAAAAAAGCGCGATCTTGTCCGGGTGCTCTTTGGCCGCTTTGAGAAGCTTGGGCATATAGGTCTGACAGAAAGGGCAGATCGGATCGCTGAAAGCGACGATTTTGTTGGGTGCATCCATCTTGCCGTAGAGCAGATGTTTCTTGTCGTAGAGTGCGGGATCCATATCGGGCACGAGGCGATCTTTCAGGGAGGCGTTGTTGACCATATTGATAAAATCTCTCACCACATATTTTCCGTTGGAGAAGATTTTGTCGTGTACGACGATTTTCTTCCCTTTCTGCTTCAGTAGCGCGAGTCTGATATCCAGAAAATAGATGTACCAGCCAGGCAGATCTTCCAACTCTTTTTTCTGACGGATGTCGATGGAGTCGAGTTTGAAATCTTTGTTGACGCTGATCGCTCTTTTGACGTATTCGATCAGACGTCTGTCTTCCTTATCCAGCTTTTTTTCACTCTCTTTTGTCTGTTTGGGCTCTTTTTTCTGCTTGATCTCTTTGACGGGAGGTTTGGTCTCCGTGACTTTTCGGGTATCGGGGGTATCTGCGCAGGCAACGAGGCTACCTACGATCATCAACGTCGATAACTTCCACATCAATCGCGTCATCAAACTCTCCTTTGTCTGTTCTCTTTTTATGTTTGAGGTGTAATACTTTTTTAGCAAACAGCGTGCCGAAAAAACCAAATTGCATCAACACGCCGAGTATATCGCTGAAGAATCCCGGCAAAATCAGCAACAACGCACCGATCAGCGTAAAAAGACTCATTCTTTGAAACGCCTCGATCGTGATCTCTCCACTCATCAAGGCTGCCATACTTTGGCTCAGAGTATAGCGAAAATTCGTTAACAGATAAAATCCGACCAGTGCGCTGACGACGATTTCAAAAAAAGTCATCATCCCCCCGATTCTGGAGGCGATATTGACACTGATCACCACTTCCAAAAAGAGATATCCGAGAAAAAAGAGGCCTATCATGATATTTTGAGTGCCTCTGCCACCCGCTCTTTTTCCACCACTTTTTTCTCGAGCGTTGAACGATCGACGATCTCCACATTTCCCTCAGAAAGCCCTTTTCCGACGATGACGGCAACAGGAATGCCGATCAACTCGAAATCGCTCATTTTAAAGCCGAACCTTTCGCTTCGATCATCCAGCAACACTTCAAAACCCCTATCCCCAAGCTCCCGGTAGAGCTTCTGGGCATAACTTTTCTGGGTTTCGTCCTTGATGTTGGAGACGATGATCACGACCTCAAAGGGTGCGGTCGCGGGTGTCCAGATACATCCTCTTTCATCATGATGCTGCTCTATCACCACAGCGACTAGACGACTCACACCTATACCGTAGGTTCCCATCACGAACGGGACGCTCTTTCCATTTCGATCGAGAAAATTCGCTCCGAGCGCTTTTGAGTAGGTGGTGCCAAGCTGAAAGATGTGACCCACTTCGATCCCTTTGGTGATCTTCAACTTACCCCCGCATCTGATGCACCGATCCCCCTCCTGTACCGCCGTGATATCCGCAAAAAGAGAGGGATTGTCTTTGAGCGTAAATCCGACTCTGTGATAATCTTTTTCGTTCGCCCCGCAGATCAGATTTTCCGCATTTTCGAGCGATTTGTCGATAACGCTTTTGATATGATCGATCCCGGGCCCGATATATCCGGGCACGATGCCTGCTTTTTCCAACTCCTCTTCGCTCACATCGACCAACTCGAGCGCACCGACGGCGTTGCGTGCCTTGGTCTCTTCGAGCGTATCCGAACCTCTCAGAAAAAAGAGAACGATTTCATCTCCATCCTCGTAGATCGCTCTTTTGGCGACCGCTTTCATCAGATACCAAGAATCGATTCTGAAAAAGTCGCTCAACGCTTCGATGGTGGTCACACCCGGCGTATGAAATTTCCCGGGAGCCATCTCCACCTCTCCCTCCGGAGGCTCTTTCTTCGCTCTTTTAGCCGCTTCGATATTCGCCGCATAATCACACCCCTCGCAGACGACGATATCGTCCTCACCGTTTTCGGCAAGCACCATAAACTCTTTGGATCCGCTGCCGCCGATGGCGCCCGAGTCGGCTTCGACGATACGATAGGTCAATCCGAGTCGATCGAGTATCCTGCTGTAAACCTCTTCCATCTTCTCGTATTCTCGCCGCATATCCTCTTCGTCTTCATGAAAGCTGTATCCATCTTTCATCAAAAATTCACGCCCCCGCAAAAGTCCGAATCTGGGTCTGGCTTCGTCCCTGAATTTCAACCCTATCTGATAAAGATGCAGAGGGAGCTGCTTGTAACTACGTACGCGGTTGCGCACGAGGTCGACCATCGCCTCTTCGTGGGTGGGGCCCAAAACGAATTCGTTCTCTTTGCGATCTTTGAACCGAAGTAACTCCTTGCCGAATTTGTTGTATCTGCCGCTCTCTTTCCAAAGCGATGCGGGCGTCACGAATCCAAGCTGTACCTCTTGGCACCCCGCCGCATCCAACTCCTCCCTGACGATCTTTTCGATCTTTGCGAGTACCCGCTTGCCCAGCGGTAGAAAGTTGTAGATACCGCTCCCGATCTGGGAGATGAATCCGCCGCGTACCAGATAGATATGGCTGGGCAAAACCGCATCTTTGGGCGCCTCTTTGGTCGTGGGGGCGAAGAGTCTGGAAAATCTCACGGGTCACTCCTTCGTTTTGTTAAGATCGTGTTGTATTTGAAAGTCGCATTTGTACGTATCGAGTGCTTTACGCTGCGAAGTATTGAGACCGAATACGAGCTGAATCGCCTGCACGACGGTATCGGCCTGAGGCTGTTCGG
Source organism: uncultured Campylobacterales bacterium (assembly GCA_964443745.1). Lineage (GTDB taxonomy): Bacteria > Campylobacterota > Campylobacteria > Campylobacterales > QNZT01 > CAYUEN01. Next base: position 29,761 of record CAYUEN010000009.1, on the reverse strand, counting down.
CGATCATCTTGAGTTTCGTCGTGGGCTGATGCAGAAAACCGTTGAACGCCTGATGGAGGATTTTTCTCACTTGCGCTTCGTATTCGGAAGGGATATACCCCTTTTTAACCGCACGTCGCAACTCTTTTTCACTCATCTCCTGTGCTCTGTCGCGAATCTCTTTGATCATCGGATCGACGGAGAGGGTCTGCAACCACCGATAAAACTCTTCGGTAAAACGCCCCGCGATTTGAAACGCTTTTTGCACCTCCGCCTCTCTCTTACGAATATTTTCGTCCATGATCGAACGCAGATCGTCCACGGCATAAAGGTGGATTTTCGGATCTTTCATCTTTTCGATATCCCGCGGTACGGCGATATCGAACCAGTGCCGATCAAACGTCATCTCTTTGACGATAGCGGGTGTGATCACGGTCCCCTCCGCACCTGTCGCGGAGAAAAGAAGGCGGTAGTGGTTGACGATCGCGGAGAGTTGTGAAAAAGGTTCGATCGTAACGGTGACGGAGTCGATACTTTCGGCCAATAGCCTCGCCTTTTCGAGATCCCTGTTAACGATAATAATATTGGCTCCCGCATTGGCCAGGTGTTTGGCAACAAGACTCCCCATCTCGCCCGCACCGACGACAACGCCGGTATAACCTCCCAGATTGCCCCCGAAAAGTTCCTTCGCTTTGGCGACGGCGACACTCGCTATCGAAATCGGATTTTGTGAAATACCGGTTTCGTTTCTGATCGCTGCGGCACATCGAAAACCGTTATGCATGATTCGAGCGATCTTCTGCCCACTGAAACCGTGTTCGTAGGAGAAACTGAAGGCCTCTTTCACCTGTCCGGTGATCTGTGTTTCGCCAATCACGATACTATCGAGCGAAGAGAGCATACAGAAGTGGTGATGAACCGCTTCTGCATCCAGATAGCGGGCACCCGTTTTTTGAAGTGTCTCCATATCCACTCCACTTTTTCGCTCCAGCAAAGAGAGAATCTTCTCCGCCACGTGATCTGTCTCTTTCACACTCGTGATGATCTCCACCCTGTTGCAAGTGGAGACGATGACCGCTTCGTTGACCACATCGATCGAAAGCAGGCGACGATAAAACTCCTTGAGGGTTTCATGATCTGAAAATGCGAGTTTTTCACGAATCGGAAGCGCGGTGTTTTTATGGGTGAAACTCAGTGTCAAATAGTGCATCAGTACTCTCTTTCTATCATCGCTCTCACGATCGACGCAAGATGTGGGTTCTCTTTCGCGTCGAGCGCCTCGAGCGCCTCTTCTCCCAGCTTTCTTGCAAACGTGATCGTTTGTTGCAACGCTCCGCTGCTTTGCATTTTCCGCCGTATCCACTCTCTTTCTTGTTCATTCAATCTTCTCTTGAAAAGCGATACCAGCTCTTTTCGTTCTTTGTGGGAGAGTCTCTGATAAAGAAAGATGTAGGGAAGTGTCGTTTTTCCCTCTTCGAAATCGTGCAAAGCCGGTTTGCCCAGAGTCTTTTCGTCGGCTGTGATATCGAGCAGATCGTCCACGATCTGAAAGGCCAACCCCAGATTTTTACCATAAAGGGCGAACGCCTCTTCGTCTTTGTCCGCCAGATGGGCGGCACTGCGTGCCGTCGCTTCGATGAGAACCGCTGTTTTTTTGTAGATCATATCGAAATATTTTTCGACATCACTGTTGAAACCTTCCGAGAGCTTGACATCGAGTAACTCCCCCTCGGAAAGGTCGGCGACCGCTTGTGCGATCGCCGAAGCGATAGTGACGGGAAAACGTGTCAACCTCGAAAAACCGATAGAGTAGAGGATATCGCCCAACATAATCGCACTCTTGTTACCAAAAAGCGCGTTGATCGAAGCGACACCACGGCGGAGTTCCGCGTCGTCGATCACATCGTCATGCAGCAGGCTGGCCGCATGGATAAGCTCCACAATCGCCGCCAGATCGATCGCCTCTTCACGTTCTCCGGCGATATAGAGTATCAATTTGGCCCGCAGACGCTTTCCAGCAGGCAACTTTTCATACAGTGTATGCACCTCTTCGCCGCAATTGGCGAGATAGGCCTTCATCCGCCGCTCCACTTGCTCCGTCATTTGCCGCCCTCTGCTTTTTTTTCATTTTCGAAAATCATTCGGACCCGCTTCTGCGGATCTTTGACCATCACATCCAATGTCGCGATTCGCCGCTTGGGATCGAATTTTTGAAATCTGATCAAGAGATAACTTCGCAAATCTTCACGGCTGTAGTCGTCTCTAAGATAGAGCCTCGCGGCATCCCTCTTATATCCAGTTTCAAGAATATGCTGCGTCGGAAATCCTCCATAGCGCATCAACAACACGAGCCTCCCGTTTCGATAGAGGGTCCAGCGAAACGTCAAATCGCTCCGTTTTTCACGCTCTCCCTTTAAATCGGGTTTGATCACTGTGATTTTCGCCGTCTGATCTTTTTTGAGCCTATAGGTGTGCACTTGGTCCCAAAATAGATCGGCTCCCGACAGAGCCGTGGCAAGAAGCAGCAGCGAAAAGAGAAGCCTACTCATTCTGTGTCAGAATGTCTCCCATACCGATGACATAGAGATTTTCTCGTCTTTTCACGATTTCGTCTTGATGCTGAAGGATGAAATTTCTGATGATCTGGTCAATATCCTTCTCTTCTCCGAGCATCTCCTCCAGCAACATCTCCAACGCTGCGATTCTGTCGATATTCTCCCTCAGGTATCCCTCTACCAGATTTCTATTCGCGTTAAAGATAATGTCGAAATACTTTTTTTCCGGAGTCCCCCCGAACAAATCGTCCTCTTCCATAAACATCTCTTTCCCCTATATCTGAATTAAAGGCGATATTATAGCATCAATTTCCAAAAAAAGCCTCTATCTCCTCCCTCATGCGAGCACTCTGCGCGATGCGATTGATACGATCTCGGAAATCGGAAGCGTTGGGAAAAGATTTGGAATAGCGGTGGAGGTGTTTGCGAAAGATAGCCGCCCCTTTTTCGCCGTAAAAAGCGAGCGTCGCATCGAAATGTTCGAGAACGATCCGCGAAATCATCCTCTTTTCGACGGAAGGAAGCCGTTGTTTGATCTGGTAGAAAAGCCATGGATTGCCGATCGCCCCTCTGCCGATCATGATTGCGTCACAGCCGGTGAGTTTTCTGACTTCTTCCGCTTTTTCGAACGATGTGATGTCTCCGTTGGCGATGACGGGAATCGAAGCCGCCTTTTTAGCCCGTGCGATCGCTTCATAATCGACTTTCGCGGTATATTTCCCCGCACGCGTACGCCCATGGAAGGTGATGAAATCGGCTCCTGCGCGCTCTATGGCATAAACGATCTTTTCGGGAATCTTTTCGCTGTATCCTAGACGCGATTTGACACTGGTATATCGTTTGTTGGAGTACCTCTTGATCGTTTCGACGACCCGGGAGAGGTTGTCCAAATCCTTGAGCATCGCCGAGCCTGCATTTTGGGAAACGATTTTAGGAACGGGGCAGCCGCAATTGAGATCGATCCCGTCAATCCCCTCCATTTCGTTCAATAGCAAAACCGCTTTCTTGATCACTTCGGGATCGCTTCCCGCGATCTGTACGATAAAAGGGCGTTCCAGAGGAGATTTTTCGACCATTTTGAAAGACTTCTTCGAGTGGTGCACCATCGCGTTGGCACTAATCATTTCGCTGAAGGTCAGATCGACGCCGAATTTTTTGACGACACTGCGAAAAGGGGGATCGGTATATCCCGCCAGCGGCGCGAGCGCCACGAGATCTCTTTTGGAAAAATCGATCAACCGGCGTATCCCTCTTTAGACGAACAATTCGATATCGAAGTTCCTTCCGGCATCCTTGAGGGCGAGAAGGTAGCGGTATTTTGGATATTCGTCCTCGTTGGCGTTGTCGAGAAAATCTCGTACCTTGTCGATCATCTGATACTCGAACATGACAAACAGATAGGCTTCGCCGGCCGTATGGGGGAATTCGTTGACCAGTTTTTCAAAAAGCATAATCATGCGGTCGGGATTGAGCTTGGTTTTGAGTTTTTTCGCTAGAGCGATGAAATCTTCGGATGTATAGTCGAGTTGTCTGATATAATCGATGATCTCTTCATCGCTCAGATCGAGCGGATTCTTGGAGGCACCGATACGTTCTACGAGTGCGTCGAAATAGGCTTTGGTCGGTTCGAATTTGAACTTCTTCAACTCCTCCTTTCTCGCATAGGAGGCGAACGCGACCATCGCCTTTTCGCACAACTGTTTGTCGATACAAGGATGCTTGAGTATCTGCTCCGCGGACTGAGGGTCGGTTTTGAGCCGGTTTTCCAGATTTTTCAACACCAGCGCGTTGTCGGGTCTGAGCGAAAACTTGGAGAGATCGACCACTTCGCCGTTGAGTACCCGCATTTTCGCTTCGAGCGCATCCTGGATCTCGTCGTCGTAGATACGATAACTCGCGTATCGTTTGGGATCGAAATTGAGCAGAGGAAGGATCGCGCCGGGAAGCTTGAAGATATCGGTCTTGAATTCCGTCGTCACCTCTTTGCCAAGAAGGGCGTTTTTCGCCGCCTCGACGAATCGGTTGCTCTCTTTTTTCAACCGTCTCTGTCTGGCAAAACCGAGCGTACCGTAAAACATCATATGAAAGAGTGTCGCCAGATAGAGTAAAAATGCCGGCAGTATCACCCAGACCGCCACCGGAAGCGTCAGATTGACACCACCGATCGTGAGGGAGTATTCTCCACTGTTGAAATTGTAGGCGATCAGCCCCGCCGCCACAATAAATATCGCTCCGAGAAAGAGATAATTTCTAAATCCCATTTCCACTCCTCTTTCGTTTTTCAGGCGTTTTCAGAAGTCTCCCTCAGGAGGATTTCTCTACGATCTCTCTACAGACTATACAATACTTTGCCTGTGGTTTGACTTTCAGACGTTGCGTGCCAATCGGCTCTTCACACATCTCGCAAATACCATAGGTTTTGTTCTCTATTTTGAAGAGTGCGTAGTCGATCTCTTTGAGTTCTTTCATCTGCTGGCTGGTGATCGCCTGCTCGACGGCACTGTCGGTGCTGATCGTCGCATAATCGGCTTCGTCGTTCGCCTCCGAACGCTTCAACGCATCCATCTCCTCTTTGCTTTTGGCCATGTTCTCTTGAATCTGTCTTTTTCGCTCTTCAAGCAGCTCTTTAAAATAGTGCAATTCACGCTCTTTCAATCATGACTCCTGATAGTTATTTATGGTAGGGGTGACCCTCGCGAATCGTCAGTCCACGATAGATCTGTTCGAAGAGCACGACCTTTGCGATCTTGTGTCCCATCGTCAATCTTCCCAGACTGACGATCCTGTCCATCCGCCGCAAAAAGGAGGACTCGAAGCCGTACGCCCCGCCTATAAAAAAATTTAATGCGCTATTTATAGCAAAATTTTCTGAAAATTCCAAACTGTTCTGAAGTTGCCCTTCGGGATGTAACGCAACGTTAAACCCCTTCAGATATGGTTCGAATGCATCGGTATAAGATTTTCGAGCCTCTTTCTCGCCAATATTCTGCGCTTTTGCAATCTGATTGGTGAATATCGGCCGTTCCACGATGCGGGCATAACGACCGATCATCTTTTCAAAATGCTGCAATACAGGGGAGTAGATGTCCCGTTGTCTTTTCTCTATGGAGTAGACCGTAATCGTCATAAAAGAGGGCTATATCCTATCTTCTTTGCGACGCCCATACAAAACGGGAATCTCTCTTTCACCATTGATTTCCAGGTCGAAACCGAGCAACAGATGTGTCACCGTCTCTTTCAAATGATTTCGGCGCACCACCATATCGACGAATCCATGCTCTAGCAAAAATTCGGCCCGCTGAAACCCTTCGGGCAATTCCGCACCGATCGTCTGTTTGATCACACGCTGCCCCGCAAATCCGATCAACGCACCCGGTTCGGCGATGATGACGTCTCCAAGCATCGCGAACGACGCACTCACACCACCCATCGTCGGATCGGTCAGAATGGAGATATAGGGCAATCTCGCATCCGAAAGCCGTTTGAGAGCCGCGGAGGTTTTGGACATCTGCAGCAGCGAAAAGGTACTCTCCTGCATCCTCGCACCTCCGCTCGCACTGACGATGACGACACCATGATGTTTTTCTATCGCCCGGTGCACGGCACGGACGATCTTTTCGCCTTCCACCGATCCGAGACTCCCTCCCATAAAGCTAAAATCGAAGACGACCAGTTGTACGGGCACCCCGCCAATCGTACACTCTCCCGATACGACCGAAGATCTGCGTCCGGTTTTCTTTTCGTTTTCCGCGACACGCTTTTTATACGATTTCTTATCGACGAATTTCAATGGATCGACCGGAACCAGATCGGCATCTTTTTCGACGAAACTCCCCTCGTCCGCCAAAAGCCGGATACGCTCTTTCTGGCCGATTCGCATATGAAATTTACATTTGGGGCAGACTTGGAAGAGGTTTTCCACCTCTTTGTAGTACATCAGGGCGTTACAGTTGGGGCATTTGACCCAGTGACTCGGCGCTTCGTTTTCGGAAGCCTGCTGTTTTCTGAAATTTTTGAAAATATCCCCGAAATTCATTGTTCATCCTCTAACACTATTTCTTTCAGATAGGTAAAATCTTCTCTATTATGGCATATAATCGTTAAATCTTCTGAAATGTGACAATAGAGATCTTCACACATATAGAGTCCTGCCTTGATATCGAAAGAGCGCATTTTCCCTTCGAAAAGAACGAAACGGACACTGTGGGCATACGAAAGAGAGAGGGCGACTGCACCAAGAATGCGGTATTTTATCTTCGCCTTTTTGAGTCGATCGGCATAGATGCGGCTGCGATAGCCACGTTCGAAAATACCCACTCTCGCATGGTCGCTGAGCCTCACCTCTCTCTCTTCGCTTTTGCCGAGCACTCCCCGCACGAAACGGTTTTTCGTCTTTAGGGTGTAGGTTCCGTCGGCAAGATTGGCGACGACTCCCGCCACCACCCTGCCTCCTTTTTCCAACGCTACGGAACTTCCGTAATAGGGAAGACCGGAGAGAAAGTTGTCGCTACCATCGAGCGGATCGAGATAGATCTTGTTCTCTCCCCTCCCGATTCTTCCCGACTCTTCCGAATCGATCGTACCGAAGGGGGAGAGATGACGCAGAAAAATCGCCTCCGCCTCCAAATCCGCCCCGCTACTGACATCTCCCCCGGCACCTCGATTATGCATTCGAAAAAGCGAGCCGTTTTTTCTCTTTAGCATCGCGCGGGTCTCTTCGCATCCACGGAGCACGGCATCGCAGAAATTATCGATCTCTTCTATCGTTTCGCCTCTATTTTCCCAAAAGTTTCTTGATCATCGATTGCGCCGCGATCTTTCCGTCGTAGGCGGCAGTCACAACCAGATCGCTTCCTCTGTAACAATCCCCTCCGGTATAAACGAACGGTTTGCTGCATTCCAAGTTTTCATCCGCCTGTATCTGACCCCATTTGTCCATCTCGATACCGTTTTCGTAGAGATATTTGGGCTGGGTGTTGTTGAATCCGAGTGCGAAAATCACCACGTCGGCATCGATTCGAAACGCGCTGTTTTCGATCACTTCCACACGCTGTCTACCCGAAGCGTCTTTTTTCGTCAGAATCGTCTTGAGCATTTCGATACCGATCACTTCTCCTTTGTCGTTGAGAAGCACCTCTTTGGGGGTGACGTTGAAAACGAACTCCGCCCCCTCCTCTTTCGCGTTTTTGAACTCTTTTCTGGAACCGGGCAAATTGTGGACGTCTCTGCGGTAGAGGCACTTGACGCTTTTGGCTCCTTCTCGAAGCGACGTACGAAGACAATCCATCGCCGTATCACCGCCTCCGACGACGACGACGTTCTTGTTGCGGACATCGAACGACTCGTCGTAAGATTCACCAAAAAGTTTTTGTTGAATATTTTTCAAAAAATCGATCGCGACGAAGACGTTTTTTCCGTTTTCACCGGGGATGTTCGCTTTTTTGGAAGCTTCCGCACCGATTCCGATAAATACCGCGTCGTAATTCTCCATCAACTCCTTGAAATCGATATCTTTGCCCACTTCTGTATTGAGGAAGAGTTTCATCCCCGCCTCTTCGAGCCACTGAAATCGCCTGAAAACGATCTCTTTCTCGAGTTTGAAGCTCGGAATTCCATATGTAAGCAGGCCGCCGGGACGGTTCGCCTTTTCGAACATATCGACCGCTATTCCTGCGCGCATCAAAAAGGTGGCCGCGGAGAAGCCCGCCGGACCCGAACCGACAACCGCCACCTTTTTGCCCGTGTTCAGCGGAGGGAATTCTATTTTCATCCCCTTCTTGAAACCATGCTCGCTGATGTAGGTCTCGATCGAGCCTATCGTCACCGCGTTGTAACCATCCTGCTCGAGGGTACATGCACCTTCGCAAAGACGATCTTGCGGGCAAATACGGCCGGTGATCTCCGGGAAGGGGTTGGTTTCGTTGGAGAGTTTGAAGGCGAGCACATCGTCTTTGCCCGCTACGGATTTGAGCCAATAGGGAATGAAGTTGTGCAGCGGGCACGCGCTATGGCAGTAGGGATCGCCGCACTGTACACAACGATCCGCCTGCGCCATCGCGTCTGTCGTTCTGAAGATCGTGTAAATCTCCTTGAAATCTTTTTTCCGCTCATTCGAACCTCGCTTTTCCGGTTCGATTCTCTCCATAAACATAAAATTCTGCATCTTAGTCTCCCTCCTCTGGATTCAACGGCACTTTGCGCATATCTTTTGGTCTGATGATCCAGAAATCCCGAAGCGTATGCCTGAAGTTTTCCAAAATGTATTTCGCTTTTTCGCTCGAAGTCTCGTCCACATAGTTGCGCAACAACTTTTTGATGAAATGCCTCTCTTCATCCGATTCGTCCGTATCGATACGTGTCGCGATGACGAGCTCCTGGTTGAGATTGTCGATAAATTCATGGTGCTCGTCGTAGACAAAAGCGATACCGCCCGTCATACCGGCCCCGAAATTGACACCGGTTCGACCGAGTATCACGACCACTCCTCCGGTCATGTATTCGCAGGGGTGATCGCCCGTCCCTTCGACGATCGCGATCGCGCCGGAGTTCCTGACCGCGAATCTCTCTCCCACACTGCCGGCGACGTAGAGCTTGCCCCCGGTCGCGCCATAGAGGCAGGTGTTGCCCGCGCACGAGATCATCTCGCCCTGGGTTTTGGGAGTGATGACGATCTTTCCGCCGTTCATTCCTTTTCCGACATAGTCGTTGCCGGCCCCCTCGAGATAGAGAGAAACACCCCGAATCAGATAGGCACCGAAAGATTGTCCGGAAACACCGGTGAGTTTGAGCGTGATACTGTCGTCGGGAAGGCCGTTGTTGCCGTAGAATTTGGCGATCTCTCCACTGATACGGGTACCGAAACTCCTGTTGAGGTTGGAGATACGCTTTCTGAGTACGATTTTGTCTCCGGGATTCTCGATCACTTTGTAGACTTCGTTCAATATCTCTTTTTCGTATTCGTTCTTATCGAACGGCTCGTTGGAAGCGACCTGACATGTATCGATACCTTCGATGCGGCGCAGAATCGAAGAGAAATCGAATTTTCGCGCCATAGGATCGTCGATTATTTTCAGCAGATCGCTGCGTCCGACGATCTCTTCGACCGAACGGTAACCGAGCTTCGCCAAAATCTCCCTCACATCCTCGGCCAAAAGGGTGAAGTAGTTGACGATTCGATCGACCGTACCCACGAAATGCTCTCTGAGCACCTCTTCCTGCGTCGCGACACCGACCGTACATCGGTTGGTATGGCAACTTCTGAGGATACGACATCCGATCACCGTCAGCGCCCCCGTACCGAAGGCGTAACTCTCCGCACCCAGCAAGGCCGCCTTGATCACGTCCAAGCCGGTTTTGAGTCCGCCGTCGGTCTGCAGGTGGACGAATTCTCTCAAACCGTTGAGTTTCAATGCGTTGTGCGCTTCGCTAAGTCCTAGCTCCCACGGATTGCCGGCGTATTTGATCGATGTCAGGGGTGCCGCACCCGTACCGCCTTCTCCTCCGGAGATGATGATTTTGTCGGCGTACGCCTTGGCGACACCCGCGGCGATCGTCCCGACACCCGCCGTGGAAACCAGTTTCACCGCGACATGGGCGTCGGGATTGATCTGCTTCATATCGAAAATAAGTTGTGCGAGATCTTCGATGGAGTAGATATCGTGGTGGGGAGGCGGGGAGATCAGCGTGACACCCGGAATGGTGTATCGCAACGATGCGATCAGAGGCGTGACCTTGTGGCCCGGAAGTTGTCCCCCCTCTCCCGGTTTCGCACCCTGGGCGATCTTGATCTGGATCTCTTCGGCACTTCTGAGATATTCAGGTGTGACACCGAATCGGCCCGATGCGATCTGCTTGATCTTGGAGCGCTTGCTGCTTTTGAGTCGTTCGGGGGCTTCTCCGCCTTCTCCGGAGTTGGATTGTGCACCGATACGGTTCATCGCTTCACCGATCGCCTCATGCGCTTCGGGAGAGATGGAGCCTAAACTCATCGCGGCCGTGGCGAACCGTTTGAAGATATTCTCGACCGGCTCGACCTTCTCTACGGCGATCGGTTCCCTGTCCGAATCGAGTACGAAGAAATCGCGAATCATCTTTTTATCCCGTTTGTCCACCAGATCCGCAAACCGACGATAATCTTCCCGCCTGCCGGTGATGGAGGCTTTGTGTATGGCATTGACCACGGAAGGGGAGTAGTCATGGTATTCGTTGTTGAAAATATATTTATGAAAGCCACCGACCTCGAGGGGAAGAAGTTTTTCGATCCGTTTGACTTCCAGCGCCTTGTTGTAGTTGCGTTCGATCCTCTCTTCGATATCTTCGTATCCCAGACCCGGCATCAAAAGATGCGAATCCCTGAAACACTCCTCCTTGATCTCTTCGGAAAGACCCAAAATGTCAAAAAGCGCGGAGTTTCTGTAGGATGCGATCGTCGCGATTCCCATTTTGGACATGATTTTCAGTAAACCGGCACCCAGAGCCTGATGGACATTTTTGAATTGATGTTTACGCTCGTACATGGAGATATTTTTCTTGTTCGCGATCTCCAGGACCGTCGCATAGAGTAAATAGGGGTAGATGGCGTTGGCACCGTATGCGATCATCGTCGCGCACGTATGCGAATCGATCGCTTCGCCACTCACGGCGACGGTGGAAGTAAGATGCCTGATTCCGGCATCCAGAAGCGCCTGATTGATACGGCCGATCGCCATCAGCATCGGGATCGTCTTCATCCTCTCTCCCTGACACCGGTCGTCGAGTATGATCACCCGCACCCCCTCGTCCCGAACCGCTCTCACGACACTATCGGCCAGCTTTTGCAGCGAAGCGCGCAGATCTTCGTCAAAAAGGGTGGAAAAAGTTCTGTTTTTGTAATGGGCTTTGTATCTGGGGTGTTCGGGGTCGCCGAAGGAGAGTAGCGTCCGATATTTCTCCTCCATCAAAATCGGAGAGATCGCTTTGAGCCGAATGGCGTGTTCTGGATCCTCCTCCAAAATGTTGCGCATCTCGCCGAAGCCGGTATTGAGACTCATCACCACGCGTTCACGAATAGGATCGATGGGGGGATTCGTCACCTGCGCGAACTTCTGCTTGAAAAAATCGCTGAAAGGTCTGTTTTGATCGCTGAATGCCGCCAAAGGCGTATCGTCACCCATCGAACCCGTATTCTCTTTGCCGTCGCGCATCATAGGCTCGATCACCATATCGATGATTTCTCGGGTGATATGGTTGTATCGCTGTTTGACCACGAGCTCTTCTATTTCGTAGGCGCTCGTATCGTTGAAAGGCAGATCCACGAATTCTTGCAGATAGGTCATATGTTTGTTCAGCCATTCGGAGTAGGTGTTGCTGGTTTTCAGATAGCTGTCGATTTCGTCACTCTTGAGAACCTTTCCGAATTTCAGATCGACACCGATCATCTCCCCGCTCTGGAGTCTGCCCCGCTCGACGATATTGCTGTCGTCTATCTGAAGTACACCGTATTCACTGCTGATGACGATACGTCTGTCTTTGGTGATGATGTATTTGGCCGGACGCAAACCGTTACGATCGAGGATACATCCGATATAGCGACCGTCCGTCAGGCTCACGGCCGCCGGACCGTCCCACGCTTCGAAACAGGTGCTCATATATTCGTAAAAAGCCCGCAGGTGCGAATCCATATGGGGGGCGTTCTGCCATGGTGCGGGAATCAGGGCGCGGGCCGCCTTGAAGAAATCCATTCCATTGACGATTAGAAATTCGAAAACGTTGTCCAAACTCGCACTGTCGCTTAGATCCGATGCGGTGATCGGCAAAAGCTTCCTGATTTCGCTTTCGGAAAAGACTTCGCTTTCGAGCATTTCCGATTTGGCACGGATATTGTAGCGATTCGCCGAAATGGAGTTGATCTCTCCGTTGTGAGCGATCGCACGAAACGGCTGTGCCAGACGCCATTCGGGAAGCGTATTGGTCGAAAAACGCTGATGAAAGAGTGCGAAGGGGACTTTGAAATCGGGATCGGTGAGATCTTTGTAGAACTCTTTGATATGGGTGGGCATCACCAATCCCTTGTAAGAGATTACCTTATTGGAGAAAGTGGGAATGTAAAAATCTTTCTCTTCGGAAAATGCGGCTTCTATTTCACGTCTTGTCAGGTACAGAAGCGCTTCGAACCGTTTGGTTGCGATGATGGAGTTGGGTGTCAGAAAAATTTGGCGGATCATTGGCAGTGTAGCCAACGCCTGTTCGCCCAACGCTTTGGTATCGATAGGTACTTCCCTGTAGAGCAGAACCTTCAGATCGTTCTTTTCGCAGATTTCGTCGATAGTCTGCTTTTGTGCGTCATTTTGCATAAAGAGCATACCGACGGCAAACTGTTCGGGAAGCGCTACACCCTCTTTCTGTGCCACTTTTCGCATAAACTCCACCGGCATACCGAACAGCAAACCGCTTCCGTCTCCGCTCTTACCGTCCGCGGCGATCGCACCCCGGTGCATCATGCGCTCCAAAGCCATGATCGCATCTTCGACATTCTGGTGGGTCGGAATATTGTCTATACTTGCCAAAAGACCGAAACCACAGTTGTCTTTAAAGCTTTTTAATAAATCCATAAGCAACCTTTTCTAAAAAGTAGCTGATTTTATCGAAAAAGTGGTAAAATTCTGATGATCTTTGGTACAATAGCCCTATGCAAGGGTATATTCTACACACTCAGAGGGTACGGGACGAAGATCTGATCGTCACGCTCTTAACACAAAATCGCTTAAAAACTCTTTATCGCTTTTACGGCGCCAGACATGCCACCATCCATATCGGATACAAGATCGACTTCGAAGTACGACATTCAGCCGGCTCTTCCATCGGCCAACTGCGACATGTTTTGCATCTGAGCGAAAAATGGATCTTCGAACGGCACCGTTTCTACATCTGGCAACAGCTCGTTCAACTCTTTTACAAACACTTACGCGATATCGAAAACATAGATCCTTTCTATTTCGGATTACTCGAGTCGATGCATCGAAAATTCGAAAAACAAAACCCCAAACGAAGTGCCATCGAAGGATACCTCTCTCTCCTTTCACATGAAGGAAGACTGCATGAGCATTTTCAATGCTTCGTCTGTGACGGTCTCATCGAGAATCGGGTCACACTCGTACGTGGCTTTCTACCGGCACATCCGACCTGTCTCACCGGAAAATCGTTTCGGAGACATTTTTTGGAAGAGCTTTTTCACACCCGTTCGACCCTCTATCTTCCCGATTCGGAGATAGAAAAGCTGTGGGAACTTATGCTGGAGGGTTTCTAAAAATCTCGACAGAAGGCAATTTTATTTACAAAAGGTAACTTTTTAAAACTTTACTTCATAAATATTTTATTTATAGGTATTAAGAGTTATTTTATATTGACGATATCCCTGCAAGGTAATATAATAGTTACCTAAATATATGCAAGTAAAAAGGGATTTTAATGTCGAAACTCTTTTCCATATTTTCTCTGTTGATCTTTTTTGCACTTTCACTCTCCGCCGAAACCGGTTTCAAACTCGAAACTGGGAGCAATACCCTGGATGGATATCTGAAATTCAAAGAGGGAAACGCAAATACCATCGACATCAAAAAGGATCTGAGAAACGACAAGAGCGATCTGACACTCAAACCCTCCTTCTCCTTCGGATCCCGCAAACACCGTTTCAATTTCTCGTTCGAAGAGTTCAAAAACACATCCCGCGCCAAACTCACGGAGGATATCATCTACAACGGTTCACTCTTCGCATCCCAAACATTCGTCAACAGCAGCATCAAGATGGCATGGGCCCAAGCGCAATATCTCTACAGAATCGATCCGCATCTGGCGATCGGCGTGAGTCTGGATGGTATCAAACTCGATTCGATCCTTTCGGATGATGGCACACAGCAGGAAAAATACACCAAAATCCTGATTCTACCCGGTATCGATATGGAGGGAAAACTATCCCTGCTGGAAGGGTTGGATCTGATCGGAAAACTCTCCAGCGCCAACGCACTCAGCAGCGGTAACAGCTTTTATGCATACGGCGGTATCGCCTACCGGATCTTCGGAAAGACGAAACATTTCTGCTGTACGAATCTGCATCTGGGATATCAATACAAAAGGCTGAAGATCGACACGGATCAATTCGAGGGAGAATTCGAATACAGCGGCTTATATGCGGGAATCGCGATCACGTTTTGACCCCTTTTCCCGTATAGACTTCGGCGATCGTATAAGGTTTTTTGTTCTGCGCTCCGTAGTAGGTACGCATGATCAACTCCGCCAAAAAGCCGGTCACGATCAGAATGATACCCACGAACGTCAACATCACACCCAAAATAAGCAGCGGTCTGGTACCGATACTGTATCCGAGCAATTTCAAAATCAACATATAGAGGTTGATGATCATCCCGATACCGAACGTAATAATACCCATCGTGCCGAAAAGGTGCATCGGTTTTTGACGATACTTCTCCATAAACACCATCAGCAGTAGATCGCTCATCACCCTGAACGTCCTGCCGATACCGTATTTGGAACTGCCATGGATTCGGGGATGGTGCTTGACGTCCACTTCCGTGATTTTCGCCCCGTTGAGCGTGGCCAATACCGGTATGAAACGGTGCAGTTCTCCGTAGAGCTCCAGATTTTTCGCGACATCCTTCGTGAAGACTTTCAGTGTGCAGCCGTAATCGCTGATATGCACGCCGGTGAGTTTTCTGATCAGCATGTTGGCGATTTTGCTGGGGAGTTTACGCAACAAAAAACCGTCCTGCCGCTTCGCGCGGCGTCCCGCCACCACATCCCATCCCTCTTTTTCCAGCTTTTCGATCATCATCGGAATGTCGGAAGGGTCGTTTTGCAAATCTCCGTCGATCGTCGCTATCAACTCTCCCTCCGCCGCATCGATTCCCGCCGCCATCGCCGTAGTTTGACCGTAGTTACGCTTGAAAACGATCAGTTTCGTACGCGCGTCCGCATTCTCTTTGATACGCTTCACCGTATCGTCGGTCGACCCGTCATCCACCAGAATCATTTCGTAGTCGATTCCTTTTAGTGCCTCGCGCACCGCTTGAAACAGCGGCTTTATATTCTTCTCTTCATTCATGACCGGTATAACCAGCGAGAGTTTTTTCAACTCACAACTCCTTCAGTTTGATCAGGGCGACTCCGCCCTTTTGATAAATCATATCATAACTTTTCACTCTTTTTAATTTCTCTCTCTTCGTATAGACCACTTCGCCCGGACGCGGATCGCCCCGTTTGGTCAGGCTTCCGAGATAGAAATTGAACGACGGTGTCGTGATTCGATAGCTGGTGATAGGGACACGAAGCGTTTTCGCGATCGATGCGGCCTCTTTGATGGGCTGCTGTTTGATCTCGCCCACCACGGGAAGCAGCACGAAATTGATCGTCACAATGAAAACCAGACCGACGATCACGATCCGCCAAAAATTCGAAAATCGGCCCATTCCGGCTACCAGCGTCGCCACGATCGCGAGCGAAAACGCACCGAAATACTCCGCATCAAAACATGCCAACCCGTCTTCGAGAATCGCCCGTGCATGCGCATCCGCAATCGTCTCCAAACCTCCCGCACGAAGCCAGAGCGGCAGCAGCATAAGAGAGAGATAGAGCGTCACCGGCCAGACGACCAGCCCCAACCGCCCCGCATACCGATCCGGACGATACGCCGCCAGAATGAAAAGCGGCGTGTATCCGTAGATCACGTAGTGGGGAAGTTTCGTTCCGGAGAAGGAGAAGAAGAGAAAAACGAAACCGAACCATAACAGCAGAAAACGTCCCAGATCCTCCCTCAAAAAATCTTTGAGCTCAAGAAGCGGCCGCAGAATCAACGAGGTGAAAGGAAGCATCCCTATCAAAAGTACGGGAATATAGTAGAAAAACGAACCGAAATGCCCCTCCATCGGCGATTCGAATCGCTGCAGATTGTGTTTGAGAAAGAACCCCTCCACAAACTTCTCCCCCTGTTCGAGATACTCCAGCAGATACCACGGTCCCGCCACCAGAAGAAAGATGACGATTCCGACGGGATTGAAAATCGCCCGCAGCCATACGACGAACTCTTTGTTGAGAATAAAAAAGAGCGCACTGACGACAAACGGAATCATGATCGCCACAGGTCCTTTGGTGAGGGTTCCCAATGCGATGAACAAAAAGGTGAGATAGAGGTGACGACGCGCTCTCGTTCGATGGTAGCGATAGATCGCGAACATCGAAAGCGCGATAAAAAGATTCAAAAGCGCGTCGGCGATCGCCGCTTTGGCGATAATCGTGATCTGCAAAGAGGAGAGCATGAAAAACGAAGCGTAAAAAGCGCTCGTTTCATCCTTTTCCTGACGCACGAACCGATAGACGCCGACGATCCAGAGCGTGGCGGCGATCGCGGAGGGGAAGCGCATCGCAAATTCGTTCAAGCCGAACAACCGGCCGCTCAACGCCTGTAGCCAATAGATCAGAATCGGTTTGTCAAAACGCAGATTGCCGTTGAGATAGGTGGTAAGATAGTCTCCCGAAGCGAGCATCTCGCGTGTGGCTTCACTGAAAGCCCCCTCGTCCAGATCGAAAAGCGGAACCATCCCGAGCGTCGCGAAAAAGCTGAGAAAAACGGCGATCGTCAGCAGCAAAAGCGAAAGCACCTTAGATTCTCGCATCTTCGATCCTCTCTTTGTATACTTTTCGGTAGAGCCAGAGCGAAACCAGCGCACCGATCAAACCGCCGATCAGAATATCGCTGGGATAGTGGCGCACCACGACGATCCGACTCAATGCGATCAGACCTCCCAACATCCAAAAAAGATATCGCCCTTTGGGCCAGAGATATCCCAGCGCCACCGCCGCCCCCACCGCCGTGGCCGCATGTCCTGACGGAAAGGAGATGTAGTTATGGTGGATATGGAAAAAATCGAATCCGTAAAGTCCCTTTTTGAAATAGAGTTCGGGACGAAAACGGCCCGCAATCACCTTGATCAGATCGACCAGCAAGCCCGAAGCGGCGACCGTGACGAAAAGATAGGCCGAGCGCTGCATCGCCGCCGCGTTTTCGCCCTTTCGGAAATAGAGATACCCGAGGGCGGCCGGAACCAGATAGTACTCCGCCTTTCCCATCTCCGTCAGGATCGAAAAGAGGCGAACGATTTCGCTCTCTCTAAGTCGATGGAAAAAACGCTCCGTGGGAATGTCGCCCTGCAGATAGAAGAGAATCGCGATGAAAACCACAACCAAAGAAAAGAGTATCACCTTTTTATTCAAATCGCGGTACCTCCCCGTAAAAAAACCGATAAAGCAGAACGAAGACGATATAGTTGACCACGAACGCGAACAATACGTCACTCAGAAAGTGGGCGCCCTGGGCGACCCGCGTAAGCGCCATCAACGCCGACAAGGAGAGTGCGAACCACAAAACCTTTTTGGAGCGGTAGACGAACGCGAAAGTGAGGAAAAAAAGCGCGGCCGAGACATGACCGCTGACAAAAGAGCAGTTGTGCTCACACTGATCGGTGGGTCGGTAGTAAGGGGTGAAACGCTTCTTCCCCCCAAATTCCGTCACCTGTACCGGTCTGGCACGCCCGTAATGCTCTTTAAGCAGCAAATTTGTGAGAATTCCGGGACCTATCAGCAGGGCACTCAGCATAAAGGCGATCGCTTTTTTATGCAGATATCGAAACCTCCTTTTCGTGATCTGTTGATAGATAAACGCTCCCACCAAAACAGACAACGGAATTCCCACCAACACGCCGACATATCGATAAAGAAGATGAAAAAGCCAGAAGTCTTTCATGTAAAATCCGTCCCCCGGTCGATAGAAAAGCCGACTGATCTCGATGTCGATCTGCGGAAAGAGGGTGAACACACCGATACAAACAGCCGTAAAAACGACGAAGTATCTCGAAAACATCATCGGTATCCTTTGAAATTCCGCAGATGGTAGAGGTGGTAACTGCGATTGTAATCACGATACAGCGGCACGGTCACCTCTCCCAAATCTTCGATCTTTTCGAACTCTCTTCGCATACGTTCGGGCAAAAGGCGTTTCGTGACGTAGATGAAATCCTCTCCTACGAGTTTTTGCAGATCGCGTGTCATATGATATTGGTTACGAATGCGATTTTGGGGATTGTAGAGATAGGTCGTCGTATGCAGATAATAATCGAACTGGGCCGCTTCGGCACGACCGTCCGCAAGCAGCGTCGCCTCGGGACAGCACTGCCATACCTTTTCGATCTCTCGTGCGATCTTTCGCCATCCCATCATTCTTTTGTAAGGATCGCTCTTTCGCGTCAGCTCGATTCCGAGAGCCCGAGTGATCGGATGGTATTCGTAAAAGAGGATCGCAAGCAACGTATGGAGTACGACCGAAAGCTTCAGCAACGACACCTTTCCTCGCCGCAGTAAAAATCTCGTTACCAGAATCGTCGCACCGATATAAGCCGGTGCCGCCCAGTTGGCGAAAGAGCGGCTCAAAAGGCTCAACAGGAGGATGAATCCCAGAGGCAAAAAAGAAAACAGAACCAACAAAATCCCTCTCTTGTCCTCGTACGTGCGCTTTTTCGAAAGCGCCACCCAGTAGGCACCGAAAAGGATCGGCCCGAATACGAGAAATTGCGCCGCGAAAAACTCCAGAAATTTTCCCGGATGAAAAAGTGCTTTGTTCACTTGAGAGATCTCTTTGGTATGTACGAAGGAGATGAAATCATGCTGATAGTTCCACCAGAGATTGGGCAGAAAAATCATGAAGGCGATTCCCATCGCGATATAAAGTTCTGCGCTTTTTAGATAGCGTCGGTACGCCGGTACGATGATCAGATAGAGCAGTGCGGCCGCGAGAAAGAAGATGAAATTGTATTTGCTCAAAAGCCCGAGTCCGCCCGCGACACCCGAGGCTATCCAGTAGAGAAGTTTTTGGGTTTTGAGCGCTTTGATGAAGAAAAAGAGCCCCATCGCCCAAAACAGAAGCAGCACGACGTCGGTGGAGATGATCAAAGAGGAGACCCAGACGGACGGAAGTGTGAAAAAGATCAGCGCAGCCCAGAGCGCACTCCTTTTGTCGTAGAGTTCCCGGGCGATCAAATAGACGAACCAAGTCGTGAGAGGATAGACAAAAAGCGCCCCCGCCTTGATTCCGAATACCGAAGGACCGAAGATCTCGGTGCTCAGCCGAATCAACCAGGAAAGGACTGGCGGCTTGGAGTAATACCCCCAATCCAAATGTTTCGCCCAGTTGTAGTAGTAAGCTTCATCGAGATAGAGATCGTAATCCAGATGCAGCAGATGAAAAAGGCGATAACACCAGATCAATCCCATCGCCCCCATGAAAAACCAAAACTCCCGTCCGGCATCATCACGCTCGTGCATCGGATTCCTCCTTGCGTGATATAAAACGGGAGAGAAACAGCGTCAAGACTTCTCCCGCGATCGTCACGATCCGATAGAGCAGCGCTCCCGCGATGACGCTCTCCTTGTCCATCGAAAGCGCCTGGGGCATCATCAGAAGCAATACCGTCTCACGGATACCGATCCCTCCGGGCGCACCCGGTACCACAAATCCCAGCAGCCAGGCGATCGCACCGATGAAGAGAGTACGACACAGTGTCTCCGGCGTTAAAGGAAGGTCGAAAAAGAGATGATAGACCACAAACAGAATCGAGCCGGAGCCCAACAAAAAGAGCAGATGGTTAAATGTCACGTAAACGAATCCCCAAACTCCCTCTTTGCTGAAAAGAAGCGCTCTGCCGCTCTTTTTCAGCAACAACGCGAACGAAACTCCCAGCAACAGACCGAACATCAACAGAAGTTTCGTGCGCGAAAGCGAAAAACGCTCCGTGATCTCCAAATCGAAACCGAACACCAGCGCGCCGGCGAAGATGATCAAAGAGACGCTCAAAAGCTGCAGAACGATCTCCGCTCCGTTGGCAAAAAGAATGCTTTTGTGCGAAAGGCTGTGGCTCTCCTTGAGAGTATGTCGTCCCAGAAAATGAAAGACGTTTCCCGGCGCGTATTTGAAGACGACCGTATAGAGATATCGAGCGGTCACGATCGCATCGAGTCTTCTGCCGGAAGCGAGCTCCAACAGCCGTTTCCAGCCGGCGGCGAGAAACAGATAGCAGAGCGAAAGAAGCAGACTCAAAATCACCAAAGCGGGGATCCACCACCATGACAGACGCGCAAGCAGGGGGCTAAAATCGAGCCTAAAGAGCACATAAGCGATAAAAGAGATCGAAAGTACCACCAGTACCGAGCCCGCGATACCGGCCAGCCGCTTCATCCCCATCGAAAAATCAGAGTGCGAAATGGACGAGCGCACTGCCCCATGTCAATCCACCTCCGAAGGTATCAAGCAGCATCAAATCGCCATGCGCGATCTTCCCTTCCTCGTACCAGCGGTTGATCGCCATCGGGATGGAAGCGGCGGAGGTGTTACCGTAATCGGAGACCGTCAGGACGGTTTTTTCGGCATCGAACCTGAGCTTTCTCGCGACCGCGTCGATAATCCGAAAATTGGCCTGATGGGGAACGAACCAGTCGATATGGTCGGCGTCCATTCCGTTTTCGTCCAGTATCTCTTTCACATCTTTCGTCAGCGTGTTGACCGCGAGCTTGAAAGTCTCGTTTCCCTTCATCTTCAAATACTGCAGATGGCGATCGACCGTCTCGTGCGAACAGGGATACTTCGAGCCGCCGCCCGGCGTGATCAAAAAATCCTGATACTCCCCGTCCGAAGAGGTTTTGACATCAAGCACCGAGAGCTCCCGCTCTTGTGTCGCACCGATGATCGCCGCACCCGCCCCGTCACCGAAAAGGACGCAGGTGGTTCTGTCCGTATAGTCGACGATGCTGCTAAGCTTTTCCGCACCGATGATCAGCACGTTTTTTTTCATACCCGATTCGACGAAGGCTTTGGCTACGGAAAGCGCGTAGACAAAACCGCTGCAGGCGGCGCTGATATCGAACGCCGTCGCGTTTTTGATCCCCAGTTTGTCGGCGATAACGCAGGCGGTGGAGGGCATACAGAAATAGTCGGGTGTAATCGTCGCACAGACGATCATATCTATCTCTTCCGGCCTGAGTTTCGCCCGCTCGATCGCCACCTTCGAAGCTTCCACCGCCAAATCGCTCGTGACCTGATCCTCGTCGGCGAAATAGCGCGTCTTGATCCCCGTTCTTTGAAGAATCCACTCATCCGTCGTATCGACGATCTTCTCAAAATCCTCGTTGGTCATCTTTTTTGGCGGGACGTAGGCGCCGATCGATTTCAGGGATGCGTACAACTCTTCTCCTTTTGGACTAAATCTTGTAGCGTTCGAGACTGCGGCCGATGTCTTCGTTGACATCCGATTCGACGAAATTGATCGCCTGATAGACGGCGTTCTTGATCGCCTTGGGATTGCTTTTACCATGACAGACGATCGCGCATCCGTTGATCCCCAGCAGCGGTGCGCCGCCATATTCAGCATAGTCGGTCTGCTTCTTGAGGAGTTTGAAAACCCGCCGCATCAACAACGCTCCGGTAAGCGCCGCGGGGGATTTCTTGATATTCATCTTGATCAGTTTGGAGATGGAGCTGGCGACCCCTTCGCTCGTTTTGAGCAGAATATTGCCGACGAATCCGTCACAGACGATCACATCCACACTGCCGTTGAAAATGTCACTGCCCTCGACGTTCCCGATAAAGGAGGGGAGCGCTTCGAGTAGCAAAAAGGTCTCCTTCGTCACTTCGTTCCCTTTGGACTTCTCCTCGCCGTTGGAAAGCAGCCCCACCCGGGGAGAGGGACACTGCAACACATCCCGAAAATAGGCTTCTCCCATAATGGCGAATTGAAAAAGGTGTTCGGGTTTGCAATCGACGTTGGCCCCCACATCGAGCACCAGGCTTCTTCCCCCCGTCGCCGTCGGCATCAGAGTGGCGATCGCGGGCCGGGCGACCCCTTCGAGCCGGCCGATACGAAGCGTGGCCAGACTCATCGTCGCACCGCTATGTCCGGCCGATACGACCGCTTCGGCTTGTCTATTGCGGACCAGATCGACCGCTTTGTAGATGGTGGATTCTTTGCGTTTGAGGACATCCGTCGCGCTCTCTTCCATGCCAAAAACATCCTGGCATTCGACAACATCGACATATTTGGCCACTTTTTTGGGGATTCTGTGGGAGAAGGTCGAGGGGTCTCCGACGAGAACCACTTTGAACTTCTCTCGCCGTTTTTTCAGTGCGTGGATAGCTCCATCTACAATCGGGAGAGGGCCGAAGTCCCCACCCATTGCATCTACTGCGATCGTATGCATCTATTTGCTTGCTTTGTATTCACCTGTTGTCGTATTGATTCGATGAGGCATTCTCCATGTTCCATCGCTCTCTTTTACAGGTCTGGGCAAATTGAGTTTGTAGTGTGTTCTTCGCTTCGCAGCTCTGGTTTTACTTACACGTCTCTTTGGTACTGCCATCTTTATCTCCTTACTCTATATTTTTTTGTCTTCACAGGAAGCGCAATAGTGGTAATCACTTTTGATCGCTTCCACTTCGCTTTTCAGCAGGGCATCGAAATCTACACTTCCGTCGTGCGATTCGATGATATCGAGTGCCTCTTCTTCACTGTATCCATCACTGATTCTAAGCGAAACCGGTTCGTCTACATGAAGATCAAACTCTTCTCCGCATCTATCACAGGTCACCTCGATATCACCTTCCAACCGCCACTCCACCGACACAAGATGGTGGTCGAGCGCTTTGAAGAGCCCCTCTGCCGTAATCTCACCGTTTTTGATCGAAATCGAAGAGGGTGTTGCGGATATCTTGCGAAATAGTATTTTCATCCTCTAACAGAAGTGCTTATAATACCTCTATTTTGCTAAAGAAAAACTTTATCTCTCTCTCCGCATTTTCGAGACTGTCGCTGCCATGTACGGCGTTGGCATCGATACTCTCGGCAAAATCCGCACGAATCGTTCCGGGTTCGGCCTCTTTGGGATTAGTCGCCCCCATCAACGCTCTGTTTTTTGCCACGGCATCCTCACCTTCGAGTACCATGACGACTACGGGACCACTCGTCATAAATTCCACCAATTCTCCAAAGAAAGGGCGCTCTTTGTGAACTTCGTAAAACTCGCCCGCAATCTGGGGAGTAAGTTGCAGTTTTTTCATTGCAGCGATACGAAGACCATTGCTCTCGAATCTGTCTACAATTTTACCTATGACGTTTTTTTTCACCGCGTCCGGTTTGATGATCGACAATGTCTGTTCCATAACTTTTTTCTCCGAAATTTCTGATTTTAAAGCGAGCGAGTATAGCGAAAAAATTATTTAGAAAAGTTTAAGTGGAAGGAATGTGCAGAAACTTGATGGGAAGAAGTTCCACTTCTTCCCATCAAGTTTGAAATCCGACTGAAATCAGTCTTCGATAACGGGCTCTCCAGGATTACCTCTATTGGGGCTGAGAGTCTGACCCTCTTTCGGCTCTCCCCAGACGATACAACCCTCTGTCGGGCACGCCTCCGCACAAGCAGGTGTATCATGGTAGCCTACACACTCGACACACTTGTCTTCGTAGACATAATAGATCTCTTCTCCCGTTGGATTATCCTCGTCATCCACGATCGCTTCGACCGGACATTCGTCGATACAAGCGCCACAATTGATACAGATATCTGTAATTACAACTGCCATCTTATCTCCTTCCGTTTTTATTGTAGCAGCACTATAGCACACCTACAATAAAATCAATCTAAATTATTTTTTTACCATTCCTATATTCCAAAATAGTCACGAATCTCCACAACTTTATCAGTACGTTCCCAGCTGAATTCAGGCAATTCACGTCCAAAATGGCCATACGCCGCGGTCTTTTTATAGATCGGTTTGAGCAGATTCAGGCTTTCGATTATCCCCCTGGGGGTAAGCTGGAATATCGACCTCACACACGCTTCCAATTTTTTCTCGTCCACGTTGGAGGTTCCATGCGTATCCACCAGAATCGAAACCGGCTCTACGACGCCTATCGCGTAAGCGAGCTGTATCGTCGCTTTGTCGCAAACACCGGAAGCGACGAGATTTTTGGCGATATAGCGCGCCATATAGGCGGCACTTCTGTCCACTTTGGAAGGGTCTTTCCCACTAAACGCCCCTCCACCATGCGGACAGCTTCCACCGTAGGTATCGACGATGATCTTGCGTCCCGTCAACCCCGCGTCCCCTTGCGGTCCTCCGATGACGAATCTTCCCGTCGGATTGATATGATATTTGACATTGTCGGCGAGAATTCCCTCCGGAATGTTCTTGAGGATGATCTCTTCGATCACCGCGTCTTTGAGTTTGCTCTGAGGTACGTCCGGCGCGTGCTGAGTGGAGACGACGATCGTGTCTATCTCTCTGGGAAGGCCGTTTTCGTAGCGAATGCTCACCTGCGCCTTACCATCCGGCCGCAAAAAGGGGAGAATACCACTCTTTCTCGCCAATGCGAGCCCCTGCGTGAGCTTATGGGCCATATAGATCGGCAACGGCATCAATACATCGGTTTCCCTACAAGCATATCCAAACATCAACCCCTGATCGCCCGCTCCGATCTCGCCACCGGCTTGATCGACCCCTTGGTTGATATCGGGGCTCTGTTCGCCCACGCCGTTGAGTACTCCCGCGCTTCTGTAATCGAACCCGAATTGCGCATCCGTATAGCCGATCTCACGGATCACCTCTCTGGCGATATCCTGCATCGGAGCATAGGTCGTCGTTTTCAATTCGCCGGCGATAACGCAAAAACCGTTGGAAAGCAGCGTCTCGCATGCCACACGGGCATTTTGATCCCGTTCGATGATATAGTCGAGAATCGCGTCACTGATCTGATCGGCCATTTTGTCGGGATGTCCTTCTGTGACCGATTCACTGGTAAATAAAAAATCTTTAGCCATTCTTCTATCCTAACATAGTATACTTGTCCAATTATCGGCACAATTCTATCCAACTTTATCTTTACCCCGCATGTAATCTTTTTTTAAGAAAAAAAAGGATAAAATTTTTCCGTAAACAAATTTTATAATAAGGATAAGCGATGCTGGTAACTGAAAAAGCACCGAATTTTACGGCTGCAGCGGTTTTAGGTGACAATACGATTGTCGAAGATTTCGAACTTTACGAAAATATGGGGGAAAAGGGGACGGTACTCTTCTTCTATCCACTCGATTTCACGTTCGTCTGCCCCTCTGAAATTATCGCGTTCGACCACAGACTGGACGAATTCAAAAAAAGAGGTATAGAAGTGATCGGCGTCTCCGTCGACTCCCAATTTTCACACTTCGCATGGAAAAACACCCCTGTCGAAGAGGGAGGAATCGGTCAGGTACGCTATCCACTCGTAGCGGATCTGGATAAAAAAATCGCCAAAAAATACGATGTACTTTTCAACAAGAGCGTTGCACTCAGGGGCTCTTTTCTGATCGACAAGGACAAAATCGTCAGACATGCGGTGATCAACGACCTGCCTCTGGGAAGAAACATCGACGAAATGCTCAGAATGGTCGATGCGATGCATTTTGTCGAAGAGCATGGCGAAGTGTGTCCGGCAAACTGGCACGAAGGTGAAGAGGGAATGAAACCGGATACCGAAGGTGTGGCGGAGTATCTCTCCAAACACGCGGACGAGCTGTAAAAGTGGTCAAAATGGCTTCGGCCATTTTGGCGCAGTGAATCGTATTTACGAACTGCATCCCGGAAAATCCGGAATGCAAACTTTACTAAGCCTCTATTTTCGAGATTTTGACTCTCGTATACTCTCTTCTAAACCCTTTTTTGAGTTTGGAATCTTTTCTTCTGCGTTTTTTGTAGATGATCACCTTTTTGTCTTTACCGTGCGTAACGACTTCCAACTCCACTTTCGCATTCTCTACGAGTGGCGTGCCGATCTTCAACTCACCGTCATTGACGGCAAGAACATCTGTCAGAGTGATTTTCTCTTTCGGGGAAGCGTCAAGCTTGTCGAGATTCAGATAATCTCCCTCTTGAACTTTGTATTG
Organism: uncultured Campylobacterales bacterium; assembly: GCA_964443745.1. Lineage (GTDB taxonomy): Bacteria > Campylobacterota > Campylobacteria > Campylobacterales > QNZT01 > CAYUEN01. The sequence continues at coordinate 3,221 of CAYUEN010000009.1, read as the reverse complement.
CTTGCCACCGCATCTGATGATTGCATACATCCTTCTGTCCTTATGTGAATTTCAAAGAAGCCGGATTTTACCCTCTTTTATATTAATTTCCGATTAATATTTTTCGGATCTGTATTCAAATCGTGGCGATGGCATCGATCTCTATACGTACATTTTTGGGGAGTGTCCTGACCGCTACCGTACTTCGAGCCGGAAAGTTAACGCTGAAAAACTCCGCATAGACTGTATTGACCGTCTCAAAATCCGCCATATCCGCCAGATAGATCGTCGTTTTTACGATCCGCTCCAAACCGCTACCCGCCTCTTGAAGCACATGACTCAAATTCGTCAGAACCTGTCTCGTTTCCTCTTCGATGTCGCCCTGCACCAGCGTACCATCAGGACGCAACGCGATCTGCCCCGAGGTGAACACGAGATCTCCCGTTCTGATCGCTTGGGAATAAGGACCTATCGCCGCCGGGGCATTGTTCGTTTCGATCACTTTCATCTCTCTCTCCTATAGATTTGTACCAAATTATAACAAAAAGGGGTTGTTTTTCTCACTTTGGATGTACTATTTCAAAGTATTTCATGCTATAATATAGAAATATGCACTATCCGAAGGAAAGAGAATGAAGAGATTGTTTACAGTTTTGATGCTTGGATCCGCACTTGCATCATCCGCTTTCGCCCAAAACCTCGACGGGTATATCGATTATGTCAGTGTGGGGTTGGGGTTACAGGATATCGATAGTTCGAATTTCGACACAGGTGCTGCGCTCTTCGTAAATGCCGGTAAAAACGTTTTTTACGACGTAGGCGTCGAGGTGGAGGGGTGTATGAGCGTCTCCAAAGCCGAAGGGGAATTCAACGGTGTCAAAGACGATCTCGATTTCTGGTCGCTCGGAATATACGGTACCTATGTATGGAAAATCGACAGAATCAGTATCAAACCAAGAGTAGGACTGGTCTATGTCAGCGAAGAATCGGATCTCAACATTCACAGCGGCGATCCTCTCGCCAAAACGGACAAAAAAAAGATCGAAATGAGCGCAGGTATCGGTGTCGCCTATAAAATGGGAGAAAATTATTCGCTCTTTACAAACTACACCCGCTACGAAGACGAAATCAATCAGATCAATTTTGGAGCCGAATTCAAATTTTAAAACGGTGAAGCGGGCGGGTGGTTGTCAGCCTTCCCGCTCCAACTCGTACAGATGGTTCGTCGCCTCGACGAATCCCTCCACGCTACCGCAATCGAATCTTTTTCCTTTGAACTTATAAGCGAGCACCATTCCGCTTTTGGCAAGATTCATCAAAGCGTCTGTAATCTGCAACTCTCCGTTTTTTCCCGGTTCGGTACGACGAATCACGTCGAAGATATCGGGCGTGAGTACATAGCGTCCGATGATCGCGAGATTAGAGGGGGCCTCTTTGGGTTCGGGCTTTTCGACCATGTTGGAGACCATATAGACCCCCTCTTCGATCTCTTTTCCTTCGATCACGCCGTATTTGTACGTCTGATCCTCCGGTACCTCCATAATTGCGACGATGGAGCAGCGGTATTTTTCATTCAGTCTGATCATCTGTTTCAATACGCCGTCTCCTCCGGGGTTGATGCACAGATCGTCCGCCAGAACTACCGCGAACGGCTCCTTGCCCACCAGGACCTCTCCTTTGAGAATCGCATCCCCCAACCCCTTCATCTCCCGCTGTCTGGTGTAGGTGAAGGTGCATTTGTCTATCAACGAACGGATTTCGTCCAGAAGATGCTCTTTCGAAGAGCCTTTGATCTGGTGTTCGAGTTCGTAACTTATATCGAAGTGGTCTTCGATCGCCCGTTTGCCACGCCCGGTGATGATCGCCATCGTATCCATACCCGCTTCGACCGCCTCTTCGACACCGTACTGAATCAGCGGTTTGGTCAGAATCGGGAGCATCTCCTTGGGCATCGCTTTGGTGGCCGGCAAAAACCTCGTTCCGTATCCCGCTGCGGGAAAGAGACACTTCTTTATTTTCATTCTCATCCTTTTTCGTATTTTATCCAAAGAACCCGATAGGGGTCGCACGATATCGCTTCGTCCTCTATCGTCTCATTCCTGATCAACTCCACCGCCGGCAGTCGCACGAACGGCGGTAACAAAAAGAGTATCGACCGATTTGAAAAATTGTGCACCGCCAGCACCTCTTCCGACGTGTCGGGATTGATTTTTCTGATCACGAAAAACTCCGGAGCAGAATCGACGATCTCAAACGCCGCATAAGGATGGAAGGCGGGTTCGCTTTTGCGTATAGAAAGCAGCCGCTTGTAACTACGATAGATCATCGTCCTTAAAGTGCCGCTTGTGCGCATCTCCTCGATCAAAAGATCGTAGTTGAGTTTCTCTCTGTTTATGGAACGCAACACGCCCGTACGCTTGACACCGTCTGTATCGCTGACCGATCCCACCAGCGAGTGGAAATAGACGCCTGGAACGCCGGGCATCGCCAGCATCACCGCCTGGGAGAGCATCATCTTCCTAACGCGCAACGGATTGGGTTCGGAGGGATCCGAAACGATATCGATATAGCTCGCGTTGAGTTCGTAGGGGCTTTGCGTCCCCTCCTCCGTCGCCCGGTAGGAGACGTATCCTCCCCTGCTCTCCACCATCTTCACCAAAGCGTCGATCTCTTCGTCCTCGAGCAATCCGCTCACCGGTCTCAACCCCACCCCGTCGTGACTCGCCGTGAAGTTGAAAAAGCAGACCTTGTCGCTTGGCAACCTCAACCCTTTGGCCCATTCGCGCATCTTGCTCGCATCCCCCACCCGTATCGTGTGGGCGATCAGCGGCGGAAGGGCGAAGTTGTAGACCATCTGCGCTTCATCGGCACCGTTTCCGAAATAGGAGATGTTCTCCTTGTGGGGCACGTTCGTTTCGGTGATGATGATCACTTCGGGCGCGACACGATGCAGCACCTCCCGCATCAACTGAATCAATTCATGCGTTTGGGGTAGATGAATGCAGGGTGTGCCGATCTCTTTCCAGACGAACGCGATCGCATCCAGACGTATCAACGAAGCCCCCTTTTCGATATAGAAGAGCAGCGCATCCAAAACCGCGAGCAAAACCTTGTAGTTGCGGTAGTTCAGATCGACCTGATCTTTGCTGAAGGTCGTCCAGATATAGCGAATTCTCCCCTCGCTGTCCCTAAACTCGTGCAACAACGGAGAGGTTCGGGGACGCACCACTTTCGAGAGGTCG
>CAYUEN010000008.1:0-61177 GCA_964443745.1 uncultured Campylobacterales bacterium | reverse complement strand
ATTCAGGAGCTTTTAGGACACAAGAGTGTCGAGACGACGATGATCTATACCCATGTCGTCGCCGAGATGAACAAGGCGAAACTGATTAGCCCGCTCGACCGGGATTCGTTTTAGGCTGTTTCAATTCCCCACCAAATTTCGGAAAAAATTGAGCGATTGGCACTAAAATATGTTATAATACTCTTATCAAACCACTTCAGGAGGAAGAGATGGCTACAGAGATCAAAGAATTGGTGGAAAAAGCGGAAAAAAGAGTGGAAGAGGCGACCGAAAAGGTCGAAAAGTTCGTTTCCGAACTGGGAGAAGAGGCGAAAGAGTTCTGGGGTGAGCTCAAAGAGAAGTTCGTCGATGTCGAAGAAAAGCTCAAAAAGAGCGCCCAGAAAGTAGAAAGCGCTGCGGACGAGGCCAAAGTGGAAGCGAAGCTGGGCATCATGGAGGCGAAAGAAAAGATAGCGACGCTGGAGAAGAGTCTCGAAGAGTTCGCCAGCGAAGCCAAAAACAAAACGGCGCAGGAGATCGATATCGCCGCGTTGCGCGCCCATCTGGCGAAGATGGAAGCCGAAGACGCATGGGAAGAGACCGCGCGCAAGATCCGTCATGAGATCGCCGTGGGCAAGGCGGACGCGAAGCTGATGGCCAAAAAGGCGGCCGGTGAGATCGAGGAGATGACCGAAAAGATCAAAAAACTCTTCGCGTGAGGGCAGGGGAGCCGCGTGCTCCCCGCATCAGCTTTTTTGTTTGCGAAACGATTTGAAGATATAGTAGAGTACGACCGTCTCGTCCAGTAGCAGCAGCCAATGCAAGCTGTAGACTTTCGCTTGATGCGTCGATATTCCCCATCCCAGCTCCAGCAGTTGATAAAACACGAACGAAACGACTAGACCCGCCAGATAACCGCTCTGTTTGAAGATATCGAGCCAGCCCAGAAGCTTTTTTTTGCGTACGATCAGCGTCTCCGCCCGCACGAGGTAGGAGCCGAACATGAAAGTCAGTTGATAGCCGCTGTAGATCAGCAGGGCGGTCGTCGTGCCGTAAGGGTGGGCCAAAAAGAAGAGAATCATCGCCAATACCACCAGCTCCACAAAGAGGGTGATCCGAAAAAACCACCGAAGCGTCAGGATCTTTTCGTAAAGTGTGGCGATCGCCAGCAGTCCCACCGCCAGCACGATTCCTCCGACCGAAAAGATCGAGGGATCCAAAGGTGCGTAAATCGTAAAGAGCGCTCCGACCGAAAGCCCGAAAAAGAGCGAATTGAAAAATTTGTATCTTAGAAAATTTCGGGGAACGAATCGGATCTGCATGGCGTCTACCTCAGTCTGTAGCGGATGCCGGCGGTGAGGGTGCGTCCCGGAGTCGCGTAGGTGGCGGCCGTTTCGTATCTTTTATCCAGCAGGTTCGCCGCGCGCACGAAGAGGCTCAGGTTTTTGCCGTAGTCGTAGTCTCCGACAAGATCCACCAGTGCGTAGCCGCCCATCTTCGCGCCCGTATACTCCATGCGTTTTCCGACATAGTGGAGCCGACACCCCAGATGCGAATTCGCCAGCCCGTAGTAGTCGAAGCTCAGGTTGGCGCTGTGTTTGGGGATGCGAATGAGAGCTTTGCCCTCTTTGTCCCGCGGGCGCTGCCATGTGTAGTTGAGATTCAAGAGGGCGTCTATCGATTCGATCTCTTTTTGCCACGAAAGCTCCACCCCTTCGAATTTGCTCTTGCCCGATCGATTCTCGTAGCCTCCTTCGTAAGTGGTCGGATCCATGACATACTCGATCATATCGTCCAAGGTGTTGTAGAAATAGGTCACCCCCAGCTCTTTGTAATGGGCGGTGATGTCGAAACTTTTGCTCTTTTCGGGATCGAGGTTCGGGTTGTTTCCGAACGGCCCGTAGAGTTGGGTGAGGGTGGGGACGTTGTATCCGGTGCCGTAGTTGAGGCTCGTCCAGAGCCCGGGGATGTGTTTGTGGAAGTGTTTAAGTCCGACTTTGTAGGTGAATTTGTTCGAAAAAGCGTCGTATCGATCGTACCGGAGCGACTCGGTGAGGATCGTTTTGCCGCCGACGAATCCCTCCAGCGTGTTGGTATTGGTCAAAAATATCCCGTCGTTTCGGTAGCTGCGGTCGATGTCGTTTTCGTGTTTGAAGCGGTTTTGCTCCGCTCCGGCGACTATGCTTCCGTTCGTACTATATTTCAGATGTCCCGAGACACCCCATGTGTCGACGAGTCCGTCGTATGTGCCGCCGAACGTCTCCTGCGGATAGACGCGGTGAAAATCGGATCGGCTCGCATAGAGCTTCATATCGCCCCAATCACCGCTATGTCGGTAGTTGGCTCCGTAGAGCTGCGTTTTGGAGTGCGAGGCGTATGCGGCGTTGTTCGCTTTGGTTTCGATCGTAGCGCTCCAGTCGGGGTCGTTGTCGTAATCGGTCGTGGTGTTGATCACCATATAGGTCGCCTCTACCCGATCCGCGTCGCTTAGGTTGAAGCCGAGTTTGAGATGGTTGGTGTCGTTGCGGTAGTGGTCGTCTTCGAAATCGTCCGCGTCGGCATGCGGGGGGACCATCGCCGAAAAGGCGTCGCTGAAGAGTCCGCTGCTCTCCATCGCGATGTCGAAATTTTTCGTTTTGTATCCAAAAAGCGCCCCGAAACGAAACGTGTCGTAGGTGCCGTATTCGGCGCCGAGTGCGAAGCTCATGCCCTCTTTGGCGGGGCTTTTGGTGATGATATCGATCACGCCGGCGGTCGCGTCGGCTCCCCAGACGCCAGATTGGGCCCCTTTGACCACTTCGATTCGCGCGATGTTGGAGGCGAGCAGATGCTCGAAAGCGGCGCCGCTTGGGGAGGTGGGATCGTTGAACCGTATTCCGTCGATCAGAACCAGAAGCTTGTTGCTCCGAAAGCCCCGAAGATAGACGCTGGAGGGTTGTCCGTATCCGCCGTTGGCGGCATAGCTGACACCCGGCAGCGTGCGGAGCGCTTCGGGAACGGTCCGGTAGTGGTATTCGTCGATCTCCTCGGCGGTGATCAGATCGACGTTGGCGGTGGTATCCCGGAGGGGTTGAAGCGTCTTGGTCGGTGCGGTGACGTAGATGGTCGGCAGTGTCGCGGATTCGGCAAGAAGCGAAGAGGCAAGAAGCGAGGAGCTCAGCAGCAGGGTGTATCGGACTCTTTTCATGATAGATTCTCCTTTTGTGTAGATAGATAGATTTGGTTGGCGCGCAGCGGTTCGATATGGCGGCGGCGCAGCAGCAGATCGGGGATGAAAAACGCATACTTCGTCATCGCGAGAATACGGCTGAAAAAGGCGCGTATCGTACGGTTGACGCTGTATGAGAGCATCCCGAAAAACGAAAAATATCGTTTGCATCTGATCATGGTCTCTCCTTTCGTAAAGTGTGAAGGTGACGATTGTAACAAATCTTTGACTAAGAGTCGATATAATAAAAACAAACCGAAAAAGGAGCCGATGTGGTGCGTTCGATCGTTTCGCCGCTCTTGGGGCTGGCTGTTTCGTCGCTTTTTGCAGGGGTGACATTGGTACAGCCTCCCGTGCTCGATACGGAGTGGGAGCGCTCGCGTGCTTTCGACTATCTCAACACCCTCCGCCGGCATGCGGGGATGACGAAGCTATTCTACAATCCCACGCTGGAGAAGGCCGCGCGAAACCATGCCGACTATCTGATCGCCAACGGCACGATAGGTCACTACGAAAAGAAAAACGCTCCCCGCTTCAGCGGCGTCAGACCCTCCGACAGAGCGATCGCCGCCGGATACAAGAGTCGCATGACGATCGAAAACGTCTCCAGCAACAGTTTTGATTACAAAGATTCGATCGACGGCCTCTTTTCGGCGATCTACCACCGTTTCGGCTTTCTCGATTTTCAGATCGACGAGGCGGGAGTCGCCGTGAGGCAGGATCCGAACGACCCCTCCAAGACAGCCTACGTCTACGAGATGGGAAACTACGAGATCGACAAGCTCTGCCGCGCCAAAAGCTACGACGGGCCGGACGCCTACGCTTTCAAGGTCTGCGCGGATCTAGCGCATCGTATCAGAATGGATCTTTTCAAAGAGGCGCTCGACGGCGTCTCGCGCCTCAATCGAAAGATGGTGATCTACCCCTTCGAGGGGCAAGAGGAGGTGCCGCCCGCTTTCTACGACGAGATTCCCGATCCGCTTCCGGGATATCGCGTCAGCGGCTTTCCGATCAGCGTGCAGTTCAACCCCCGCTACTACCGCCATATTCGGATGCTTTCGTTTCGGCTCTTCGAAGAGGGTATCGGGGAAGTGAAGGAGACGAAACTCCTCGATCACCTGCACGATCCCAACCACCTCTTCAAAAAATTCGACTTCGCCCTCTTTCCGCTCAAGCGGCTGGGGTGGGGTCGTACCTACCGCGTCGAGATCCGCTACCGCGCGGACGGCCGGACGATGACCAGGAAGTGGCGTTTCAAAACCAAAGCGTTTACGGAGAGGATGGCCGTGGTACGCACACGAAAAAGCGACGTTTCGCTAAGAGCGGGCGAACCGCTCATTCTCTATTTCGAGCCCAGCTCCTCCGACGACATTTTGGGAGATATCCGGTACTCCTCCAAAATAGAGCTCCGTTTCATCGACAAAAACACGATCCGCATACTGCTCGAAAATCCCGACAAAAAGACCTACAGACTCACCAGCGGAGGGCGAGAGGTGAAGCTTGAAGTCTCCGATTAAGAGGAATTGGGATAAAATAGCTCTTAATTGATGGAGGAGCGATTATGATTTTACCCGACAAGGCGTTGTTGTTGCTGATCGACTTTCAAGAACGCCTCTTTCCCCATATCGCCGATTTCGCGGCGATCGAACATGCGGCGACGAAGCTGATCAGGGGCGCGAAAGCGCTGGATGTGACGATCATGCTGAACGAACAGTACAAAAAAGGGCTCGGCGAGACGATCGCGCCCGTGCGGGTACTGCTGGATGGGGTGGCCGCCTATGAAAAACGGGTCTTCTCCTCCCTGGACGACAAGGCGATCCATGACGCCCTGAGAAAGAGCGGCAAACGCGACGTGATCCTCGCCGGCGTGGAGACCCACATCTGCATCCTGCAGACCGCGCTGGCGCTCAAGCGCTCCGGATACCGCCCCATCGTCGTCGCCGACGCGACCGGAAGCCGCAACCCCTACGACCGCGAAATCGCGCTGCAGCGGATGGTGCAGGCGGGCATCGTGCCGGTGACGGTGGAGTCGTTGCTTTTCGAGATGGTGGGATCGAGCGAACATCCCGCCTTCAAAACCATCAGCGGAATCGTCAAATGAAAAAGACGCTCAAAGATCTCTACGGTACATGGATCCTCTTTTTCCACTACGTCAAGTGGCCGATTCTCTTCGGCTTGCCGCTGCTGTATCTGCAGATGGGGTACGAACACGATTTCGTGATGGATCTGCTGTGGCTCTATTCGCTCTGGCTGGTGATCGAAGAGCTCTATCGTCGCTTCGTTTCCAAAACCTACTGCGGCGGTCGCAGCTGTAGCGCCGAATCGAAAAAGACGGAGAGATCATGAGCGCGGAGATTGAGCGTCTGCTGGGCGAAAAGGTACTGATTCTCGATGGCGCGATGGGGACGCAGATCCAGCGGATACAGATCCCCGATTCCGCTTGGGAGGGGTTGGAAGGGTGCAACGAACTGCTCAACGTCACCTTCAAAGAGGGAATCGCAAAAGTCCATGCCGCCTACGCGGAAGCGGGAGCCGACATCATCAAGACCAACACTTTCGGAGCGATCCCTTGGGTGCTGGAGGATTACGACATCGCCGAGCGCACCTACGAGCTGGCCTATGCCGGAGCGGCACTGGCAAGATCGGTCTGCGACGCCTACGCCACCCCCGAAAAACCCCGTTTCGTGGCGGGTGATCTGGGGCCGGGCACGAAACTTCCATCGCTCGGTCATATCGATTACGACCGGATGTACGAAGGCTACAAGATTGCGGCGGCGGGATTGATCGACGGCGGGAGCGATCTCTTTTTGCTGGAGACTTGCCAGGATCCCCTCCAGATCAAGGCGGCGCTTCATGCTTGCGAAGATATGGCCGCAGAGCGGGGTAGAAAGATACCGATCATGGTGTCGGTGACGATCGAACTCTCCGGAACGATGCTGATCGGTACGGATGCGGCGACGATCGCGACGATTCTGGAGCCTTTCGACCTCCTCTCGCTGGGATTCAACTGCGGGACCGGGCCCGAACAGGTCCGCAAACATGTCAAGACGCTCAGCGAGGTGTGGGACGGCCGCATCAGTGTGCATGCCAACGCGGGCCTTCCCCAAAACCGCGGCGGAAAGACCTTCTATCCGATGGAGCCGCGGGAGTTTACCGAGTTGCAAAAAGGCTTTTTGGGGTTTGCGGGGGTTTGCATGCTCGGCGGATGCTGCGGTACCACTCCCGACCATATCGCTTCGCTTGCCGAAGCGGTGAAGGGGGTCGTCCCCAGAGCACCCCGCGGCTCGCACCCCAAATCGCTCGCATCGCTTTTCGAAACCCGAGCACTCAAACAAAATCCCGCCCCCTTTCTGGTGGGCGAGCGTTCCAACGCCACCGGATCCAAAGCGTTTCGGGAACTGCTGCTGGCGGAAAACTACGAAGGGACCCTTTCGGTGGCGCAGGAGCAGGTGCGAAACGGTGCGCACGGTATCGATATCAGCGTGGGATTTGCCGGGCGCGACGAAACGAAGGATATGCGGATTCTCGCTTCGCTCTACGCGCAGAAAGTCACCCTCCCGCTGATGATCGACTCCACGCAGGTGGCCGCACTGGAGGCGGGACTCAAGCAGATCGGCGGCAAACCGATCATCAACTCCGTCAACCTTGAAGACGGAATCGAAAAGTTCGACGCGATCTGCCGGCTCGCCAAACGATACGGCACCTCGCTGGTGTGTTTGACGATCGACGAGAAGGGGATGGCCAAAACCAGAAAACAGAAGGTGGAGATCGCCGAGCGCATCTATCAACTGGCGACCAGAAAACACGGGCTCGATCCGGAGGATCTGGTCTTCGATCTGCTCACTTTCACCGTCGGAAGCGGAGACGAGGAGTACCACACCGCCGCGATCGAAACGATCGAAGCGATCCGAGAATTTGGGCGGATGCATCCGGAGGTGGGATTCGTGCTGGGGGTATCCAACATCTCTTTCGGACTTGCCAAACACGCCAGGGAGTATCTCAACTCCGTCTTTTTGCACCACTGTGTGGAGGCGGGATTGACGATGGCGATCGTGAACGTCAAGAATACGCTGCCGATGCATCTGATCGGTGACGAAGATCGAAGAGTGTGCGAGGATCTTCTCTTCAACCGGCGGGAGAAGGGGGATCCGCTGTTTACTTTCATCGACCACTTCAGCAGTGTCGAAGCGGTGGACAAGGGGGCGGAGGATGAAGCCTTTATGAAGCTTCCTCTCGAAGAGAAGCTGAGAAAACTGCTGATCGAGGGGGACAAGGAGCGAATGCTCGCTCTGCTTCCCGAAGCCAAAGAGGAGATCGCCCCGGAGAGAATCGTCAACGAGATCCTGATCGACGCGATGAAAGTGGTGGGTGAACTTTTCGGTAGCGGCAAGATGCAACTGCCGTTCGTTCTCCAGTCCGCGGAGACGATGAAGGCGGCGGTTGATTGGCTCAACCCCTATCTGCCCAAAAAGGAAAAGAGCTCCCGGACGACCCTCGTGATCGGTACGGTCAAAGGGGACGTACATGATGTAGGGAAAAATCTGGTCGATATCATTCTTACCAACAACGGTTTCAAAGTCGTCAATATCGGGATCAAAGCCGATCTGGAGGATTTCCTGGAAGCCTACCGCGAACATAACGCCGACGCGATCGGCATGAGCGGGTTGCTGGTGAAGTCCACCGGCGTGATGCGGGAGAATCTGATCGAGATGAAGCGGCGCGGGATCGACGTGCCGGTATTGTTGGGAGGAGCGGCGCTGACGCGCAAATTCATCGATACCTACTGTCGCAGCGAATACGACGGGCCGATTTTCTACTGCAAAGACGCGTTTGACGGTATCACCGCGATGAGTCGGATCGAAGAGGGGAATTTCGATACCGATTTGGGCGAAAGCGCTTCGCCCAAGAGCCCGCAAACGCCACAAAAGCCCAAAGCCGCCATCCCTCCTTATGAGAAGATTCCGATGCCTTCGCGCGACAACCCCATTCCCAATCCGCCCTTTTGGGGACGGCGGGAGTTGCAGACGGATCTTCGCGAATTGGCGTTCGAGTGGGTCAACCACAAGCTTCTCTTTTCACAGCGGTGGGGATACGGCTCCAAAGGCAAGACGAAAGCGGAGATGGAGCGGCTTAGAGAGGAGAAACTCTGGCCGCTTTTCGAAGAGCTCAAGACGATGATCCTGAAAAACGGACTTTTCGAGCCTGTCGCGCTATATGGTTATTACCCCTGCCGCAGCGACCAGAACACCCTGCTCATCTTCGACGAGAGGGAGGGGTGGTTCAAGGAGGAGGAGATCGACCGCGAACCTCTCAAAGATGTGATGGGGCGGGCCGAATATGCGCTCACATTTCCAAGACAGCATCGCAAACCGTGGCGCTCTCTGGCCGACTATTTCCGCAGCGATAGGCATGACGTGGTGGCGTTTACGCTTGCGAGCGCGGGAGCGAGGTTCAGCGAATACGAGGCGAAACTCTATGCGCAGGGAAAATTCACCGAATACCACCATCTACATGGGCTCAGTGTGGAGTTGGCGGAGGCGGTGGCGGAGATTTTGCACAAACAGATCCGACTGGAGCTGGGAATCGCCGGGGACGAAGGCAACCGTTTGAGAGACGTGCGACTTAGGCGCTATCAGGGGGCGCGCTACTCTTTCGGCTACCCGGCATGTCCCGATTTGGCGATGAACAGGGAGCTTTTTGCGCTTTTGAAGCCTGAAGAATACGGCATCACACTTTCGGAGACGTTTCAGATGCATCCGGAGCAGACAACCAGCGCGATGGTGGTACACCACCCCGAAGCGCTCTATTTTTCGGTCTGAGGCGCAAAGAGGGAGATTTCGAAGCAGACACCCTCCGGGGTGTTCGCGGCGACGATGGTACCATGGTGGTGTTCTTCGATCAACATCTTCGACATATAAAGTCCCAGGCCGGTACCGTTTTTTTCGTCTTTCGTGGAGAAGTAGGGATCGAAAATCTTCTCCATCAGCGCGGCGTCGATCCCGCCTCCGTTGTCGCAAAAGAGCAGTTGTACGCCGTTGTCGATATCGCGAGTGGAGATGGTGATGATAGGCGAGGGAGTACTCTTCTCTATGAAGTTGTCGATCGAATTTTTGATGAGGTTCAGTGCCACCTGCATGATCTGATTGCCGTGCATCGGAATCTGTCTGGTGGCGAGATAACGTTTTTCAACATCGATATTCTGGGATTGCAGGGCACTCTGGAGGATACTGAGCGCCTTTTCGATAGGCTGCTGCGGCAATGTGTACTGGGGAAGCGAATCGGGACGGTAAAGGGTGCGAAAATCGTCGATCGTATGTGAAAGTGTCTGGACATGGGTCTCTATCGCACGGATTTTCTCATCCAGGTAGTTAAGAAATTTCCGTCTCTCCTCATCACTTTCGAGTCCATATTTTCCCAGTGCGATTTTGGTATGGATACCGATGGTCACCGCGGAGATCGCAGCCAGAGGCTGCCTCCACTGATGGGCGATCATACTGATCATCTCGCCCATCTGGGCCAGACGTGATTGTTGGTGGAGTAGTTTTTGCTGTTCGCGGCTTTTGGCGACCGCATCCTTGATACGGGATTCCAGGGCGCGGTTGAGCTCGCGTAGATCCTGTGATTGTCTTTGGATCGTTTTTTCATGCCGGATCTGGATATTGCGGTAAATGAACATAATGACCGCGATGACGAAATATGCCGCGTAAAAAGAGAAGAAGTAGTATTCCGGATCGATATTGAAAATCGCATCATGGTAGATGAAGAGAAGAATGAGAAAGAACAAAGCCGATAAAACCGCTCCATAAAGCGGGCTGAAAATAGAAAAAACGATGATCGGCATCAGCAAAAACCAGAAGAGAATCTCTTCGCCTACCGGGGTGAACTGCTCTTTGAGAATCAATTCGCCAAAGAGGGCGACAAGTGATAGCATCGCGATCGTTCTGACCTTGCCGGTCTTGCGGAAGAGAACATAGAACAACATGAAAATACCGGCAAGACCTAGCGGAAGAAATGTGGCGAGTGTAGGGCCAAATATGAGATAGGATTTGAGTGAGACGATCAGCGCCGCGAAGATACCCGAGATAAGACCGTATCGCAGCAGCGACTGAAGCAGAATTTCTTTTTTGGACATAACCGACACTCTTTTTTTGATTGTTTTAGGGAAATATCGGTAAAATCTTGAATTTTTTTACAACTTGTATAAAGAATTTGAAAAATTGTCGATATAGAAGATAATGAGCCTATCGTTTTCTCCGGAATATTGAATAGTTTCAATCGATAGGTGTTATAATCAATATATTCAAAAAAAGAGGAAAAATATGAAAAGTATTGTTTTGCTTATCGGTTGTGTCGCAATGCTTTTCGCCGGTGATCTCGAAAAGGGGATGGAAGCGGTGGAAAAGGGAGACTTCAAGACGGCTTTTGAGGCGTTCAAAAGGGCGGCCGAAGCGGGAGATCCGATCGCACAGCAGAACCTGGGCGTACTCTACAACAACGGATACGGTGTAAAGAAAGATCGGGAAATGGCTTCCTACTGGTTCGACAGAGCTTCCAAAGCGTTGACGGGTGAGCAGCCAGAAATCGCGACCGTCACCTCCTACTAAGAAACTTCGCCGGACTGCTTTTCAATGCAGTCTGGAAAACTCTTGCCCCACCTTCTTTTTGTAGGCGTCAAGCTTTTCGTTTTTGAGACGAATGAAACTCTCCAGTTTGTCGCTGTTTTTCTGTAGCAACTCCTCGAACTCCTCCTTGTCCGGAGCATGATCTTCTCTGAACTTGTCCAGAAGCACGTTGTTGACTCCCAGCAATACCAGATAGAGATACCCTTTGTATCCGATCAGAGCGACGCGGTTGCGTGTATCGAGTGATTTTTGATAGACGACATGGACTGGAGATTTCTCCTTTTTACCCACTGGAAAGAGCCAGCTTCTTTCGGTTTTTTCCGTCTTCATCATCTTCTTGAGCAGATAGAGAAAAAGCAGCAATCCCGCCAGTACGGCGATTACTTTCAAATAAGCCTGCTGCATTCCATGGTCTTTTTTCGTAATGTTTTGTAACGTACCTTCTACGGCGTTTTTATCCTCTCTCTCTTGCAGAGGCTTTTCGCGTTTGGAAAAGAGAGGATTTTCGACCGCTTTTTGCTCTTTTGCGTTCGTGTTGGAGGAGGTGTATACCGGCGTGATTCGGATACGCAAGCCATACTGATCGATCGTTTTGGAGGCGGCGATTTTCACGGCATCGTCCGCTACGATCTCGATCATCAGACGGTTTTGGTAAGGAACGAGACGGAGCTCTCCGACGAAAGAGACACGGGGATGTTTGACGATCTTTTGGGAGATGTGTGCCCCTTCGAGTTGGAGAATGGTATGTTTTCCTTCGGTACGTCTGGTGATGCGTCCTTTGTAGGCGTCGTCGAACGAGAGCATCAGATCGAGGCGGTTTTCACGCTCGTAGAGGTTGTAGTTGACGACGTTGGCACCGTAGAGAAACTGCAATGTCAGCAGCAAAAAGGCAAGCAGTCGCATCAGAGCTCTTTTTTGAAGTATTGGATGATCGCGTTGGAATCGAGGATTTCGTTGATTCTGACGGCGAGATTGTTTTCGTAGACCATCACCTCCCCTTTGCCGACGATCTTGTTGTTGACGTAGAGCTCCACACTCTCTCCGGCCGGTTTTTGCAGATCGATGACCGATCCTTTGGTGAGTTTGAGAAACTCCTCCATCGCCAATGTCGTCGAGCCGAGTTCCGTGACCAACTCCACGGAGATATCCATCAGCTTTTCGTAGTTGACCGAATGTTCCTGTTCTGTCTTGGTATCCATATGCTCCCACTTGATTCTTGGTTGGATTTATTATACACTATTTAACTATCAATACGATAAAATATCTGATTAAAAACGAAGGAAATATTTGATTATTGCACTTATGCTGATCGGAGTCGCGGTAGGGGCGATCTCCGGTTTTTTCGGGGTGGGGGGCGGCACGATTCTCGTGCCGGTACTGCTGCATCTGGGAATCGGTATCAAAGAGGCGATCGGCATTTCGATCGTCCAGATGGTTTTCAGCTCGCTGGTGGGATCCTATCTCAACTTCAAGAGAGGGACGCTCGTCATCGGCCCGTTGATCTTCGTCGGGATCGGGGGAGCGGTGGGAGCACTCGGTAGCGGCTACGTGGTGGAGAGCCTCTCTTCAGAAACACTTACCTATATCTTTCTTTCGATCGTGCTTTTCGCGATCTACCGCTTTTTCCACTCTTCGGCCGAACCGCATCGCGAACCGATCGAGAACAAGCCGCTCTTTTTTGTGATCGGAGTCGGAATCGGACTGCTTTCCGCGAGTGTGGGTGTGGGGGGATCGGTTCTGCTGACGCCCATTCTGGTGGGCTTTTTGCACTACCATATCAAACAAGCGGTATCGGCGGGGCTCTTTTTCGTGATCTTCTCTTCGATATTCGGTTTTCTCAGCCACTACGCCTACGGTAACATCAACCTCCTCTACGGAACGATAGTGGGCGTAAGCTCTCTGATTGGCGTCTTCACGGGGATCCATCTGGCGCACAAAACCGATCCCAAACGCCACAAAAACATGATTTTGGTGCTCAATTTCGTCATCGTGGCGCTGATCGTCGAAAAACTGATGGAGGGGTGAAGATGGAGAAAATCAAAATCTTCGGTGCCAGGGAGCACAATCTCAAATCGATCGATCTGGAGATTCCGAAAAACAGACTGGTGGTATTTACCGGCATCAGCGGTAGCGGAAAGAGTACACTGGCGTTCGATACCCTCTACGCGGAGGGGCAGCGTCGCTACATAGAGTCGCTCTCCAGCTACGCCAGACAGTTTCTGGATAGAATAGGCAAACCGGATGTGGACAAGATCGAAGGACTAACACCCGCCATCGCGATCGACCAGAAGACCACCTCCAAAAACCCCCGCTCCACCGTCGGGACGATCACGGAGATCTACGACTATCTGAGGCTGTTGTACGCCAGGGTCGGAAAGCAGTATTGTCACAAATGCGGTAAGCCGATCTCCCAGATGAGCGCGAGCGATATCATCGAGCAGGTCATGCTGCTTCCGGAAGGCTCGAAGCTGGTTCTCACCGCGCCGCTGGTGAGAGAGAAGAAAGGAAGTTTCGCCGATCTGCTCGAATCGCTTCGCCACAAAGGGTATGTGCGGGCGATGATCGACGGTGTGATGGTACGTCTGGATGAAGAGATAGAGTTGGGCAAAACGAAAAAACACACGATCAAGGTGGTAATCGACCGGGTCGTTCTCAGACCCGAAAGTCGCCAGCGTATCGCCGAAGATGTCGAAAAGGCGCTGAAGGAGAGTTACGGTGAGTTGGAGGTGGAGATTCTCAACGCCGAGGAGGTGGGGGCGCCCCGACGCCATATCCACTACAGCGAACATCTGGCGTGTTTTGAGTGCAAGATCTCCTTCGAACCGCTCGAGCCTCTCTCTTTTTCGTTCAACTCCCCCAAAGGGGCGTGTCCGGTTTGCGACGGGCTGGGGATCCGGTATTCGCTCGATCTTGGCAAAATCATCGACGAGAGTCTCAGTATCGAGGAGGGGGCGGTCAAACTCCTCTACGGATTCAACAAGGGGTATTATTTCAAATTTCTCAAAGCCTTCTGCGAAGCGGCGGGGATCGATACGACGATTCCGTTCGAAAAACTACCCGAACACCAGAAAAAGGCGATTTTGCACGGCGGTGTGGAAGAGGCGCACTTCACATGGAAACGGCATCGTCTCAAACGCCGTTTCGAAGGGGTCGTCAAAATCGCTTACACGATGCTCAAGGACGAGAAGGAGATCAACGAATACATGAGCGAAAAGGTGTGCGACGCCTGCGGCGGCCACCGCCTAAAGCCCGAATCGCTCGCGGTCAAAGTCGCCGGTTGCGGTATCGCGGATATTCTCGATATGCCGATCGAAGATGCGACGCGATTCTTTTCGGACGAAGAGCGGTTCGCCTATCTTTCGGCCCAGCAGAAGATGATCGCCGCCCCGATTCTGAAAGAGATCAACGAACGGCTCTTCTTTCTCCACGATGTGGGGCTGGGATACCTCACGCTCGGGCGAGACGCCCGGACCATCAGCGGGGGCGAAGCGCAGCGTATCCGGATCGCTTCGCAGATCGGCAGCGGTTTGACCGGCGTGATGTACGTATTGGACGAGCCGAGTATCGGACTGCATGAACGCGATACCCTCAGATTGATTCGCACCCTCAAGAGTCTGCAGCGGAAAGGAAACAGCGTGATCGTCGTCGAACACGACAAGGAGACGATCGAAGCGGCCGATTTCATCGTCGATATCGGTCCCAGAGCGGGCAGAGAGGGTGGAGAGATCATCTTCAGCGGGACGCTGGAGGAGCTCAAAAAAGCCAAAACCCTCACGGCCGACTACCTCTACGGGCGCAGAAGAATAGACTACTACCGCGCACGTCCCCAAAAAACGTGGATCGAACTCAAAAACGTGACGATCCACAACATCCAAAACCTCGATGTGAAGATTCCGCTGGGCAATTTCGTCGCGATCACCGGCGTCAGCGGCAGCGGAAAGAGCTCTTTGATCCTGCAGACGCTGCTGCCCGTGGCGAAAGAGTTGCTCAACCACGCCCGAAAGGTGAAGAAAGTGGCGGGTGTGGAGTGCATCGGACTCGAACAGTTGGATAAGGTGATCTATCTCGATCAAAGTCCGATCGGCAGAACTCCCCGCAGCAACCCCGCCACCTATACCGGGGTGATGGACGAGATCAGAGGGCTTTTCGCCAAGACGAAAGAGGCCCAGATCCGCGGCTACAAAATCGGGCGTTTCAGTTTCAACGTCAAAGGGGGGCGTTGCGAAAAATGCCAGGGCGAGGGAGAGATCAAGATCGAAATGCATTTTCTGCCCGACATCATGGTCAAGTGCGACGCGTGCGGAGGCAGCCGCTACAACGCCCAGACGCTGGAGGTTCGCTACAAGGGAAAAAACATCTCCGAAGTGCTCGATATGAGCGTGGACGAAGCGCTCGAGTTTTTTGCGAGCGTGCCGAAGATCTACCAGAAACTCAAAACCCTGCAGGATGTGGGGCTTGGATACATTACGCTCGGACAAAACGCCACGACCCTTAGCGGCGGGGAGGCACAGCGGATCAAACTCGCCAAGGAGCTCGGCAAACGTGACACCGGAAAGACGCTCTACATTCTCGACGAGCCGACGACGGGTCTCCACTTCGCGGATGTGGACAGGCTCACGAAAGTGCTACAGCATTTGACGGATCTTGGCAATTCGGTTCTGGTCATCGAACACAATATGGATGTGATCAAAAACGCCGACTATGTGATCGATCTGGGTCCCGAAGGGGGAAGCAAAGGGGGGAAGATCGTCGATACGGGAACGCCGATAGAGCTGGCCGAGCGTTATGAGCGTACCGGCAGCTATACCGGAAAATACCTCGCCAAAGAGCTCGGAAAAAAGAAGGCTTAACGCTTTTGCGACCGTAGCAGCCGTTCGAATTCCAGAAAGGGAAGGGGTCGGCTGAAGAGATACCCTTGGTAGGCGTCGCACTCTTTTTGACGCAGCAGTTCCAATTGCGCTTCGTACTCCACCCCCTCCGCGATAACGCCGAAACCGAGGTTTTTGGCCATCTGGATGATCGTCTCCGCGATCGTCTCGTTGTCGCGATCCTTCTCGATCTCGTCGATGAAGGATTTGTCGATCTTGAGAATATCGAGCGGAAGTTTTTTGAGATAGCTGAGCGAAGAGTAGCCGGTGCCGAAGTCGTCGATCGAAAACTTCAGATCGTGCGCTTTGAGGATGTGCATCTTGGTGATCGTATCTTCGACGTTGTTGATCAACGTACTCTCCGTCAACTCCAGTTCCAAAAATTTGGGATCGATACCGCTACGTTCGATCACCTCGAGTACCTCTTCGACGAAATTGGCTTGTTGAAACTGTATCGGGCTGATGTTGACCGAAATTTTCCTGAGCGTTTCGGATCCGAGATCCTGTAGATGGCGAATACGGGTACACGCATAGGTGAGAACCCATTTGCCCAGCGGAAGTATCAGTCCCGTCTCTTCGGCGATCGGAATGAATTCCAGCGGGGAGACGACGCCTTTTTGGGGATGCTCCCATCTTAGCAACGCTTCCGCACCGACGATCTCTCCGCTGGAGATATCCACCTGCGGCTGGAAATGGAGGGTGAAGTGGTTGTTCTGAAGCGCTTCTCTGAGGTCGTTTTCCATCGCCAGACCGTTGTGGATTCCGAAAGAGACGATCTCGTGATAGAATTTCAGGAAATGGTTTGGGTCTCTCTTGGCCGCGTACATCGCGGTATCGGCTTGCCGGAGGATGTCGTCTATTCCCTCCACCTGAGGATTGGGGAAGATCGTCGCACCGATACTGGTGGAGGTATACAGCGAGTGGCCTTCGATCATAAAAGGGTGTTCCAACGCTTTGCGAATCCGCTCGGAGAGGGCGCGTGTGACGCCGATGGCACTTTGTCTGTCCATTTCCGGAAGCAAAATCACGAATTCGTCTCCCCCGATACGACAGAGATGATCTTCCGGGCGGAGTGTTTTGCCAAGCTCCCTGGCGACTTCGATCAGGAGCTTGTCTCCGATCGAGTGGCCCAGAGAGTCGTTGATATTCTTGAAACGATCCAGATCCAGAAAAAGAAGCGTGCCGTAAAGCCCTTTTTGTCTACAAAGAGCGAGCTCCTCCTCCAGCCGTCCTTTCAAGGATGTGCGGTTTGGTAGAGAGGTGAGGGGATCATGATAGGCTAGATAGCGGATATGCTGCTGCGATTTGACCTGCTGGGTGATATCGATGAAATAGCCGTTGAAGAGGTTTTCCTCTTCATTCGCCCCGCGCTCCACGGCTGCGAAAATGTGCAGGTAGCAGAGCCTTCCCTGTTTCGTATAGACTCTCAGGTCCGATTCGAAAGAGATGAGATCGGCACGCAGAGCTTTTTTGAAGGAGCGGATCAGTTTTTTCGTGTCGTCCGGATGCAGCAAGGAAATCGGATTGAAACGGTTGTTGAGAAGCTCTTCGATATTGTATCCCAAAATGGTGCTGACATTGGGGGAGATATACCGAAGTTTCGGGCTTCCTTCGAAAAAATCCATTCTGAAATTGATGACCGGTCCGGAAGTGATCAGAGGATGTAGATCGCTTTTTTGCTGGAGTCGGAGCGCCTCGTACTCACTGGTTGAGACGGTGATGAGATGGCTGAGCGCGTCGATCGTGGAGGTAAAACTGTCGATTTCACTCTTTTCCGGGCTCTCTTCGGGGAAGAAATCTCTCTTTTGGCGAGTCTGTTCCTTTTCACAAAGCGCGAGGATCGTCATCGATTGGTTGAGAAGATGGTTTTCGATATGGTTGTGGTAAAACTCTCCGTAGGTGAAAAAGCCGCTCAACGGTGCCATACGGGCGAAAGGTTTGAGTTCTTGCGTGATGGCGTGCTGAAGAAAACGGCGCCTTGCCATACATGAGTAGACGAAGATCGCTTCGATATGTTCCCTGCTGTAACGTTCGGAGAGAAGTCTGGTCGAACGCTCCATCATCTGAGTGTTGGCGAGTCCAAACTGATAGTATTCTCCGCTTTCGATGTTTCCGGCGAAATCGAGCGAACCATCTTCGTTGCGTCCGATGACGGCGCGCGTTACCGTCGTTCCGTTCTGTTCCCGTATCAGGGGGAATTCGACTCCCGTTTCTGGAAGCCGCTTGTAGACGCGTTCTCCCAGATAGTGTTTGTAGATCTCTTCCGCTTTGATATTGTCGATACTGTAGACACGGTTTTTTCTGGCATGGGTGATCTTCATCTTTTTCCCTACGGGAAACCAATCGAGTTTGAAGTCGCTGAAAATCTGTAGTGTTTCGCCATGAAGCGCCACGCCGATCGCTCTTTTGTTCAATGCCCCCTCGTTGCCGAGGATGAACGTCTCTCTGAATTGTGCGTTGTCCCCGGCCATTCCCCCCGCGATGGTGCAGCGGGGCAGAATCGACGCGAAACCTTTGACGAACTCCTCTCCGTTGCAATGGAGGCCGTCCGTGAAGAGGAGTACCGCTTTGGGAGTGGGGCTGCAGAGTTGCAAGGCGATATGTTCGCCGGCGGCGAAGCTTTCGTCCGCGGAGATGGGAGTGAGTGCATAGGAGAGGCTACTTCTTTCGAACGCGGTGATCGATACGACCGTGTGGTGGAGCGTGACTTCTTCTCCAAGGATTTCACCATCTGTCGTGGCACCCACGATGACGGCTTGGGGAAAGAGCGAACGCAGATGGCCGATCATGTCATCGAGCCAAATTTTGTCGCAGCGACCGCTGAAAATCTGGATCAATACGCTCTGATGTGCATTGATGTCGGTGATGGGAAGCGCTTCCACCGCTTCAGGGTCGTAGTGGAGATTGTAGATTCGCATTATGCATATATCGTCATCGGTATGAAGTTCTTGATCGGAATCGGGAAAAGTTATGCTACAATAAAACTATTTTGATAAAGCGGGGAAAAATGAGAGGTATCCTCTTTCTTTTGATCTTCATGACGGCGAGTCTCTACGGCAGGACTTATACCCATATCGCTTTTACCGGCAGTGGTGTCGACAGCATGGTCGGCGACTTTACGGAGTCGACCCTGCTGAAGGTGATCGGCAAACCCTATCCTCCGTTTTACGCTTTCTGGAGAAAAGATCCCATTTTCGAAGAGAGCGAAGTGCCGGAGTATATCGAGAGGCTCAGAAGATATTACCGCTCTTTGGGATATTACCGTGCGGTTTTCACCCCCCGCTTCAAAGAGGATACGATCGAAATCCGAATCGACAAGCAAGATCCGGTTAAAATCGAAAGGTTGAATATCGACGCCAACCGTACGATTCGCGACCTGATACCTTTTCGGAGAGGGAGCGTTTTTCGTACCGATCTTTTCAAGGAGAGCAAGAAGCGCATCGAACGCTATCTGCTTACCCACGGCCGACCCAAATATCGTTTCGATGCCAAGGCGTACGTCGATCTGGATCTCTATCGTGTCGATCTGAATTACACCGTAAAGCCCGGCCCTCTTTGTCATTTTGGCAAGAGCGCGATAGAAGGGGGCGCAGATGTGAGCCCGAAGATTCTAAACGAGCAGATCGTCTATCGCGAAAAGGAGGTTTTCGATATCTCGAAAATCGAGCGCACTTACGACAATTTCTACAATCTGGAGGCCTACGACTACATTCTAATCGAGCCCGATCTGGAGCGAAACGGTACGGAGATACCCGTTCATATCAGATTGAAGATGGGTGAGACACGCTTTTTGCGTGCAAATGTGGGCTACGGTACGAACGAAGGAATGCGCGGAGGTATCTCGTGGAAGGATATAGACTTTTTCGGGGATCTCAAACAGTTCGAGACCGGAATCAAGCTCTCTTCGCTGCTGGGGTACAGCTATTACGCCAGATATTACGACCGCTGGATCGATCTTCCGTGGCTGGGAAAAATCACTTTCGAAGACCGTTTTACGCTCGCTATGTACAAGTACGAGAGTTACGACGAGCGACTGATCGAAAACAGGATAACGATAGGGAAAAGAAAATTCGACCTGGACCACTACTTCGGAGTGTTGACCGAGATCAGCCATGTCGACGCCAAAACCGCCGACGCTTCGATCCAGAGCGGAAACTACTTTTTGAACGCCCTTTTCTACCGATTGGTGGTCGATAGGCGCAATTCGATCACCAACGCTACCGACGGTTACTATCTAAGCCTCTATCTGGAGAAGTCGATGCCGATATTGGGATCGGATCTGGATTATCTCAAGGGGGTGTTCGAAGCCCACTACATCAAACGGTTGGGAAAATTCATCGGAGCGCTCAAAACGCGTATCGGCATGATCGACGAAGAGGTGCCGCTCTTCAAGCGGCTCTATACGGGGGGATCGTTCACCAACCGCGGTTACGCCTATCGCGATTTGGGCCCAAAGGATGCCAAAGGGGTGCCGGTGGGAGGGGTTTCGCTTGTTGATCTGCTGGCCGAGGTGCGCTATCCGCTCAGCTCCAAATTCTCCGTCGTCGGCTTTTACGACACTTCGATGCTCGATACCCGTCCCCGGAGTTTCAACCACCCTTTTTACGGAAGCTGGGGGTTCGGGATGCGTTACCATACACCGATCGGCCCTTTTCGTATCGACTTCGGATTTCCGGTGCGTGAAGGGGGGTGGGAATTTCATCTCAATATAGGGCAGCTCTTTTGAAAGTTCTGAAAATTGCGGGGATTTTTCTGCTTGCGGTTTCGCTTTTGGTCGGTGCGCTTATCTGGGTCGCGGCGAGTCAGGGTGCGCTCGATCGAATCGCCAAGGAGGCGCTGGGGCGCTTTGTGCCCGATCTGCACTACCGCTCTTTAAAAGGGGATATTTTTCACGGGATAGGCATAGAAGGGATCGATTACGGAGGCAAACTGAAAGGTGATCTCTATCTCAGGGCGGATCTGGGAGCGCTGAAAGAGGGGAGGCTCGTGATCGAAGAGGCGAACCTGAGCGATCTTTGGATCGATGAGGAATTCTTGAAATCGTTGCTGAAAGGAAGCGATACGAACGAAAGTCGGGAGAAAAAAAGCGCCGTACCCGCATTGAAATCGGTGGAGATCGGATCGCTGCATATCTCTCTGAAAGACCTCAGGTGGGAAAAATACCGTCTGCGAGGGTTGAGGTTGGATCTATACGATCTAAAAAGCGATTTGAAAAAGAGGCTTACGGCCCGCTTCTCCCTGAGCGCGCAGAGCAACGTCGCCGACATGAAGATAGAGGGACGGGCGAATCTGCCTCGTTATGATGCGAAGGCCCACCTGGTCGCGAAACGGGAGTATCTGGATGATACGATCGAACCCTACCGTATCGCTTTGAAAGAGAACCTGTCGCTCCATCTGGATCTGGAAGGGGATGATCGGATTCTTCATACCGACACGCGGATCGATCCGTTTTCGTTCGGATACGAGCGACTCGCGTTTCGCACGAAAAGAGTTCACAGCCTAGCCGATTACGCACTCGATTCACACGATCTAAATGCCACGCTCGCCCTCGATCTGACGGGGGATCCGGCCGATATGCGCACTTCATGCGAGGTTTCACTCGATCTGGACGATCCCGAAAAGAGCCTCGCGTTGCGGCTTGATAGCGATGTTGCGGCGCATCGCACCTATCTGGAAGCGTTGTTGAAAGATCGCAACCTTTCCGTCGATCCGGAGCGTGTGCCGCGGTTGAAGCTGGCGTTGCGGGGAACGATGCGTACAATGCATGCGGACGTATCGATTCCAAATACGTCGGCGACGATCGATGGGATCGCTTTGCGGCTTGAGCCCACCTCCCTTCGGGCCGATCTGCTTCCGCTAAACGGAGACTTCAATGCGACGTTTTTGGGATCTCTCGTTTCCGATCCGGCACAAATAAAGCTTGCCGGTGAAGCCGAAGCCAATCTGAAAGATCTGAACCGAACGCTTCGATACGATCTGGTTTCGAATCTGATCGCGCGAAAAAAACGCATCGTCCGTGAAAAATTCGATCTGCAGATAGAAGAGGAGAGTCGGCTCGATGCGAATCTCAGCGGTACGCTCAAAGAGGCGGTGGCGAATCTTTCGCTGTATGCGAAGGCCAAACTTGACGGCAAACGCCTCTTCGCGAAGATTCCGGCGGCGAGATTCAGCTTTCGTCCGGCTTCACGACGGGGAAAGGGGACGCTCGATCTGGAGGTGGATAGCGACTATCTCAAAGGGGCGGGCCATCTGGAGGCCGCTTTGGATCTGGATCATCTCTTTCGCATACCCGAACACACCGCCGATTTGAAGATCGAGCGGCTGCTTTCTCTCCCGGATCTCAATCTCACCTCTTTGCTACCCCTGAAAGTCGTATCCACGGGCGGAGAAAAAGGGCTCGCGAGCGATCTGATTTCGCCGAAATTCAACCTCCATCTCCAGAGTCCGGATCTTGAACGCATCGACTATCGCCTCAAAACGAAACGCATCGATCTCGAGCGGATTTACATGGTACTGCCTCCGAAAATCAAACGGTTGCAAATCGCACTCGAAAGCGACGGACGCTATCGGATTCCCGAAAAAGCGCTCGAAGCCACCGCCAGGATCGGTACGCTGCAAATCAACGAAAACCTCTTTCATACCGAACCTTTTAGCTTCGGAATCGAAGGGGAGAATTTCTCGCTCGAACGCTTCGCGCTGCTTGGCGGGGATTTTTCGCTGCGCGCACAGGCGCACAAAAAGGGGGAGAAGATCGATTTCGATCTGAAAAACCGCGCGATCACCGCCGAAGGAAGCGTCGATCTCTCCGCGCCCAGAGTCGAAGCGAACGCGAAGATCCCTTCGTTGAGGGCGCTTTTTGTCCAGATAGACAAACTCTATCCGCTCGCTTTGCCCAAAGATATCGACGGCGATATCGTTTTTGCGGCGAATACCCACAAAGAGCGGATCGATATGTCGCTAACCTCTTCGAAAATCACCCTTCCGAAAGGATGTATCGCCGATCTGGAGATAAGAGCGCGGATGAACGGGGATATGCAAAAAGGGGAAGTACGACTTCAAAAGAGCCGCTTTACCCTCGAAGGATTCAAACCCAAAAAGATGAATCGTACGATTTCGCTCAAGCGCGAAGGGGTGCTATGGTGGGAAAAAGAGCGTGCGGAAGTCGATATCGATTTCGGGGATACACTGAGCTTCAAAGGGTTCAAACGAAAGGATCTCATAGAGGCGGATCTGTTGACCTATCGCCTCTATCTGGGATACGAGACTTACGGCCATACCGCCCTCACGACCAATCTCCACCTCTCCCAAAAGGGGGAGAAGATCAACGCTACGGGATTGATCAAATTCGACGATACGCTCATCACCTACCAGCCGAAATTTCTCGATATCTCGGAAGATAAAGATATTGTCATCGTGACGAAAAAAAGCAAGGAAGCGGCGAAAAAGCCGCCATCGCATGATTTCATCGACAATTTCGCGCTCGATATCTGGGTCAGGAGTGACGAGGAGATGCTCTACAAGACGCTCGATGGCGAAATCGCCTTCAAACCCGATATCAGAATCGTCAAAGCCTTCGGGGAGCCGCAAAAACTCACCGGCAAGATCAGAGTGGTGGAAGGGTGGTACGATTTTGCCGACAAGCGCTATATCATCGAAGAGGGAGCGATCGCTTTCAGGGGGCAGCCGCAGGTCAATCCGCTGCTGGATCTGCATGTCAAATACGACGAGATCGAAGATGTCGTGATTTTCATCGATATCGGCGGAGATGCGAAACGTCCGAAACTCACCTTCCGATCCAAGCCGATGATGCCCAAAAAGGAGATTTTTTCCTATCTGCTTTTTGGGATGAGCACTTCGCAGGTACAGGGAGCCGCCGGAAACGCTTCAAAAGCGGCGGAGAAGATCTTCTCCCGCGCCCTTTCGAAAGATCTGGCCAGAGAGCTCAACCTCGATCGGCTCGATCTGCAGCGAAACGAAGAGGGCGGATTCGATGTCAAAGCGGGCAAACGGCTCAACAAAAAGAGTATTCTCTACTATCAGAACAAGCAGATGCGCAGCCGTTTCATCTACGAGCGGAAGATGGGCAGACGCTGGCGGATAGAGATCGGCGGAGGCGAAGCGATCGGCAAAGAGGGAACCGGTACGACCGATGTCGGTGTCGATCTCTACTACAAAAGAGGGTATAAAAAGAAGCTAAAAAAGTAAAAAAAAGTTAAAGTTTCTCTCCTTCGGGACGATATAGTCTCTGGATATGTGCGTATATCGCAAATTCAGATATCCCGGGTTGAAAGGAGACCTCACCCTATGAAAAGAAACACCTTTTTCAAAACAGTTATGATTTCGGCGGCACTCAGTGCGATGTTGACAGGATGCGGCGGCGGTACGACCGTCGGTGATGGAAATATGGACGGAGGCGGTGATCAGAGCCTAAAAGTGAGCGGAAACGCCGTCGACGGCTATCTTAGAAATGCGTTTGTCTGTCTGGATATCAACCAAAATGGAGAATGCGACAGCGGCGAACCTTATACGAAAACGGATGCGAACGGAGCGTACGAACTGGATATTTCAGGCGTGAGCGCTCAGCAAAGAGCCGTAGCGAAGCTACTTGTCACCGGTGGCGTGGACGTCTCCAGCGGAGAGCGTTTCGGAGGCTTGTTGCAAGCACCGCTCATTCCGGATACGGCGGTAGTGAATATCACGCCGATCACGACGATCGTCGCCGCCAAAACGGAGCGCAACGCTCAAGCGCGCGAAGCGATGCGGGAAGTGGCCGCAAGTCTCGGAATTTCGAATGCGGACGAGATCAACGAAGATCCTCTGAAACTGGCGGATAAGAAACTCTACGAACAGGGACTCAAAATCCAGAAGGCGCTCGAAGTGATCGCAGAAGCGATCAGAAAACAAGATGGAAAAATGGATCGTGCCGAAGCGTTCGAGAGAATCGCCAAAAAGGTGGCCGAAAAATTCGACGGAAGAGAAAAAGGAGTCGACGAAGCGATCGAGGAAGTCGATTTTGCCGGTGACGAGGTTTTAAGAGACGTCGATTCCATCAAAGGAGTGGCCGTCAACCTCGCGAGGGCGATCGATGTGGAGGAGGGAGAAAACCCCTATGAAGCGGGTGCGATGGCGGATGCACTCAAACGCCATGTTCTCGAGCACGATTTTGAAGCTGGAGATATCGGTGCGGTGGCTTCGCAATTTAGAAACGACAAAAGCGAACAGATGGCCAGACGCATCCTCAAACTGATCGATTTCGAAGGCAACGAACGGGCGAAAGAGGAGATGATCGCGCATCTAAAAAGACTTTCGCTGCGTTTTGATATCACGATCGAAGAACTCAAAACGCTGGTAGAAAATTCGACGCTCGATTTGGATGTCAAAAGACGTCTTCTGGCGAAAATCGACGAGATAATGCTTCAACATACGCAAGGCGGGCAAAAGCAAGATGTGAAGATCGAAGGGGTCGATTTTTTCTCTCTGGAATTCGATCGGGATGACGAAGAGATGGAGCCTCGTGTAGAGAAGATCCGTTTCGAAAACGGTATCGCCACTTTTATAAAGATGGATGTCGATAACGCGGGCAACTTCATCCCCGCCGAGGAAGACGAAGAAGATGGAGAACATAACGAGCTTGTCTGGGACAATGCCAAAGGAGCGTGGGTTCCCGAGCACGATGAGGATACGGTTCGATACGAACGCAGACCGGACGGTACACTCTATATTCCAAAATACAAAGTGCGCGTCAGTCTGACGAACGTGCAGAACCTCGAAGACAAAGTGGTGATTCCGATGCCGAAAATCGGCCGTTTCCCCGAGCTCACTTTCGGTGAAGGAGCCAAACGTTATGTCTTTGAAGTAGCCGAAGAGGGAAGCGAGGAGTACAGACTCTGGGATCCGGTCTATAGAAACTGGAACGATGGTGAAGGAAGCGATCCTTTCACCTCTTTGCAAAGCTTCTTCGATGCCTACTCCACCGCATCCGAAAACGGGGGCGCTTCGCTTTTCTGGTCGAACCACTGGAGTGAGCGAACACCTATCGTACAACTGGATGGAAATCTCAGTGACGGACGTGGCGATATCGTTCTCAAGAGCCATATGGAAGGTGCGATGGAAGGCAGTATGATAGAGTATCCAAACAGAGTGATCGGAGAGTGGGAAGTGGTACACAAAGGCGATACCGAGCTGCTGGTACTCCATTCGAAGATGCCTCTGAGCGATCATGAAGAGGAAGATGAGGAAGTTACATTCAGGGAGCGCATCTACAGCGTGGTAGACGGAGAGGTGAGAACCGGAGCCCACTTCAAAGAAACACCACGTATCCATACGGAGATCGTTTACAACGCTGCGGCGGCCGAGACGATCAAAAACTATCTGCTTACGAATCTTCCCCGCTAATACCCCCTTTTTACGGACCGGCCTTCCGGCCGGCCGATTTTCACAAAAATTTGCTACAATATCCTCCACTATCGAAGGGGAGAATCGAATGAAAATAGCCGTCGAACCGATGGGTGTCTACCAAACCAACTGCTATGTCGTCACGATCGACGGAAAAGATCTGATCGTCGATCCGGGTGTCGGAGCCACGGAGTGGGTCTTGAAGCAGGTGAAAAATCCTGTCGCGATTTTCAATACCCATGGCCACTTCGACCACGTCTGGTCGAACGCAGAATTGAAAGAGAGGTTGAAGATTCCTATCTACTGCCCCAAAGAGGATGCCTTCATGCTTTCCAAAGATCCTTTCGGACAGGGAACGCCTCCCAGCGAAGCGGATGTGGAGGTGGAAGACGATGCGCTGTTGATGGTGGAAAAAATCGAGGTGCGTTATCTACACTTTCCGGGCCACACCCCGGGATGCAGCGCGATCGAGATCGGGGACGCCTTTTTCAGCGGGGATTTCATCTTCGCCGGGTCGATCGGTCGGGTCGATTTTCCCTACTCCTCGCCCGAAGCGATGAAGGAGAGTATCCGTAAATTTCTGAAGATTCCCTACGACAGGAACGTGTATCCGGGGCATGGGCCCGCTACGACGATCAAAAGGGAGCAAAAAAGAGTGGGACGCTGGTTGGAGTATCTCTGATCACACTTCGCACAACGCCTCTTCCACCTCTCTTTGGTGGAAGTGTTCACAAAACTCCTGTTTGAGCCCATTGAGCGCCTCGAAGATCGAGAGTGTCGCATGGTCGATATTTTCCCCGATCTTTTTCAATTTTTCATTCGGTGCGTTCTTCGCGTTTTGCAAGACGTACTCTTGGGCGTAATGATGGATTTGTCGGTGTTTTTCCTGAAGTTTTCCCCACGCTTTTGTATCGGTAAAAGGTCTGTTCAGCCGTTCTTGTTCGATCATCCATTTTCCCAGACGACACGATCTGCTATCGACGACATTGAAGTGCGCTTTGGCGCCGACGCGTTTGAGAATCCCGTTTTTGAAATGGATATGGTCGTTTTTCATCTGCGTAACCATACGACTTAGTTCGATATCGCACACTTGTGCTTTGAACGTGGGGTCGAATGTAGCGGTGTGAGCGATCTGGAGCAGGTTCTTGGAGAGTTTGTCCGTATCTTTGGCGAGTCTGGAGATATAGGCCACCGTCTTGGCGCTTCCGCTGGAACTATTCTGGATCTTTTCGATACCTTGCCCCATCTCTTCGATCGTGGATTCCTGGTTTTTGCTCAGGAGTGTGACGTGTGTAATCGCCTCTTTGGTCCGGCTGACGCTTTGGTAGAGCGCCTGATACCCTTCAATCATCTCTTCCGATATCTCTCTGCCGATTCTGGTACGCTCGTTCGCTTCGGTGACGAGGTGCTTGATCGTATGGGCCGCTTTTGCGCTTTTGGTCGCTAGATTTCGCACTTCGTTCGCCACGACCGCGAATCCCTTGCCCGCTTCGCCGGCCGTGGCCGCTTCCACAGCGGCATTGAGACTGAGAATATTGGTCTGAAACGCGATCTGTTCGATGATACCGATCGCCTCTTCTATCGCCGAAACTTGTATATCTATCTCCTCCATTGAAGCTGCGGTCTTCTCCGCCTTGGATTTTCCTTCGAGGGCTGTCTGTTCGAGTGTGACGGAAAGAGTGTCCATCTGTTTGATCCTGTCGGTATAGGAGATCAGCTTTTCGTAGAGTTGTTGTAGATTACGAGTCGTTTCGAAGATGATCTCTTTCTCGATTCGAGCGTTGTGGTCGAGTTTTTGCGTGGCTTTCGAGAGTTCGGCCGTATTTTGATCCAGGCAATCTCCGGCGTTTTGCATCATCGCGAGCAGTTCCGAGATGTTGTCCCCCTGTAAAATCACCGCATTGAGTAAAGAGCCGAACTCTCCGTTCATCCCCTCCATCTGCTCTTTGGAGAGTCTGTAGTCGAAGTGATTTTTACCATAATGGAAGAATATGGTCGTTAGTAGATCGAGTTTGTGCTTGGTATCGACGATCATCGTGTTGATGTTTTGCCTCAGACGTTCGATTTCAGACGTGCTCGCCTTTTGCGAAGCCGTATATCCGAAATAACCCATCTGTACTTTTTGGACCACATCGTCGATCTCTCTTAATACCTTCTGGTCCTGTTCGAAGTTTTGGGAGAGTTTTTTCGCCTGGCTGTTGATCGACGATGCGATCTGATAAAATTCGTCTTTTCCGATCACTTCGACTTTGGGAATATGGGTAGTCTCTTTGTTCAGATATGCGATGAAGTGATCGATGCTGGATTGGAGTGTGGCGAAATTTTTTCGCATTTGTCCGATGAGTATAAATGAGAGGAGCGCGATGGTCGCCAAGACAAATACACTCGAGAAGATATAGAAAAGCAAAAAGAGACGCGCTTGATTGTAGTTGGTCGCCACCTGCTCGCGAAGCACCTCCTCGCTCTTTTGTTCGATTCTCTGAAAGAGGTCGATCGCCTTCGTAGCGGCAGTATACCAGGAGGGTGCATCGAAGTCGACATTCCTGGCATCGGCGATCAGCCGTCTCTCCATCTGATTGAATCGAAGATACTCCGGTGAGTGGGTGAGTCTGCGAAACAGAAAGATACTCTTTTGATCGGCAAACTCCATAAAGGTATTGAGAAAGAACTTCTCACTGGTTTCGAACGACTCGAGTGCCGAGATTTCTTCCGGCAAATACGTATGGTGTGCCAGGATATAGGTACCGTATGCCCGCACCTTCCCCATCTGCTCCTTGGCAAAAAGAAGCGAAACGTAAGCGAGAATCTGTTGCATCAGTGTCGCATCACCACTCTCTTTTCCGATTGCGCGGATGGTTCCTATGAATTCGCGGTTGAATCGGGAGTAGTAGTCGATCACTTCACGAAACGTCACATCTCTCTTTTCGATGAGCCGTCTAAAATTTTGAATGCCGGCGATACGGTCGAGCTGGGTGGAAAGTCTGGTTTTGTAGGAGCGGGATTCAAGATCCGGATGGGAGGTGAAAAACCGTTTGAGCTGCATGATCTTCCTGTCGCTCTCTTGTTGTTGCCGTCTCAATTGATGAAATTCGGAGCCTTCACTACCCAGATATCCGCTGGAAAGACCGCGCTCTTTCTGGAGGTTGTGAACGAGACTCGAAAGAATGGAGGAGAGCTCGATATCCGTTTTGAGACGTTTCATGCGGGACATCTGATGGAAGGTTTCGATATCCTTGTGCAAAAAGAGGATCGCCATTACAAGTATGGGTACTACCGCGACGATGAGAAGCTTTTGGGCGAGAGGACGATCCGAAATGATCGGAAATGGTTTGTCAAATTTGAATTTCATCGATTCGCTCCTCCTCTTGGGAGAGTGTATGGATTTGAGGTGTGATGGTTACCAGTTTTTCACGAGGTTCGCTGATGTAGTATCCTTGTGCGTAATCGAATCCCATCCTCTCCGCTTCCAGAAAAATCGATTCGTCACTGATGAATTCCGCCACGGTCGTAATACCGAGATTTTTGGCGAAACTCTGAATCGTTTGTGCGAGCGTTCTGTTCTCTTGAGAGGTGGAGATGTGTCTGATGATAGAGCCGTCGACTTTCAAAATATCCGGATGGATATCGATGATCCTCTGAAAATTGGAATAACCGCTTCCAAAATCGTCTATGGCGATCTTGACGCCATGTTTTCTCACCTCTTCGATAAAACGGTTCATCACCTCTTCGCTCTCGATCGTTTCGTCTTCGAGCAGTTCGAATGTCAGCCTTGATGCGGTATCCGGGTATTTCGAAAGCAACTCGAAAATCGTATCGACGGTCTGTTCGTGGCTGATATCGGCATACGAGAGGTTGAAAGTGACCTCTTTGTCGATATAACAGAAGATTCCAAAAACCTTTTTGAGCATGATCTGGGTGATCTGCCAGTAGTAGTTCGCCATTTTCGCCGCTTCGAGAAAATGGAAGGGGGAGACGACATTTCCCTCTTCGTCGATCAGCCGGACAAGCGCTTCATATTTGGTGATCTCTCTTCGTTTGATATCGTAGAGAGGCTGGAAATAGGCGACGATACGATCCTCCCTGATCGCCTTTTTGATCATACGGATCGTCTCCATATTGGCTTCGGTCTCTTTTTTGAGCTGGATCGCCACTTCATGGGCGATGACATACTCTTTTCTGTGTGTAATGGCATAATCGAGCGCGAATTTGAGATCTTCGTACAGATGTTCGTCCCCCTCGATATAGGCGAGTGTCGCCCGAACGTCGTATTCGAGATTGTCGAAATGGATTTCGTGTTTTTTGATCTGCGTATAGATCTCTTTACAGAGGGTATGTAGATGGTTTTTTTCGATCTTTGGAACCTCGGAATCAATCAATACCACAAATTCACCTTCGCCGGTATGGTAAATATCTTGCGGCGTGCCGAAAAAACTGAGAAAGAGTTCCTGCAGATAGAGAGAGACCTCTTTCTCAATTCTATTGACACTCTTTTTTCCGTAGAAACCTTCGATAGCCTGAAACTTTTCGAGTTGAAGCATGAACATTCGTGTTTTCTTCCCCTCGATCTCTTTCAAAAGGGCGGTTTTGTTGGGAAGGCCGCTCACCGGATTGATAGTGGAGAGGATGTAGGCACGGTTGATGGCATCCATCCGGATATACGATTTGCATCTGGCGATCAACTCCATCTCGTCGAAAGGCTTCGTAACAAAATCGTTGACACCGCATTCGATCGCCTGGATCCGCGCCTCTTTTTCCGAAAGTGAAGAGAGCATCAATATGGGGGTACGCTGAAGCTCCTTGATCTCACGCATCGACTTCACGGCTTCGAATCCATCCATTACCGGCATCAGTCCATCTATCAGCACCATCGTAGGGTGGTGTTTTTTCGCCATTTTCACGGCTTCCTCTCCGTTGGAAGCTTCGATGAAATCGTATCCTTCACGAGAGAGCGTTTTTTTGATGATCAACCGGTTGGTTTTCATATCGTCGGCGATCAAGATCAAGGGAGTGTTTTGTGTTTTCACGCTTTTGTCTCCGCTCTTTCGAGGATGGTGTCGATCAGCTTTTGTACGACCGACTGGGTATAGGGTTTGAGAAGATAACCGGAGATACCCATCTGTTTGAGTTCCAGAAATTTCTCTTTTTTCCCCTCGGTGGTCTGGATGATGATTCTGTGGTGTCTGAGTGCGGGATCTTTCCGTACGATTCGCAGCATCTCGTCCCCTTTCATCACGGGCATATTGATATCCAAAAAGGTGTAGTCGATATCCGGGTGCGCTTGCAGTATAGCAACTCCTTTTTCACCATTCTCCGCTTCCAGAATCTCCGCCTTCGTTGGAAGGGCTCTCTCTATACCCGCTCTTAGGATGCGTCGCATCGTTGGACTGTCGTCAATGATTAGAAACTTCATCTTTCTTCCTTATGGAGTGGTCAACTCTTCGATTTTCAATACGGTATCGATATCGAGTACCACGCTCATCTCCGAAGGGCTGATCTTTGCCAACCCTTTCACGTAGTGGGATTGGATACCGATACCCATCTCGTCTGTCTGATTCAGCAATTCACCCGTGATTTGGTGGATCGATTCGATTCTATCCACGATGATACCGATCAACTTTCGCTCCTCGCTTCTGATGACGATGATGACGGTCTCGTCGTTGAAAAGGGGGTCGATCGCACCGAATCTGACACGCAGGTCGACTACGGGAATCACTTCGCCTCTGAGATTCAAAACCCCTTCGATCCACTCCGGCTCGGTAAAAAGCGGTGTGATGATCACCTGGGAGTGGACCAATATCTCTTTGACACGTGCCAGCTCTATCGCATAATTTTCATCCATCAATTTGAATATGAAATATTCGCTCATCTTTTCCCCTCCTCTTTTCGATACATCTCAACGATACTCATAACATCCAGGATGAGGCCGATACTCCCGTCTCCACGGATCGTCGCCGCACCGATACCGTCGACTTTCTTGTAATTTTTTTCCAGAGATTTGACGACGATCTGCTCCTGGTTGAGAAAATCGTCTACAAATAGCGCTACCTTGGTATGGGAAGTCTTGACGATGATCAGCATGCCTTCATGCAGCCTTTCATAGGAGGTAGGGATATCGAAAAAACGGTGAAGCCGGATAATCGGAATGAATTCCGAGCGGAGCATCAGCAACTCCTTCTCTCCCTCCCCGACATGTTTGATCATTTTGGGATGTGGCTGGAGGGATTCGACGATATTTCCAAGCGGAAGAATCATCTGTCTCTCTCCTATCTGGACGTTGAGACCATCCAGAATCGCGAGTGTCAGCGGGAGGATGAGTTGAAATTCCGTGCCGATACCGGTTTGGGAATAGACTTTGATCTCCCCGCCCAGTGCGTTGATATTGTTCATCACGACATCCATGCCCACACCTCTTCCGGAGACGGTACTGACACTCTCTACTGTGGAGAGGCCAGGGTGGAATATCAGCATACGTTTCTGTTCTTCACCCATTCTGGAGAGCTCTTCGTGGGTGACGGCATCGCATGCGAGGGCTTTTCGGGTCACTTTGTCGATATCGATTCCCGCACCGTCGTCTCTGATGGAGATGATGATATTGCCGCTTTCCTGCGATGCCGTTATGGAAAGTATCCCCTTGGGGTCTTTTCCTCTTTCGATACGCTCTTCCGGCCGTTCGATACCATGATCAAGAGCGTTGCGAATAATATGCGTCAGGGGATCCATCAGCCCCTCCACCATCATTTTGTCGATTTCGACACTCTCTCCGGAGTGTTCGAATCGCACCTCTTTTCCGAGTTTTTTGGCCAGATCTCTCACCATTTTCGGAAGTCGCGCATAGAGTGTACGCATCGGAATCATACGAACACCCATAACCGCTTCCTGAAGTTCACGGATGTCACGATCCAGTGTATTGAGTTTTTCGGTGAGGTGTTTGTAGAGGCGGTCGTCGGATCGAAGACTTTGTGCGAAATCAAAAAGCATACTTTTGGTGATGACGAGGTCTCCTACGCGATTCATCAGATGGTCGATCTTGTCGAGATTGACGCGTATGGACGTAGCCGATGCGACCTTCTGGAGAGAGAGGGCGTTTTCGCATCGGGTGGTGGAGTGTGTTTCGCATTTTTCGAAAGAGGGTGTGGGTGTTGTGGTCTCTTCTTCGGTGGCCGTCTTCTCTGTATCGCTGTCTGGTGTGGCGTGATCTGGTTCGTCGAAGAGTTCGAAAGGAAGAGGCTGAGATTGATCCGAAGGGGTGGAAGAGTCGGTATCGGCTGTTTCATCTTTCTCCTCCAGCACTTCGAAATGAGGTTCTATCCCTCGATGAAAACCGGAAATCTCTCTTTGCAACGCCTCCGTCTGTCGCTGAAATCGTACGATATCGAGATCGCCTCCCAACTCCGCATCCAGAATCTCTTGTGCATTTTTCAAAGAGTCGACTAAAAAACCGTTGAGTTTTTCTCCGTAGTCGATTTCGTTCAGACGTACTCTATCCAGCAGTGTTTCGATATCGTGCAAATAGCTGGGGAAAAAGCTGACTCCTAAAAATTCCGAAGATCCTTTGAGGGTGTGGACATTGCGAAACAGCGCCTGAAGCTGAGATGAGGTGATCGTTTCGGTCTTCTTCATTTCGTTCAGCAGATCGAAGAGCGTTTCGAACAGATCGGTGATTTCACCGGCGCTTTCCCGAAAATCGGAAGAGGTTTCGGTATCTGGGACCGGTGAGGTGTCCGAAAAAGCCTGGATCTCTTTTTGAAGCGCGGCGATCTCCTTTTCGGATTGCTGGGGTGAAAGGGTGTGGTGATACTCTTCGTCCATCATCTCCTGAAGCCGTCCGGTACTCTCGATCAAAAATCCCAACATCTCTTTTGTAGGCGGAGAGTGGCGGGATTTGAGTATCTCCAGGAAGTTTTCCAAAACATGGGCGTATCGGGAAAAGTTGTCAAAACCGACCGAGCCTCCGCCCCCTTTCAAGGTATGAAAATCCCTGAAAAGTGCATCCAGTTCCATCGCGCTGAGTTCGCCCATCTCTTCCGATTTGAGAAGAATGGAGTGGATATTGTCGAAAAGTTCGTTCGCCTCTTCGATGAAAAAATCGAGAATCTCCGTCGTCATCGCGATACCTTCTCTCCCTTCGCGGTATCGAGGACTTCGCTGTTCAACTCTTTGGAGATGGAGAGGATCTCTTTTGAGATGTGGCTGGTATCTTCCGCTATCGTACTGTTGGTCGCCGAAAAGGATTTGACTTCGTCGATCAACTCCTTGATCGTATGGATCTTTTCCATTTCATGGGTCGATTCGGTGGTCACGCTGCTTACAAGTCGTGAGGTTTCACTGATTTGTCTGTTGACATCTATGAAATTCTCTTTCATGTTTTTGGAGATTTCCATACCCTCTTTCGCTTTGGTTTGTGTCTGATGTACCAACTCTTTGATGATCTTCGCCGCTTCTGCACTTTTGCTGGCGAGGTTTCTCACCTCTTGGGCGACGACGGCGAATCCCTTGCCCGCTTCGCCGGCCGTGGCCGCTTCCACTGCGGCATTGAGACTGAGAATGTTGGTTTGAAAAGCGATCGAGTCGATCGCACTGATCGCCTTGTTGATCTCTTCGGTGGAAACGTTGATCTCTTCCATGGACTGGAAAGTCTGATCCGCGAGTACCTCTCCTTTTTGAGCCGTTTGTGTGGTATGTGTCGCGTAGGTTTTCATCTTGTTCGCTTTCTCCACGGTCTCTTTGATTGTCTCGGTGATCATCTCTATATCCTCGGAGACTTCCTGGATATTGTGTTGGTTCTTCTGGATGAGTACGAAAAGCTTCTCCATACTCTCGGTGAGTTTGTTAGCCGAGTCGTTCAGTGTCACGCTTTTTTCTTTCAGTATGGTATCGATTTTGGCTCTGGAATCGGCCAACGACGCTCCCAGAGCGTTGACGCCTTCGATCAGATCTTTCAGTTCGCCTGACGCTTCGAAATTGATCCGATGGGAGAAGTCGTTGTTGCGGTAAGCTTGGAGTACCTGCAAGATGGTATCCATATTGGTCTGCATCTCGTCGATGAAATGGTTGAAATTCTCCTTGAGTTGTCTGATCTCCGGGTTGGCGGGCTCTTGATCGATACGTCCGGAGAAATCGCCTTTTGCTACCAACCTGGAGACTTCCGTGACTTCATGGACACTGTTTTGGTCTTTTTGGAGATTCGATTCGATCCGCTGGATATTCTCGTTGATCATCTCCGCCAGCTCTCTGAATTCGTCTCTACTCTCCACGACGATCGGCTGAATCTGCTTCGACTTTCTGCTCAAATAGGCGAAGAAGGATGCCATACCGCTTTTGAGTTGCTGGAGGTTGAATACGATCTGGTTCGTAAAGAGTGCGAGCGTGATGTTGATCGCGATATTGGCGATGAGAATGTAGATAAAAATGATCCAGTTGTCTGCACTGGTATCGAGTCTGGAGGAGAGTCTCTTTATCCGTTTTTCGAGTTCTTGACGGCTGTTTTGGAGTGTCAGGATCGCTTGCGGAGTGGTTTGAGGACCGGAGAGGAGGTTTCCAAGAAGCGCCTTGGTATCGTTCGGGATCGTCGAAAGAGCCTGAAGATACTGGAGCGCTTCCCGCCTCTTTTCGGGAGAGAGATCCGATAGAAGCGTCATTTCATGAAGCAGCATGTCGATGGTGGTTTTTTGTTGAACCAGTTCGTTGGATTCGTGTGCGGCGACTATAGTCTGATGCAGCCGAAATCCGACGAACGCCTGGAGTATCATAAAAGTGATGAAGATGAAAGTTCCCAGGTAGAAACTCTTTTTTTTCAGTGTCGTGATATGTGTTTTCATGCATTCCTCTCTATATGTAAAATCGTTTTGAGATAGTTGAAAAGTTTGTCCAGATCCGATTTGTTGATCAAGTCTATGGCTCCCAACTGCCGCACTTTGTCCAATACGCCGCGGTTGGTCATACTGGTCAATGACAGTATGGGGATGGATGCGTATTTGGCTTCCGCTTTGAGAAACTTGATGACTTGATACCCGTTTCGCACCGGCATCTCGATATCGGTGATCACTAGGCCTATCTCCTTGGGATCAAGCTGTTTGAGACGCTCCATCAGCAACTCTCCATTGTCGTAGATCTCGTAGTCCAGCTCCGTTTTGGTGAAAAAATGGTGCAGTTTTTCGATGACGATCTGGCTATCTTCTGCAATCAGCACTTTTTTGTCCGAAGCGATTTTTCCACGCATTTCGTAGGTATCGACATCGTAGATCGTCGTTCTTCCCGTATCCGCACCCAGTTTCGTATCGAAAAGGAGTTTTTCGGCATCGAAGATGATACAGCTTCGCTCCCCTTTCTCCGTTTCGATCGTGGTGACATAGGAGATTTTGGGATCTCTGTTGCCGGGTACGTTCAATTCGGTGCTCTGTTTCTCTTCGATCTTCAGAATATCCCGCACGAGGATACCGATCTTTTTCTGGTTGTAGTTGCAGACGATGATGATTCTCTTCTCGTCGCTCTCTTCCGGCTCTCCGATCCAGAGGTCGAAATCTACGACGGAGATCACCTCTCCCCTGATATTCACCATACCGATCACGAAAGGGTTTTTGGTCGGGCTCTGCAGCATCTCGACCTCCTCCTTGATGATGAAACTCTGTATTTTGGAGATATTGATCGCATAGAGCTGCTTGCTCGTGGTATGAAAAATTGCCAGTTGCATGACGTTTCGCAGATGGCTTTTGGTGATATAGTCGACGCTGGCGTGGATATCTTTATGAGTTTCGATGGGATCAAAATACATCTGCGACCCCCGTTTTTTCCAGCTGTCCGTTTTTGATACGCATCGATAGTCGCTCCTTGCCGGGGAATCTCTTGTTTTCGAGTGTCTTGGCG
This sequence comes from uncultured Campylobacterales bacterium, assembly GCA_964443745.1. Classification (GTDB taxonomy): domain Bacteria; phylum Campylobacterota; class Campylobacteria; order Campylobacterales; family QNZT01; genus CAYUEN01. Next base: position 24,242 of record CAYUEN010000008.1, on the reverse strand, counting down.
ATTTTACGTGAAATGTCGTAGATTTCACCGGAGATTTGATTCGCTTCGCGTGCGATATCGACGAATCGACCGGTTCTGCCTTGAATGCCCTTCAGCGTCTCTTCGAGCTCTCTAATGCTCTCTACCTGCTTTTTGGATGTTTCGGTCGTTTTCTCTATCAGAGTGATCGTCTCATCGATGTCTTTGTTGAGGTGTTGGTAACCCTCTATCATGTCTTTGGAAGTTTTTTGCCCTTCTGTGGTCTTTTCCGCCGCGTGGGTCACGAGCTCCTTGATCCTCTTCGCGGCATCGGAACTTCTGCTGGCGAGATTTCGTACTTCGCTCGCTACGACCGCGAATCCCTTGCCCGCTTCACCGGCCGTGGCCGCTTCCACGGCGGCGTTGAGGCTGAGGATATTGGTTTGAAAAGCGATCTGATCGATCACTTCGATCGCTTCCGTTATCGCGCTGGTCGCTTCGTTGATTTCATACATGGCCTGGACTGTTTTATTTGCGAGCTCTTTTCCGAACGAAGCCGAAGCTTTCACTTTGAGACTCGAATGTTGCATCGTTTCCGTATCGGTGCGGTTTTCGTCTATTTTCTGTGAAATCTGCGCGACATGCGAAGCCGCCTGTTCGAGATTGTCCGACTGTATCTGGGTCGTTTCGAGTATGGTCCCCATTCTGTCGTCGAGTTTTTTGGAGACATTTTCGAGCGTAATACCGTAGATAAAGCTCTCCCTCAACATAGTGGCGATCGAATCTCTGAGCGCATCTATCCCTTTGATCACCTCCTTCAGTACACCGCCGCGATATCTTCCGCTCTCGAGCGTATCGGTATAGTCTCCCTCCTCGTAGGCTCCGAGCAGATCGATTATCCGTGTGAAATCCTGCTCTATCTTTTCGGCCATTTTGTTGATACTCTGGGCGGTATACTGAAAATGGGGGTCCTGAGATTTGAGGTGTACCCTGTCGTCAAAATACCCATCCGCCATCTTTTCGCACATCAGCAGAATTTCACCGTTGACTCCGAGGTCTTCTCTCGATTTCTCTTCCAGCAAGGAAGCGAGTTCGGTACATTTTTGAAAAAGTGGTTCCATCGTGGGGGAAAGGTGTATCGACTCCTTGATGTCGATGTGGTTTTGTTCTCTTTTTACGAAGAGTATGATCTGGTCGAGAAGTGCGATCAAAGAGGTTTGTTCCTCTTTCTCTCGGCGCGGTCTGGAAAATGAAAACATCGTGGCAATCTCCTGTTACATCGAGGCGTATGTGTTTTGAGCCTCTTCGATTTCGGCATCGGTGGGTTTGACTCTGACAGAGAAGTATCTGGTTTCACCGGTGGGTGTGCGGGAGGGATAGACGGTGGCGTTTACCCAGTAGTAATCACCGCTTTTGGTTCTGTTTTTGACGATACCGTTCCAGACATTGCCCGATTTGATCGTCTCCCAGAGGGAGGAAAATGCCTCTTTGGGCATATCGGGATGGCGAACGATATTGTGTGGTTTTCCGATGAGTTCCGCTTTGCTGTAGCCTGAAATGCGACAGAAATCGTCGTTTGCGTAGAGGATGACGCCACGCGCGTCCGTTTCGGAAACGATCACCGTTTTTCGATCCAGAATGGACTCTTTTTCTGCACTCACGAATCATGCTCCTTTTGATAGCTCTCTATCGTAATATCGGAAAAAATGAAAATGGTTTAAATGGACCCGAAAGGATGAATAGAAAGTGTTTCCAAAGAAAACAATAGTAAAATTTGGAAGGGAAAAAAAGTGTTTTTCTTTACTTTTTTTAAAATTTTTCTTAATATATAATTTTACAAAAGGATACCGATTGAAAAATCGTATGATCATCACGATCACCGATATCCACGGGTCGAGGCAGTATACGCTCCATCAGTTCATCAAAAGTTTCGCCAAATGGATCATCGTTGCCGTGGTTTTGTTGATCGGATTGGGAGTGCTCTATCTGCAGACGCTGGAAAAGAGGCTCTCTCATATCGACAGGGAAGCCAAAGCGCTCCAGCACAAACAAGAATCTCTTGTCGCTGAAAAGGAGCGTCTGCAGCGGACGATCGACCGGAAGACGCAGATGCTCTCTTCGATGGATGAACAGCTTTCCGAGATAGAGAGGATGGTCGGACTCACGCCCGATGTGGACAAGACGTTTGCCGACAGGGCGAATCAGGCGAAGAAGAGGACGCTCGAGCGTATCGACCAGGCACGTCTGAGTGCGGCTCAGATCGCGTTGCTCAACCAGAATATTCCCAACGGCAAGCCGATCGCTTCGGTCAAGATCTCCGACGGCTATGGGTATCGGATCCATCCGATTACGAAAAAACGGCAGTTTCATGCCGGTATCGATCTGATTGCGAAAGTGGGTACCCCGATCTACGCACCGGCGGATGGAGTGGTGGAATTCGCCCAGAGGAAGGGGAGTTATGGCAAATTTTTGATGATCTCCCATGCATTCGGTTTCAAAACCGCCTATGGCCATCTAAACGGGTTCGCCGTCAAAGAGGGGGAGTATGTCACCAAAGGGAAATTGATAGGGTATGTGGGCAATACCGGCCGCAGTACCGGGCCGCATCTGCATTATGAAGTGCGGTATCTCTACAAATGGCTCGATCCCACTCCGTTTTTGTACTGGTCTTCAAAGACCTATGGGGATGTGATGCGAAAAACGAGCAATCAGGTGGATTGGAATGCCTTGCTGGCGCAGATCCAGCGGCATATCGAAGTGACGAAAGTATGGAACGATACGAAAATGGCACAGCTGTTGCATATACAAAAGCAAAGGAGAAAAGATGGCACTCTTCGGGAGTAAGGGCAAAGAGAATTCGGTACAGAAAGAGAAAGTCGGCAGTGCGACCATAATCACGCATGGCACCACCATCAAAGGGGATCTGATCGGTGAAGATACGGTTCAGATCGATGGAGTGGTGGAAGGAAACATCGTCGTCAACAATATCGTTCTGGTCGGAAAACAGGGGAGTGTCAAAGGGACGATCCGTGCGACCCGTGTAATCAGCAGTGGCAAAATTCTGGGAAATGTCAAGTGTGACGAACTGGAGGTACTGGAGAGTGCTGTCGTCAAAGAGCGTATCGATGCGAGAAAAGTGGTGGTTTTCGGTAAAATCGAAGGAGAAGTGGCTTGCGAGGGGCTGATCGTCGAACCTAAAGGGTATGTCGGAACGAAAATCCAAGCCAGAAGTATCATCGTGGGGGGAACCATCTCCGGAGAGGTGGCAGCCGATCTGCTTTCGACGAAAGAGACCGGATATGTGAAAGCGAATATGTTCGTCAACAATATCTCGAACGAAGGAGGCAAGGTGGAAGGGGCGATCGGACCTTACAAGCAGCTTCTGGAAAGGCAACAGAAGTCTCTACCTCCAGAAGAGGTCGATTCGCCCAAAATGGCGGCGAAACGAAAAAGTGCCTGAGCGGACGCTCAGGGATTTTCGATGATCCAGTCGAAGGAGTGGATCCGCCTGCTGATCTCTCTGTTGAGAGATCGAAGTACCAGCAAGATCACAATCAGAAAGAAGAGGCCGAGTATCGCACTGTAGAGAGCGAGTGAAGGTTTGAGGGAGATCTCTTTCTGGATGGTTTTCAGCGCTTTGGTTTCGAGTCGCTGATACTGCTCGTTTTTTTTCGTGATCATTCCGAACCATCGTTGTAGATCCACATCGAATCTGCCTGATTTCATCCCCGTCAGTGCCCGTCTGGTCATCTCGTCCGTATCCGCGAACACTTTCTGAAAAGAGGGGCTTTCGTACATCTGTAGAAGGGTTGGGGAGGCGAGGTTTCGAAAGACATCCAGATAGGTCGCTTCCCTGGCTGTTAGAGACACCACTTTTCTTAGAGTTTCGTCGCTTAACTGTTCACTGATGAAAGCTTCTGCGAACCGCGCTTGTTCGCGTGAAGCGATCTCTTTGGCCCGAAGAAGAAAGTAGTAGGTCTGCAGCTGTTGGGCGACCTTTCCTTTGGGGCTGTTGATCGCATTGTAACGCAGGATCGAAAGAATGGTTTCCGCGATACGATTGTAAAAATCGAACATCTCTTCTCCGGAAATTTTGAGGATATCTATTCTGTGACGAATCGTTTTGATCTTGTCGAGGGATTTGAAAATTTTGTCGATTTTTTCATGTAGTTTCGTATCGGTTATCGAATCGATCGTTTGGGAGACATAATTTCTGAAAGCATCTATTCTCTTGTCGGTTTCGATACGTTGCGCATCCATCTCCGTAGCGAGCATTTCACCGCCGCTTTCTAGATAGATCGCGTTGATCGCACGCTCTTTTTGCAGCGCTTCGAGAAGTGCGGAGAGGGTCTGGCTGTAGGAGACGCTCTGTGTGATGCGCTCTATCTTGGAAGTGTAGAGATACTCTTTGTAGACATTGATCGCAGTGAGTGAAAAAATCGCGACGATGGAGAGAAATGCCAGAAGTTTGAGTTTGCCTTTGACGCCCATTTATTCCACCTTTATCGTTTTTGTAATGATCGGATAGCTTTTGGTAAAAACCGGATCTTCTATCTTCAACGAGGCTTTGAGTGTTTCGTTGATGGGGTGGTAGAGAAGGGAGATTTTGATTTCACTCGTCTTTTTGGGTAACGAAAATCGTATGATCCTCTCTTCGTTGGGTTTTAGCCTGGTGTCTTTCTGCAGTTTCGTCGCCAGATAGGGGAGGGTCTCTTCGGCTTTCCCGTTCACGAAACGGGCGCGGAAGTGTTTACTTTTCGTTGATATAAGACGAGTATGATCGAAAAAAACGACCCGAAGTTCGAGATCCCTTCCTCCAAAACCCGTAGGCACTTTGTGAGGTGTGAGATTGTATATCTTCAGTATCAGATCGTTCGCCGTTGTTTTCGTCTCCAAAGTGAGTGCCTGTTTGCCGATATCACTGTTCCTGATACCGGCAAACAGATGACGTCTGAGTCTTCTTTCGACGATAGGTTCACCCTCTTTTTTGACGTTGGGGGCGATTACACCCATGAAATGTTCGCCCATATGGCAGTCGGCACACCTTTTGGTGGCGTTACTTTCTTGATATTCGATTCCTGTCGTGTAGATTGCAACGCCGTGATCGTTTTCACCGCCGTAGTGGCAGACGAGACAGAGTTGGTTGATATTTTCGCGAAAATGCGCCCTCGCGTCGCTTTTATGGTAACGATCGCTCCGATGTGTTTTGAAAGGACCGACGATCAGGTTCTCTTTTGTCCATCTAACGGCGTCGAAACCCCGTTTGAGCAGATCGGTGGAGTTTTCGATATGGTCGACGTTGTGACAGACGATACAGTTGATTCCCTCTTTGATATGTTCGCTCTCAAGGGCTTTTTCGACCTTTTTGACCGCATCGTTGCGCAACCCGAAAGCCTTGGAGAGAATAAATTTTTTATCGGTCTTTTTGACGCTGATTCGGGGATTGTGGCATTTGGCGCAAGTGATCGCGACGGCATCGACGCTTTTATACTCCTTTTGGGCGATCGCTTCGAGCGTTTTGCGATAGAGGGGATTTTTGGTCATATGCGATCTGGAGTGCCAGGTGGAGTTCCAATCTCTTGCCTGCATTCTGTGGCATCCCGCACAATATTTGCTTTGGGCATACTTCTCTTTGATCGTTTCGGCCTGCAGAAGTGTGACCACAAACAGAAGAAGAATCCCTCTTGACCATTCTCTTTTCATCTCGTTCCTTGGCGTGTTGTTATCCCTATATCGTCCCCTTCGGGGATCTGTATAGAAAAATCGTAAAGAATTAGATATTGAGTTCGCTGATCCCGTCGATGAATTGACGGATGATCGGATTTTGCGTCGTTTTGAAGAATTCCGGTTTTTCGTCGGCGATCACCTTGCCCTCGTAGAGCATGATCATCTGGTCGGCGATTTTGAAACTCTCCTTGATATCGTGGCTGATGACGACCGAAGTGGTACCGAGCTCTCTTTGGAGTTTGACGATCAGTCGGCTGATCAGATCGCTGGCGATCGGGTCGAGTCCGGAGGTGGGTTCGTCGTAGAGGATGATATCGGGTCTGAGGATGATCGTACGTGCGAGGGCGGCTCGCTTTTGCATACCTCCGCTCAATTCGTCCGGAAAGAGGTGCAGCACTTCGTCCGGGACAAGTCCCACCATCTCGATACTTTCACGCACCTTCGCACGGATCTCATCTTCGCTGTCGTTCGTATGCTCTCTAAGCGGAAAGGCGACGTTGTCGTAGATGTTCATACTGTCAAAAAGCGCACCGAATTGAAAAAGAAATCCCACTTTTTTGCGAATTTCAAGCAGTGTTTTCTCGTCCGCTCTTGGGATATCGACCCCCTCGACGTAGATCTCGCCCTTCGTGGGTTTGAGAAGTCCCACGATGTGTTTGATGACGGTCGACTTTCCGGTACCGGAAGGCCCCATGACGACGGCTACCGTCCCTTCTTTGATTTTGAAACTGATTCCTTTCAACACCTTTTTGGAACCGAAATATTTATGGACGTCGACGAACTCTATCACCTCTTTCATCCAGACTCCTTCTTCATCTCCAGTACGAATCCGCGATCCAATCCCGCCAGATCGCGGTAGAACCGACACGATCCGACTCCCTTTTTTCGGATGTACGTTTCAAGCGGTTCGCGCTGGTCGTATCCCATTTCGCAAAGCAGATAACGCACCTTCCTTTCGGCGGCGAGGTCGATGATACGCCTAAGAAGCTCGTCGCCCCTTTTCCCGCCGAAAAGAGCGTTTCTGGGCTCGTATGCGAGGTTGGCTTCGATCGGAAAATCCTCCGCGATATAGGGTGGATTGGAGAGGATGATATCGAAATTTTCGTTAATTCCATCAAGCATGGAGCGATGCAAGAAGCGGATGCGTGATCGTACGCCGAATCTTTCGGCGTTGATTTGCGCGATTTCCAGCGCCTTTTGGGAAATATCGGTCGCGACGATCGTCAAATTGGGAAAGCAGCGTGCGAGGATGATCGGAATGACACCGCTTCCGGTACCGATTTCGGCGATTTTCGGCGGCCTTCGAAAGCTTTCGATCACCTTGATCGCTTCGTCGATCAAAAGCTCCGTCTCGGGCCTGGGAATCAGTGCGCCGGGAGCGATATGGAAATATTCGCCGTAAAAGCTCACTTTCTGTGTGATATATTCGATCGGTTCGTCCGCTTCGGCGCGGGCGACGAGATCGAAAAAGCGCTCGGTTTCTTCCATCTCTCGCCCCTCCTCCAGGAGCAGTTCGATCCTATCGATTCCCAGATGGTGGCACAACAGCAGGCTCGCCTCTTTGGCTCCGATCCTTTTGGCGGCTTTTCGCAGCGCCTCTTTGCGCGTCACGTCGGCCGGCTCTCTTCAAGACTCGATCGATCGTCGTCGATATCCATCCCCAGACGCTTGAGTCTTTCGATCAGCGGAGGATGGGTGTAGTAGAAAAAGATGAAAATCGGATGCGATTTGGGAAAGCTCTTGTTCTCGTTCGCCAGTTTCTGCAGAGCGTTCGCCAGTTCGATTTCGTTTTGGCAGGAGGCACCGAATTTATCGGCTTCATATTCGTTGTGCCGGCTCACCAGCCCCATCAGCGGCATATAAAAGAGCATGATCACCGGAGCAAAGAGCATAAAGAGCGCCATGATCGTATAGGGTGTTTTGGGTACATGAAGTGCCGTAAAGAGATTTTGGGGAAGATGGCCGAAGATGAAGAAGAGGAGAAAAAAGAGCATTCCCATCATGAAGATGTTTTTCCAGATATCCTTGTGCGCGTAGTGTCCCAATTCGTGCCCTAGTACCGCCAGCAGTTCGTTTTCGGTCAGCTTCTTTACGAGCGTATCGAAGAGAACGACTCGTTTGGAACGCCCCAATCCGCCGAAATAGGCGTTTAGACGGTTGTCGCGCTTGCTCGCGTCCATCGTGTAGACACCGTCGCTTCTAAGACCCACACGCTCCATCAACGTTTCGATCGAAGTTTTGAGTTTTTCGTCTTCAAGCGGCGTGAATTTGTTGAACAGGGGTGCGATGAGCGTGGGATAGAGAAGATTTATGATCAGTATAACTGCGAAAACCACCCCGAAACCGAGCAGCCACCAATTTTGCACGAAGAGGATGATTTTGGCGAGAATCCATATGATCGCCCCGCCGAAAAGAGCGGTTAGCAGCGCGCTTTTGAAAAGATCGCTCACAAAGAGTTTCGCGCTCATATTGCTAAAGCCGTATTTTTTATCCAGAACGAAGGTTTGATAGAGCGAGAGAGGGAGCGAACCAAGATAGTTGATCGCCAAAAAGGCGAGCACGAAAACGACCGATTTGAGAGCGGGATCTTCGATGGCGATCGTGCGATCCAGCCACTGAAGACCGTATCCGATCCAGAAGATGAAAAGCAGATAATCCACCAGGGCGTCGAGAATTTCGACCCGTTGGGAGGAGATTCTGTAGTTGGCCGCCTTGATGTAGTTGGAGGGGAGCAAAATGACCGGTTTTTGGTATTTGGCTTTGGCGACATAGCCGATCTCCATAACCGAGAGGTAGACGCGGGTGAGAATATAGATGAAATAGACGATTCCGATGGTGAGCAACACGTTACGCTCCGAGAACGGATTTGAGATGGCGGACGAAAAATTCGGGCGGTTTGTAGCCGATGATGCGTCTGTTTTTGAGTTCGTTGTGCGACTTGTCGTAGAAGATGATCGCGGGCGGCCCGAAAATGCCGTATTTTTTCAAGAGCGCCTTGTCCGCTTCGGTGTTGTCGGTCACATCCACCTGCAACAGGGTGAAGCGGCGCATCAACGCCTGTACTCTCGGATCGGAGAAGGTATTGTGTTCGAGCTCCTTGCAGGCGGTGCACCATTTGGCGGAGAAGTCGATCATGACCGGTTTGTCGCTTTTTCGAATGGCCGCTTCGAGCGCGTCGATATCGGAGACTCTCTTGAACGTCGGTGCGGTTTGGGCGAGTGCGGCGGATTTTGCGCGGAAGCGGGCGAAAGGATCCAGCGGATCGTTCGCGCCGCTGAAGGCACCGACGAGCTCGAAGATACCCAAAACCAAAAGTACGAAAGCGATCACTTTGAAGATTTTCAAGATTCCGGCGACCTCTTTCCCGAAAGGTTCGAGCGCACCGGCGTAGATACCGCTACCGATAAGCAGGAGGCCGTAGAGAGCGAGTGTCACGGACGGGGGGATGATACGAGAGAGAAAAGCGACGGCGATAAAAAGCATCACCACACCGAAAATGTGCGAGACGCGCGTCATCCATCCGCCGGGTTTGGGCATGAATTTTCCGGCACCCGCGCCGACAAGGAGCAGCGGCAGCCCCATTCCCAGTCCCATCACGAAAAGCGCGAGTCCGCCCAGAAGTGCGTCACCCGTCTCTCCGATATAGAGTAGGGCGCCCGCAAGCGGCGGGGCGACACAAGGGCCTACGATCAAGGCGGAAAGCAGCCCCATGATCGCCGCGCCAACGGCGCCGCTGCCCCTGGCACTGTCCGATTTTCTATTGACGAAATTCTGCAGGCTTCGCGGTAGCTGAATTTCGTAGTAACCGAACATCGAAAAGGCGAGAGCGACGAAAATCAGGCTGAAAACGCCCAATACCCACGGATTTTGCATCGCAGTCTGGATATTGGCGCCGAAAAGCCCCGCCAACACTCCCGCGACGGCGTAGACCAGCGCCGCTGAGACGGCATAGACGAAGGAGAGAAAAATCCCGCGTCCCATACTCATATTCTGACTCTGTTTCGACTCCATCACGATGACGGAGGAGAGGATCGGAATCATCGGAAAGACGCAAGGGGTGAGCGCCAGTAGGAGTCCGAATCCGAAAAAGAGGATCAGAATCGTCAAAAGAGAACTCTGTTTGAGCTTCTGTGCGATCGAACTCTCTTCCGACTGCGGCGGCGCTTCCAAGGAGGATTCGGGACTCTTCTGTGGTATCTTCACCTCTTTTTTACCCCAGCCGGCAGGGGTGTTTGCAGCCGTTTGGGAGAGGGAAAAGTCGAAATTTTGAACCATCGGCTGATAGCAGAGGCCCTTTTGCGAACACCCCTGGAACGCGATCTGCAACGTAAAAGAGGATGCCTCTCCTATCTTCTTTCTGATCAGTTCCAGAGGAATATCTACGACGATGTCGCGGCCTCGGTGGACACTGAACCCGTGGAACTTTTCGGGTTTGGGTCGCGCAATGAGCGAATCGAGAGAGACTTTTTTCGGTTTGGTGATCGTATATTTGAGCTGGTCGTCGTAGACGTAGATCCCTTTTCCCAATTTGATGAGGGTATGGATATGGTCACCTTCCTTGACGGCACTGGCTTGAAACGCCTCTTTGGGGGAGAGGACCCCCTCTTGCAAAAAAGCGGACAACGATGTTCCCATCAGCAGTATCAGCAGCAGAAGTCTCGTAAACTGTGGCATATGGATACCCTTTGTTTGAAATTTCGGTATTATACATAAACTTCGTAAATAGAACGTGTATAAGATTTTTTATAAGAATATCCAAAAAAAATTAAAAATACTTTAGAAAATATTAAATATTTACAATAATTCCATATCCTAGAATTAAAAAGCGATCTATTTTTCCAAAAGGGGATCGATGGTGATATCCTGTGGATTCCGGGGTGTGGTTTTTGCCTAAAACTATAGTGGGTATAATGTCACGATCGAAAAAGAAGGAGAAATCTTGACACTGCAGAAGAAGGCGACCGTCGTCGCTTCGATGACTTCGACGCTCCTGATCGTGATCAAACTCGCCATCGGGATTATGAGCGGATCGGTGGCGGTACTTGCGAGTGCCGTCGATTCGGTACTCGATCTGATCGTCTCTCTCTTCAACTTTTTCGCCGTCACCAAGGCGGAAAAACCGGCTGATAGCCAGTTTAACTACGGAAGGGGAAAGATCGAAGCGCTCGCGGCCGTCATCGAAGGGACGGTGATCACCCTTTCGGGTCTTTTCATCTTCTACGAAGCGGTCCGAAAGGCGATCACCCACGGTACGACGGAGCTGTTGACCCCTTCGATCGTCGTGATGGTGATTTCCCTCGTGATTACGATCGCACTGGTACTCTTTTTGAACCATGTCGCCAAAAAGACGGACAGTATGGTGATCAAATCGGATGCGCTCCACTACAAGACGGATATCTATACCAACGGGGTGATTCTGATCTCTCTGGTGGTGGTGAAACTCACCGGGATCGAGCTGATCGATTCGCTGATGGGTGCGGCGATCGCACTGTATATCATCTACTCCGCTTACGAGTTGATACAAGAAGGGATCTACGTTTTGCTCGATGGCGCGCTGGAAGAGGAGATCGTCGAGGGGATCAGACGGATTTTGGAGAATGAAAGAGGGATTACCGGTTATCACTTTCTAAAAACGAGGCGTTCGGGAAATATCAATTTCGTGGATGTGCATCTGGTGTTTACGCCGGAGAGTTCGCTGTTGGAGGCGCATCGTGTGAGTGATGGGGTAGAGGAGGCGATCAAAAAACTCGACGACAGACACGAATGGATCGTCAACATCCATCTCGATCCTTACGACGACAGTGAGATCAATACGGAGCAGAAGAGGAGTCTGGAGTCTCAGCTGTAGTAGACAAAGCGGTTTTTTTTGGCGGCCGTGTCGACGAAGTGCCGTTGCTTTTTGAGCGATTCCATCTGCAAAAGCGTCTCTTCGCGCTCTTTTTGGATCCTCTTTTTCGCCTCTTTGAGCAAAGCGGCCGCCTCTTCCATCTCGGCCGGATCGGAAAATATCGGCATTTTCGCTACAAGTGCGTCGATATCGGAAAAATCCTCTTCGACGATCGCGATTTTAAACGCCTTAAGCCACGGCTGTTTCAAGTTTGTGCTCTTGGCTCGTTTTTTGAGGAGAGGTTTCATCCCTCCACGTCTCCAGCAGTACGCTCGCGACATGGATGATCGTGTCGAGCTCTTTGGTGGAGTTGCGAACGTTCGCTTGGGTGAGAAGTTTGATCTGATGCATATAGAGCCCGGAGAGATAGGCGGTCATCTCCGTTCCGTCGTTGCTCAGAGAGTTGATCAATTCGATGAAAATATCGGTGGAGCGGTTAATCCATTTGGATTTTGCTTCCATATCCCTCTGTTCGATCGCACGCTTTGCCAGAGAGGTGAATCTGAGCACCCCTTCGTAGAGCATCTCGATCAGTTTCTCCGGTGAATGGATATTGGTGTGGTTTTGGGTATAGGCCTGATAAGCGTTACGTCGCATCTGTATCCTTTATCTTCTATTTTTGGCTGAGTTGTTGCTTGATAACCATATCCAGGGCGCTGAATTGGTTGTTGATTCGACCGATCATGGCATCGAACGAAGCGAATTTTTTTGCCATGATTTCGTATCTGTTTTCGAGTCTCTCTTTCGCTTTTTCTTTGCTCTCTTCGAGTGCGCTCATCTTTTCGTCAAACTCTCCGGAAAGATTTTTCAACATCGAATCATAACCCGTCGCAAGCTCCTTGAGACGCTCTTTGAGACGGGTGAAAACGCCGTCGTCGTCACTGCTTTCCGAAAGCACATCGCCCGTAAAAAGATCGGTGACGGCGGTCGGATCGTTCTCAAGTAGAGTCGTAAATTTCTCTTTATCGAAACTCATATTTCCGTAACGGTCAATTTCGATTCCCGCATCCTGCAGTGTTCTTCCTTTGACGGTGACGGTTTCGATCACCTCCTGGATACCGCTTTTTAGGGCATTGATCTCACTCACCCCTTGGAGTGCGCCCGCCGTTTTCGTATCGGGGTCGTATTGGGTGAAGGTTTTGATCTGCCCCATCACCTCGTTGTATTTGTCGACGAAATTCTGCACCTTCTGCGAGATGGCGTCGTTGTCCTGTTCGATGGAGATTTTCGATTCTCCCGTCTCTTTCAGCGTGAGGGAGATACCGCCGATGAGATCGTCGATTTTGTTCGTGCCCCTTGTCACTTCGATGCCGTTGTAAGTAAAACGGGCATCCTGTGCGTTTTGGACTTCGCTCATGTTCAAGTTGGCAAGAGCGTTGCCCGAGGCGCTCATCGAGATGTCGTTGTCCGTTCCGGTCTCTTTGGAAGTGAGGATCAGTTCGTAGGGTGTCTCCCCTCCGGTGTTGAGAATCGATGCGTTGATCTTTCCGCCGCTCTTTTCGTTGATCAATCCCGCAAGATCCTCCAGTGTCGTCGTCTCGTCGACATCGATATCGAAGTTTTGATCTCCGATCGTCAACGTGATCGTCTCGGCACCGTCGGCGAAGGTATCCTCTTTGGAGCCGAAACCTTTCGAGTGGTGGATATCGCGTGTAGCGATCTGCGAAACGTCGATCGTGACGTTGTCGACGTTCGATCCTGGTTGGACGTCGATCGCGACGGAAGTGCCGCTTGTTTCGATCTTTCTGTCGTCCAAAAAATTCACGGAAGCGAGATCTTCGACGCTGTTCTTGAAATCGCCGATGAGCGAGGTGAGCGAACCGAGTGCGCTCTGTCTGTTTTGCAGCGAATAGATTTTGGTATCGATCGGTTTGATAAATGCCGCTTCGTCGGCCGCCTTGAGTTTGTCGATGATATCGTAGGAGAGAGCTCCTTGACTTCCGAGTCCGAGGGTACTGAGTGTGCCGGCCATCTGTCAACCCCTCTTGTCAAAAAGCGTACCGACGAGCTCTTTCATGCTCTCGGCGATTTTCATCGCTTCGTCACTAGGAAGCTTTCGGATCACTTCTCCGCTGCTCTTGTCGATGACGTTGATATAGAATTGATCGATCTTTTCATTATAGGCGAATTTGACGTCCAGATCCATCTCATCGGAGAGTTGATTGAATTTCGCGCTGATCTCTTCCGGACGGGGCTGGCGTATCTGTCCCGGTCCGTCAATTGGGTGATTCTCCCTTTGCGTTGCGTTTTTTGTACCGCTCTGGCCCCGTATCGATACGCTCTGAAGATGTTCCGTCGAGTATTTCTGGGGAGGAGAGACGGCTTTGAATTGCATTTGCATCTGCTACTCCTTTAGCATTTTTCTAACTCTAGATCGGATGTGATGTAGGTATTCTGAAGCGTTTGGGAAGTGATATTTTGCTAAAATCGCATAAAAAGAGATGAAAGGTAACACTTTTATGCCAAAAATCGGCCTCTCATGTCGTTCCGAACTGCTGCTGGAGGGGTTGAAACTTCTTTTGCGCAACCAAAACGTTCCCCTCAAGGATGCGGACGTAATCGTATCGGACCGGAGATTCAACGCCAAAAAGCCCCTGCTCGTAATCGGAGAGGATCTCCAGATCCCTTTCACCTATGAAATGTTGATGGCGAAGATCGCACAGATGCAAAAGCGTGTGCAGATGGGAGCCGAGAGGGAGAAAGAGAAGCCTACGCAGACGCTAGAAAGTGTATCCGAAAACAAAACGTTGACGAAAGAGGAGCTCGAACGCATCATAACGCGGCTCAACAAAAAGCATCAACAGATGATCAATCGTCTTATCAGAGCCTATCATGAAAGCTAAACCTTTCACGACACAGATCACGGGAGGAGTCCACAAAGGCAAAAAACTTCTACTTCCGGCGAAAGATACGACGCGAAGCAGTAAATCGATTCTCAAAGGTTCTCTTTTCGATACGCTTCAGTACGATCTGCATGGTAATTATTTTGTGGAACTTTTCGGAGGGAGCGGAGCGATCGGACTCGAAGCGCTCAGCCGCGGCGCAAAGGAGGTGTGGTTTATAGAAAAAGATCAAAAGGCTTACGATACGCTTTTGCAAAACTGCCGGGCGATCGATGCGACGTCTACCCATCCGATCAGAGGAGACACCTTCGAGCGCTACGACGAGGTGATCGAAGCGATCAGACAGCGGAAAGGAGGCGCCTATCTCTACTTCGACCCTCCTTTCGATATCAGAGCGGGTATGGAGGAGATTTACGAGCGGGTATTGGAGCTGATTTCACGCACGCCTCCTTCGATCGTCAGGATGATTATCCTCGAACACCGCACCAAGATCGTATTGCCGCCGACGATCGGTCCGTTTCGTCTGAAAAAGAGCAGAAAATTCGGAAAGAGTTCGCTGAGCTACTATGATGTGGCATAGTTCTTGCTCGTTTACTGCCAAGATAAAGAGAGTGAGGATAATCGCGTGAAAAAGAGTCTGTTTCTACTCCTGCTGTTTTTGCAACCGCTACTTGCCACCCAGATCAAGGATGTGGCGAGTGTCGTGGGTGTTCGGGAGAATCAACTGATCGGTTACGGCTTGGTCGTAGGGCTTGCGGGCACGGGGGATGGTACCTCCAGCCAGTTTACCCGCCGCGCGATCGCCAGTATGCTTCAGAGTGTCAACGTCAAGATCGACGCCAAGGACGTCAAATCCAAAAACGTCGCGGCGGTGGTCGTCACCGCCAAACTCCCGCCGTTTGCCAGGCACGGGGACAAGATCGATATCGAAGTCTCCTCCATAGGCGACGCCAAATCGATCGTCGGCGGTACATTGTTGTTGACGCCGCTCAAAGGGGTGGACGGCAGAATCTACGCTCTTGCGCAGGGTACGATTCGCAAAGGCTTCGCCGGCAAAAAGAGCAAGCCTTATCGGGCGACGGTCGCCAGAATCTACCAAGGAGCGTTGGTGGAGAGGGAAGTGGCCTACGATCTCTACGCCAAAAGCCGAATCAAGCTGAGTCTCAAGCGCAGTGATTTCACGACGGCGATGCATATCGAAAACACCCTCAACCGCTTTTTCGGACAAGGAACGGCAGTCGCGCTGGATCCCAGGACGATCCAGTTGAGAAAACCGGACAATATGAGTATGGTGACCTTTCTCGCACAGGTGGATCAAACGCGCATCTCCAAACCGAACCATCCCAAAGTGGTGATCGACGAAAAGACCGGAACGGTCGTCGCCGGAATCGATATCAGAATCGATCCGGTCGTCGTCTCCCACGGCGATTTAACGTTGAAGATTTCGCCCACGTCGAAACTCCCTTCCGGCAAAGGAATACAGCGATTCGGAGAAGAGGCGAGCGTCGATATCTCCCAAAACGTGATCAATATGAAATATGGACAGATCACGATAGCCAACGTTACCAGAGTCCTGCAAAGACTCGGTGCCAAGCCGGCGGATATCATCGCGATCATCGAAACGATCAAACGTGCCGGCGCGATCAACGCCGAACTGGAGGTGATTTGATGAAAATCGACAATAGCGTCGCTCTTGCGGCGCTGGAGGGGCCGAAAATCACGCCTACTTCGGATGATTTGAAACTCAAGGAACAGACGGACGCTTTCGAAGCGTTTTTGCTCAAAAAGATTCTCGATATTTCGCTCAAACACGACAATCCACTCTTTGGCAAAGATGCCGGTGACAAAATCTACAGCTCTATGTACAACGAGACGATGGGTAAAGCGCTTAGCGGAGGATTCGGTTTCAGCCAACTGCTGTTCGATTTTCTCAAAGAGCAGCAAAATCCCGAAGTGAAAACCATTTCTCAACCATCGAAAAAACAAATCGTTTCATCCGTGGCCACGGATGATAAAATCTCCTGAAACCCCGCTTTTTTTTTCGAACGATCCCTTCAGTTTTTGACGTTTTTGACGATTTACTATTAACAATGTAAAAGGAGTCATGATGCTCAAACGCCATATCGAAGCGGCGATTGGTGACATCGATCGATTGATCGCATTGACGAAGCGGGATATCGAAGCGATCAAAGCGACACAACACGAAAAAATGTCGGATCATCTGCGAGAGAAAGAGGCGTTGATACACGCTTTTGAAAACAGAAAGTCGCTTCTTAATGCAGAACTGGTGGAGCGTACACGCAAAGAGCCGGACAAAGGACTCGATGTATTGTTGGATAAAGAGGAGCAGTTGCTTCTGGAGAAGTTGAAAAAGAGGCTCATGAAACTGAAAAAGGTGAACAGGAAATTCGCCAGGTATGTCGTATCGATCAGCGAGTTTTACAATACGATGCTGGATAGAGTGTTCGCTCTTGATTCCAGCGGTTACGAAAAGACGACGCCCAAACCCGCCTCGATTCTGAAAGTGAGTGCATAAAATGGGAATCTTCGACTCTTTGCATATCGGTTATACGGGATTGAATACTTCACAATCCGCGATCAATACCACCAGCCACAACATCTCCAACGCCAATACCCCCGGCTACACGAGACAGCGCGTCATTCAGGAGGCGAATCCCCCTATTCACCAGATACCGGGGGATGTGGGAAACGGTGTGCAAGTCAAGGCGATCGTCCGCATTCATGACGAATTCGTCTACGAACGGATGACCAAAGCCGCATCCAATCTCGAATACCATCAGTACAAGCGGGATACTCTCCAGGAAGTGAGCGGATATCTGCCGGATTTGGAGGATGTGGGTATCTCCAAAGAGTTGAGAGATTTTTTCACCGCATGGAGCAATGTCGCCCAAAATCCCGGGGACGATGCGCAGAAGATCGTTCTGGCCCAAAGCATGGATACACTCGCCAAAAGCTTGAACGATACATCCGGAAAACTTCAATCCCTCCAGGAGCGCCTCAACGACGATCTGGTTTTCCATATCGACGAAGTCAACAGACTCGCCGAGCAGATCGCCGATTTGAACAAGAATATCAACAAGATAGAAGGAGACGGCAGAAGCAACGCCAACGACCTGCGCGATCAGCGTGACAAACTGGAACTCGCACTCTCCAAACTGGTCAACATATCGGTATACAAAGGCAACCTCACAACCGATATGACGGTGGATCGGCAGATGACGGATCAGGGTAAGAACTACTATCTGAACGTGGGAGGATACGCACTGGTGGACGGGACGACTTTCCATCCTCTCAGTGCCCAGGATAGCGACAGCCGTTACCGTTTCAATTCCGTATACTACGAAAACGAAAACGGAGAGCAGGTCGATATCACGGACAAAATACGAGGAGGGAAGGTGGGTGCGATCGTCGCCCTTCGAGGTAGCAGATTCAACTCCACCTTGGAGCGGCCGGATGGTTCGATCATCCAAAAATATATCAACGATCTGGACACTTTTACCAAGACATTGACCCGGAGTGTCAACGGACTCTACGCCCAAAGCCCGCAAAAGGAGCTTCGCACCGACCCTTTCGAAAATTTCAGCGCCACCGATAGGCTGATCAATTACGATACGATTCGGGAAGGGAGTTTCGACCTTGTGGTCTACGACCATAACGGAGAGGTGGCGGCCAGGCGTACGATCACGATCGACGGCGATACGACGCTGGACGACGGTACGCCCTCCAGTATCGTCGGACAGATAAACGCCAATATGGACGACAACCAGGACAACGACGGCAGCAACGATCTGGACGATCTTTTTCGGGCCGAAATGACCGATGGGGTGCTGCGAATCGTTCCCCAAGATCCTCAAGGCGACTATCTCATCGCGATGGAAGATCACGGCAGCCGTTTCGCGGGGGTTATGGGGGTGCACAAACTTTTCGAAGGTGACCTCGCTTCGAACGTGCGCCTGCGTTCTGATCTGGCCGAAAATCCGGCCAAAATCCAGCCTTATATCTCTCCGATCGATGGAAACAACGAACTTGCGTCCAAAATGGTGGCGTTGCAGTACGAAAGAATCGATTTCGTGCGCTATGACGGCAGCGAAGTGAATCAGACGATCGAAGGTTTCTACCGCTTCAGTGCCGCGATCGTCGCGACCGACGGCGAACAGGCACAACGCGACAGCGACGCGGCCGAAGTGTTGAACAATACCGTGACCGAAGAGTACAACGCCGTCAGCGGTGTGGATCTGGATGAAGAACTCGTCAATCTCATGAAGTACCAGACCGCCTATCAGGCGAGTGCCAAAATAATCACGACGATAGACCGTATGGTCGATACGCTGCTTGGTATGAAGCAGTAGGATCCAATCGGCTCCCATCGTCGGCCATCAACCGTCTTCGAATAAAAAAAATTTATAAAATATCCCTCTTTTTTGATCTTGCTCAAGTACGAAATACCGTAAAAAAGTTACAATGCCAAAAAGAGGAGAGAAGTGGTGAAATCGGGAATAATCGTACTGATGGCGATATTCGTCGTTGCGGGTTGGTATGGTGGGTTGCAGCTGATACCGAAAAAAGAGATTCGTTATATGAACGATCGGGAGCTTCGTACCTATGCGCTCTCCCATGGGCTTGCGCCGGTCCCCGCGGAATACGAAAAACTGCTCGCGATTGCGGATAATCCCCAAAATCCTCTCGATCCCGAAAAGATAGCGTTGGGAAAGGCGCTCTTTTTCGATACGCTTCTATCCGAAGATCAAACGGTCAGTTGCCATCGCTGTCACATCCTGAACGAGGGAGGAGACGACAATCTTCCCACGGCGATCGGAATTCACAATCTGCCAAATCCCAAGCATCTCAACTCCCCTACCGTACTCAACGCCGCATTGGCGAAGCGGCAGTTTTGGGATGGTCGCGCAAAAGATGTTGAAGCGCAGGCGGGCGGGCCGATGCAGGCGCCTTTCGAAATGGGAATCACCCCGGCATTGGCGATCGAGCGGATTAAGAGCGTCCCCCGTTATCGGGAGGCGTTTTTGAAAATATTCGGAGCGGTGACGTTCGAAAATATCCGCAAAGCGATTGGAGCGTACGAGCGTACGCTTTTGACCAGGGGTGCCTTCGATCGTTTTTTGGAAGGGGACGACCAAGCGATTGGCGATGCCGCCAAAAGGGGATTGAACATTTTCATACAGAAAGGTTGCAAAGGGTGCCATACGGGGATGAGCGTGGGTGGGCAGAGCATGCAGCGCTTTCCTCTGCGCAGGTTGCCGGCAGATCTGCTAAAAAGCGATCCCTTTCCTTTCGAAAATGTGGGCGGATTTTTGGGCGAAGGGGATAGAAAGCGTTTTCGCGTACCGATTTTGCGCAATATCACTCTCACCTCTCCCTATTTTCACAACGGTGCCGTAAAAGAGCTCAAAGAGGCGATCCGTATTATGAGCAAGTATCAGATAGGAGAGGAATTCACCCCCTCCCAGATTGACGATGTCGTCGCTTTTTTCAAGACGCTCGAAGGAGAAATCGTCGATTATCATCCAAAGCGAATGCGATGACGTTTTAGGAATAGTTTGGGTATAATGGCCGAAAAAAAGGAGGACGATGAGAGTTCCGTGGATCAGTATCGGCGTATTGACGGCGATCGTGCTGTTCTCCTTCTTCGGCCATCTCCTCTACCGTGCCGACCCTTTTTTGCTCGACAAGTCGTCGATTCTCCTCTCTCCTTGCGTCTCTCACCCCTTCGGCACCGACAGGCTCGGTCGCGATCTGCTCGCCCGCGTGATGGAAGGGGGCAAAGCCTCGTTGATCATTGGGGTGGGAAGCGCGCTGATCGCCAATCTGGTCGGTTTGATCATCGGCGTGATGGCGGGATTCTATCGTGGTTGGGTGGATAGGGGGGTCGTCGTCTTGATCGATCTGTTTCTCACCTTTCCCACCTTTTTTCTGCTGCTGGCACTGATTAGTTACATGAACGCTTCGGTCTGGGTTTTGATTCTCGTCATTTCGGTAACCGGCTGGATGGGTACGGCGCGTATGATCAGGAGCGAGAGCTTCGCGATTTCCGGCAAACCTTTCATCAAGATCCTGAAACTCGCGAGGGTATCGCGTCTAAAAATCATCCTCAAATATTTCGCCCCGTTACTGGCACCGATATTTTTCGTGAGTTTTACCTTCGGTGTCGGCGGGGCGATTCTTGCCGAGAGCGGATTGAGTTTTCTGGGGATCGGGATCATGCCGCCGCAAATTAGCTGGGGTACGATCCTGAGCGAAGGAAAGGATGTGGTCGATATCGCCTGGTGGCTCAGTTTCTTTCCCGGCTTGATGATTTTTCTGGTGATCTACGCACTGGTCAACATCTCCGACTTTTTGCAAAACTACACCAACCAGAGAGAGCGGGTGGTGTGAACGACCTCAAGAAGATGCTCGATCGGGAAGCGGCCAGAAGAGACGATCCCGATGAGGTGAGCGACCAAAGGCCCGATCCGATTCTTGTCGCGAAACGTTTTCGCGATCCTCTCGTATCGATGATCTGCGCGCTTTTCGGATACGGTAGCGCCCGACAGATCGTCGCCTTTCTGGAAGGACTCGATTTTTCCCTTCTGCATGCGGACGAAACGAAAATAAAAAAAGCGCTAAAAGGACACTATTACCGCTTTCAGAACCCCTCTGACGTAGCGGCGTTTTTTATCACTCTCAGGCGGTTGTGTCTTGAAGCCGACCCGCAGGAGCTTTTTTTGAAAGGATACAAAAAGGAGCGTTCTGTGCTCGAGGGGCTCGCCTCTTTGATCTTCGCGTTACGCCAATTGAACGACTACAGTTCCCAAGGATACGATTTCCTGATAGGTTCGCCTCCCACCTCCAAGAGCCGCTCCCCTTACAAGAGATGGTTGATGTATCTGCGTTGGATGGTCAGAGAGGATGCGATCGATATGGGGCTTTGGAAGGGGGTATCCAAAAGGGATCTGTTGATTCCGCTCGATACCCATACTTTCCGGGTTTCCCGACGGCTGGGACTGTTACGGCGAAAAACCTACGATCTCAAGGCGGTCGTCGCGCTCACCGAATCGTTGCGCCGCTTCGACCCGGAGGATCCTGTCCGCTACGACTTCGCCCTCTATCGCCTGGGGCAGGAAAAAATCGTCTGAAAAGGGATTTCTAAAGCTTTTTTAACCCTATCTTGGATAGAATACTGCAATTTTTTTACAAAGGGTTGTTCATGAACGAAGTGTTTACATGGCTTGGGGTCATCTCCCACAATCATGCCTATCTCTTTATCGCGCATACGCTGCTTGTCGCCGTACTCGCCTATCTGCTCGCCAAGGCGGCCACCTCCTCTTTGCAGATCGTTCCCAAAGGGGTACAAAACGTGATGGAATCCTATCTTGAGGGTGTCATCGCGATGGGCAAGGATGTCATCGGTGAAAAGAATGCACGCAAATACCTCCCTCTTGTCGCGACGATCGGTATCTTCGTTTTTCTCGCGAACGTCATCGGTATCGTTCCCGGTTTCGAATCTCCCAGCGGCAATCTGAATTTCACGTTGGCGCTCGCGCTGGTCGTTTTCATCTACTACAACTTCGAAGGAATCAGAGAGCACGGCGTAGGACACTACTTCGCGCACTTCATGGGGCCTGTGAAAGTGTTGGCACCGCTGATGTTTCCGATCGAGATCGTCTCGCATCTCTCCAGAATCATCTCGCTCTCTTTCCGACTCTTCGGTAACATCAAGGGCGACGATCTCTTTTTGGCGGTCATTCTGATGCTGGTTCCTTTCATCGCACCGCTTCCAGCGTTTGCACTGCTCACCTTTTCAGCACTTTTGCAGACTTTTATCTTCATGATCCTCACCTACGTCTATCTCGCGGGTGCGGTTACGCTGCAGGAAGAGTCTCTTTAACAGATGAAACACTTCAAGGGGTTCGAGTCGCTCGTGAGTTTTTTACAGGGCGTCTCGTGGGGTGTCGTGATCATCGGCGCCTACCTCTTTTTTACCCTTTTTTGGCCTTTCGGCCTGATCGTCGCCCTGATAGGAGCCTTTTTCGGTGCGACGATCGGCCTCTTTCTCGTCATCTTTTTCGAGATGGCGCATATTTCGTACGAGCGTCTCAAGGAGGAGCACAAACAGACCAAACATCTCAAAGAGTTGATAGAGTTGCTGCGTGCCCCTTCACGAACGGATGAAACGCTATCTGATCACCGACCCTGACTACTATGGCTCCGATATCGGGGTGTTCGACTCCTATCTGAGAGATATTTTTCGCAAACATCGCGTGGATTTTGCCGCCTTTCGAGACAAAAGCGGCAATCCTCCCGAGAATTTCGCCCCCTTTTTTCTACGGATCTGCCAAGAATTCGGGTGTGAACGCACGCTTTTAAACGGAGATCCTTATCTGGCTAAAAAGCTGGGGTTTTGGGGTGTGCATCTGCGAGGATACCAATTCGATCGAATCGAAGAGGCGAAAAGAGAGGGGCTTTTCGTCATCGTCAGCACCCATTCGCTTCAGGAAGCGCGACAGGCCCAGGAGATGGGAGCCGATGCGATTACCTTCAGTCCCGTTTTTAAAAGCGTGAACAAGGGAACTCCCCAGGGGATCGAAAAACTCGAAAAAGTCTGCAAAGCCCTGAATATACCTTGCTTTGCACTCGGGGGCATTTTGGAAGAAGATCAGATCGATGCGTGTGAAATCGCGGGTGCGTACGGCTTCGCATCGATACGCTATTTCGTCCGCCCTATGTCGTAGTGGCCTCATCGCAAGCAACTTCAAATGTATGAAGCAGTAAAATAGTAACAACATATTTCATTAAGGTTTTTTCGATGTTCGAGACGATAATAGGACTGGAAGTGCATATCCAGCTCAACACCAAAACGAAAATATTCTGTTCATGCGCCACCAGTTTCGGAGAAGCTCCCAATACCAACGTCTGCCCTACATGTCTGGCGCTTCCGGGCGCACTACCGGTGCTCAACGTAGAAGCGCTCAAAAAGGCGATCAGTTTCGGCAAGGCGATCAACGCGACGATTCATAGGAAATCGATCTTCAATCGTAAAAATTACTTCTACCCGGATCTGCCCAAAGGATACCAGATCAGCCAATTCGAGATCCCCATCGTGGAAAACGGAGAACTCTATATCGATTTCGAAGACGGATCGAGCAAAAGAGTCGGCATCACCAGAGCCCATCTGGAGGAGGATGCGGGCAAAAACATGCATGAAGGCGACCACAGCCTTGTCGATCTCAACCGTGCCGGAACCCCGCTGCTGGAGATCGTCAGCGAACCCGATATGCGTAGCAGCGACGAAGCGGTTCGCTATCTGAAAAAGCTTCATGCGATCGTTCGTTATCTGGATATCAGCGACGCCAATATGCAGGAGGGTTCTTTCCGCTGCGACGTCAACGTTTCGATTCGCCCCAAAGGGGATACGAATCTCTATACCCGTGTCGAAATCAAGAATATGAATTCGTTTCGTTTCATCCAGAAGGCGATCGAATACGAAGTGAATCGCCAGATAGAGGCGTGGGAGGATGGAACTTACGAAGATGAAGTCTATCAGGAGACACGCCTTTTTGATACCGCGACCGGCGAGACCAGAAGTATGCGCGGGAAAGAGGACAGTGCGGAGTATCGCTACTTTCCGGATCCCGATCTGCTTCCCGTGATCGTCACCGAAGAGATGATCGAAGAGGCGAGCCGCATACCGGAGCTTCCGGATGAAAAGAAGGCGCGGCTGGTCAGAGAATACGGCATCAAGGAGTACGATGCCGTAATCATCACCTCCGATGTCGCGATGGCCCGTTTTTTCGAAAAGATGATCGAAGAGG
>CAYUEN010000007.1:37609-66354 GCA_964443745.1 uncultured Campylobacterales bacterium | reverse complement strand
ATGGTAAAAAATGCCCACTTTTTACGGTTTATGGCATTTCCTATCTGATACTCTTTTACGGGAAGAGTTCTAAATATCTCTCTTACGGATTTTTTTAAAAGTTCACTATCTTCTATATGTCTTCTATCTTGAAGTATGTTTACCAAGATATTGTATTCTTTAAACTGCTCTATAAAAGTTTTATACCTCTCCAGATTCTCTATATCGCTTAGTGGCAGACGAACAAGAAGATCTTCTATACCCAATTCATCTACAAGTTTTTTATCGGTATCGAGTGTAATACCCATGCCAAAGAAGTTCTTTGTATCTGTTTGTTTTTTTTCAAAAAGAGCGATTATAAAACGAGCCAAGATGAAAGGAATGAGCAAGAGATTTACAAAAAGCAGTTTAACCGTATCAAATATCGTCTTTTTATATATCTCTTTTTTTGCCTTCTTATCCCTTATGGGGTAGGGTTGATCTGAAAAGTGATCCCACTCAAACATCCAAGAGCTCTTTTGCGATCTTTAAAATCTGCTCCTCTTTTATCTCTTTTATGGAGAAGTCATTTTTATCAAGTTTGTAGTGATCCACTAAAGAGGGTGATTTTAGAACTCTGTTTATCTTCGTTTCGTATATCCTGGTTGGGGGAGTTGGACCAAATAGTGTGATAGATGGTATATTGTTCGCCCATGCGATGTAGCTGGGGCCCGTATCGTTGCCTATAAGAAGATCGGCATGCGATATGAGAGCTTTCAATTCGTTTAAACCCATCTTCGGAAGGACTTTTGCGTTTTTAGACTCATTGGCGATAAATTCCGCATCTTTTCTTTCACTTTCATTTCCGTAAGGAATAAGTATGTTTGCATCGAGTTCTTTTGCTATATTGGCTAATTTCTCTTTTGGATAGATCCGACTCTGCCAAGTTGAGCCGATGATGAAAATGATATTTTTTTTCTCTCTGTCTAAAAATTTATCCAAAGATTCATACTCTGTTTCTCGATAAAAGAGATAAGGCTCTTTGTTTAAAACACTCTCCTTTGTTATCTCGAAGTCTAGAGCTTGAGAGGTTAAAACCCTATATCTATCTATCGTATTTTCATCATAAGATATATTGACTTTTTTAGTATAGAATAAAGAAGCAATTTTTTCTCTGGTAGAGTTTTCGTCAAATCCAACTACATTTTTGCAAAGCAATCTTGCCGTTACTGCAGATTTTGCCAGGCCTTGCAAATCGATTACCAAGTCGTATTCCTCTTTCGCGTACTCTTTTATCCTTTTTATTTCTCCGAAAATGTTAAAAAAACTTCTTTTTATAGATTTCAATTCGACGGTCTTTATATTGTCTATATGTGGATTGTCCTCTAAAATTGACGCAAATCCTTTTTCAACTATCCAGTCTATTTGTATATCTTGAAACTCTTTTTTAATAAACTGGAGTATGAAAGCAGAGTGTATGATATCTCCCATCGCGGAGAGTTTGACGATCGCGATTTTCAAATAACGCCTTTAAACAAAATTAAATATATGTTTTAAATTATTATAGCGATAAATTTTAAAATAATTGATTATAATCGGATTATGAAATCGATATTGCTTCTTATTTTGGTTTTTTTGTATATTGGATGCGCCGTCAAATATCGGGATGTGAAGTTGACGGCCCAAGGCGAGCCCGGACTCGTCGCGCCGAATCCGATCTTGGAGAGGAAAATCTCGCGTCTACAAAAGATGCTTCGAGATCTGGCCCCGGATGTCGATCCCGAAGAGGCGAAGGATCTGGCGAAAATCTCCGTGCTCTATCCTCACTGGCTGGCGGATCGCTACAAACTTCTCTCGCCTCCCAATTTTCAAAATTTCATGATCAATATCGGATTGCGAAAAAGAGGCTTTTGCTATCACTGGATGCACGATTTGGGTCGGATGCTTGGACGCAGAGGTTATAAAACGATGGATCTTTACTATGCGGTGGCTTATTACGATACGATCAGAGAGCACAATGCCGTCGTGGTCACGGCGAAAAACGCACCTTTTCGAAGCGGTATCGTATTGGATGCGTGGCGAGATTCGGGCGAAACCGTTTTCGCTCCGCTCTCCAAGGATAGCTATCCTTGGAGGCTCAGAGGCCCGATCCGCTAGCAATCAGTGGATGACGGTGTAGGTTTTCGAGGTAGTGTTTGTTTCGCCTTCGTCGTCGGTGACGGTGAGGGTGGCGACGATTTTATAGGCATATCCGCAAATTTCGAAAGATTCACTCGTTTTGAACGAATCGCCATTCGCGCATACTCTGCCTTCCGATCCGTCTTGTTTATAGCTTCGAATTGTCCATGTACAAGTTTGAATTGCGGCTTTTGGATCGGAATTTCCGATCGTATCCTGATCGTAGCTCTCAAGGCAGTTGAATGTATGATGACTGCCGACTGTGAGGGAATTCTCTCCACTCAGGGAGATGATCGCCACAGGCGGTTTGCTCCTAGCTGCAGGGTCGGTTACCGTCACGATTTGACAAGTTTGATCGCTAAGCCCCTCTTCGTCTGACACTGTCAGGCAGATGTTGTAAGTCCCTGCATGATCGAAAGTGTAGTCGCCTCCATTTACGGGGGTGTCGTTGACACTCCACTGTGTTTGCGTGATACCTTTGTCGTCACTGCTGTTTTCACCGTTGAGCGAAACGGTATCACCTGTCACAGCGGTAGACGGCAAACCTGTAATGACCGCTTTAGGCGCCTCGTTTTGGGATTGTGGTGCCAGTGGGTTGCTTCCATCTGCTGTCCCGTTTCCAGTCTGACAGCAGGCGCCTCCGCCACAACCGGCAAGCATCAAGGCGACCAGTGCCGATCCATAAACTATCTGTTTCATTCATACTCCTTCTTAAATTAAAGGTAAATATAATTTACCTCTCTATATAATTATAATTTATCAATCCTTAACCAGGACTTAACGGCACTGATCAACCACAAAATCACGACTGGGGTAGAGATAAACCTCCACTCTTCTGTTCAACGCCATATTTTCGGGTGTCGTGTTGGGTGCGAGAGGTTTGTCGAACGAGCATCCTCTCGCGTATACCGGATTGGGAATTCCACTGTCCTTGATCAGATTGGCGACGGTGAGCGCCCGTTTTCTGGAGAGTTCGAGATTGTAGTCGTATTTGCCTCTGCTGTCGGTATGACCCACCACCTGGATGATCGTCTGAGGGTAATTTTGCAATACGTTGATCAGACGCTCGATCTTTCGCTGTGCTGTGGGTGTCGGCATCGCGGAATCGGTAGGAAACATCATCCTGTCACGGAAGGTGATTTTGACGAAACGGTCCGTTTTGGTGACGATGATGTCCCTGCTCGCGTCGAGTTCTGCACCGGGAGATGTCGCGACGTCGGTATCGAGCGATTTGGCGATTTGTGCCGCCTGTTTGTCCATACTGTATCCGATCGCACCCCCCAGCGCCGCACCTGCGGCGGCACCGATGATTGCACCTTTGCCTTTGTGGTGTTTGCTTGTGAGCGCACCCAGAGTAGCACCGGCAAGCGCTCCGAGCAACGCTCCCGATTTCGTCTTCTCTCCCGGCTGGATCGTCTGCCCTTTTTCGGCACATCCGGCCAGTAGTGAGACGACAACGAGAGCCGCCGCCGCTTTTTTCGAAACTGAAATGGTTTTCATCTTTTCTCCTTCAAGATACAATATATGTTATTTTAGAAGGATTATATCAGAAAAAAGTGAAAAAATGCGGGAATAACATTAAAAAATCAGATTAATTGTCATTTGCAGGGGTTTTTGAGCAGACTTTTCTCCGGATAGATATAGATTTCGACCCGCCTGTTTCTCGCACTTTGAAGATCGTTTTTCTCTGAATGAAGTGGTTTTTGGGCACCGCACCCTTTGGCATAGAGATTCTCCTTGATACCTTTGGCGTAGAAGAGTTCGGCTACACTGATCGCTCTCGCATCGGAGAGTGCCTGATTTTTTCGTTTGTCACCGCTGCTGTCGGCATGGCCGACGACCTGGATCGTCAATGTCTTGTCGTATTTGATCAGCGATACGAGTTTTTCGATGAGTCGTTTCGCTTTTTTCCTCAAATAGCGGGAGCCTTTTTTGAAAACGAGGGTACCATCGATAACAACGTGGACAGAGGTGTCGCTTTTGGAAACGGTCACGTTGTGGTCGGTGATGGTGGTGTTCTTTTCGCAGAGAGGGACGTTATAGAGTTTAGTTATTTGCGATGAGAGCAGATCGATCTTTTTGACTCTTTTTTCGTTTGTATTGGGAGTGGTGTTTTTTTTGAGTGACGATGTCGCTTTGTGAGGTATCGCACACCCGCTTCCCAGAAATAAAATCAAGCCAAAAGCAAAAGAATATATAAAGAGAGGAAGATGGAATTTCATTTGGGTTATACTGGTCCCTTCTTTGATGGATGGAACAAAATTATACAGGAGTTTCGATTAAAATCATCTCACTTCGTTTTTGATGATTTTATAAGCTTTCTTTCAGTAAAATAGACACCTTTTTGGTTATAATACAATATATTCAATAAACCATTATCATATTTTCGAGGAGAGAATGCGTGTTTGAAGCCCTGACCGATTCGTTCAAATCGGCGATCAACAAAGTGCGTTTTGCGGATGACGAAAAGTCTCTGAAAAAGGCGATCGACACACTGAAAAAATCGCTACTCAAAGCCGATGTCCACCACAAAGTGGTCAGAGAACTTCTCAAAGAGATCGAACGTGAAACCAAACGGGCCGGGATCGGCAAGGAGAGCTTTCTAAGAGCGATGAAGAGAGCGTTGACCGACATACTCAGCGCACCCGGAAACCAGGGCTTCGTCTTCGCCTCCAAGCCGCCGACGATAGCGCTTATGTGTGGTTTGCAGGGGTCGGGAAAAACCACGACGACTGTCAAACTCGCCCACTATGTCAAACTCAAGAAGAAAAAGGTGCTCGTCGCCGCATGCGACCTGCAGAGACTCGCGGCCGTCGAACAGCTCAAACAGCTTTGCGAACAAAACGATATCGATCTCTATTATGAGGAGAGCGAAAAAGATCCGCTCAAAATCGCAAAAAGAGCCCTCGAGCGTGCGAAAGAGGGGCAATACGATCTGCTGCTGGTCGATACGGCGGGAAGGCTCGCCGTCGACGAAGAGTTGATGGACGAATTAAAACGCATCAAAGATGCGCTTGATCCCGACGAAGTCTTCTACGTGGCCGATTCGTTGACGGGCCAGGATGCGATTCGCAGTGCCGCGACATTCAACGAACAGATGCAGATCACGGGGGTGATTCTCAGCAAGTACGACGGCGACAGCAAAGGGGGCGTCGCTCTGGGCATCGCCAAGCAGCTCCATATTCCGCTTCGTTTTATCGGAACCGGTGAAAAGATAGCGGATTTGGAGCTCTTTTTGCCCGAACGTATCGTCAATCGCCTGATGGGCGAGGGGGATCTGATCACTCTCGCGGAGAAGACTTCGGACGTGATCGACGAGAAAAAGGCCAAAAGACTCACTTCCAAGATCAAAAAAGGGCAGTTCAATTTCAACGATTTTCTCGATCAGCTCGAGAGTATGAAGAAACTGGGCAATCTCAAATCTCTGGTGGGCATGATTCCCGGTCTTTCGGGAATGGCCGGAAAACTCAAGGATATGGACCTGGACAACTCAGAGGAGATCAAGAAGATCAAGGCGATGATCAGTTCGATGACGAAAAAGGAGCGAGAAAACCCCGCGTTGCTGAACAACAGCCGCAAAAAGCGGATCGCGGCGGGTGCGGGACTCTCCCAAATGGAAGTCAACCGTTTCCTGAAACAGTTTCAAAACGCCGCGAAGATGGCGAAGAAATTTTCCGGCAAAAAAGGGCTCAAGGACCTCGAAAATCTGATGAGTCAACAAAACAGGATGCAAATCCCAAGATAAACTCAAGAAAACATAATGTATAGTTACGGCTTACGAGAAATGGCATCGGCCATCTTTCGCAAGCCGTAACGACACGAAAAAATAAAAGAAAAAACAACGTAAGGAGAAAAGATATGGCAACAGTAATCAGACTGACGAGAATGGGAAGAAAGAAAAAGCCTTTCTATAGAATCGTCGTGACCGACAGCAGAAAGAGAAGAGACGGCGGCTGGATCGAATCGATCGGATATTACAATCCGTTGACCGAACCCGAGACGATCAAATTCGATGCGGAGCGACTCGCATACTGGAAGAGCGTGGGCGCGAAGCTGAGCGATCGCGTAAAGCGAATCACCGGCAGCAAATGACGATGGTCGATCAATTCATACTCGTCTTCGCCCGCCTGATCGCGGACAGACCGGAAGCGGTCAGTGTGGAGAGAAAAGACATCGATGCACACTTTTCGGAAATCATCCTCAGAGCGGACAAGGAAGATACGGGTAAATTGATCGGAAAAGAGGGAAAGATGATCACCTCTCTCAAAACGGTCATCTCCGGTTGCAAAGCCAAAGAGGAGAGGGCTTACCGCATCACGATCAAATCCAATGACGAACGATAACGAAACGCTCGAAATCGCGACGATCGGCAAGCGTGTCGGTCTCTCCGGAGCGTTGAAACTTCACCTGCAAACCGATTTTGTCGAACAATTCATTCCCGGAAATACGTTTCTAAGCTCCAAAGGAAAGAGATTACGGATCAAATCCTACGATACCGCCCGCGACCTTGTCGTCTTCGAAGGTTACGAGAGCAGAGAGTCGGCGGCCGAATTGGTCAACCAAAAGCTCTTGAGCACGCGCGAAGCGACAAGATCGCAATGCAAACTGGAAGAGGGCGAATACTTCTGGTTCGACGTTATCGGAGCGGAAGTGATGGAAGAGGGAGAGCGCCTGGGAGAGGTGAGCGAGATCGAGCGTATCGCCGATACCGACTACCTAGTCGTCAAGACCGACGAAGCGCTTTTGAAAAAGAGGCTTCCCAAAAGATTCTACGTTCCCTATATAGAGGTATATATCGAAGATTTCGATCCGAAGCTCAAAAGGGTACGGACACGGGGTGCGAGACTGCTTCTGGAGAGCTCATGACGCGTTTTACCTTCGTGACGCTCTTTGCGTCGTTGATGGAGGGTTATTTTGGTGATTCGATCCTCTCGCGCGCGATCAAGGAGGAGCGCTTCAGCGTGGATTTCGCCGATCCGAGGGAGTTTACGAAAGATAGACACAAAAAGGTGGACGACTATCAGGCGGGAGGAGGTGCTGGCATGTTGATGATGATGCAACCGCTTGTTGATACGCTTGAAAATCTATCCACACGATCTTCCCATATTATCTTCGCGACACCGGCCGGAAAACCGTTTCGACAGGTAGACGCGAAACGGCTGGCGCAAAAGGAGCATCTGATTTTTGTCAGCGGCCGTTATGAGGGATTCGACGAGCGGTTGATCGAGCACTATGCGGACGAACTTTTCAGCGTGGGGGATGCGATACTCACCGGGGGCGAACTGCCTTCGCTCTTTATGTGCGATGCGATCGCCAGACAGATTCCGGGAGTGGTCGGAAATGTCGCATCTTTGGAGGGGGAGAGTTTCGAGGAGATGTTGCTGGAGCCGCCGGCTTTCACCAAACGGGGAAGTGTTACGGATACTCCCATCATTAAAGAATACCTAAAGGGTAATCATGGTAAAATCCAGGCTTTAAAAAAGAGGCTATCATACTGCAAAACAAGCTATTTCAGGCCTGATTTGTACCAAAAAGCGAAAAGCAAAGACCAATTCAAGGAAACATAATGCGAAACAGATACATCGAAGCGTTCGAAGCGAAGCAGGCGGAGGGGAAAAAGATCCCCGATTTCAGGGCGGGCGATACGCTCAGGGTCGCGGTGACCATCAAAGAGGGCGACAAGACCAGAGTCCAGAATTTCGAAGGCGTGTGCATCGCAAGACGCGGGCAGGGTACGGGTGAAACCTTCATCGTCAGAAAAATGGGCGCGAACAACGTGGGTGTTGAAAGAATCTTTCCGATTCTCAGCGAAAGCATCGAGAGTATCAAGGTACTCAGACGCGGACGTGTCAGACGCTCCAAACTCTTCTATCTCAGAGAAAGACGCGGCAAAGCGGCCCGTATCCGAGAGCTCAAGAAGTGACCGAGGGGATGCTTTTTGCATCCTCCCATCCGCCATATCCCCGAAAAACTACCTTTTCCACGACTTCATGGCACGTTCGGCCTCTCTTTGAGCCTCTTTGCGTTTGAGTGTCTCTCTCTTGTCGTGTAACTTCTTTCCTTTTGCGAGCGCGATTTTGATTTTCGCGATATTTTTGTTGTTGAAGTAGATCGAGAGAGGAATGATCGCCAGACCCTCCTGGGAACTCTTTCCGAGCAGTTTGTCGATCTCCTTCTTGTGCAGAAGCAGTTTGCGTTCTCTCCGCTCGTCCGGTTTGAAGTGGGGATTGGTCGTATCGAAATAGGAGATATGGGCATTGAAAAGCCATGCCTCACCTTTGACGATCCTGACATAGCTGTCTTTGAGATTGACGCGTCCCGCACGTAGCGCTTTGACTTCGCTCCCTTTGAGCACGAGACCCGCTTCGAAAGTCTCCAATATTTCGTAATCATGATAGGCTTTTTTGTTTCTAGCGACCGTCTTACCCATTTTCGATCCCAAAAAAGGTACTTCCGCTTCCGCTGAAAAACCACTTCTCTTTCTGATAGGTGTGCAACTTCGCGCACAGATCGAGTGCGGGTCGGAGCAGATCGTTGAGCGTCGATGCGTCATAACGCTCCAGAATCGTTTCGGAAGGGAGTTTTTGAAGATGCTCGGCTTTTTCTATATCGATCGTATCCAGATAGCGTTCGCGGAAGCGTCGGTATACGGCGGCGGTTTCGCACTTGACATCCTCTGGCGTGAAGATGGAAAGGGAAAGCGGCGCTTCGTCGAAAGGGGTGATCAGTTCGCCGATTCCGCCGACGTTGGCGCTTTCGTATTGCGAAAGGAAAAAGGGGACGTCGGCACCGATTTGCATGCCGATACGGTAAAGATCGGCTTTATTAAGACCCAAGCCGACGATTCGATTCGTCATCGATAAAAAAGTCGCCGCATCGCTACTTCCTCCGCCAAGACCCGCGAATTCGGGAATCCGTTTCAAGACGCGCACGGTATGCTTTTTGAAAAAATCTTCGATTTTCTTGCGAGGCTTTGTTTGTAGCAGGAGACGGTAGGCTTTGTAGATGCTGTTTTCTTCCGGTGCGCATCCGAAATCTCCGACGAGTTCAAAAGGGGTATCGTGCGGATTTTCTTCGAATATCAGGGTATCCCACAGCGAATTCAGACGCATAAAGCGCGAAGAGAGGGTATGATAGTCTCCTCTTGTTCCAGTGATCTTCAAAAAGATGTTGACCTTCGCGTACGCCCTCTCTTTCATACGGGGAGCATCCCCCTCAGGCTTCCGAGCTCGTCGGTATCGCATCGGCGCGAGGCTTCGATGTTGGAATCCTTGACCCGACGGCTCAGTTCGCCTCTGAGAATCAACGTAGATTTGGGCGCTTCGATGCCCAGCTTCACACTGTTTTTCCCCACTTCCACCACTTTGATCACGATGTCGTTTCCAAGCAGTATCTCTTCGTCCGTTTTTCGAGCAAGTATCAGCATAATTTTATTCCATTGAGAAGATAGGAGACCCGGTTATGCCCGATCTCGATAATCGAGACTATTTTATCCAAAACCAGGACATATTCTCCTTCATTTCGCTTTTCGAAATTTTCTCTGTAAAGTTTGCGGCCCAGCAGAAGATCGCGGGGATCCCCCAAATAGCGGTTTAGTGGTGGATTGAGATAAGTTAGCGGATCGAGCGGGCGTTCGTTTTCGTAGACGAAAGGACCCTCGGACAAGCGCTCCAGCGCGCTCAACGCTCCCGGAACTCCAAGTTTCCTAGCGATCATATCGCCGATGCTGCGTACATATCCCCCTTCGCTGATGGAGACTTCGAAGGTGAGAAAAGGGTGGGCATAGTGAAGAAGCTGTATATCGTATATTTCTGTTTCGACCGATTTAAGCCGAAAATCGAGATCCCTTCTGGCCAGTTCGTAGGCGCGCGTTCCGTCGATCTTTTTTGCGCTGTATCTGGGAGGAAGGTAGCGGATCGTGCCTTTGAGACTTCGGAGCGTTTGAAAAATTTTATTGGAATCAAACGGTGCGATATCGACGACGCGCTCTATTTTTTCGATATCGAGCGAGGGACTTAGGGCGCCAAGCCAGAGGGTGGCCCGATAACGTTTGGGATCTTTTTTCAAAAATCGGAAGAGTTTGGTATACTGGCCGAACGCGATGATCAAGACCCCCTGCGCGAAAGGGTCGAGCGTTCCGGAAAAGCCCGCTTTTTTGACCCCATACGCTTTTTTTACGGCGGAAAGAAAGCGGTTTGAACTGATTCCGGCTGGCTTGTAAGCGACGAAGAGTCGGTTGGGAGAGGTCAATCTACACCTTTTCGACGAAAGAGGCGAGGATATCGCGCCGGTTGCCCCCGAAATTGATTTTGAGTTTGTATTCGCGTTTGACCTTGCTTACTTCCAGTACCCTGCCGATACCGAAGATCTTGTGTTTGACCAGATCCCCCTTCTTGAACGAACTGGTACGGTCGATTTTGAGCGATCCTTTGGTGATGCCCGCTTCCGCCAAAAAACGGCTTTTGGTAAGTTGGGCACGTTTTCCTTTGTAGTAGCGGCTGGAGGAACTGCTGAGTACGAGCTCCTTTTTCGCTCGGGTGATCGCGACGTATCCTAGGCGTCTCTCCTCCTCCAGGTCGGTACCGTCGCCAAGAAGAGGGAAAAATCCCTCCTCCATTCCGATGACGAAAAGATAGTCGAATTCCAGCCCCTTGGCGGCATGGATACTCATAATCGAGATGCTTCGTTCGTCGATCTGATCCTGGTCGCTTTGCAGAGCGATTTCGTTCAAAAAACCATCCAGTGTCATCTCGGGATTTTGAATCAATTGATCGCGAAAAAGGCCGTAAAACTCGTCGATGTTGCTGACACGCTCCAAAGAGTCGGGAAGCGAAGCGTAATACTCCTTGATTCCGAACGTTTCGTCCAGATTGTCAATGAGCAGATAGGTACCCTCTTCGAGAGAATCCCTCAAATCTTCGATTTTCCGGACAAAATCGAGTATCGCCTGGTACGCCTTTTTGGTGATCAAGGAGGAGAGTTCCTGCTGATATTCACTGATATATTCAAACATGGAAATTCTGTGACGGTCCGCCTCTTTGATGATCTTGTCGATCGTCGCCTTCCCGATGCCTCTTTTGGGTCGGTTGATGATCCGCTTGAAAGAGAAGTCGTCGTGTGGATTGGCGATCAGGCGTAGATAGCTGATGAGATCCTTGATTTCGGCACGTTCGTAGAATTTCACGCCACCGACCATTTTGTAGGGAACGCCAGCGCGGCTGAGCCCCTCTTCGATCGAACGGCTGAGCGCGTTGATACGATAGAGTACGGCGATATTTTGCGGATCGACGCCCGAATCGATCAGTTTGCGAATCCGATCTGCGATGATGGTCGCCTCTTTGTTTTCGTCGTCACTGTGTAGCAGCTCGACCGATTTTCCCTCCTCCTTCGTACCGACGAGCTCTTTTCCCAATCGCCCTCTGTTGTGTTCGATGAGATCGTTGGCCGCTTTGAGGATCGCGTGTGTGGAGCGATAGTTCTTGACCAGTTTGATCACCTTGGTATTTTCGAAATGGCGATCGAATTCGAGAATATTTTTGATGTTGGCGCCTCTCCAGCCGTAGATACTCTGGTCGTCGTCACCCACGACACAGAGGTTGTTGTGGGTATAGGTCAGTTTTTGGAGCAGTTTGAACTGCAAATCGTTGGTATCCTGATACTCGTCTACCATGATATAGCGGTATTTTTCACTGATCTGTCTGCAAAGATCGGGATGCTCTTCCAGTATTCGGTAGGGAAGGGCGAGCAGATCGTCGAAATCAACGAGGTTGTTTTTGACCAGATAGGCTTCGTATTGTTGGTAGATTGTCGCGATTTTTTTGTAGTTTGGCAATTGTGCCGCCGCGATCGCCTCTTCGGGTGTGATGAGATTGTTTTTATATTTGGAGATTTCGGATGCGACAAGAGAGATCGGCAGATTGGCTTCAAAACTCTTCAAAATGCGTTTTTTGTCGTCCGTATCGATGATGACGAATGCATTGGATCGTCCGAGTCTCTCGATATGGAATTTCAAAAAGAGTAGACCGAATTTGTGAAACGTACAAAGAAGAGGACGATAGTTGAGCTCCTGATCGATCATGGAGAGGGCACGATTGCGCATTTCGTTGGCCGCCTTGTTGGTGAAGGTGAGGGTGAGAATCGAAGAGGGAGGAATACCGTTTTCGATCAGATAGGCGACTCTGGAGGTGATGGTCTTGGTTTTACCACTGCCAGCCCCCGCCAGGATCAGAACGGGTCCGTCAATCTGCTTTACGGCTTCACGTTGGGCTTCGTTCAAATCTTCGAATATGCGATCCATTGCTCCTCTTTCATTATTAATAATAATATTATAACCAAAAGATCTGAAAGTTTTGTAAACGGAGAAAATTTATCTATAATGCGCAATTATTTTAAGCTATTTTAGATCATGTTTTGTTATAATAAAGAAAGTTTATCAAATATTTACTATTTCAAGGAGCCATTGTGCTAAAAGATTTTGCTAAATTGACGACTTTTCTGACTGTGGTAAAAGAGAAGAGCTTTTCGAAAGCTTCCAAAAAACTTGGAATCAGCCAACCGGCTGTGACCCAGCAGATCAAATGGTTGGAAGAGTATCTCGACAACCGTATCGTCGAACGTAAGAAAAACGGTATCACATTGACCAAAACGGGGGAGGAACTTTACCGCGTGGCGCTCAGACTCGACAAATGTATCAACAATGTCGAAAAAGAGGTGATACGCATCATGAACAAAGAGCTCACCTTCATCATCGGTGCTTCTTTCACGATCGGAAACTACGTACTCCCCGAGTGTCTGAACGAGATCAAAAGTGCGATCGAAAACGAAGTGTTGATCGAAGTGGGTGTCAGCCAGGAGGTGATCGACAAACTACTCGACAAGAAGATCGATCTGGCATTGATAGAATCGCCGCTTTTCGTCGATGGGGTGATCTACAGAGAGTGGCTGGAGGATGAATTCGTGCTCTTTAGCAATCAGATACTGCCCAAACAGGTCAAGCACGACGATCTGCTCAATTTTCACTGGGTTTGCCGCAACGAAGACTCCCACACGCGAAAAGTGATCAACGAAGTCTTCGAAGAGGCGGGTATCGAGTGCAGTGCCTTCGATATCTCTTCGACGGTATCAAGTCCGACGCTTGTCAAGCAGACGGTTTTGAAGGCGAAGACAGAAAAGCCGACCGTGGCTATCATCTCCAAATACGTCATTGCGGACGAACTCGAAAACGGACAGTTGCACGCGGCGAAAATCAAGGGGGTCGAATTCAAACGCGCCTTTTACGTCGCCTATCTCAAAGAGCGTAAACACGACGCCTTTATCGACAAAGTGGCGGATTTCATTATGAGTAAGCGAAAGATATAGCCGTTACTTTTTGAATCTCTTGTTTTCCGGGTTCGATAGAAAAATATTGGTCGATTTTTCGATACTGTGATTTTCGGGCGGTTCGTGCTTGATCGAAAGATTGATCAGTATCGGTGTATCTTCGAGAATGATCTGTACGATGGCCGAAAGCGGGACGGTGACGTAACTGCCGACGTTCTGTTGGCCGAATCCCGCTTCGAAGTAGAGATTTTCGCTATCCACCGAGCAGCTTTCGAAAGTGTATTCCGCTATGACAAAAAGAGTGATCGGCTTAAAATGGCTGCTGATTTCGTGCGGAAGGATCGGGTCGAACTCTATCTCTGCGACATTGGTCAGGATCGAAAAGTATTGCCCTTTTTTCAGAAGCAATTCGATCATCTCTCTGATATGGGTTTGCATCAGTTTCGCGAACCCCTGATCGTGAAAAAAACGGTTCAGCATATCCACTCTCCCTTCAGCTCGAATCTCGGGTGATCGATCCGTCGAAATCCTGTCATCGCATTCATGATGGCAAATCCGACAGCCTCTTTAAGTTCTTCGATTTTAACATCTTTTTCTAAAAGT
This sequence comes from uncultured Campylobacterales bacterium, assembly GCA_964443745.1. GTDB lineage: Bacteria > Campylobacterota > Campylobacteria > Campylobacterales > QNZT01 > CAYUEN01. Next base: position 52,296 of record CAYUEN010000007.1, on the reverse strand, counting down.
AATTTTTCACCGAGGAGTCTGGCGCGCATCGTTCCTTCCAGAAGCGGTTTTTTTGGGGTGAACCATCTTGTTCCGTCGAAGAGGGCGATATTGGCGATCGACGTGTCGCGAAGGTATTCCTCCCGCACGATCAATATTTCGTCGCACTTACCCCTTTGGTGAAACAGTCGATCTATTTCTCCCCTGTCGACGGATTTGTATCGGTATTCGATATGCGATTCGACCAGCTTGAAAGTGGAGATGTTTCGGGGGCGATAGGGGGTATATTCGATGCTTCGGATCTTTTGGTCGTAGAGTACTTTGCAGCGCCAGAGGCCTTCGTCGGAAGGTGGACGGATATGCTCCATAAGCCGCAGGGGTGCGCATCGTGGGAAAAATTTTCTTCTGGTCAGATTCATGCGAAGATCGTGGTAGTGCAGGTTGTAAGCCGTACCGTTTTCGATTCGAACGGTTTCAAAGAAAAGGGACATAGACCTTCTCGCACATCTCCCGATATTCCGCATCGCAATCGCTGTCGATCGTGATGCCGCCTCCGCTTTTGTAGTAACGCTTTCCGTCGGCCTCTTGGATGAATCGGATCATGACCGCACTGTCGACTCTTTCGCCGTCGAAATAGCCGAATACGCCGGTAAAATAGCCCCGCTCGTATCCCTCTACCTCTTCGATGATTTCGCAGGTGCGTTTTTTGGGTGTGCCGGTGATCGATCCCGCCGGAAGCAGCTTTGCGAGGATATCTCCCAGACGCTTTTGCCACTCGTACTCGAGTCTGCCGGATATTTTGGAGCTCACCTGCAGCAACTCCCTCTCTCCCGCCTTGATGTTGTCGATATAGCGAAACCGCTCGACACGCACTTCGTTCGCGACGCGGCTCAGGTCGTTTCGAAGCAGGTCGACGACCATCACATGCTCGGCCATCTCCTTTTCGTCGGAGAGGATTTTCCGGCATGCGTCCGGGATGGAGGATGATATCGTCCCTTTCATCGGATAGGTATATATCGTATCGTTTTCGATCTTGACGAAACGCTCCGGAGAAAAGCAGAGAAACTCCTCTTTGTAGCAGAGTTTGAAGCGGGCATCGACCCGAGCGTAGAGCTCTCTAAGCGACATATCCAGATAGAGTCTGGAGGGAAAGGTGAGGTTGAGCAGGTAGGTGTGGCCCGAACGTATGTAGTGCTGTACCTTCCGGAAACTTTCGCGATATCTGTTTTTTGGAATCGGTTCGAAGCGATAGTGCGGAGGGGGGAAGCCGATATTAGGGGGAGGTTTGGGATCGAAAGAAAAAAGGATGTGTTCGGGCAGATCGGAGAGAAGGTGGATTTCGTGGCGGCGGCCTTTGTAGTCGATCATGAAAAAGAGCGGCTTTTTGGCGGCTCCGTATCGGTTGAGTTTTTCTCTAAAGTGAGAATCGACCATGAATCAGGGCTTCGAGGACGGCCATTCTGAGATAGACGCCGTTTTGGACCTGTTCGAGAACTTTGCACCTGGGATCGCGCAGCATCGCGTCGTCGATGTCGATGTTGCGATGTACCGGACCCGGATGCAGCAGTATCAACTCTCGATCCCCCACCAACTCTTTGGTGATGCAAAAATCGCTCGCGTAATCTTTCAGGGAGGCGTAGATCGGATTGGCGTGGCGTTCGGTTTGTGTCCGCAGGCTCATAATGATGTCGACCTCGTCGATGACGGTGTGCAGATCGTACGTCCTTCTGAAAGAGGGAAGGGAGGGCATGAAGTGGGGAGGAGAGACCAAAATCACCTCCAACCCGAAGCGATTCAACAGCTCTATATTGCTGTTGGCGACGCGGGAATTTTTGATATCGCCTACGATCGCGATCTTTTTGCCGGCGGGATTTGGAAGATAGCGTTTGATCGTGAACAGATCCAGGAGTGCCTGTGTGGGGTGAGCATGAGCCCCGTCGCCGCCGTTTAGAATGGGGCAGTTGACATAACCGGAGAGGATCTTCGGCACACCGGCGTTTTTGTGCCTGACGACGATCGCGTCCGGTTCCATCGCATCGAGATTGGCGGCGGTATCGAAAAGGGTTTCGCCTTTTTTGGCGGAGCTTCTGGAGACATCGAGGCTGACCACGTTGGCGCCTAGCCTTTTGGCCGCGATTTCGAAACTGCTGCGGGTACGGGTGGAGTTTTCGAAAAAGATCGTGATGATGAGTTTGCGATCCAGCGTCTGGGGTATGGTGCCGTTTCTAAACGTTTCGGCCCGCTCGAACAGCCTCTCTATCTCGTCGATCGTCAAATCCGTAGTGTTGATCAGATGCTTCATGACATAAGAGTCTACCATAGCCGGACTTAGAGGAATACTTCACGATCGGTTCACAAATTCATGTTATCATGATGTTATAAAATTAAAATTTGTCTCAAAGGAGTGATCATGAAAAAGATCGCGCTATCTATTGTACTGCTGGGTGTATGTTCACTGATGCAGGCTGAAGAGATAGAGTATACGACCTACGTAAAGGTGGTTTCCAGCGAACCGGCCTACGAGCGTGTCGTGGAACAGGAGCCTTACGAAGAGTGCTGGGACGAACGGGTTCCTGTCAGAGAGTATCGTGGAGGCGGTGGTGGAGATACGACGGCTGGTGCGATCATCGGGGGTGCCGCCGGAGGTATACTCGGACATCAGATCAGTAAAGGAAGCGGCAAAGACGTCGCGACGATCGGGGGCGCGATTCTGGGAACGCTGGTCGGCAGCAACATCGCATCCCAGGGAGCGCAGGGAGGATACGAGACGACCCGCTACGTCACCCGGCGAAAATGCGTTACCAAATACAGAAGCCGCACCGTCAACCGTTCGATGGGATACAAAAACATCGGCTATTTCAAGGGGCGCAAAATCGTCAAGTTCAGTGACCGGAAACTCTCCAGAATTCCGGTGACGGTGACGATCAGCTATTGATCAGGCCGTCCGCCCACTCGGAGAGATGCGGGAGGGTGAGAATCGTGCCGAAGCAGCGCTCGTAGAACGGCAGCGTCGTTTTGACGAACGCCGCTTCGTCTCTGAGGTTGACGCACCAGTGGTGCGAAAGTCCCCGCTGCTTTAGAAGCGAAAGGCTCAGAAGCGTATCGTTGATCGATCCGAGTCGATCGTGCGTAACCAGCAGCGTATGGGCTCCAAGCAGCGAAATGAGATCGACCATGAAGAAGTCGCACTCCAGCGGAACCATCAACCCGCCCGCCCCCTCGACAAGCAGTAGATCGCAAGTCTCCAAAAGGGATTCGAAACGCTTTTCGATCTCTTCGATCGCGCACTCCCTCTCTCCTCTGGCCACGAAAGGGGAGGCGGGAAGCGAAAAACGAAGCGGACAGATCTCTTCTGGTTGCAGGTGTCGAAGGCGGGGATTGTAGCGCTTTGCGGCCTCAAGCAAGGAAGCGGCATCTTTTGGGTATTTCTCGACACCCGTCTCTATCGGTTTGAAAGGGGTGACTTTGATGCCCCGGCTGCCGAAATGGTGTATCAACCGGATGGTGGTGTAGGTTTTGCCGATGCCGGTATTGGTGGCGGTGATGAAAAGAGGTCTCATACAAAAAATATTACCAAACTACAAGTTAGAATACAATTTTTCATCTCTCTCTGGTTTATTTACCTTTTATAAACCTTTTGTTCCAAAAAATAGGTATAATAAGTGAAAGTAAATGAAGACAAGGGTGTCTGTTTGGGTTACAAAAACGAACATGAACTGAGTGAAGAGAGTGAGGAAGCGCTCTCCCATCTGAAGAGATATAAAGTCGTCCTGTTGAATGACGATTATACCAGTATGGATTTTGTGGTTGAGATTTTAATGGATATATTTGGCCATAAACTCGACAGCGCTATCAACATTATGCTCCGTATTCATCGTGAAGGACGCGGTGTGTGCGGGATCTACACATATGAGATAGCGGAGACCAAAATAGCTCAGGTGACCCAAAAAGCCAGAGAAAACGAATATCCATTGAAAGCGATTATGGAGGAAGAATAAATATATGTTGAATAAAGAGTTGAATTCAGTCCTGAATGAAGCGTTGGAGTTTGCCAAAAAGAACCGACACGAATATGTGACGATAGAGCATGTCTTCTATTCGCTGCTGACCAACGAGATGGCGATCGAGATACTCAAAAAGTGCGGAGCGGATACCGACTTTTTGCATGAGCGAATCAAAACACATCTTGATTCGGTTTTCAAACCGCTTCCTCAGGAAAACTACCACGATCCGTTCGAAACGGTCGCACTCGCACGCGTGATCGACTCGATGATATCCCATATCAAAGGGGCGGACAAGAAGCAGGCGACCGTGGGCGATCTGCTTGCCGCGCTGTTTGAAGAGGAGCGTAGTTACAGTGTCTATCTGCTCAAGCAGCAGGGTGTTTCCAAGCTCGCGATTCTCGAAGCTATTACCGAAGAAAAACACGAAGAGGACCAGGTCACCGTCAAGGAAGACGGAGAGTTGGCCAACTATACGATCGATCTCAACGCTCTTGCCAAAAGCGGCAGGATCGATCCCGTGATCGGCCGTGAAGACGAACTCAATCGCGTAATGCAGGTGCTCTGTCGTAGGAAGAAGAACAATCCGCTGCTGGTGGGTGAGCCGGGAGTGGGTAAGACGGCGATCGTCGAGGGACTGGCGCTGAAAATCGTACACGAAGAGACGCCCGAGATTCTCAAAAACGCCAAACTCTTCTCTCTGGATATCGGCGGACTGCTTTCGGGCACCAAATACAGAGGTGATTTCGAAAAACGGCTCAAAGGCGTTTTGAATGAACTGCAAGAGATCGACAACGCGATCCTTTTCATCGATGAAATCCATACGATCGTAGGAGCGGGTTCGACAAGCGGCGGTTCGATGGATCTGTCGAATCTGCTCAAGCCGGCACTGGCCAACGGCAGTATCAAGTGTATCGGCGCGACCACTTACGGAGAGTTCAGAAACTTTTTCGACAAGGACAAGGCGCTTAGCCGAAGATTTGCGAAAGTGGATGTAGACGAACCCTCCATCGAAGACTCCTACAAAATCGTGCTGGGCCTCAAAGAGAAGTACGAAGAGCACCATCGGGTCAAATATTCGCACAAAGCGCTCAGAACGTCGGTCGAACTTGCAAAAAAATATATCAACGACCGCTTTTTGCCTGACTCCGCGATCGATTTGATCGACGAAGTGGGTGCGTCGTTTCATATCGCGGAGCGCAAGCGCGCGAACGTCACGGTCAAGGATATCGAAGCGATCGTTTCGAAGATGGCAAATATACCGAGTAGGCAGGTCAGTAGCGATGATAAGGCGATTTTGAAAGATCTGGAGAAGATTCTCAAGACGAAAGTCTTCGGACAGGACGAAGCGATCGAACAGTTGGCGATGGCGATCAAAAGAGCCCGTGCGGGGTTGGGCAAACCCAACGCGCCGATCGGGTCGTTTCTTTTTGCCGGACCAACGGGTGTGGGTAAGACCGAGGTCGCCAAACAGTTGGCTCAGACGCTGGGAGTCCATTTCGAGAGATTCGATATGAGCGAATATATGGAAAAACACACTGTCAGCCGACTCATCGGTGCGCCTCCTGGTTATGTGGGATACGAAGAGGGGGGTCAGCTTACCGAAGCGATCCGCAAACACCCCTATACCGTATTGTTGCTCGATGAGATCGAAAAAGCGCATCCTGATATCATGAACATCCTGCTTCAGGTGATGGACAATGCTACGCTGACCGACAACGATGGCATCAAGACCGATTTTAGAAACGTCATCATCATCATGACGAGCAATCTCGGTACGCAAGCCGCGCCCCAGATGGGCTTCCACAAAGAGGAGACCCATCAGGCCACCGAGGCGATCAAGAGCTTCTTCGCGCCGGAGTTTAGGAATCGCCTCGATGCGATCGTCCACTTCAAACCGCTCGGTGAGGAGATCATGATCCATATCGTCGAAAAGATGCTCAAAGAGCTCGAAGAACAGCTCAAAGAGAAACGTATCACGATCACGGCCAGCGATGCGGCGAAAAAATATTTCGCTCATAAAGGATACGACTCCGCGATGGGTGCGAGGGTGATGAGCCGAGTCATCCAGGAAGAGGTCAAAACGCCGCTGACGGACGAAGTGCTCTTCGGTGCGCTGCAAAACGGAGGCGAGGTGAGACTCGATATGGACGGAGAGAGACTCACGATCGAGTATATCGGCGCTAAGTAGGGATTTGATACCGGAACTCAGCCGATTCAACTATCTTTTCCCCGACCCGAAAGAGGCCCCCAAAGAGGGGCTTGTCGCCTGGGGCGGCGATCTCGATCCCGATCGTGTCGTCTCCGCCTATCTGCAGGGAATCTTCCCATGGTACAACGAAAACGACCCCATACTCTGGTGGAGCCCGGATCCGCGGCTCGTTCTCTATCCCAAAGATATCAAAATCTCCAGAAGTCTCGAAAAAAGTATGAAGAAATTCGAATTCAGGATCGATTGCGATTTCGAGAGAGTGATACGAAGCTGCCGCAACGTCAGAGTCGATCGGGAGGAGGGAACGTGGATCTTGGAAGAGGTGATCGACGCCTATCTCAAAATCCACGAAATGGGATTGGCCAAATCGTTCGAGACCTATTACGAAGGAGAACTCGTCGGAGGTCTTTACGGGATAGACCTCGGCCGCATCTTTTGCGGCGAATCGATGTTTCACACCAAGACCGACGCTTCCAAAGCCGCGCTCGTCCAACTGGCACACTATGCGCTTGAGAACGGATACGAATTGATCGATTGCCAGGTACCTTCGGAACATCTGAAACGGATGGGGGCGGTGGAGATGGAGCGGGAGAGGTTTTTGGCCGTGCTGGGAAAATGTATAAAATAAGAATAGCTATGTTTTACTGAAAAGACAGGGGCAAGTAAAAACTGCAAATGGAGTAGAATTTGAATATATTGGTAGTAATCCCTGCCAGGGGAGGTTCCAAAGGAATTCCTAGAAAAAATTTGAGACTACTCAATGGCAAACCACTGATTTATTACGCCATTAAAACGGCATTGGCATCAAAATTTACTCCTGACGTATATCTTTCGAGTGAAGATGATGAAATTTTAGATTTGGGATTGAAATTTGGTGCCCAAAAGCATAAGCGGGATCAATCCATCGCTGCGGATCATATTACGTTGGATCCTGTCGTTTATGACTGTTATGAATATGCTCGTGCAAAAGAAAAAAAGGAGTACGACATTATCGTAACACTTCAACCCACCTCTCCCCTTTTGAGAACCGCTTCTTTGGACAATGCTATTTTGAAGATCACATCTAATCCGAATATAGAGACAATTATTGCCGCTAAAGATTCTACTCATTTATCTTGGAGAAAGGAAAACAACAGATTTGTTCCAAATTATGAAAAACGGCTGAATAGGCAAGAGCTTACTCCTACATTCACAGAAACAGGAGGTTTTTTTATCACCAGGAGCGATATCATTACTCCAGAAAATCGAATAGGTAAAAATGTAGAACTTTTTCTGCTTTCCGGTGGAGAAGAGATCGATATCGATTCTTATGAAGATTGGCAACTGTGCGAGTATTATCTCCAAAAAAAACATATTCTATTCGTAGTAACCGGCAACAGTAAAGTGGGCTTGGGACACGTTTACAATACGCTTTTGGTAGCGAATGATATTTTGGATCATAGAATAAGTTTTTTGGTAGATAGCCATAGCCAACTTGCATATGATAAAATCATATCGCACAATTATCCAGTGGTCATACAAAAACATACAAATATTTTAGAGGATATAAAACAACTTGATCCTGATATTGTCATTAACGATATTTTAGACACAAAAGAAGAATATATAGAGGCTTTGAAAAAGATGAATAAAAGAGTGATAAACTTTGAAGATTTGGGAGAGGGTGCACAAAAAGCGGATTTGGTCATCAATGCGATTTATCCGGAAAAGCTGGTAAAAGCAAATCACTATTTTGGGCATCGATATTTTATTCTTCGTGATGAGTTTATCTATTCCGAACAAAAAGATAAAATTGGTGATGTAAAGACGGTTTTGGTGACATTCGGTGGTGTAGATCCAAATAATATTACGCAAAAAGTCATTGCATCTATTTATGAATATTGTTTACAAAATGATATCACAATAAAAGTAATTACAGGATTTGGATATAATAAAATAGAGAGTCTAAAAAATTATGAAAAAATCAAAATTGAAAACAATGTGACAAATATTTCCAAATATATGTTGGAGGCAGACTTGATTTTTACATCGGCGGGTAGGACAACATTTGAAACAGCGAGTATTGGTACTCCAACAATAATTTTGGCTCAAAACGAAAGAGAATTGACCCATTTTTTCGCATCTAGTGAATACGGTTTTTTAAATCTCGGTTTAGGAACCTCCATTTCGCATGATAAACTCAAAGAAGAATTTGTTGCGTTGGTTGAATCAGTGCAAACAAGAGTACATATGAATCGTTTGATGAAAAGTTACGATTTGAAAGCGGGTCGTAAACGAGTTAATAAACTCATTAGACAGCAATTGGAAACGATATGAGATTGAAAGAGTTATTTGAAAACAACGATCCTTGTAGCATACGGCCCACCTATCCATTCATAATCGCGGAAGCGGGAGTCAATCATGAAGGAAATTTGGATCTTGCCAAAAGGTTGATAGAAGAGGCAAAAGAGGGTGGAGCAGATGCTATAAAATTTCAGACATATCGTGCTCAGACATTGGCATCCAAATATTCGCCTGCATATTGGGATACTACAAAAGAGTCGACCACTTCACAATATGAGCTTTTTAAAAAATATGATAGTTTTTGGAAGAACGAAATGGTTTTGCTCAAAGAGTATTGTGATCAAATGGATATTGAATTTTTGAGTACTCCCTTTGATATAGAGTCCGCAAATTTTTTGAACGACTTGATGGATGTATATAAAATTTCATCGTCCGATTTGACAAACAAACCTTTCATCGAATATCTCTGTGCATTTGAAAAACCGATTATTCTTTCAACCGGAGCCAGCCATCTCTACGAGATAGAAGAGGCAGTAGGCTGGATTGACGATTTTGGAAATCCTCTGGCTTTGTTACATTGTGTATTAAACTATCCAACTTTGGATGAAAATGCAAATATTGGCAGGATACTCGGTTTGAAAAAAGCATTTCCGGACATTATCGTTGGCTATAGTGATCATACGTTGCCATCGGATATGAAAGTGTGTGAACTTGCTGCCATATTGGGTAGTAAGATTATCGAAAAGCATTTTACATACGATAAATCTCTTCCAGGAAACGATCATTATCATGCAATGGATAAAGAGGATTTGAAACTTTTGAAAATCAAATTGAAAAGAGATTTCGAGATAATTGGTAACGTTAAAGTCGAAGCGTTACCAAATGAAGAGACGGCACGAAAAAATGCTAGAAGAAGTCTGGTTGCAGCGAAAAAAATACCGAAAGGAAAAACGATTGAAAGAAATGATTTGACTTTCAAACGGCCAGCTCATGGGATCAGTCCAAAAGAGATAACGGAGGTGATGGGGAAAAAAGCCATTATGGATATCGAAGAAGATCAACTTCTCCTCTGGAAAATGATTGAGTGAAAATAATAAAAAATTCCTTTATCTATCTAGGTACTGAATTAGTCAATAAAGCAATCCCTTTTTTACTGCTTCCTCTGATTACAAAGTATTTGACACCAGTAGAGTATGGAATATTCGGAATGTATCAAGTGGTTTTGGCTTTTATGGCTCCATTCGTTTCAATGTCCCTCGATCTAAATATCACAAAAAATTTTTTTAAAATATCTAAAAAAGAACTAACGAAAATCTTAAACTCCATTGTATTGATATTGCATATCAATCTTTTCTTGAGCTTGTTGATCGTCACACTAATAACCTATTTCTTTCACAATCCTTTTGCTATACCTGACAGGATATTGTTTATTATACCGATTATCATATATGTTCAAACGATCAATACCTTCAATTTGGTTTTTTTGAGAAATGAGGAGAATGCTTTCCATTATGGAATCATTCAAATTTTGATTACTTCGTTGCATTTTCTGGTGGCATTGGTGTTGTTGATCTTCCTTCAGTGTGGTTGGAGAAGTTTAGTGTATGGGCTCTTGTCTGCCCATCTAGTGGTATCGTTTTATTCCCTATATATGCTCAAGAAAATACATAAGCTGGATTTAAAGCATTTTTATGCTCTAAAAAATATATATAAAGTCTCTTTTCCGCTCGTATTCCATATGCTCGGAGGAAGCATTATATTTTTGTCAGACAGAATTTTCATAAAACAGATAAATGGATTGGAAGATGTTGGTTTATATTCGGTCGGCAGTCAATTTGGTATGATAACCATGATCGTCATTAACGCGATAGTTATGGCTTTAAATCCTTGGATCTATCGAAAGTTGGCCAACGGTGATGAGGATTTGATCGATAAATCCTACTATATTATGACGGGATTTCTATTTTTGGGTATCGTATTGTGGATTTTGTCAACACTTCTTTTCCCTTATGTCGTTGATGAAAAGTACAAGCCGGCATTAAATGTTGTTTTCTGGATTTCTATGGCATATGTGGCAAGGGGTTGGTATCAGATTTTCTACAACTTTATCATATATTTGAATCAGACCAGGGTGATTATGTATATTACATTGAGTGCAGGAATTATAAATATTCTATTGAACTATTTTTTGATTCGTATAAATGGAATAGAGGGTGCTGCGCAGGCAACATTGATAGCTTTTTTATTGATGTTTATTTTTTGTTGGTTCTATGTGAAAAGACACTATATAGCAGGGCTCTAGTAATGATAAAGAGAGTGATAAAGAAAATAGCAAAATTTTTTTATAAAAAAAAGGTAATACGCACGGTCCATTCCTATAACGAACCTTTGCGGGTCAATAATTACTCTTTCGTTAATAGCTCTACTGTTTTGGGTAAGAACGTCAATTTTAACGGGATGAAGATAAAAGGAAAAGGTAGAGTTGTAATCGGTGATAATTTCCATTCCGGATCGGACTGTGTTATGTTGACCTCTTTTCATAAATATGATGGAGGCGATGCAATACCATATGACAGTTCTTTGACAATCGACAAATCAATAGTGATTGAAGACAATGTTTGGTTGGGAGAACGGGTAATGATTCTGGGGGGTGTTGTCATTGGAGAAGGGGCCATTATTCAGGCGGGGAGCGTGGTGGTTCAAAATATTCCCAAATACGCCATTGCCGGAGGAAATCCTGCTAAAGTTTTCAAATATCGGGATATCGATCATTATCGAAAGCTGAAACGAGAAGGAAAATTTCATTGAATAAACCCAAAAACGTCAAAGAGTTGTGCGAGTTTATTTGGTATCTTGAAAATAGATATCGACTTCTTGACTTTGAAATAGAAGGGGTAAAACCTTGGCAGGCGCACCGAATTGAAATATATTATGATTTGGCACGAAAAATTGGAGTATTTAGTAGTAGTGTCCATCGAGGGATCTCTTTGTCCCAAAAGCTTCTATACGGCACCAGAATGGTCAAAAATGCAATTTTCAATAATACATTCTATGATTTGAAACCTACGGAAAATTTATTGTTTTCTCATCCAAGAGTCAGAAGAATAGATGGTGAATATATCGATATCTATTCCCATTTTTTGAAACGAGATTGGATTGATCAAAACATCCCATTTTTGGAATTTGAGACTCCCTATCTCGGCAGACATTACAAACGAATATCGAAATATGATCGTTATCTCGATTTTGTCACACTGCTTTCAAATATACGCAAATTTTTTATAAATGTTCAATTGAACAAAGAACAGTTGGATTATATCGACGATATCGAAACGGAGATCAAAAATACTTTAGGTGTTGAGTATGACTTGAAACGTATATTGATTTCTAGGACAGAAAAATTTTTATCTCTTTTCACTTATTATGAAAAAATTTTCAAAAAAACCAAACCTAAAAAAGTGTTTGTGGTAGTCGCTTATGGAAGAGCTGAAATGATATATGCTGCTAAAAAGGCAGGAGTTGAAGTGGTCGAATTACAACATGGTACTTTTAGCAAATATCATTTGGGATATTCATATCCGGATGTTTTTCGACTTCCCGAGTATATGCCGGATACTTTTTGGGTATGGAATAGATTTTGGGAAGAGATGATATCCAGCTGTAATCCTGGAATGAAAATCGAGATTTACCCTTTTCGTTTTATGGAAGAAGAGAAAAAAAAATATCGTCGATATATGAAAAAGAAAGATACGCTTCTGGTACTCTCCCAAAGTGGACATACGGAAGCAATAGCGAAAAAAATTAAAGAAAATAGCGCTTTTTTTCAGAAATATAAAATATATTTTAAAATGCATCCATCTGAATACGGTCGATCGAACACCTATCCTACGCTTCAAACGTTGGTCGACTATGGTATGGTGGAGATTGTAGAAGAATCGGATTTGTATAGATTGTTCGCAGTGAGTGAGTATCAAGCGGGCGTTTTTTCGACAGCACTGTATGAAGGGGTGGAGTTTGACTGCAAGACGATACTTTTTGATCTTCCCGGAATTGAATATATGGATCTGTTTATAAAAAAACACGATCCCATAATCATATAGGGAACCAACCATGAAAATATTGATGATCGTTTTCCAATTTCCTCCGCTGGGAGGAATGGCGGTGTCGAGAATCTACAGTTTCGCCAAATATTGGAGCGAAGTCGGCCATGATGTGACGGTATTGACGCCCAAGAAATACCCCTTTTTCGGTTCGCTAAACTATATTCCCCCGGAAAAAAACCTTGAAAATCTCAAAGTGATCGAGATGGATTTCGCACCCTGGTTGACGAGAAGGTATCGTACGAAGGGGACGGATGAAGTCTTGGGTCCAAAGTCGAAAAAAGGTGGTTTTTGGGATAATGTGCGCAAATCCGTCCGAAAACTGAGGCGAAACCTCATAGGAAACAGTATCGATGTTCATATATTGTGGAGAAAGGCCCTCTACCGAAAAGCTGAAGAGATTATGGAAAAAGAGCGCTACGACATTGTATTTTCTTCCTTTTCGCCGCAAGCTACGCATCAGATAGCCTCGAGACTCAAACGTAAATTTCCGCATTTGTTGTGGGTCGCTGACTATAGGGACCTGTGGAGTGGCAACCATCTGCTTCGAGCACATCCCATGATTGCGTATTTTCAAAAAAGAGGCGAACGAAAGACACTGAAAAGGGCGGATATGCTCTCGACGGTTTCGGAAGGATTCGCGCACTATTTGAGCAAACTGCACACCAAAGAGATTCGGATCGTTTATAATGGCTACGATCATGAAGAGATCGAAGCGATCGATAGCGTGCCCTTTTTCTCGCCGGATCGAAAAATCCGCATCGTTCACACGGGAACGATCTATCGACGAACGAGAAACCCCGCACCGCTTTTCAAGGCGCTCAAAAGAGTCGAAAGGCAAAAGCGGCTGCAGCCGGGAATGTTGGAAGTCCACTTTTTCGGAGAGAGCGCGGATGTGAAAGAGATCGCACAAACATATGGAGTTTTCGAATATGTCCGTATCGGCGGTACGATCACCAAGGAGGAGGCGTATCGTGCGCAAAGAGATGCCGATTTGCTGTTGCTTTTAGAACATGAACCCCAAAATCGAAATCCTAGTTCCGAAGGAACGATTCCCGCCAAAGTCTACGAATATCTCGCTTCGGGAACGGAGATCATGGCGATCGGAATCGGCCCGGATCATTTCGCCGGCGATCTAATTGAGCGAGCTGGTGCGGGTTTTGCTTATGGAAATGACGTAGAGGCGATATATCGGAGAATCGATCGCCTTATATCGAAAAAAACTCTCTCTTTGAAGCGCAATACCGAATTGATCGAGCGTTTCGCAAGGAAGAGGCAGGCGAAACGGCTATTGAAAATGATGGAGCGGATGTTGGATGGAAATTAGCGTGAAAGAGGCACAGAAGGTGATGCTGGAGATATTGATAGCGTTTGACGGGATCTGTCGAAAACACGCTCTTACGTACTGGCTCGATCATGGTACGCTGCTTGGAGCCGTTCGACATGAGGGATTCATTCCGTGGGATGACGATCTGGATGTCACGATGCCCAGAGAGGATTACGAAAAGTTCTTGCGCATCGCTCCCTCGGAGTTGCCCGACGAGCTGTTTTTACAGACCAGACGGACCGATCCGCATCATCGGATGTTTTTCGCCAAGATCAGAAAGAGAGGCACCAAGTATATCGACAGATGGGAAGAGAACCGAAAAATCGGATACCATCAGGGTATTTTCATCGACATTTTTCCGGTCAACACGATCGAAAATCGGGGATTTTCCCAAAAAAGCTACCGTTTTTTGCTCAATTTCGCAAAAATATCGGTAAATAGATTTTGGGTCGTTTCTCCGCTGGCCCGATTTTTTGTGCGGGCCATCAATCGTATGCATCGGCAAGAGGGTGACTTTGTCGTCTCCGGAGGGGAGAGTATGCATGATGTGATCCACCTTGAGAAATCACTGATTTTTCCGTTACGGGATATCGTATTCGAAAATCATCTTTTTCCCGCGCCGAAGGATACCGACGCCTATCTCAAGTCAATTTTTGGTGAAACCTATATGCAATTGCCTCCGCCCGAGCGTAGAAAACAGCACAGTGTCCGCATCGAAATAGAGGAGGAAAAATGAAAAGCGTGATTACCTACGGGACCTTCGATATGTTTCATATAGGCCATCT